>CALJPV010000078.1:0-44710 GCA_937980385.1 uncultured Collinsella sp. | reverse complement strand
TCGGCCGTGGCCGTAGGCTCGGCCGTCACCGCTGCGCCCTGGGCAGCAGCTGCTGCGGCAGCGGCTTTCTCGGCCTCAACATACGCCTTGGGCTTGCGGCCACGACGATGCGGGCGCAGAGCCGGATCAACGACGGGAACCTCGTTGACCTCAGCGTGCACGACGGGCTCAGCGGAGGAAGCGCCCTCCCCTGCCGCAGAACGAGCCGGAGCTTCAGCGACCTCAGGAGTCAGCTGCTCGACGGGCTGCTGCGTCTTGGCTGCCGCACGGCGACGCGTGCGCGGTGCCGTCTTCTCGGCCGACTGTTCGGCAGCAGGAGCCTCGGGGGTGACCGGCGCAGCGAGCTCAGTCAATGCCGCGGCCTCGCGCTCGGCAGCGCGACGGCGGGCACGCACAACCTGGGCCTCGCTAATCTGCGCCAGTGCACGGGCCTGCGCGACCTCATCGGAAATGGGGGCCGAAGCATCGGTGGCAACGGGGCGCTTCGCGCGCGTGGTGCGCGTCGTACGACGCTTGGGCTTTTCGGCATCCTCGCCGTCCGCAGCAGGCTTGGCCAAACGACGCGTGCGCTTAGGCTTAGCGGGAGCAGCCTCCTCGCTAGCAACGGGCGTGGTGGGCGCGGCGGCCTTAAGCGCCTCGGGAGCCGAGACCTGCGCCGGCGCGGAAAGCACGGCCTGGTCCGACGTAACCGGTGCAGCGGGAGCCGTTTGCGTCGTCGTTATTTCGTTTTCTTGTTGTTGATCAGACACAGTGTTTGCTCAACTTTCTTTTCAAGCCCTGTGATCACATGCTCCCTGCATAAACCTTCAGGGCGGCTAAACAGTCTAGCTCCGTCAAATACCGACGGACATCATTGATCTGTATAGAGATGATTGCGTTATATACGCAGCGTTAGTGTAACACAACCGCAACCACCTGCAACTTAGTCATCGGGGACGTTCTTAAACGACTAGTCAAAAGGGATGCTCTTTACAAAGTTCCGGCGTACACCATCGCCACATCATAAGCTGCGGTGAAATAGTTCCCAAATCCCGGCCGGCACCTCTCAAGCAGGAACCATTCCACCGCAACTCATAAGAAGAAGGCAGATCAAGCCTCAAGCATCGAGAAAACGGAACAGCTAAGGGACAAGGGCATCGGCCCCAAGATCGATGTGCCACGAATCGCGCCCATCTACTACGTTTGCCCCCGCACCCCTGACCATACTCACTATTTTCGAAAGTCGCAGACCTGCTACCTGCGGTTTTAATATTGCGATTTTCGGCGTGGTTCGGGGTACGCACTTAAACGTAGTAGATGCCCCCGATTCTTGGCAGAAGGTATCCCACCGCTCCTCCACGGGACAAAAATGATCCGTTTTCCTCCGTCCCCTAGGGTCATTTTCAAAACTATGGCTGTTTACTACGATGAATCGCTCAACCACGACCACGCCAAAAACCGAAAAAATAAAACCCCAGCTAGATGGCTTGCACTTTTCGGTGAAAAGCCCGTGTGATTGGAATCCCTCGATTCATCGTAGTAAACCGGTATAGTTGCGATTTGGTAGCATTTTCCAGCAAGCCAAATTGTCTCGCTAAACGCAAAAAGCCCGACCTCCGCATGGGAGATCGGGCTTTCGAGGCTCAGTTAAACCAAACCAACGCAGTCAAACGACCAGCGCTTACATCTGCTCGGGGGCAGAAACGCCAACGAGGGTAAGCACCAGGGCGAGCGTCACACGGACGGCGTCGCAGGCGGCCAAACGGGCGCGCGAGAGCTCAGGGTCGACGGGACGGCCCTCGCTCGGAAGGACCTGGCAGGCGGCGTAGAAGCTGTGGAAGTCGCCAGCGAGCTCCTCGGCAAAGTGCGTCAGGCGGAACGGGGCGCGATCGCGAGCGCAGCTACCGATGAGGTCGGTGAGCTCGTTGAGCTTACGCGAAAGGGCAAGCTCGGTCGGGTCGGTCAACAGCGAGTAATCGACGTTCTCGCCAATAGCCTTCTCGGCGACGGCCTTCATGCCCATCTCGGCGGCCTGCTCGGCGGTAACGTCTGCGGCACGACGCAGGATGGAGCACACGCGAGCGTGAGCGTACTGCACGTAGTACACCGGGTTGGAGTTGTCGCGCTTCTTGACGGCCTCAATGTCGAAGTCGACCATCTGGTTGGAGCTCTTGGAGATGAGCGTGTAGCGGGCGGCGTCAGAGCCGACCTCGTCGACGAGTTCCTGCAGGGTCACCATGGTGCCCTTGCGCTTGGACATACGGACGGGCTTGCCGTTGCGCAGCAGGTTGACGAGCTGGCCCAGCAGAACCTCAAACTTGCCGGGATAGCCAAGAGCGTCGCAGACGCAGCGGACGCGCTCGATGTAGCCGTGGTGGTCGGCGCCCCAGATGTCGATGACGTGGTCGACGCGCTGGAACTTATCCCAGTGATAGGCAACGTCGGAGGCGAAGTAGGTGTACTCGCCATCGGACTTGATCAGGACGCGGTCCTTGTCGTCGCCTAGGTCGGTGGAGCGGAACCACAGGGCGCCGTCCTTGGTGTAGAGATAGCCCATCTTGTCGAGCTTCTCAAAAGCGCGGTCGACGGCGGAGGTGCCGGCGGTCTCGCCCTCGGTGTCCTTCACGTACAGAGAGCGCTCGGAGAACCAACGATCAAAGTCGCAGTTAACGGCGTGGCAAAGGTCGCGCATGTTGTCGACCATCTTTACGTAGCCGCGCTCGCGGAAGCTCTCCATGCGCTCCTGCGGATCGGCGTTGACCCACTTATCGCCGTCGGTGCGCCAGAACTCGGCAGCCTCGTCGATGATGTAGTCGCCGCCGTAGGAGTCCTTGCCCAGAGTCTCGGCAAAGTTGTCCTGATACGGATGGGTCTCGGGATGCTCGTCGCTCTCGTCGGCAACAAAGGCGTCGCGGTCGGCGATCAGAAGCTTGTGAGCCTCGTCGATATCCACGCCCTGCTTGGCGATGATGTCGGCAAGCTGCATATAGCGCGTGCTGATGGAGTTACCGAAGGTGTTCATCTGAGAGCCGTGGTCGTTGATGTAGAACTCACGCTGGATGTCGTAACCGGCGTGGTCCATCACACGACAAAGGGAGTCGCCCAGAGCGGCCCAGCGACCATGACCGATGTGCATGGGGCCGACGGGGTTGGCGGAGACGAACTCGACCTGGGTCTTCAGGCCGCCACCGACGTTGGACTTAGCGAAGTCCATACCCTTCTCGCGGGCCTCGCCAAAGATGGCGTTCTTGACGGCGACGGAGAGGTAGAAGTTGATGAAGCCAGGACCGGCGATCTCGACCTTCTCGATCGCGGGGTCCTCGGGCATATGGGCAACGACGGCCTCGGCGATCTTGCGCGGGGCGCAGTGAGCCAGCTTGGCGGACTTCAGGGCCATGGTGGAGGTCCACTCGCCATGAGAAGTATCAGCCGGTCGCTCGATAGCGCAATCGTCAAGTTCAAATGCGGAAAGGTCGCCGGCCTCCTGGGCCGCAGCAAGCGCAGCGCGTACCAGCTCTTCAATCTTCTCGGGCATAGATCCTCCTTGTGTTAAAGCCCCCGAGCTCTTGGTCACTCGTAGGGCAAAAGCCAGAGTTTGTAGCACTCTATCACAAGCGGTAACTACTGTCGCAGGGTAAAGCTAATAGATATTGCATATGCACAAAAATGACTACCGCTCTTGCGCGGCGGTACAAAGTTGGCGGTTTGCCTGCTGTTTATACACGTTCTAGAAATGCATAAACGTATGAATAAGCCGTTCTATATATCGAATACTCTAACCTATCGGAGTTGTGTGCTTTTCCTGCATAAAGTGATGGTTTGCGCACGTCAGCGTGGTATTCTTAACATACGTAAATTCGTATAAGTTGGAGGTAGCATGTTCTCAATCGGTCAACACGTCATTCATCCGGGTCAGGGAGTCTGCACCGTCGTCGGCTTTAGGGACGACACGCCGCAGCCCATGTTATTGCTCGAGACCAAGCAGGGACATGCGCAGACGATTCTCATGTACCCCGTGGCGCAGGCCGACCGTCTGCATGCCGCTATCTCCCAGCAAGATGCAGAGCACCTGCTGAGCCACTACGATGAGCTGGAGTGCGACACCTTTACCGAGCGCAATAGCTCGCTCGAGGAGACGCACTTTAAGCAGCAGCTCAAGCTGGGCGCGCCCGAGACGGTTCGTGTGGCAAAAACCATGATGCACCGTATTCGCCAGGCCGAGGAAGCAGATAAAAAGCCCAGCTCCTACTACATGCGCGTACTCAAGGAAGCCAAGCGCCGCTCCATCGAGGAGTTCGCCGTGGCCCTGGGCGTCACCGAAGAGGCCGCCGAAGCCCGTCTAGCCCAAGCCGCCCTCAACTAACCTGCCAAAAAAGGGACAGGTTTATTTTGGCAGGTTTTATCTGGCCAAGCGTCAACAAACAATTAGTAAACGGCCGGGTGCTCCGTTTTGTTTTGAGCGCCCGGCCGTTTTTCTGTCGCCGTAGAAATGCGTGAAGCCCATTTGCGATGACATCACGCGAGGGCCGTCCAGATCGACGCAACCAACGCCAGCCATCGCGAGTATCCAATGAGTGCCAGGTCACGGCCGCATGTTACCGGCAGCGTTGTCGGTGTTTTATTCCCAACACCTCGCTCATACCTTCAGCTCATGGAAAGTGCGCCGTCGCGTTTGCCGAGTTACGGATACGGCGAAGCGCAGCTGCCTGCCGCGAGGCGCCGCCATTCGCCAACGTCACCATGTCAAACAGAAAACGCTTCCGCTGAATAACGTCCAACGGAAGCGTTTTCCCAGATAAAACCTACCAAAATAAACCTGTCCCTTTTTGGCAGGTTAGGCCTGGAAGGTGTCGCGGTCGGGCGCGAAGGACTGCATGGCCGCGATGGTGCGGTCGAAAAGCTCGGGAAGCTCCCAACCCAGCATCTCGGCGCCCTGCGAAATCACGTCGCGTGAGCAGCCGGCGGCAAAGCACTTGTCCTTGAACTTTTTCTTGAGCGACTTGGTCGTAAAGTCCATGACGCTCTTGCTCGGGCGCATGATGACGGCGGCGCCGATCAGGCCGGTGAGCTCATCGCAGGCAAAAAGGATCTTTTCCATCTGCAGCTCGGGCTTGGGCAGCGAGGTGTTGAAGTCCGAGGTATGCGTCTGGATGGCGCGAATGAGCTCGGGCGATGCGCCCTCGCCCTCGAGGATCTCGGCCGCATAGATGGTGTGGTTCACGGGGTCGTCCTCATGCTCTTCCCAATCCAGGTCGTGCAGCAGACCGACGATGCCCCAAAACTCCTCGTTCTCGGGGTCAAACTCGCGCGCAAAGTAGCGCATGGTGCCCTCGACCGTTTCGCCGTGGGTGATGTGGAACGGGTCCTTGTTGTGCTCGTTGAGCAATTCGAACGCACGGTCACGGGTGATTCCGGCGGAAAGCGTCTGGGACATGGTCGATACCTCCAGGTGAGTCGGTGCTAGGACACGGTGTCATTATCGTATATCGCCGCGGCTCAAGCCGAAAGGCAGAAAAAGCATGCGGAGGAAAAAGCCGGGCGAACGCGTCGCCCGGCAAAACCGCAGATAAAACCTGCCAAAATAAACCTGCCCCTTTTTGGTAGGTTTAGGGGCGAACCTGGCCGGTGCCGCGGAGCTTGTATTTGTAGGTGGTGAGGGCCTCGGCGGCAAAGGGGCCGCGGGCATGGAGCTTTTGGGTCGAGATGCCGATCTCGGCGCCCAGACCAAACTCGCCGCCGTCGGTGAAGCGCGTGCTGGCGTTGGCGTACACGGCCGAGGCATCGATTGCGTCAAGGAATCGCTCGCAGGCGTCCGCGTCCTCGGCGATGATGGCCTCGGAATGCATGGTGCCGTAGCGGTTGATGTGCGCGATGGCCTCGTCCTCGTTCGCCACGACCTTCACGCTCATCTCGAGCGCCAGATACTCGCGGCCCCAGTCCTCCTCGGTCGCGGCCGCGTAGTCGTCGCCCTCGGCAAGACCGGCATCGGCGCATGCGGCACACGTGGCCTCGTCACCGTGAATCAGCACACCGTGGTCGTGCAGCACGGCCACGGCCGCCGGCAAAAACGAATCTGCCACGGCGCGGTCGACCAGCAGCGACTCGGCGGCATTGCACACGCCCACGCGCTGCGTCTTGGCATTGACGATAATGTTGAGCGCTTTATCGAAGTCGGCGGATTCATGCACGTAGATGTGGCAGTTGCCTGTACCCGTCTCGATCACAGGCACAAGCGACTCGCGCACGCAGCGCTGGATCAGGCCCGCACCGCCACGCGGAATGAGCACATCGACGATGCCGCGAAGCTTCATGAGCTCGCCGGTGGCCTCGCGGTCGGTAGACTCGATCATCGAGACGGCCTCGCGCGGGAAGCCCTGCGCCTCGAGGGCATCGGCCAGTAGCTCGGTAATCATGGCGCACGAGTGATAGGCCAGCGAGCCGCCGCGCAGAATGCAGGCGTTACCGGTGCGAATGCAGATGCCCGCGGCATCGGCCGTCACGTTGGGACGTGCCTCATACACCATGGCGACCAGGCCCAACGGTACGCTCACGCGGGTCAGGTCCACACCGCTTGCAAGCACGCGGTGGTCGAGCACGCGGCCGACGGGGTCGGGCAGCTCGGCGAGCTTCTCCAAACCGGCGGCCATGCCCTCGACACGCTCGGGCGTCAGTAGCAGGCGGTCGAGGAGCCCCGCGGAGGTGCCCGCATCGCGCGCAGCGGACATATCGAGCTCGTTAGCGGCAATGATGGAATCGGTGCCATCGCGCAGCGCCGCAGCCATGGCGCGCACGGCCTCCTGGCGCTGGACATCGCTCGCCGTGGCAAGCGCGCCCGAAGCGGCCTTGGCCTCAACGGCAAGATCGTGAACGTAGGTGGCTATATCGACCGACATGAACGGCCCTTTCTCTTAGATGTTTGCCAACCATGGTAGCCGATTTGCACGCATCCTCGCAGACGGCGGTAGAATTGGTCAACCCGAAACACCGCAACGAATGGAAGCATCACATGGCGCTCATCACTTCGTACCACGTCCCCGGCCTGTATGTCGAGGACCACAGCATCGACGTCCCCCTCGACTGGCGCGGCCTGGAGCCCATGCTTTTGGCCGTCGGCAGCACCATGCGCCGCGGCGCCATGCCGGCGCCCATCGCCGGTGCGCCCGAGAGCATCAAGCTCTTCTACCGCGTGATTTGCGCGCCCGACCGCATTAACGACGACTTGCCGCTCCTCCTCTTTTTGCAGGGCGGCCCCGGCGGCGAAAGCCCGCGTCCGCTGTCGCCCACAAGCGATGGCTGGATCGAGGAGGCCGTCAAGCACTTCCGCGTCGTCCTGCCCGACCAGCGCGGTACCGGGCGCAGCAGCTGCGTAGACGGGCGTACGATCGCGGCTCTGGGCGATCGCGCCGAGGCAGCAGGAGCCGATGCCGCGCGCTCGCAGGCAGACTTTCTCAAGCGTCACCTCGCCAGCTCCATCGTGCGCGATTTTGAGTACCTGCGCCTGGTGGGCTTTGGCGGCAAGCCCTGGGTCACACTCGGGCAGAGCTACGGCGGCTTTTTGACGCTGAGCTATCTGTCGCTCTTCCCCGAGGGCGTGGTGGCAAGCTTTACCTGCGGCGGCATTCCACACGTGCCGGCGAGCGCCAGCGAGGTCTACGCACACACCTTCCCGCGCATGGCGGCCAAGACCCAGCAGTATTACGACCGCTACCCCGCCGACGTCGAGCGCGTGGCGGCCCTCGCAGATGCGATCGAGGAGCAAAAGCCCGTGCTGCCCGACGGCTCGCCGATGACGGTCGAGCGCCTGCAGCTCATGGGCAGCGACTTTGGCATGAAGCCGAGCTTTGAGCGCATGCACTGGATTATCGACCACGCGTTTGTTGATGGCGACGGCACGCTGAGCTGCGGCTCCTCGGTATCCGACGGCTTTTTGATGCGCGTCTTCGAACGCACCAACACACGCACGAATCCGCTGTACTGGACGCTGCAGGAGTTTATCTACGCCGATGGCGACACCATGCCCATTCGCTGGGCCGCGGCAGAGGAAAAGGCACACCGCGCCGAGTTCGACACCCTCGCGCGCCCGCTCATGTTTACCGGCGAGGCCATGTTCCCGTGGATGTTTGAGCAGATGCCCGAGCTCAAGCCCTTCAAGCCCGCCATGGATCTGCTGATGGAGGACACCAGCTGGGACAAGATCTACGACCCGCAGCGCCTGGCCTGCAACGAAGTACCACTCCAGGCTGCGGTGTACTTCGACGACATGTACGTGGATTCGGGCCTGCAGCTCGATACGCTCAGCCGCATTGGCAACTCGCATGCCTGGGTGACCAACGAGTTTGAGCACGATGGCCTGCACGGCAGCGCGGTGTTCAAGCACCTCTTCGACGAAGCCCTCAACCGCGGAGACCTGCGCCGAATCTTCTAGCAAAGGAGTGTCCCCAACTGCCGGCACAAAAGGAACGTCCCCAGGTGCCGAATACCCGAGCGTCGGATGACGCCCTTCGCCACGAAAACGGCCCATCTACTACGTTTTATCCGTATGGCCAAACCACATACCACAAATAGAGAAAACCGCAGGCGTTCTACCTGCGGTTTTCTTTTTGCAATTCTTGGTGTG
Source organism: uncultured Collinsella sp. (assembly GCA_937980385.1). Classification (GTDB taxonomy): domain Bacteria; phylum Actinomycetota; class Coriobacteriia; order Coriobacteriales; family Coriobacteriaceae; genus Collinsella. The sequence continues at coordinate 36,114 of CALJPV010000078.1, read as the reverse complement.
GTTACCGATAGCCCATAAAACGTAGTAAATGGGCCCATTTTGTGGCAGCCAGTCCAGACATGTCTGCAACAGGACACAATTGCCCTGATGATTTTGCCCCATGCAAGTTGCAGATCGAAAGCGCACGGCGTCGAAGCGTTAAGCAAATACGATCAAGTTATCTCGATGGATCGCGGGCTTCTCGGCCAAATCTGCCAGCAGGCGGTTGCCGGCAATCTGGTCCTGGCGACGTCCGGCCGCAAGCTCCAGCACGTCCGAATCGGCCTCGGCGATACCGCGGGCGACGACCATACCGCTCGGGTCACAAACGTCAAGCACATCGCCCTCGGCAAACGCACCATCGACCTCGCGAATACCCACCGCAAGCAAGGAAGAACCGCGGCTGACCAGCGCCTTCGCGGCGCCGTCATCGACCGTCACCGAGCCATGCGCCTTGTCGCCCAGCGCGATCCACAGCTTGCGGGGCGCAATGTCCAGGCGCTCCGCCGGCGGATCGAACAGCGTGCCCACGCTCTCGCCGCGGGCGAGGCGCACGAGAGCATCGGGCTCCTCGCCCGAGCAGATCACGCTCTGAATGCCCGCCGTCATCAGAATGCGGCTCGCGCGAATCTTGGTAATCATGCCGCCCGTGCCCACCGATGTAGAAGAATCACCCGCCGAGGCGATAATCTTGGCATCGATCTTATGCACGACCGGGACAAACTCGGCCGTTGGGTCCTCATGCGGATTGGCGGTATAGAGGCCATCGATGTCCGAGAGCGTCACGCACAGATCGGCAGAAACCAGACAGCTCACAAGCGCCGCCAGCGTGTCGTTGTCGCCAAACTTGATCTCATCGACGGTAACGGTATCGTTCTCGTTGACGACCGGCACCACGCCAAGCTCCACCAGGCGCAGCAGGGCGTCGCGCGCGTGCAGGTAGGACGTGCGGCGGGCCGTATCGTGGCGCGTGAGCAGCACGAGTGAGGTGAGCAGATCCCGTGCATGGAACTCCTCGTCGTAGGCCGACGAGATGATGCACTGACCGGCCGAGGCGCAGGCCTGTAGGCTCGGCAGGTCGCCGACCGGCTTGCGGTCGAAGCCCAGCACGGGATAGCCACAGGCGATAGCGCCCGAGCTCACCACGACCAGGCGCCAGCCGAGCTTGCGCAGGGCCGCGGCCTGATCGGCAAGCCCGCCGATAAAGGCGCGGTTGACCTTGCCGTCGGCGCCCACAACCGTGGACGAACCGATCTTTACCACCATCGTTTTATAAGAAGTCGTCATACGTCAAACCAATCGAATGTTGAGCAGGCGGCGAGAAAATGATCCGTTTTCCTCCGTCCCCTTCGAATCATTTTGCCCAGGGAAAGGCAGAAGCCGCGGCCATGTTCTTGCGCACAAGCTCGTCGCGCACCTGTGCCAGGCCCTGCTCCATGCCCACCACATAGGTCTGCGGGTACAGAAAGCGCTTGTAGACCGGATCAAGATGGTCCAGTGCCCAGGTGCAACGCTCGCGTGCGTCCTCAATGCTCTCGCGCGGGGCAACGGCGCCGCCATCGCGCACGATCGGCGCCAGCAGCTCGCGATACTCGAGCTCGGACACATCGGTCACCAGAGCAGCATCGTTCACGGCCACGAGGGTATTGCCGCGCGCGGCGCCCTCCCCCGCCAGATGGTCCTCGTCATAGATCATGTCGCAGATCGGGCCGCCAAAGCCGTCGTAATAGCGGCGCACGCGCTGCACGCCCGGGATCGTGCGCTTGTAGGGCTGCTCGGAGAGCTTAACCACCGGCGTCCACGGGTCCGCCTCGCTCGCACGGCGGGCAGAAAGCTTATACACACCGCCCAGCGCCGGCTGGTCGTAGCAGGTCGCGAGCTTGGTACCCACGCCAAAGCTATCGATGGGCGCGCCCTGGTCGAGCAGCGACTGAATCGTGTACTCGTCCAGATCGTTGGAAACCGAGATCCCTACATAGGGCAAGCCCTCGGCATCAAAACGGCCGCGAACATACTTGGAGAGCTTGGCGAGGTCGCCCGAGTCGATGCGAATGGCCGACAGACGCTCGCCCACCGCCTCCATCTCCTTGGCGACCGTTATGGCATGCTCGCAGCCCTCGCGCACATCGTAGGTGTCGATGAGCAGCGTACAGTTCTTGGGGCTCGACTTGGCAAAGGCACGGAAGGCCTCGAGCTCGGAATCGAAGCTCATCACCCAGCTGTGCGCATGCGTGCCAAAGACGGGAATACCATAGCGGCGGCCGGCGAGCACATTGGACGTAGAGGAACAGCCGGCAACGTAGCTCGCGCGCGCGACGGCCAGGCCGCCATCGGGACCCTGGGCGCGGCGCAGACCAAACTCGGCCACGGGACGACCGTCCGCCGCCAACACCACGCGCGCCGTCTTGGTGGCGACAAGTGTCTGGAAGCCGACGATGTTGAGCAGCGCCGTCTCGAGCAGCTGGCACTCCAGCGCGGGGCCGGTGACGCGCACCATGGGCTCGCGCGGAAAGACGAGCTCGCCCTCAGGGACGGCATCGATATTTACATGCGCACGAAAATCGCGCAGGTAGTCGAGGAATCCAGGCTTGAACATCGCGCCGCCGGCCGGGGCCTGGAGCGAGGCGAGGTAGTCGATATCCTCGGGCGTAAAGCGCAGGTTCTCGACCAGCTCAGGCAGCTCGGCGGTGCCGCACATGACGGCGTAGGCGCTACCAAAGGGATGGTCGCGGTAAAACGCGGTAAAACAACCCTGCTCATTGGCCTTGCCGCTCTCCCACAGGCCCTGGGCCATAGTGAGCTCGTACAGATCGGTGAGCATTGCGATGTCGGTGGGATGCGAGATGTCGGTCAAAGCCATGGGGCGACCTTTCGGATGCGTTGTGCAGAGGTTGAGGGTTGGACGAGGCGGACGTGCGGGCATGGAGCCCAGCGCGAACAGGTTAGTGCAGGCCCATGCTGCCCGTGATCGTGTAGACCATAAAGACGATAAACGCGATGAGGGCGAGCACAATGATGATTTTTTGAGCCGGAGCCATGCCGGGGATCTCATTCTCACCCGTAGGCTCCTTGGAGGTGACCATGCGCTGGGCAAAGGTCATCTCGTCACGGCTCGGCTTGGGCTCGGCGGGCTTGGGATGAGCCACCTTTTTAGGTTGAGGTTTGGGTGTGGCAGGCGCAGGCTTCGCAGTGGCGGGCTTGGGCGCGGGCTTGCGCTCGGATGCGGCCCTCGTGGCGGCTTCCTCGGCCTTTGCGCGCTCGGCACGCAGGGCAGCCAGCTCCTCACGCTCGCGACGAGCCTCTTCCTGAGCCTCGCGGCGGGCCTTCTCGGCGCGGAGCTCTTCCAACTCGGCGCGCTCCTCGTCGGACAATGGTTGGGACTCAAGCTCGGCCATAGTACCGCCCTTTCTTTTTAAAAAAAGCCGCCGACACAATGTCAGCGGCTTATCAAATCCAAGGGTGGAGACGAAGGGAGTCGAACCCTCGGCCTCTGCCATGCGACGGCAGCGCTCTCCCAACTGAGCTACGTCCCCAGGACAAGTTGTTATTTTACCTACGGCTCGCCAACTGTCAACGCCCAATACCCAGTCTTTTTGGGACGGGGATATTTTGACTACCTTTCGAGCAAGCGATCCTCCCGATGATTTTTCTGGGACGGGGATTAAAAAATCATTGTGAACCGAATGATTTTTTAATCCCCGTCCCAGAAAAATCATCGGCGAACGCGCTACTTTGCGCTGGTGAGGACGCCGGTGGTGTCGAAGGCCGGGGTAAAGCTCTCGTCTACCGCGCCGCCCTCTTGCCAGAACATCGTTGTAAAGCCCAGGTCGTCGGCATGGTCGAGCACCTGCTCGTACTCATCGCGCGTCACGGCTCGTGCCAGGTCGCCGCCCCGCTCGCGCATGAGCGCATTGGGCGTGTACTGGTTCATGACCGAGATCGGCACATCGCCCACCGTCTGCCACACCAGGTCCAACACGCGACACGAATCGTCCGCATGCCCCGGCAGCACCAGGTGACGCACGATCATGCCGCGCTTCATGAGCCCGTCATCGTCCACCAGCTCTCCCCCGCGGCGCTCAATCTCGCGCGCCATTTGCGCCAGGCCCGACACGGCCACACGCGGGTAGTCCTTAATGTGGGAGAGCGACTGTGCAAGCCCCGCATCGGCATATTTAAAGTCGGTAAGCCACACGTCGACCAGATCGCCGAGCGCCGCCACGGCACTCGCGCGCTCATAACCGCTCGTGTTGTAGACGATCGGGATGACCAGTCCGCGTGCCCGTGCCGCGGAAATCGAAGCCGGCAGCAGGTGCGCGTAGTGTGTCGCCGTCACCAGGTTAATGTTGTTCGCACCCTGGTCCTGCAGCTCCAACATAATCTCGACCAGGCGCTCGGGCGAAATCTCAAGCCCAAAATTGCGCGTAGAGATCTCGTGGTTCTGGCAATAGACGCATTTGAGCGAGCAACCGCTAAAGAAAATCGTGCCCGAACCGGCCTCACCCGAGATAGGCGGCTCCTCCCACATATGAAGCGCCGCGCGGGCCACCTTGAGCGTGTCGTTGGCACCACACACGCCGCGCGCACCCTCATCGCGCGCCGCACCGCAACGGCGCGGACACAAATGGCAGGCGGGCGAAAAAAGTTCGGTCAACGACGTCGGCATAAAAACATGCTCCAAAACAACGATTCAGCAGCTCAAACGCAAAAGGGCCAACCGCGCAGACGGCTCAAGCCCAAGGCGCCGTAATCGTCCGACACGATTTTTGTAATGTCAAGACTGGAATCCACAAAGTGCCGCTTTATGATGTAGGTATTCCGCCCCCCGCGGAGCAACTGGGTGAACCGTCGCGTTTATTTAGGGAGCCCACACAGTCGTACCTAGTACAGGTATCCTTCGTTGTTAAGGACGCTGGAACAGTCGATGAGGGCACCCACCTGTTTTAGGTGGGTTCATTTTCGTAACGTGGGGGGTGGTTTTCTTTTGCCTAAAATCGACATTGCAAATCCTGCCAAGATCTCCAAAAGGCACCAGGCAGAACCTCACCATCACTCGAATATCTGGTAAGCACGTGATTATCGCCCCGTGCAATTCCTCACACCCTCCTTGGTCGAGTATCATGAATCAGCTATACCCTTTGCGGCGTGGCACCCTTTGACCTTTCCTTCGACGCTTGGCGGTTTATCGATTCATGGTTTCCTCCACGAGCTTCATACCGTACCTTTGCGTGGCGGTCGCGGCTTTTATCACGACCTTTCTTACGGTGCCCCTGGTCAAGCGCCTGGCAATCAAGCTCGACGCCGTCGACTATCCTTCCAAGCGCCGTATCAACACTAAGCCCATCCCGCGCATGGGCGGCACGGCGGTCTTTTTGGGCCTCGTCGTCGCCTGCACCGTACAGATCCTAGGCACCTGGTACTTGGGCTGGCCGCCCGTTTTGGTGCCCCACCCCCGTCTGCACATCAGCTACCCCATACTTGCGCTTTCTTTTACCGTCATCTTTGCGACCGGCGCCATCGACGACGTCCTCCAGCTCAAGCCCAAGCAAAAGCTGGCCGGCCAGGTCCTCGCCGCGCTCATCGCCTGCGTGGGCGGCCTAAAAATCGGCGTCATCGTCAACCCGTTTGCCCCCGGCGAGATCATGCTCGGCTGGCTCGCTTACCCCATCACCGTGGTCTACCTGGTGGCGTTCACCAACATTATCAACCTCATCGACGGCCTTGACGGCCTGGCGACGGGTATCTGTGGCATCGCATCGTTCACGATGTTCTCGATGGCCGTTCTCTCGGGCCGCATCGATGCCGCCGCGCTCTCCATCGCGTTGTTTGGCGCCTGCTTGGCCTTTTTGCGGTACAACTTCAACCCCGCGAGTATCTTCTTGGGCGACTCGGGTTCGCTGCTGCTGGGCTTTGCGCTCGGCTCCATATCGCTGCTCAACGTGAGCCGCACCGCCGCGCTCACATCGCTCATCATCCCGCTCATCGTGGCCGGCGTGCCCATCATCGACACGTTTAGCGCCATCGTACGCCGCAAGCGCGCCCACATTAGCATTGGGCAGGCCGACAAGGGCCACATTCACCACCGCCTGATTCAAGAGGGTTACAACCAAAAGCAGGCCGTGCTGCTCATCTACGCCTGGTGCATCATGCTTTCGGCCGGCGCCGCCGCCATCAATCAGGTCGAGGTTCCCATGCGCGTGCTCATCTTTACCGTGCTCGCCATTGGCTCGGCGGCCTTCGCCAAGCACCTGCACCTGTTTGAGCCCGTGCTGCGCCACCATTACAACAAGCGCACGCACGAAGACGAGCTGGTAACCCCCGACGACCCCGCCTTTAAGCAGGAGGAGCAGGCAGCCGAGGAACGTAAGGAAGAGCGCCACCACAAGCTCTAGGGTAAGCTGCCGAGGATGTGCCTAGGCACCGTTGGCCAAGCGCAGCCGCGCCGCACCCATCGCCCAAGCCGCCTCTCTCCCGCCCCTCTCCTGCTAACGCCCCGCCCCTCCAATAAACGCGTTATCATCTTGACCCATGAACATACGTTAGGAGCAATCATGCCAAACGAGAACAGCTACGAAGTCGCGCTGCAAAAGAGCAACGCCATTCGCGAGGGCCTGGCCAAGACGCCCGAGAAGTTCACCATGCTTACCGGTGACCGCCCCACCGGCCGTCTGCACCTGGGCCACTACTTTGGCACCCTCAAGGGCCGCGTTGAGTTGCAGAACATGGGTGCCAAGACCAACGTGCTCATCGCCGACTACCAGGTCATCACCGACCGCGACACCACCGAGCACATCCAGGACAACGTGTACAACATGGTCATGGACTACCTTGCCTGCGGTATCGACCCCGACAAGACCATGATCTACGCGCACTCCGCCGTGCCCGCCGCCAACCAGCTCATGCTGCCGTTCCTGTCGCTGGTGTCCGAGGCCGAGCTGGCGCGCAACCCCACGGTTAAGGCCGAGATGGAGGCCTCGGGCCATGAGCTTACCGGCCTTCTGCTCACCTACCCGGTGCACCAGGCCTGCGACATCCTGTTCTGCAAGGGCAACGTGGTGCCGGTCGGTCGCGACCAGCTGCCGCACATCGAGCTCACCCGCACCATCGCCCGCCGCTTTAACAACCGCTACGGCAAGGTGTTCCCCGAGGTCGAGGCGCTGCTGTCCGAGACCCCGCTGCTGCCCGGCCTGGACGGCCGCAAGATGAGCAAGAGCTACGGCAACGCCATCAATATCTCGATGACTGCCGAGGAGACGGCCAAGCGCATCAAGAAGAGTCAGACCGACTCCGAGCGCATGATCACGTTCGATCCCGAGAACCGTCCCGGCGTGTCCGGCCTGCTTTCGACGGCCGCCATCTGCACCGGCCGTTCCGAGGTTGAGATTGCCGAGGAGATTGGCATGGGCGGCTCCGGCCAGCTCAAGAAGTACGTGACCGAGGCTGTCAACGAGTACTTCGCACCGATCCGCGAACGTCGCCAGCGCTATGAGAACGATCTGGACTATGTGAAGGACGTACTGCACGAGGGCAACCGCCGTGCCAACGAGATCGCCGAGCAGACCCTGGCCGAGGTTCGGGACGCCATGGGCATGGTGTACTAGACCGATCTGCTGGCTAGAACTTTCGATTGCTTTTGGGCGGGCGCCACGGCGTCCGCCTTTTTTGGTGCCCGACCGGCTCGGCTCTACCCATTGCACTCCCCCGACAAACGGAAACGGGCCCGCTGACAGAAAGTTGCCAGCGGGCCCGTTCCCGAAGTACACCGTTGAATCGCACAGAGGGGAGGAATGCGAATCAAACTCAACAGGGCAGGCTTTTTCATCGCCTATTGCCCGCTCCGTTGCTGAATACAATATAGTTCACCGTGGTTTACTTTCTGACGGCAAAGTACGCCCTCACACCTTCTCCATAAGTTAGCCACGGTAAACCTACCAAAAAGGGACAGGTTTATTTTGGCAGGTTTTATCTGGGGAAATGTCAACGATAACGGCGTTCCACCACGATGGGAGCAGACACCTTTGTGGTGGCTTTGGCCACGGCAGAGCTATTAGAGTCCGGCAGTCCAGCGACAGGTGCCCAAATCGACGTGCATGGGATCGGTAAACGTCACGCCCTCCCCCATCAAGAGCTCACGCTGAGCATCGGGGCCGCCAAAGGCGAAGCCCTCACAGATACGACCGTCGGCAAACACCACGCGGTGGCAGGGAATTTGGCCAGGGCGGGGGTTGCTATGCAGCGCATAGCCCACATAGCGCGCGCTCCGCGGACGACCGGCGAGCAGCGCCACCTGACCGTACGTGGCGACCATCCCCTCGGGAATCTGCTCGACCACCTCGTACACCCGCTCAAAAAAGCCCTCAGATGCCATCGCCTACCCCTTTCCGCCCGCAACAGCATAAAGCAAATGACCCCTCGGGGGCGGCGAGGCTGCAGATCATTTGTGGCCTCCGTGCGGCCGATGGTCCGCAACCCCGCCGTCGCCGAGGGATCACATGGCATGGCAGGCAGTGTTTGCCCAGATAACACCTGCCAAAATAAACCTGTCCCTTTTTGGCAGGTAAGCTAGTTGGCGGGGCGGAAGAAGGCTACGGCTACGGCGCCGGGGCCTACGTGGGTGCCGATGGTAGCGCCAATGGTATGGATGGGCAGATCGCCCTCGGCGTGGCCGGCCCACAGCGCGGCGCTGTCCTCGATGTACTTCTTGAGCACAGCGTCCGAAAGGCCCGTATAGCCGAGCGCCAGCGGCATGGAAAAGTCGACGCCGCCCGCCTTTTCGACCTTCTGGTTGAGCAGGTTACGGCCGTTCTTGGAGCCACGAGCCTTGCCCAGCTGCACGATCAGGCCGTCCTCGGCGGCCACCACGGGCTTAACGTTGAGCAGCGTGCCCACAGCGCCCGCAGCGGCAGACAAGCGACCGCCGCGCACCAAGTACTCCAGCGTCTCGAGCAGGCCGATGACGACCACGCGGTCACGGACGGCCTCGACGGCCGCCGCGATCTCGGCAGCGCCACGGCCCTCGTCCACCAGACGCAGCGCATACTCAACCAGCACGCGCTCGCCCAGGGTGACGTTGTTGCTGTCCACAACGAACACGTCGCCGCCCGGCGCCTCGGCAAGCGCGGTACGGGCACTCTGATTGGTGCCCGAAAGCTTGGCGCCCACGGTAATAATCACCGCCTCGTCGCCGGCCTCACGCGCCTCGGCAATCGCCTGCGAAAACGCATACGGGTTGACCTGGCCGGTCTTGGGCAGCTCATCGCGCTCCACGAGCATCTCGTAAAAGCGCTGGTGATCGATGTCGACGCCATCCATGTACACATCGGTGCCAAAGGTGACGGACAGCGGCAAAACACGCAGAGCGGGGTGCTCCGCCGGCGACATATCGCTTGCGGAATCGGTAATAATGCGGACGGACATAACAAATCCTTTCTTGCGCAGGTCTCGCGCGGGGAATTTAGACAGCATTGCCCCGGCACGGTATACGCGCTCAAACGGGACTATGCAGTTGTTAATGGGAAGCAAATGCCTTGGCGGCCTTAGATCTCGCGCAGGGTGTTGAGAATCGTACGCAGCGACGCATACATCTGCTCGCGCTGCTCCACGCCCATGGCCTTACCGGTGGTGTCGAGCACGTCGTGGATGATACGGTCGGCCTCGTTCATGCTCTCGCCACCCAGCGTGGTCAGGCGAACCGGTGCGCGGTACTTGACGGCAGCATCGCCCGAGTCATCAACCTCGACAAAGCCGCCCTCCTCCAGGTGCGCCAGCGTGCGCGAAACGGCAGCGCGCGTCACGCCGGCCACGCGAGCCAGATCGGCGCCGGTCATGCCGTCCTTGCTGCGCTCCAGGTAGTACAGGCACATAACGTCGGAGCCCTTGAGGCCCAGCCTTGCGCCCTCGGACGTCTTGATACGCTGAATCTCCTTGTACAGCCCGCTAATCAGTCCGACAAAATCCTCGAAACGTGTCTCGTCGTTCTGCTGCATGGGAGACGACCGCCTTTCGCTTGCATGATGCTAACGGGTAAACATCTTAGCCGTACTCAGCGACTGCCGCCTCCACGCGACCCAATTGTTAACCTATCAACATAAAAACCACCACAAAGGGGACAGGCACCTTTGTGGTGGTCTGGGGCATCAATAGGTTCTAGGCGCCGCTACAGCTCCACACAGGGATTGTCGCGGGTCACAAGCGTCTTAACGACAACCGTCGCTCCCAGATAGCGCTCGAGCAGCTCGGCCAAGCGATCGATGGCGGCCTGGCAATCCCCCATCCGCTCGGGCTCCACGCACTCAATCGCCAGAAATGCGTCCGCCGAATCGTCGGACAGCGCCGTGCGAACGCCATCGCGCCAGTTCCAGCAACGGCACACGGCGCCCGCATCATCGATATAAGCAAGCTCACCGGGCAGCGTCGGATCATCCGCCTCCTCGCCAAGTGGCAAGAACGCGTCGCCGCCGTCGGTCACCTTCAAGCGAAGGTCTCCCTCGATCGCATGCAGATCCTCGCCTCCCACGGGCAGCGCATAGGTCAACGACACCGTGTTGTAAATATCCACCGCCGGTGTGATATGACCGACCGGCTTGCCCTTGAGCACGCGCTTGAGCAAGTTCTCGATCGAGCAGCGGGCGCCCTTTTTAGTCTTGAACAGCCGGTACGCGTCACGCCAAGCCTTCACCGGCGCGTTCTCGCTGATGGTATCGCTCGTCAGGTGACGCTCCGCATCGATATTGGCGCGGTCGAGCAACGCGGCAATGACATCCACGTCCTCCTGGGGAATCTGAGCCGCGGGCTTCATGCCCTTTACGACCACGACGCCGACCGCCGCCTGTGGAAACAGCTCCCAAAACGAATTCTCGGCAACAAAGCCCTTCATACGCTCTCCCTTCATTGTGCGCGCCCGAGTGAGGGCGCCTAAACAAAAAGCGCCCTCACAGCGGCCACCTTCAAAGTCCTACGGTGCCGCCACAAGAGCGCTTGCGCTGCCCCCATCCGGAGAAGGGGGCGATATGTCAGGCGTATTGTAACCTGAGTCATCCGCCCAAGCAAAACCACCACAAAGGTAACTGTCCCCTTTGTGGTGGTTATGGACTTGCGGCGACGCTAGTGGCGGAGTCCCAGCAAGCCGCGGCCGCGATGACGGGCCTCGGCGGACACCTGGGCGTGCGGGCCGGCGGCCTTGACGGACTCGGGAAGGTGCGAGTACTTCTTCTCGAAGTTCTCCTCGAACATCACCGCCAGATTGTGCGCTGCCTCGTCGTAGCGCGCGGTGCTCTGCCAGTACTGGCGCGGCACCAGGATGCCGTCGGGCACACCGTGGCACGTAGTGGGAATGTCGACATTAAAGATATCGTCGTGCACAAACTCGCTGTCCTCGATGGTACCGTCGAGGGCGCGAGCGACCAGGGCGCGCGTGTAGGCCAGCTCGATGCGATGGCCCACGCCATAACCGCCGCCAATCCAACCGGTGTTGACCAGGTAGACGCGCGTGCGGCCGTCGGCGATGCGCTCGCCGAGCATCTTAGCGTAGACCATGGGGTCGAGCGGCATAAACGGCTCGCCAAACAGCGAGGAGAACGTGGGCGTGGGCTCGGTGACGCCAACCTCGGTGCCGGGGATCTTGGCCGTAAAGCCCGTCACAAAGTGATACATGGCGGCGTCGGCCGTCAGGCGCGAGATAGGCGGCAGCACGCCAAAGGCATCGCAGGTCAGGAACAGCACGACGCTGGGAGTGGTGCCCATGCCCTTGGTCCACGCGTTGGGGATATGCTCGACGGGATAGGCCACGCGCGTGTTGTGCGTGATCGAGATGTCGTCGTAGTTGGGCTTGCGGTTCTCATCGAGCACCACGTTTTCGCAAATGGCGCCAAAACGGACAGCGTTGAAGATCTCGGGCTCGTGGAAGGCGTCCAGGCCCTCGCATTTGGCGTAGCAGCCACCCTCGATGTTGAAGATGCCCATGTCGGACCAACCGTGCTCGTCGTCGCCGATCAGCAGGCGCGTGGGATTGGCCGAAAGCGTGGTCTTGCCGGTGCCGGACAGGCCAAAGAACACGGCGGTCTCGTGCGTGACGGGATCCATGCTGGCCGAGCAATGCATGGGCAGCACGTCGTCCTCGACAGGCAGCAGGTAGTTCATGACACTGAAGATGGACTTTTTGATTTCGCCGGAGTAGCCGGTACCCGCGACCAAAATCACGCGCTCCTGGAAGTTGATGACCACGGCGGCGCTGGAGTTGAGGCCCTTGATGGCGGGATCGCACTGGTAACCGGGCGCTGCGAGCACGCAGAAGTCGGGTTCGCCGGTGCGCGCGATTTCGCGGGCAAGCGGGCGGGCGAGCATCTGCTTAATAAAGAGTGCCTGGCTGGCACGCTCGCAGGCAACGAGCAGGCGACGCGTGTGGTTGCGGTCGGCGCCCGCCATGCCGCGGGTGACGAACACGTCGCGCTCGTTGAGATAGTCGACGATGCCGGCCTTGATGGCCTCATAGCTCTCGACGGACAGCGGGCGGTTGACCGCGCCCCAGGCGATTTTGTCGTGCACGTCGGGCGTGTCGACGATAAAGCGGTCGTTGGGCGAACGGCCAGTGCGCTCCCCTGTCTCGATCACCAGCGCGCCATTGGATGCCATGCGGCCTTCTTCGCGGCGGATAGCGTGTTCGACGAGCTCCGCGGCGGGTAGATCGACCAGCAGACGGGGCTGATTCTCGGCGGGATCTTCAACGAGCGTAATACCAAAGTTGGACAAAACTTCTGCAGGGGTAACACCAGGCATGGGGCCTCCTTTAAAAACGCGACACGCGGACGCGGCACGCACTTTACTCACGTAAAGTCCGTTGTACCCGATATGCAAAAACGTTTTTGCGGCAACGGCGAAGCGCCCGCCCAACGGTCAAAAATCACAGGCAAGCGGCCTAGCCATTGGGGACACTCTTGAACAGGCAACAACCAAGGAGTGTCCCCAGATGCCGGCACTTAGGGACGCTCCCAAAGTGTCGGCACATAAGGAGCGTCCCTAAGTGCCGACTACTGAATGGCACCGCCTACAATATTGAACAACCTGTTCAAAAACACGAGCAAACGCCGTCGTGTCTATACTAGAGCGCAGCAATAGAAAGGACTCCGCCTTGAGCATCTCGCCTCTCGATAGTATTCGCCGCGCCATCGCCCGCCGCAATGGCGTCGCCGACCCCGCCGTAGCGAGCAGCGACACTGCAAAGGCCCAAGGCGGACGCATCGAGAACGGCCTCTTCCCTGCCTCCCACACGGCCGAGGAGCTCGCACGCATCCAGGAGCTGAGCCAGCGCAACGCCGGCGGGCCCAATAGCGGCCGAGCCACACGTCGTCGGCGCGAGGGCGATCGCGAGCCCGGCCCCGTCCGCCGCATGGTGAACGCCTGGTGGAACCGCCTGCTCGGCGCTGTCTACGGCGGCGGCTTCTCCACGCAGGAAGCCGAATACGAGGAACACGCCACCCGCCGCGACTATCTCTGGAATACCCTGGGCACCGCCGTGTGGGGCTTCGCGTTTCCGCTGCTCACCATCGTGTCCACGCAGCTTGTGGGCGCCGAGGAAGCAGGCAAATTCTCCATCGCCTTTGTCGCCGGCACGCTCATCATGATCGCGTGCAACTACGGCGTGCGCAATTTCCAAGTCTCGGATATCGACGAGAAGACATCCTTTGCCTCCTACCAGCTCAATCGCTGGCTTTGCGGAGCGCTCGCGCTGGCCTGCGGCCTTGCATACAGCAGCGCACGCGGCTATGACGCGCATATGGCGACGATCGGTCTGGGCGTCTACCTCTATAAGGCGATCGACGGTGTGGCGGACGTGTACGAGGGCCGCCTGCAGCAGGCCGATAAACTCTACCTGGCCGGCATGAGCCAAACGCTACGCTCCGCCGGCGTCATCGCGGTCTTTAGCGTGGCGCTGTTCCTTACGCGCAGCATGCCCATCGCGGCCATGGCCATGGGTGTCACCGCCATCGCCTCGCTCGTGCTGGTCACCGCGCCGCTCGCCCTGCTCGAGACCGAAAAATCACGCCGCGTGAGCCTGCGCGAGGTCGGCCACCTGTTTGTCCAGTGCGCTCCGCTCTTTGGCGCGCTCTTTTTGTTCAACCTTATCGAGAGCATGCCCAAGTTTGTTATGGAAGGCACGCTGGCTTACAAATACCAGCTGTACTTTAATGCCCTGTTCTTTCCGGCGCAGGCTATTTTGCTGAGCATCGGATTTGTCTATAAACCGCAGCTTTTGCGTCTGTCGAGCATTTGGGCGAACCCGCGCAAACGCCGCCGTTTTGACTTGATTATTATTGCCGTTATGGCGCTGATCGTGGCCATCACCGGCGTATGCGCCGCATTTATGGCCGGCCCCGGCATTCCCCTCATGAGCTTTATGTACGGCCTCAACTTTGAGCGCTACCGCACATTGGCGCTGCTGATGGTCGTCGCCGGAGGCGTAACCGCGGCCATCGATTTTATCTACGCCATTATCACGGTGCTGCGCCACGCTGGAGACGTCACCAAGATCTACCTGATCTGCTTTGCCGTGAGCGTAGTGCTCCCGGTGATCCTGATCAACCTGCTGGGCCTGATGGGTGCCGTCGTGAGCTACCTGGCTATCATGGCCCTACTGCTGGTGCTGTTGATTGTCGAATACGCCCACATTCGCCAACGCATAGAACGAGACCGCAACCCGTACGGCGCCTAATTCGAATCAATTTGAAGAAAAAAACGTCGATGTTTTGGCACCGACAGCGAGCAGTCTCGAAGTGCCCCAGGTTGGCGCGAAAGAGGAGCGACGCGTACTTCCGTACGCGAGCGACGGTTCGAGCGACAAGATGGGGTGCTTCGAGACTGCGCGGCGTCAACGTGGCCGCCGTTCGGTAGAACGGCGGAACAAAGTTATTCGCCAGGAAGAATGTTTGCGTAGAACTCCGCCCCGTCGTCCAGGCGCAGGATCCCGACGCGGCCGAACTCGGAACCGGTGGCCGCCGCACAGTCGATATCGATGCGATCGGGCACGCCGGCGGTATCCTCGCCACCCAAGCGCACCATCCGCCCGCGGCCCGACTCCTCATCGAGCCCTGCCAGGCCGCCAACCTCGCAATAACGCCCCAGCGACACCGTGGGCGTGTGGCCGCTCACCACGACCGGGCCCTTGCCCTCGGCAGAAAGCAGTCCCGTCGGAGCATCCCAGTAGCCGTGACGAATCCACAGCAAGTCATCGGACGACTGCACGGCGAGCATTTGCTGCAGCAGCTCGCTATCGACATCGACCGCTCCCCTGCCGTCGCCGCAATCGACACCATGCTCAAGCAAAAACGCACGCGCCGCCTCGGTCTGAATGCCGGCGTGCACCAGCAGATACGGTCGCTCGGCAGTCTCGACCACCGCATAGAGCGGCAGGGCGGCAGCCCAGCGCACCAGCTCCTCGTATGCCTCAAATTCCATTTCGTTGAGCTGCTGACGCGTGGTCCAACCGCCATTGATATCCCAGGTCTCGGCATCGAGCGGGTCCTGGCCAATGATCGCGTCGAGCATAATCTGCTCGTGGTTGCCCTTAAGCACGCGAGCGTTGGGCAGCGACCGCACCAAGTTGATGACACCGACCGGATCGGGACCGCGGTCGATCATGTCGCCCAGCACATACAGCGTGTCGTCGGACGTCAGCGAGATCTTGGAAAGGGCCTCGTCCAGCGCGCGCACGTGCCCGTGAGCATCAGATGTCACATAGATCGCCATGGAACGCCTTTCCCTGCATTACGGCCGAAGCCCGATGCCGCGACTAAAACTTCAAGTTGAACTTAAACGTTACCCATTGTACTCCGTTGCAATAAAGCTGGAAAGTGCCACCGCTGCCAACGGTCACAAGCGGCCGCCCGCACGCCCCGAAAACACCGCGCCACCAGCACCAACGCCCCAACCAGCACCGCCCGCGCCCCCCGCCTCGTGTCGATAATGCGAACGCCCGCGGCTCGGCCCCATAAACCCACCATCTTTGGGTACAAATAACCGCAGACAACTGACCGTGCCACGCCAACCACCCAGGAGCGGACACTACCCATGAACCAGATACTTCTCTTTATCGGCCTCGTCATCATTTTGTGTCTGACCATCAAACCCGTCGGCAAAAAGCTCCCCTTCCCTACCCTGCTCATCTTTATCGCGCTCGGCATGCTGCTGGGCGTCAACGGGCCGGCGCACATCGACTTTAGCGACTACGCGCTTACCGAAACCGTCTGCAGTACGGCGCTGCTGTTCATCATGTTCTACGGCGGCTTTAACACCAACATCGACCGCGCCAAGCCCGTCGCCGCGCCCGCGGTACTGCTGAGCACGCTCGGCGTTATCGCCACCGCCGGCATCACGGGCGCCTTTGCGCATTTTGCACTAGGCTTCGACTGGATCGGCGGCCTGCTGCTGGGCTCGGTCGTGGCGTCGACCGATGCGGCGAGCGTCTTTAGCGTGCTGCGCGAGCACAACCTTTCGCTAAAGGGCGCGACTGACTCGCTGCTCGAGGTCGAATCGGGCTCCAACGACCCCGTCGCCTACATGCTTACCGCGGTGCTCGCGACCCTCGCGGCGGGCGGCGACATCGACATTCCCGTGCTGTTGGCCAAGCAGATCATCCTGGGCGTGGGACTGGGCCTTGTCATCGGCTGGACATCCAGCCGCCTGATTGAACGCGCACACGCAACGGCCGAGGGCGCGCAGACTATCTTTTTATTCGCTGTGGCGATCGTCGCCTACGCGCTGCCGAGCTACCTGGGCGGCAACGGCTTTTTGGCCGTATACCTGGCAGGCATTGTGCTGGGTGCGAGCGACATCACCGGCAAGGTCGAGATGGCACACTTCTTCGATACCCTTACCGAGATGGCCGAGATGACAATCTTCTTCTTGCTCGGTCTGCTCGTGACACCCGCGCGCCTGCCGCAAATGCTGCTACCCGGTCTGGCGCTCATGGCGTTTATGCTCTTCGTGAGCCGCCCCATCGCCGTGGGCCTACTGTTGGCGCCCTTTAGGACGAACCCCCGCCAGGTTGCGCTCGTTAGCTGGGCGGGCCTGCGCGGCGCGGCTTCGGTCGTGTTTAGCCTCTTTGCCGTGGTGGCCGGTGTTCCCGGTGGGCACGACCTGTTTGACCTGGTGTTTGTGATTGCCGTGTCGAGCATTGTGGTGCAGGGCTCGCTGCTACCGGCGGCGGCAAAGAAGCTCGACATGATCGACGCGGAAGGCGACGTGCGCCGTACGTTTAACGATTATCGCGACGAGAACGGCATGTCGTTTGTCAAGCTCAAGGTGGGCGCGGGCCATCCGTTTGCCAGTCGCTCGCTCGCCGATATTGGCAGCGCGACGGACATGCTGGTGGTCTTGGTGCTGCGCGACGGTGCGCACCCGGTGCTGCCCAATGGCGATACCGTCATCGAGGAAGGAGACCTTCTGGTGATGGCCGCGCCGACGTTTGAAGAGCGTGCCGAGGTTACGCTGCGCGAGGTCACCGTGACACCCCACGGGCGTCTGGCCGGCCAGCGTCTACGCGACGTGCCGCAGGGCAAGCACCCCTTTATCGTCGTGATGCTCAAGCGCGACGGCCAAACGATCATCCCCGACGGCAACACCCTCATATACGCCGGCGACGAAGCCGTCATTGCCACGCTAGCGTCGTAGCCATCCCCACCCATAACTTGCGGTGAAATAGGGACTGAATAGGCCTTCTAGCAGCCTAAACAGTCCCTATTTCACCGCAACTTATGGGTGGGGATAAGGTTGAGGGGTGGCTATGGCTACCAGCCGTCGTCCGTATCGTCGCCTGCGGCGAAGACACGGAGGTCGAGGTCTTCGCGTTCGGCTCGGGCCAGGAGCTCTTGGGGCGACTCATCCTCGATATCCACTACGTCGAGCATAGCGGCCGAAAAGCCCACGCCAGCCGCGCTCCCCGCACGGTCGAGCAGGCTCTCGCGCAGCTGGTCCACATCGACTTCGATCTTCATGGTGAAACCTCCTACCGGGCAATCGCGACCGAACAAACCGCACACCCCAAATGATGTGCAATAAATCCCAGATACGGCCATAATAAAACAATGAACATCAGGGAGGTTGCGGACGATGGATAAGCTCGATGCCATGACGGAACAAGTCAGGGACTTTTGTGATGCACGCGACTGGCGCAAATATCACACGCCAAAAGAGCTTGCCATAGGCATGGCAACTGAGTCCTCCGAGCTCCTTCAGCTCTTTCGTTTTGTGAGCGACGAGCGCATTGCAGAAATGTTCGAAGACACCGAGCAACGCCAAGCTATCGAAGACGAAGTCGCCGACATGCTCCTTTTCCTTCTGCGTTTCGCAGATTTAAATGAAATCGACCTGCCAGCGGCGCTTTCGTCCAAGCTCAAGCGCAATGGCGAGCGCTACCCCGTCGACGCATCATCTAACGAATACAGAAAGGCGGACCATCATGAGTAATGAGTTCGCCCTTCGGCAATACACGCTTCCCCTACCCCAGCCCTTTGAGACAAGCGAATCGCTTCAGGACTTTGGCACGCCAAAGCCTGGAGCCCATCATGACGAGAGTTGGCCTGTCCTTTACATTCTTACCAACAGCAGAAACAAGACGGCATACATCGGCCAAACAACCAATTACCAGCGCCGTATGAAACAACACGCTGCAAACGTGGACAAGGACTTCGACCGGACCCTTCTGATCGACAATCCCACCTTCAACCAATCCGCAACGTTCGAGTTCGAGAATCGACTTATTGAGCTGTTCTGTGCCGACGAAAAATACCAGGTCACCAATGCCAACAACGGCTATGCCCAATTCGATTATTTTGAGCGGCCTCAGTATCGCCAGAGGTTCCGAGACCTCTGGACAAAGCTTCGCGAAGAAAACTACGCGATTCATCCGATTGAAGAGCTCGAGAACTCCGATCTGTTCAAGTTCTCGCCTTTCAAGACGCTTACGCCCGACCAATACGAAACGATCGAGACGATTTTTAAACGTCTCGAACAGGAGCATGAAGACGTAAAACATGGCGGCTCAAAAAGAGAACGTATAACCGTCGTGAATGGCGCGCCGGGAACAGGTAAAACAATCCTCGCCATCAGTCTCATGTTCAAAATCAAAAATGAGCCCAACCTTTCCGGCCTGCGAGTCGGTTTTGTCACCCCCATGGATTCCCTGAAAAAGACCCTCAGGAAACTCACGCACTTCCTTCCAGGGTTAAAGCCTGGCGATATCTTGAGCCCCAGTGACGTAACCAAAAATGATCGTTATGACATCCTACTTGTCGATGAAGCACATCGACTGGGTAATTATCTAAGCATGGGCTCCGGCATCAAGGCCTTCTATAGCACTTGTGATCGTCTTGACCTTCCGCACACAAGCAACCAAGTTGACTGGATATTCAAATGCTGCGACAAGGCATATCTGTTTTATGACCCCAAGCAGCAAGTCAGGGCATCCGGCCTCAATCGAGACGGTCTTGAGCGGCGACTTAACCAACTCGAAGAAGAGGGCATTGAAACTGAAGAGTTCAGCCTAAGCACGCAAATGCGAGTACGCGGCGGCGATGAGTATCTCGACTTTGTATATGATCTACTCGATAACAAAGCGTATATGCATGCCGGCATGAAATTCAAGAATCTCTTTTCATCGGAGCCTTACGATTCGCGAACCGGGGATCCGAACAGCGATACCCCCAGATACCAGTTTGGAATCGTCAACCAATTTGAGGATTTCTGTTCCCTACAGCAAGCCAAGGAAGAAGAAGTTGGTCTATCCCGCATGACGGCAGGTTTTGCGTGGAAGTGGGAAACGAAGAAACACAAAGACGCGTTCGACATCGTCATTGAGGGCATCCCTAAACGTTGGAACTCGAGTCAAAAGGATTGGGTTAACTCCCCCAACGCCGTCAACGAGGTCGGATGCATCCACACGGTACAGGGCTACGACCTCAACTACGGCTTCGTAATTCTGGGGCCAGACATTTACTACGACAACGACAAAGGGGGCGTCTGCGTTAACAAGGCAAACTTCAAAGATACCGTCGCAAAGAAAAAGGCAAGCGACGACGACCTACGAAAGATTATCGTCAACGCCTACTACGTTCTCATGACGCGCGGCATGTTGGGAACGTATCTCTATGTGTGCAATACGGCGCTCAAGGAGTATTTGTCACGGTATATCCCGGTGATATAGACCTAACGACCGCCCTCCCCCATGTAACCATCCTGCAAATCATAGCGGCGCACTCGAGTTTTACCGTGATGCGGTCGCGCCTGGCGCTCCACTGTGCTAAAGTATCCCGAACGTCCAAACGACTACGAGGGGGAACTAGAAGATGGCACGTGTGCACAACTTCTCAGCTGGCCCGGCCGCGCTGCCTACAAGCGTGCTCGCCGAGATCGCCGACGAGATGATGGACTACCGCGGTTGCGGCATGTCCGTGCTCGAGATGAGCCATCGATCTAGCATGTACCAGCAGATCATCGACGACGCCGAGGCAACCCTGCGCCGCCTGATGAGCATCCCCGACAACTACCGTGTCCTGTTTTTGCAGGGCGGCGCCACGCTGCAGTTTGCGGGCATCCCCATGAACCTCATGCGCCGCGGCCGCGCCGGCTACGTCGTGACCGGCAACTTTGCCAACAAGGCGTACAAGGAGGCCGCCAAGTACGGCGAGACCGTGCTGCTCGCGAGCTCCGAAGACACCAATTTCGACCGCATTCCCACCATGACCGATATCAACACGCGCATTGCCGCCGAGGCCGCGGGCGATGGGCTCGACTACGTCTACATCTGCCAGAACAACACCATCTTTGGCACCATGTACCACGGGCTGCCCGATTGCGGCGATGTGCCGCTGGTCGCCGATGTCTCGAGCTGCTGTCTGTCGCAGCCGCTCGACGTCGAGCGATACGGGCTCATTTACGCCGGCGCGCAGAAAAACGCCGGCGCCGCGGGCGTGACCGTGGTCATCGTGCGCGACGACCTCATCGCCGAAGGCCCCGCCTTTGCGCAGACGCCGCAGTACCTGGACCTCAAGACCCAGGCCGCCAAGGGCTCCATGCTCAACACGCCCAACACCTTTGGCATCTACGTGTGCGGCAAGGTGTTCCATTGGGTGGAGCAGACCGGCGGACTCGCCGCCATGGCCGAGCGCAACTGGGCCAAGGCCAACCTGCTCTATGACCTGCTCGAGCACAGCGAACTGTTCCATAGCACCACGCAGGCCGACAGTCGCTCCATCGCCAACGTTACCTTCCGCACCGGCGACACCGAACTCGACGCGGCCTTTGTCGTAGGCGCTGCCGAGCACCAGATCCAAAACGTCAAGGGCCATCGCCTCGTCGGCGGCATGCGCGCCAGCGTGTACAACGCCGTAACCATGGAAGACGTGCAGGCCCTGGCCTCGTACATGAAGGACTTCGAAGCACAGCATAGTTTGAGCCCGCGATCTAACTAGCCCGCAACGCGCGGGCCGACCAGCCACTTCAAACCACCTGTTTAAACCAAACCTGCTAAGGAGTTTTTCCATGCGTAAGATTAAGACCATCGACGACATCACTAAAGACGGCAAAGTCGAGTTTGGCGAGGGCTACGAGTTTGTGGGCACCGCCGAGGAGGCCGACGCCATCCTGATGCGCTCGACCGACCTGCACGGCTACGAGCTGCCCGAGGGCATCCGCGCCATCGCCCGCTGCGGCGCCGGCGTCAATAACATCCCCGTCGAGGAGTACGCCAAAAAGGGCGTCGTCGTCTTTAACTCCCCCGGTGCCAACAGCAACGCCGTCAAGGAGCTCGTCCTGGGCATGCTGGTGCTCTCGAGCCGCGGCGTGGTGCAGTCGATGAATTGGGTGCGCGACAACGCCGACGACCCCGAGATTCAGGTCGACGCCGAAAAGGCCAAGAAGGCCTTTGTGGGCCGCGAGCTCAAGGGCAAGCGCATCGGCGTTATCGGTCTGGGCAACGTGGGCTCCAAGGTCGCCAACGCCTGCGTCGATCTGGGCATGGATGTCTACGGCTACGATCCGTTCATTTCCGTCGAGCACGCGTGGGTGCTGAGCCGCGAGGTGCAGCGCGTGGGCACGCTCGAGGACCTCTGCCGCGGCTGCGACTACCTCACCGTGCACGTGCCCAGCAAGGCCGACACCATCGGCATGATCAGTACCGAGCAAATCAACCTGCTGGCACCCGACGCCGTGCTCATCAACTACGCGCGCGAGACCATCATTGACGAGGACGCCGTCGACGCCGCCCTGCGCGAGGGCAAGCTTAGCTGGTTTAGCTGCGACTTTGCCACGCCCAAGACCGTCAAGATGCCCAATACGTTTATCACCACGCACTCGGGCGCCGGCACCGGCGAGGCCGAGGCCAACTGCGCCGACATGGCGATCAGCGAGCTCAAGGATTACCTGGAAAACGGCAATATCGCGCACAGCGTCAACTACCCCGCCTGCAGCATGGGCAAGGCGCGCGCCGCGAGCCGCATCGCCTGCCTGCACGCCAACGTGCCCAACATGATCGGCCAGATCACGGCCATTCTCGCCAAGGACAACGCCAACGTGCAGCGTATGACCAACGACTCCGCTGGCGAGAACGCCTACACCATGTTCGACACCGACGAGCACCTGAACAGCAGCACCATCGAGGCGCTCAAGCAGATTCCGTCGATGTATCGCGTGCGCGTGATCAAGTAGCGTCGGCGCCAAGCCTGCCAGACAGACCACGAAGTCCATTCGGCCCCCGTTTTCACGAAACGGGGGCCGATTTCGTTGCTCCGGCTGGTTTTGAAAATGCTACCCATAATAAGTTTTTTCGGATAATCGACAGTGAGGCCCTAGTCGCTAAGCACAACTGCTTTTACAAACAGCTTTATCAGGGGTTTTAGTAGGTAAAAATCGATCTCTATATGCCAAACTAAAGTTGACTGTCCATTTTCCGAAATAACTTGCTCTAGGTAGCACTTTTCAAGCCAATTCCAAGGAGCAATTGAAGGCTATTCGCAACTAAAACCCTAGCTTCCGCGACCATTTTCCACCCGCGCGGCTACATTCCCGCCCAATCGATAAAAATCTCCTCACGAAGCCGTCGTTCGAGCTTCTGCTGCCGCGGCGTCTTGTCTTTCAACGGCACATCGAGATAGGACATGATGAGTTCCATCACCACGCGGAAGGCATCGGAGTCGACCAGCTGACCATAGGTCATCAGAACGACAGGATATCCCATCGTCTGCAGGGCCGTCGTTCGATCGGAGTCCGAGATCTTGGATTCTATGGATCCGTGAATGGCTTTACCTTGACATTCAACCAGGCACTCTCGGCTGCCGTCCTTATTTGACAGCAAGATATCGGCGTAGCGCCTATCAAGCCCCGAAATCAGGCGGGCGCTGCGCGTCATGCGAATCTCAACATTATTGGTAAGGCGCAGCCCTTCGCCGCCGCGCAGCCTCGAAAGGCCAAACAGCATCGAAGCTTGGACCTCAAGCGGCGATGCCACAACCCCCGTAATGCATTTCGCGGCACGTGTGAATGATTTAGCACCGCGGAGTCCCTGGATCTTATTGGCGAACTCCGTAAGGTCAGAGAACTCGATCAAGGGAGGTCGTTTCCACAAGTCCGTTGGATTCCCCGAGGCATCCTTTACGTTTTCCCAGCCCAACCGTGCGTCACCCCACCGGCCCCCATATGCCTGTTCAAGTGCCAACTTTACCTGGGGCGCAATCTTGCACACGGCAAAGGTGCCACACATCTCATACATGCACATGATCAGACGCTCGTTTGAAACCGAGGAAGCCAGGGTCAGCAGGGTAAAGAGCGGGGACGCGACATCAAGGCCAAACTCTGTCTGCCGTACGGAGCCAAACGGCCTCTCCCCGTTCCAAACATGCCTGACAATGCGACCGCCTTTACGTCCGCAGCCGCCCTGTGCCAACACGTGTAATGGTGTGCCCAGGAAATGCTTGACGAGCGGATGCTCACAAAGACGCTCCCTGCGTGGATCGTCCACAGAATCGGGCAGGTCCGGCATTATTGCCAAAACCTGTGGAGGTATCCGGTGATACCGAAAGGCAGATATGTCGCACAGCATGTCGTCCATGAAAGGTACGTACCCACTACGTCGTTTGCGAGCCCGCCCGGACGGCAGACGCGATGGCTCGGCCTGCGAACGGTAAATACTGCTACAACATGCACGTCGCGAATCTTCCAGGTGGCTTACAATCGGTTTGGAAAGCAGGCTGATTGTGAAGTTGCATATGGTTGATGAGGACTTTGCCTGGCGGCTTGCGCAGGAGCTTGTGAAGATTGACAGCTCAGACCCCGGCGCGTATGAGCTCGAGATCGAACAACATATCAAAGACCTGGTCGAGACATATGTTGCCAAACTCGATTCGCCCGTGCTGGACACCGCAGAGATACGCGAGCTCGAAGTGTTCCCCGGGCGCTGCAACCTTATGATTACCGTGCCGGGCGCGAGCGGCGAGGCGCGGCTCGTCTACATCTGCCATATGGATACCGTCACCCTAGGCGATGGCTAGAACGCGGACACGACCGTCGGCTTCTTTACCGGCTGCACCGATACCGCCGTCATTGCCGGCAAGACGGGTAACCGCAATTGCATGAGCTACGGCCCCGGCTCGTTAGCGCTCGCGCACAAGCCCAACGAGTATGTGCCCCATGCCGATATCGTTCGCTGCCAGAACGTACTCATCGCGCTTGTTGACAACACGCTCTGGGACGCAAGCGTCCAAGTTGGGGCATAATAAGCCGCGAACAAACCGACTCGCGCGTTAGGACCGCCCATGAAAGCACTTCCGTTTCCCTGCATCCGCCCAGCTCAGGACCGCGTGCTCGAAGCGCTGCCGCAGATGGGCGGTATCCTGAGCAGCAACGACGCCCTGCGCGACGCCATCGCCGACGGGCTTATGCTCAAAGATCCGGGCGCGGCGTATTACGTGTACGAGTGCTCGGGCGAACCGGGTCGCGTGACGGGTGTCGTGGCGATTTGCCCGGTCGGCGTACTGGCGGGCGACGGCGCGACCCCCGCAGGTGCGACCGCAGCCGCCCGCGCAATCGCCGAGCTTAAGGTCCAGCCGCGCCCCGTGTCGCTTACCTACGAGGCGTCGCCCGTCATGGATATCATCCTGGGCGCCGCCAAAGAGGGTGCGTCGCTCTATGCCGTCACCGACCCCGCCGGCATTACGCACCGCGTGTGGGAGGTCAAGCGCGAGGACGCCGTTGCCGCCATCCGAGCCATGCTCGACCAGGCACCAGAGCCGGCGCCGGCTGACGACCCCACCTATGCCGCCGCGCTGACAGGGGCGGCGCAGCTCCTGGCGGACGAGGCCCGCACAGCCGGCACCTACACGGGCAAAGAGCCGTTCAACTTTACCGTTGCCGCGTTATTCCCCGCAGCGCAGGTCACCGGCGGCGCACCGCAGGTTCCAACGGGCCTGCTCACCCACCAGATCGCACGGTTCTAACAGGGCGTAAACGCCCAGTACAAAGACTCGGCCGCTCAACAAACAAGGGGCGGGGATACATGCGCATGCATCCCCGCCCCTTTCACATCGAGCAATGATGTCGGCAATCCACGTCGCCACGCCCAGGCTACCCGCGCTGCGGACCCGTTGCCGCCACGAGCGGCTCAAGACCCAGCTCGCGCGCATAATCTTCCTGCGTAAAGACTTCGACCAGGTCAAACGTATCGGTTGCATCGTCAAACGCAAAATGCAGCACCGAGCAGTTGCCCGGCACACGGTCGCGCTCGTCTGCCGCCGTGCCCTTCACGTGATCCATAAACTCCTTGATAGCCGAGCCATGGCTTACCGCGAGCACGCACGAATGATCCGGGCGTCGCATAAGATCGGTCAACGTCGCCACCATGCGCTCGCGCACCTGCATCTGCCCCTCGCCGCCGAACTGGCGGTAAAAGTCACGCCACGGACGCCCAGGCATCAGCATCACGCGCTCGGCCTCGAAGTCACCAAAGAACCACTCACGCAGGCCATCAAGGCGCTCGTAGACAAGGCCCGGCCACAGGCTGGCGATAGTCTGCTCGGTGCGGTGCAGCGTCGAGGTGTAGGCATGGTCGGGCTCAATGCCGCGCGCACGCAAGAACATGCCGGCGCGCGCCGCCTGGTCGCATCCCAGCTGCGTGAGAGGCGAGTCGCTCCAGCCCTGAATAATGCGCTTAAGGTTGAATATCGTCTGTCCATGACGGACCAGATACAGGTCTTTATTCATAGGGGGTCCTTTCGTTTGCTACCAACCCAAGAGCGAAAACGCCCCATCGAAATAACCAAAATGAAGCACGGCGCCGTTGTCGGGCTGTTCTCCCCCGCCGGCCACGCATCTAAGAAACTCCTGGCAGGCCGAGCCGTGGGAAACGGCCAGCACGCAGTCGTGCCGAGGCCGGGCCATGATGCGGGACAGCGCCGCGACCATACGTGCGCGAAGCTCACTTTCCGACTCGCCACCAAAGGCGACCGGATAATCGCCCCAGGGTTGCGCCGGCATCTCGCGGTTTGATGTGCCCTCCAACGATCCCAAATGCCACTCGCGCAGGTCATCGACCAGCTCTATGGAACGGCCCTCGCCAACGATCAGCTCTGCCGTACACCGTGCCCGACCCAACGGAGACGAATACGCATGGTCAAAGGAGATGCCGCGCGCCTCAAACGCCGCGCGCGTCGCCAGTGCCTGCTCGCGCCCGCGCACCGTAAGCGGCGAATCGTGCCAGCCCTGCAAAATGTTCTGCACATTGAGCTCGGTCTGCCCATGCCGCGCCAAATACAGATCGGCCACATGCCCTCCCCTCGTACCACCACAAAGGGGACGGGCACCTTTGTGGTGGTTTACCGCCGGATCACGCCGGGGCGACGCTCAACTACACCAGTACGTCGGCGAGTGGACGCTTGGGTACGTGGTGTACCTGTGCCTCGTCACGCCAGTAATTAATAGAGCCGTCGGGGTTGGAATCAATTGCATCGATCACCTGTGTCTCGGCGGGAACGCCAAAGACCATGATCAGCTTGACCTCGTACTTGTCGCCGTCAAGTCCCATGACATCAATCGCACGAGGCGGAAAAGCCTTGAACATGCACGCCGCCACCTCGGGCGTAGCGCTGCGGGCGGCGAGCATCATCGTCTGCGCGGCGATACCAGCGTCTGCCTCGGTGATTGGCGCGGCAGGCTTGCCCGGAGCGGGACGCTCGGCAAGGATCGCGATATAGCCGGTCGGGCGCTCGCCCTCGACAGGACCCGACCAATCCTTGAGCGCACCAGCCCATGTGAGCTTTTCAAATAAGCTCGAACACTCCTCGGCGTCGCTCACCACATGAAAACGCAGACGCTGAGCATTAGCGCCGCAGGGAGCCAGGTGCGCCAGCTCTGCCAGCTCAAGCAAAAACTCGCGCGGTACGCGCATGGACTCGTCAAATCGACGGCATGTGCGGGCACGACGGACCAGCGCGTCAAACGATTCCAGACCGAGCTTTTCGCAACCTTGCTTTGCCATCAACTCCACGCTCGACGGCGCCGCGGGAACAGCTTCGTTCATAGAGACCCCCAATACAAGGCAATTGTTTTTTTAAAAATCTAACCTAAAACGCAGGCAATAACGAACAGGGCCGCAATGTTCTACACCTGTTGAATAGAAAAACGCGACATGGGGAACAACGAGAACAAATCGGGACCTTTGGATTACATTTCGCCCTCCCCAACCCATACGCCGGTGCCTTTAGGCGATACTTGTTGTAGCAACTGCGGCATACGCCGCAAAAACAACAATGACGGCAAACGCCGTGCGGAAAGGAGACCTCATGGGCATCTTTAAGAACGACGACCAGCAGTCGAATCTGTTTGGATTTGACGAGAAAAGCATGGCAGGCAAGGCAATCAAGGCCGTGCGCTGGATCTACGCCGCCACGGGCGTCATCGCACTGCTTGCCGGCATCGCGCTGCTGTTTGCGCCCGCCAAGTCCCTCGTCTTCCTGACGACCGTCCTGGGCTTCTACTTTGTGATCACGGCTGGCGTCAGGCTGTTCACCGCCATTTTTGAGCCGCTGCTGCCCGCCGGCTGGCGCGTCACGAGCATCATCTCCAACCTGATCATCATTCTGGGCGGCGTCATAATCCTGCGCAACCAGGCCTTCTCGACCGCGACGCTCACCACGCTCGTGGTGGTCGTGGCCGGCTTTGGCTGGATTGTCGAAGGTGTCATGTCCATTCTGGAGTCCGAGCTTTCGTCTAACCGCGCCCTTGCCATCCTGAGCGGCGCGCTCTCCATCATCGCCGGCGTGTTCGTGTTTATCTATCCGCTGTGGTCGGCAAAGATGCTCGTCATCTTTAGCGGCGCCGCGCTCCTGGTGTTTGGCGTGACGCTGATTATTCGTGCTATCCGCTTTGGCAAGCTGGTGCGCTAGATGCCGCGAACGCTGTTTATTGATGGCGACGCCTGCCCGGTCACGCGCGAGTCGATCGACTGCGCGCGGCGGGCGGGCGTCGCCGTGGTTATCGCCGGCAACAGCACGCAGAACCTGGAACGCCACATTCGCCGCGACGATCCGCGCGATGCCGAGCACGCACGACACGGCTTTTGGGTCACGACGCTCGACGTGAGCGTGGGCGCCGATAGCGCCGACTTTGCCATTATCGAGCGCCTGCAGGCGGGCGATGTGGTCTTGACTCAGGACATTGGCCTGGCGAGCATGGTGCTCGGCCGCGATGCCGCCGCCATCGGCGTGCGCGGGCGCGTGTACGACAAGGCGACCATCGACATGCAGCTGTTTATTCGTCACGAGGAAAAGAAGGTGCGCCGCGCTGGCGGTCGCACCCGCGGGCCAGCAGCCTTCACCAGCGAAGACCGCGCCCGCTTTAAGCGCAACCTCACCGAGCTGCTCCGCTAACCAAGGTAGATTTTTAGGACATGCCTAAAAATCTACCTTTTTGTTTTGGGCGGTGTGAGCGCTTCAGGATCCATGGCTCAACAAGAAACGGGCTTCAAAATGCCATGCGTCGCCGCATTGTGCAGGCGCCGTGCATGGCTATTTTGAAGCCCGTTTTGTTAGGCCTACTTAGAGACCGAAGGCAGATAGGACGAGGCCCCAGCCAGCGCCGATGACGTACATCATGACCAGGAACACGGCGTTTTCGCGAGCGCTGCGGTTGGTGCGGAACAGCACCAGATAACCCACGCCGGCGGAAATGAGCGTGCCGGCGAGCATCGGCGCCAGTTGCAGCGCACCTTCCAGATACAGCTGCGTAATGACCACGCTCGCCGAGCAGTTAGGGATCAGGCCGACAAGCGCCGAACCAAGAACGGCGAGCGTCTCGTTGCCGCGCAGGAACTGCTCGATTGCGGACTCGCCAAAGGTCTCGAGCACGGCGACCAGAACCAGCGTCACCAGGAAAATGAATACCGATACCTGCACGGTATGCGAGATGGCGCTGCGGATAATCGACAGGACGGGCGCACCTTCGTGTGAGTGGGAGTGACCGTGGTCATGATGGTGTTCATGCTCGCCCTCATGACCGTGATCGTGGCCATGTCCGTGGTCGTGCTCGTCCTCGTCTTCATCACAACCGCAATGGTCGCGCTCACACAGCTCATGGATGTGATCGGCGCTCACACCGGCCTCGGCCACCTCGTCGATGATGTCACCTCCGCTGTGGTCGTCATGCGCGCAGTTAACGTGCGCCGGATTGGCAGCGGTTCCCAACACGGTACGGCGAATCGCCGCATGCGCACGGGCGTTGCGACGCAGACCGCGAATGGCAGCATCCACGATAAAGCCCGTGACCAGCGCGATCAGCGCCTTCGAAGCCAAAAGCATCGCCATAGTCTGCACGGGAACCTGCTCGGCAAGTAGCAGCGGCAGCATCTCGTCGGAGGTCGAGAGAAACACCGCCACCAGGGTGCCCAGCGTCACGACGCGACCGGCGTACAGCGTTGCCGCCATGGCCGAAAAGCCGCACTGCGGCACCATGCCCAGCAACGAGCCAACCACGGGGCCAGCGGCGCCGGCACGCTTGATGGTACCGTTGACGCGATCGCCTGCCACATGCTCGAGCGTCTCGAGGACCAGATATGTCACCAACAAGAACGGCACCAGCGAGAGCGTGTCCTTGCCGGCGTCGAGCAGAATATCAATCAGCAAATCCATGACGGATGGAACCTTTCGTGTCTTTCGGCAGCATTGTAAAAGTCCTAGCGGTCAACTAGGGTATTGTAATTGTCCGAGGCGCGATGCCAATAGTTGCCCATGGTAAACTATCATCTCGCCATAACTCGACAAACCCGAGCCGCACAACGCGGCCCGTCCAAGGAGCAGCATATGAACGTTTCGCAAGCACTCGAATACGAGCGCCAGCCGTTTATCCCCATGTTTATCTACGGCGACCACGGCGCCATGGAATCCGAGCGTCAGAAAGGCGAAGAGGCCCTCAAGGTGCTCGAGACTGAGTACTTTATCGCCGAGGACGACCCCGGCTTCGACTTTGCCACCGTGCGCGACCTAGCCGACCGCAACCGCGACCTGTGCGACCAGATTGGCGAGGCGCGCCTGCGCAACGTGACGCCCGCGACGCTTTCGCGCGGCCTGTCCGACGCCGACACCTGCGCCGCCATCGGCAAGATGCAAAAGCGCACCGCCGCGTCCGTCATGCGCGAGATCCGCGGCGACCGCGACGCGCTCGGCGTCGCCTACGCCCGCAAGCCCATCCAGGGCACCGTGCTGGGCATCGACATCGAGACCACCGGCCGTGCACCCGAGCGCGGCTACATCATCAACGTGGGTTGGGAGATCATGGACCTCACCAGCGACGCCGTCCCGCACGACGCCGAGGCGCACTACTGCGGCCTGCCCGATATCTACCGCGGCGAGGATGTGCCGTTGTCGAATATCCACCACATCACCTGGGACGACATCGACGGCAAAACGCCCTTCCGCGAGAACAAAGAGCTGCAAAAGCAGCTGCTCAAGCTTATGAAGAAGTACCCGTACATGGCGCACAACGCCGCCTTTGAAGACAGCTGGTTCAAGATCCACTTGGACGGTTACGCCGAGGCACGCCGCGCGGGTAAGATCATCGTCATCGACTCGCGCCAGATCTGCCGCAGCCTGGACGCCGATGTGCGCTCGCTCCCCCGCGAGTCCGCGCCCGCCGCGCTCGAGAACTGGGCGCGCCGCCGTGGCACCCTCGCCGCCGACGCCAACGAGCAGCACCTGGGCCTCGACGACACCGACCTCATGCTCCGTACCGTCCAGGCCGAGTTCAACCTCAAGAACCTATTTGCCAAGTAGATTGCCAAGCAGAGGCGCCATTCGCGAGCGATACTCGTCGGGCCATAACGCCCCGCGCAAAAGCGACACGCCGAGGCGTCCCTCTCAAGCAACGCAATGCGGGCCGATAACCAAGTGGATATCGGCCCGTTTTTCCGCACCGCACAACGCAGCTCCCGGCCCTCGGAGCCTAGCCGCCGCACAACCAAGTACTTCGTTTGCGCATGTTCAAGCCAAATTACACATCATTTTTGACGCCGTCTTTGCATCAAAACGGCGCTGACCGGCATCAGTTGTGGAGGTCTGTGTAGCCAACGAACTGCGAAAATGCTCCAAGCGGCATCTTTCTCCATCATTGGCGTCAAGCTCTTGGACAGCTTTCGTTATGTCGCAAGATTTTACCTTGGCGTTTATCGCAAACACCGCCGCTCCGTCTGCCATGCTATCTGTATGAGTATCGTGCTTTCACATAACACGGCAAAAGCGGTCTACCAAGCCGCATACTCGGTATCCGCAATTGGAACCGAGCCCTGCAGTCCCGCCGAAATCTACGGGGCGCGCCCCAGCAAGGAACTGCTTGACTCTGCCGCCGACTGGCTCGTCAGGCACAATATCGCCCTCGATGACGACGCCCCGCTCGATACGACGGTGTTCGAGCGCGCAAACGTGCGCAACATACTGGGCTGCAAATGCCACGTATCGTCTAAGCGTTTCTCGGGCTCGCGCTTTATCCGGATCGCCGATGACATCTATATTGTCAGCGTCGAACTCTGTGCGCTTCAGGCCGCAACCTATCTTCCCTTTCGCGAACTTGTGGAGTACTACTTCGAACTGTGTGGCGCCTATTCCCTTGGACGCGATGCCTCGGCAGCCTATACCGAGCGTTTCGCGCTCACCTCGACTTCGAGCCTCAAGCACTTCTTTAACTCCCTCACCGACTGCAAGGGACTCGAACTTGCCCGAAAAGCCGTCCGTTGTGTGCGAGACAGATGCCGCTCGCCAATGGAAACAGCGTTTGTCATGATGCTCACGCTACCCAGACGTGAGGGTGGGCTGGGCATTAGCGAGATCGAGACCGACTACGAAGTAAAGGTCACAGCTGCCGCAAAAGACCTCACGCGGCGCGAAACGTTCTATATGGATGCATATCTTAAGCGGTCCCGAACCGACATCGAATACAACGGATTTCGGCACGATGCCGAAGAAGACCGCGCCATTGATGAAGAGCGCAAGAACGCGCTGGCGTCCATGGGCTATGGGATCATTACCGTCAGTCGCTATTCCTTTATGCACGCCAGCGCCTTCGCCAGGGTCATGGAGGCGATCCAGCGAAAGGAGGGCATTCGTCCATCGCGCCTGCCCAAAGATTTCGCAATTAAGCAGGAAGAGCTGCGACAATTTGTGCTCAGGAGATTTATCGAGGAAAAGAAGCACATTGAGGAGCTCCTCCGTCAAGACGCAGCGCAGCGTAGTACACTTGAGCTCGAACACGCCGTGCTCGAAGGCATCTCGCTGGACGACCCGACAATCAACGATGCCCCAGTCATCGACGACATGCAAGTCATCGAGCTGGATTGCCCGGAGTTCGCTCAAACGAGTACCTCCACGCCCGAAGGCAGGGTGTACGGGGCCAGAACAGAGGCGGACTGACAGGGTGGGTACCCCGGCGACGTGCAAAAACGGGAGTTTTCAGCAAAGCCGGGTATCCAAGGAGTTTCGAATTGATCTCTTAGGCACGAATGTCGCTGATTTCGATGCATGTTAGGCAACAACTGGGGAACATCAGTCGACATTTACACTCAAGTAAAGCCCTGCGGCGGCAAATGCCGCCGCATTATGCAATAAATAACCCCTCGTCGATGCTGAAAACTCCCGTTTTTGCACGTCGCTAAGGTACCCACGTTGGCATCGGCGGCCTTATCAGCATCAACCAGCGCCTTTAACCGCCTCTAGGGCCATTCGATAGCAAAATATTTCACGAATTATATTGACATATGAACATGCGCTCATATACTCGGAAGTAAGTTATATGAGCGCATGTTCATATGAAAGGATATTGCAATGAGCGATCCCGCTGATGAAATAAAGTCCAGCGTCGACACCACCATCGTGCCCGACATCCCCACCACCTGCTCGCCCGAGGACCTTCCCGACGAGGAGCTGCTGTACGACCTTGCCGACCTGTTCAAGGTCTTTAGCGACACCACGCGCATCAAGATCCTCTACGCTCTCATGGGCCGCGAGCTCTGCGTGGCAGACATCGCCGAAGCGACCGAAACCTCGCAGTCGGCAGTATCGCACCAGCTGCGCACACTCAAGCAGTCGCACCTGGTTAAATTCCGGCGCGACGGGCGCAATATCCTCTACTCGCTCGCCGACGACCACGTCTACACCATGCTCAACCAAGGCATGAGCCACATCTGCGAATAGCAACCAACCATGGTACCAGCGCGGCCTGCACCCAAGCCGCAAGACAGGGAAAGGAACCCACCATGAAAAAGCAGTTCAAGCTCGACGAGATCGACTGCGCCAACTGTGCGCGCGAGCTTCAGGACGAGCTGGCCAAGCTCGAGGGCGTCAAATCCGTGTCCGTTAACTTTATGACCCAGAAGCTGACGCTCGAGGCCGATGACGCCGAGTTCGACGAGGTGCTCGACCGCGTCGTGGAGTTTACGGCCGACGCCGAGCCGGACTGCGAGATCATTCTCTAGCCCAGGTTACGCTGACCCGCAAGGCCGCGCTTCCCGCGGCCTTTGCTCGCGAAATTATATGAGCGAGTGTTCATACATTCAAATGGGAGGATTGAATCATGGCAACCGCCGATCCCAAAAAGAAAAAGAAGAGGCGCAAGAAGAAAGAGTCCCTTGAGCATAAGCGCAACCGTATCCTGGTAGCGCTAGGCATTTTTGCGGTGGTGTACGCCCTCGACGAGCTCGGTACCCTTACCGCCGCATTCGGCACCCCGGGTGACGTCTACGCCAGCTTTGTGCTGTTCCTGGTGCCGTTCCTAATTGCCGGCTACGACGTACTCCAGAAGGCGTTCAGCAACATCCGCCGCGGCAAGGCCTTCGACGAAAGCTTCCTCATGGCGGTCGCGACCATCGGCGCATTTGCCATGGTGCTCTTCCCCGACACCGACCCGCACATGGCCGAAGGCGCCGCCGTCATGCTGTTCTATCAGGTCGGCGAGCTGTTCCAGGCCTACGCCGTGGGCAAAAGCCGCAAGTCGATCAGCGCCATGATGGACATCGCGCCCGATTATGCCAACGTCGAGCAACCCGACGGCACACTCGAGCAGGTCTCCCCCGATGACATCGCCGTCGGCACCGTCATCGTCGTCAAGCCCGGCGAGCGCGTGCCCATCGACGGCGTCATCGTAGAAGGCGAGACGCAACTCGACACCGCCGCCCTTACCGGCGAATCGATTCCCCGCCCGGCCAAAACCGGAGACGATATCATCAGCGGCTGCATCAACATGACGGGCCTCATCCACGTGCGCACCACCAAGCCATTTGGCGAGTCCACCGTCGCGCGCGTCCTGGAGCTCGTAGAAAACGCCAGCGAAAAGAAGGCGCGTACCGAGAACTTCATCACGCGCTTCGCCCGCGTCTACACGCCCGCCGTCACCGGCGCGGCCGCGGTACTCGCGCTCGGCGGCGGCTTGGTCACCGGCGCCTGGTCCGACTGGATCCTGCGCGGCCTGACCTTCCTGGTCGTCAGCTGCCCGTGCGCGCTCGTGATCAGCGTCCCGCTGAGCTTCTTTGGCGGCATCGGCGGCGCATCCAAGCTGGGCGTCCTCATCAAGGGCTCCAACTACCTCGAGACGCTCGCCGAAGTGGACACCGTCGTCTTTGACAAGACCGGCACGCTCACCAACGGCACGTTTTCGGTCGTGGCGGTACACCCCGAGGCAGGTTATACCGAGCAGTCGCTACTCGAAGTCGCGGCCCTTGCCGAGTCGTTTTCCGATCACCCCATCGCACGGTCCATACGTGCCGCCTACCAGGGTGAGCTCGACCAGAATCGCGTGAGCGACTCCGCCAATGTCGCGGGTCACGGTTTCACGGCAACCATCGACGGCAAGCGCGTCGTCGTCGGCAACGCCAAGATGCTTGCTGCGGCCGGTATCGACGCTCCCAATTGCGAGGTCGTCGGTACGATCCTCCATGTGCTGGTCGATGACACGTACGCCGGCCATATCGTAATTGCCGACACCATAAAGGCCGATGCCGAGCAGGCTATTCGCGACTTGCACGCTGCCGGCGTCAAACGCACCGTCATGCTCACGGGCGACCGCGAGGAGGTTGCAGCGTCTGTGGCCAAGCAGCTGGGGCTCGACGAGTTCCACGCGCAGCTCCTGCCAGGCGACAAGGTCGAGCGTGTCGAGGCGCTGCTTGCAACCGAGAGCGGCAAGGGCAAGGTCGCCTTTGTCGGTGACGGCATCAACGACGCACCCGTGCTCACGCGCGCCGACGTCGGAATCGCCATGGGCGCCATGGGCTCGGACGCCGCAATTGAAGCTGCCGACGTGGTGCTGATGGACGACAAGCCGTCCAACATCTCCCGCGCGATCCGCGTGGCGCGCAAGACCATGACGATTGTTTGGCAGAACATCATCTTTGCGCTGGGCATTAAGCTGCTGATCCTGGTGCTCGCGGCGCTCGGCATCGCCAACATGTGGCTTGCCGTCTTTGGCGACGTGGGCGTGGCGATCATCGCCATCCTGAACGCCATGCGCGCGATGGGTGTCAAGAACCTGTAGCACTCGTGGTCCCTCCGGCCGGGGTCGGGCTTGGTTTTGAAAACGTCCTCGACCAATGAAGCGCCCCCGTTCTGCTCCTTCGGAGCTACGAAC
>CALJPV010000077.1:0-43909 GCA_937980385.1 uncultured Collinsella sp. | reverse complement strand
TGGCGCCCGCGCCGGCACCGTAGCCGCCGCCATACGCGCCGCCCGCGCCCGGCATGCCGCCAAACATGAGCATCTGGTCGTATTCTTTGCGCTTCTTCTCGTCCGAAAGCGTCTCGTAGGCCTCGCTGATCTCTTTGAACTTGGCCTCGTCGCCGCCGGCATCGGGGTGATATTTTTGCGCGAGCTTGCGAAACGCACTTTTGATCTCTTTGTCGGAGGCGCTCTTGGATACGCCCAGGATGTCATAGAAGGTTTTGCCTGCAGCCATCGTAGCTCCTCTCCTGTTATATCCGCCGCCCCTGCGGACGGCGGCTCATACTGTCATATGGCATTAGGCCAGAAAGGGCCCCGGGTGTTGCCCCGGGGCCCTTCTCAATTACTCCTCGGTGCTCTCGGCCGTGTCGGCCGTAGCATCCTCGGGTGCCGCTTCGGGCTCCGGTGCGGGGCGCTTCTCGCCACCGTAGGTCACCGTCACCATCGCGGAGCGCAGGATGCGGTCCGCCATGCGGTAGCCCTTCTGGTACACGTCGTTGACGGTCTCGTCGTACTGCGATGCGTCCTCGACACGACCCACGGCCTGGTGCTCGAGCGGATCGAACGCCTCGCCCTTGGGGTCGATGGGCTCAACGCCCTCGTGCGCAAACACGTCGAGCAGCTTGGCATGCACCGCGTCAACGCCATCGACGAACTGCTTAAAATCGTCGGAAAGCTCCTGGCTACGGGCATGGTCGATCGCACGCTCGATATCGTCAACCACCGGCAGCAGTGCAGTGACGAGCTTCTCGGTCGCGCGCTCGCGCTCGGCGATGCGCTCGTTGGCGGTGCGGCGACGGAAGTTCTCCCAGTCGGCCTGTAGACGGGCGGTGCGCTCGGTAGCGTCCTTCGCCTTGTCCTCGGCGGCCTTCTGAGCCTCTGCCGCAGCATCGAGCTCGCTGCGCACGTCGGCAAGCTCCTTCTGGGCCTGCTCGAACTTGAGCTTAAAGTCGTTGTCGGCGGCTTCCTCACCGGCGCGGATAGCGGCTTCCACCATCTCGTCCTCGGTCATCGTCGCCTCCTTGTTGGAATCCTCTACCTGGTTCTCGGCAGCCTCGGCGGCCGGGGCCTCATTGACCTCGGTATCGTCTGCGGCCTCTACGGGAATCTTCACGTCCTTCTCCTCAGAGTCAACGGGGGCGGCGCCAGCCGCGGCCGCCTCCGTGCGAGCTTTACGGGTGGACATGATTACTTGTCCTCGTCGTCCACAACCTCGTAGTCGGCGTCGACAACGTCATCGTCGGCAGGCTGGGCACCGGCGGCACCGTCGGTCTGCTGCTGAGCGTCGGCGTAGACAACCTGGGCCAGCTCGTAGGCCACAGACTGCAGGGACTCGCCGGCGGCCTTGATGGCCTCGACGTCAGAGCCCTCGAGCGCCTTCTTGGCGTCGGCGATAGCGGCCTCGGCCTTGGACTTCACATCGGCGGAAACCTTGTCGCCCAGCTCGTTGAGGGTCTGCTCGGTGGAGTAGCACAGGCTGTCGGTCTGGTTGCGGACCTCGACCTCTTCCTTCTGCTTCTTGTCCTCCTCGGCATGAGCCTCGGCGTCCTTGACCATACGATCGACTTCGTCGTCGGACAGAGCGGTGGAGCCAGAAATGGTGATCTGCTGCTCCTTGCCGGTGCCCTTGTCCTTAGCGGAGACCTTGACGATGCCGTTGGCGTCGATGTCGAAGGTGACCTCGATCTGCGGCACGCCGCGGCGGGCAGCCGGGATACCGGTCAGCTGGAACTTACCGAGCGACTTGTTGTCGCGGGCAAGCTCGCGCTCGCCCTGGAGCACGTTGATCTCGACGCTGGTCTGGTTATCGGCAGCGGTGGAGTAAACCTCGGTCTTGGAGGTCGGGATCGTGGTGTTGCGGTCGATCATCTTGGTCATGATGCCGCCCATGGTCTCGACGCCCAGCGACAGCGGGGTAACGTCGAGCAGCAGGATGCCCTCGACGTCGCCGGTGAGCACGCCGCCCTGGACGGCAGCGCCGTCAGCAACGACCTCGTCGGGGTTCACGGACATATTGGGCTGCTTGCCGGTCATGGTCTTGACGAGCTCCTGAACGGCGGGCATACGGGTGGAGCCACCGACGAGGATGACCTCGGTCAGATCGGAGAGCTTAAGCTTGGCGTCGCGCAGGGCATTGGTGACAGGCTGCTTGCAGCGCTCGAGCAGGTCGCGGGTGATCTTCTCGAACTCGGCGCGGGTCAGCGTGTAGTTGAGGTGCAGCGGGCCGGACTGGTTCATGGTAATGAACGGCAGGTTGATGGTGGTCTGCTGGGCGGCGGAGAGCTCCTTCTTGGCGTTCTCGGCGGCCTCCTTCAGACGCTGCAGGGCCATGGGGTCCTGACGCAGATCGACGCCGTTCTCCTGCTGGAACTTGTCGGCCATCCAGTCGATGACGCGCTGATCCCAGTCGTCGCCGCCCAGGTGGTTGTCGCCCGAGGTGGACAGAACCTCAAACACGCCGTCTGCGAGGTCGAGGATGGAGACGTCGAAGGTGCCGCCGCCCAGGTCGAAGACCAAGATGCGCTGGTCGGTGCCCTGCTTATCCAGACCATAGGCCAGGGCAGCAGCGGTCGGCTCGTTGACGATACGCTTGACGTTGAGGCCGGCGATCTTACCGGCATCCTTGGTGGCCTGACGCTGGGCGTCGTTGAAGTAGGCCGGGACGGTGATGACGGCGTCGGTGACGGTCTCGCCCAGATACTTCTCGGCGTCGGCCTTCATCTTGGCGAGCACCATGGCGCTCACCTGCTCGGCGGTGTAGTCCTTGCCCTCGATGTCGACGACGGCACGGCCACCCTGGCCCTCCTTGACCTCATACGGCACGGTCTTGATCTCGGAGGTGCACTCGGAGTACTTGCGGCCCATGAAGCGCTTGATGGAGAACACGGTGTTCTTGGGGTTGGTGACCGCCTGGTTCTTAGCGGCCTTACCCACGACGCGGTCGCCGTCAGCACGGAAGCCAACAACGGACGGGGTGGTGCGGTCGCCCTCGGCGTTTACGATGATGGTCGGAGAACCGCCCTCGAGGACGGCCATAGCGGAGTTGGTAGTACCAAGGTCGATACCAAGAATCTTACTCATTAGAAATTCCCTCTCTCTTTTGCGTTCGCGCCGCCTCGACGGTCCGTCGCGCGGCGCTTCGGCTTGTCTTTCAGGATGTAGTGTATCCCCTTATGGGCCGGAATATACAAAATCTAAGTCAATTCATATAAGATTTCTTATTGCCGAGAGTTTAGGTTCTCAAATGCGCAGGTAGATGCGCCGATTGAGTTCTCGGCAAATCTATCGAGATCTATGTAGAGATAGCTGAGGTTTGCGTCCGGGGGTGTCTGGGGCTGCCTTACGGAAAGCTCGTCCCGGTTCGAGCGCGGATTCCGGGTCGTAGTTTCCGTCTGAAGGCCCAACCGGAAACCGTATCCCGTTTTGAGAGCTAATACCGGGTCGCAGTTTCCGCCAGCGGGCCCAACCGGAAACTGCGACCCAGTTTTCGGCTAAATAACGGGATGCCCTTTCCGCAGGCGCGCTCAATAGCTCAATATTTCAAGTCATCTTTAGCTAACATTTGCGCAGCTCAACGGCCCCACCTGCGTGTTTTTTAGTAAACCTTGGCATACTCGGCGAACGGTATGAAGATGCCGGCCAGAGGGTATTGCAAACGGTCGCTCCCGTGGTATGTTTTTGCCCGAATCAAACCGGCGCGCATCGTCTGTAGCGTCGGTCAACAGAGAGGAAACTACCATGGCTCATCCCGTAATTGATGCCGACGAGTGCATCGCTTGTGGCGTTTGCGTCGACTCCTGCCCCGCTGGCGTTCTGGAGCTCCAGGACGTCGCTACCGTCGCTGACGAGGACTCCTGCGTCGCCTGTGGCGCTTGCCAGGACGCTTGCCCCGCTGGCGCGATCACCGAGATCGTCGAGGAGTAACAACTCCCCCACCTGCACACTCAAAAGTACACCGTGCACAAAAAAGGAGGCCTCCGCATCGCCGCGGAGGCCTCCTTTATTTGTGCGGATGACTAATCAAAAAACGGTATCCTTAGGAAAGTGTTTCAAAATCTATAAGGAGTGCCAGATGATTTACGGCGCTAACGGTGAAATTTTCAAAACCTGGGACGATGCGAAAAGCAAAGTCGAGTCGGTTCCGGCGGATGCCGCTCCGGGAACACCGAGAACTTATCCGGTTGACGCGTACGTCGAAGATGAAAACGGAAACCGCGTCCAGGTGAACGGCTTCTGGTTCTCAGAGTTATCCGAAGAGACGCGCAAGCCATTGTTACGCGAACTCGGCCTACCGATCACGAAGAAAATTATGTACCGCGACCGAGATACGGTTTCACAGGTCCTCGATTTCAAAATTGAAGACGTATGGGACCGGTGGTGCAACGTTGTCGTGAAGCTCGCGGACGGAACGATTACGAATCGAACTCACTCTTGGTACTTCTCCGATATGAACAGCGTTCCCGAGAAAGCGAACGCCGCGACTCCCAAAAAGAAAAAAGCGGTCACTACAAAGAAAACTGCCGAGACATCCGATGATGTCCCTGGATTGCCGAACAGCTACGTCGTTTTCGACCTGGAGACGACCGGACTCAACTGTACGGATTGCCAAATCGCAGAGATCGGCGCGATAAAAGTCCGCGACGGGAAAGTCGTCGATACATTCAGCCAACTCGTCTACATCGACTTTCCGATGCCGCAAGCCGCGTTGAACGTTAACAACATCACCGACGAGATGCTTGCCGATGCTCCACACGCGACCGAGGCCATGAAATCTTTTATCGAGTTCATCGGTGAAGGTGCCGTCCTGGTCGGACACAATATCAAGCGATATGACCTGCCGATTATGAAAAGGGTTGCCACCGCATGCCGACTCGACTTCGATTACGCGGAGGCGATTGACACATACCAGCTCGCGCAACTGGCATGGCCAAACCTCGAACGATGGAGCATGCAGGTGCTTCGCAAGCTTCTTAATATCAAAAATGGCGACGCCCACCGTGCGCTTGCGGACTGCGAAGACGAGATGTCTGTTTACGACGCGATCAGGAACGGCGTGAAGTCCGGCGAGCTTTCGATCGAGCGGCCGCGCCGTCGCGCGAGCCGACCCGGTGCTGTCTACAACAAGAACTGGGGCAACAAGGTTAAGGCCAAGGACATTAAGCCGACCACCGATAAATTCGATGAGTCTCACCCGCTGTTCGGAAAGCTCGTCGTCGTCTCTGGTGACGTGGCGATGTTCGACGGCGATCGAGTGAGGACTTGGCAGGCGATTGCGAACGTCGGGGGCACGCCACAGGACAACATCACCAAGAAGACCGGCTACCTCGTGTGCGGTGAGGGTGCGGGCATGACGAAGAGAAATAAAGCTGAGCAGTACGGCATCGAGATCATCAGTGCCGAGGAGTTCGAGAATATGTTCAAGGGAGAAGAGTAATGGCATTGGCGAACGGCTGGGTAATCGCGTGCCCGAAGGATTGCGCTGGAGACTCCGACGCGCTCGGTGACTGCACTCTATATATCGAGTACTTTAAGAGAATCAAAGACGTTCCAGGCAAGAAGGACAACACGCCAGGCAGGCCGAACAACGGTGAGGTGCGCGACACCCTCGCGAGTGGCTGGTTCGAGGACGCAGGGCAGATTGACGAATTCGGAAATCAGCCGTGGTATCCCTACAGGAATCGAATCCGCGAGGTTGTTGTCCTGGATACCTGGGTTCCAGAGAGCGGCAAATACTTGTTCGACGGTTTGACCCAATGCAAGTCATTCGACCTATTGAAACTCGATACGTCGAATTGCACGACCCTGGAGGGTATGTTCTGGGGCTGCTCAAGTGTCACGGAGCTTTTTGATCTCGACCGTCTGGACACCTCGAACGTCGAGAACACGTCCTATATGTTCCTCAACTGCTTAGCGCTTAAGGCTGTCAGCATCTCGGGCTGGGAAACGTCCAAGATCTCGGACGTCAACCAGATGCTCGGCGGTTGTTCAACCTACATTCTCGCAACCGAGGAGCAGCGCAAGTTCCTGAACAAAATCACCGGCTCCACGCAGCACGGAATTTGGACCCGCAACCTTTCGT
Source organism: uncultured Collinsella sp. (assembly GCA_937980385.1). GTDB lineage: Bacteria > Actinomycetota > Coriobacteriia > Coriobacteriales > Coriobacteriaceae > Collinsella. Next base: position 37,797 of record CALJPV010000077.1, on the reverse strand, counting down.
AGCCCAGATCAAAATACCAGTTGTTTCCAGAAATCCTCTAGACGCCTTCTAGAGGATTTCTGGAAATGCAAATAACTTTAGATTCCGAGCGTATCGACCGGAGCAACAACGATGCCTTCGCTAGTTACGTGAGCCGGCATACCAAACGGAAGCGTACTTTTTGTACGTGACCAACGATTGAACGTCAGATTGCTCGCTTAGGGGCGTTTGCAGCGTCGGCTACGATAGGTCGTCCTCGTAGGGCATCAGATCTGCCAGATAGCCCTTTTCCTTGAGCATAGCCTCGATCTCGTCGAGGGTTTGCTCATCCTCTGCCGCGATGCGATGGAAGTGGTAGCCACTCGTCACCGTTAGTAGTGGAAAGCTCTTGCCGCTCTCGATATCGTGCAGGTAGCGCTCAACATCGCGACGGTTGCGAATGTCCAGATCGGCTGTGATCTTGCCATACACGCGGTGGTTGACGATTACATTGAGCACGGCACCGCCCGCGTCGACGATACTCGTGAGCTCATCGCCCGCCTGCTCCACGCCGTGGCGAACCTTGACCAAACGCGTGGGCACAGCCGGGCTGCTCGCCGCCTCCTGTAGCACATAGCCGCGATTGGTGGCGACGATATCGTGTCCGTCGGCGCGCAGCAGGGCAATGTCCTGCACCACGACCTGGCGGCTCACACCCACCTCGCGGGCAAGCGCGCTGCCCGAAACGGGCTCCGTGGCCCCCTCGAGTACGCCCATGATGGCACGGCGACGCTCGCGGGCGTCCATTATTTACCGTCCAGCAGACGCAGGTGCTTGAGCGAGAGGTCGAGAATCGGCGCAGAGTGCGTCAACGCCCCCGAGCTGATAAAGTCAACGCCCAGGTCGGCGAGCGCGCGGATGTTGTTGGCGTCCACGTTGCCCGAGCACTCGGTCTTGGCGCGACCGGCGATAAGCTCAATCGCGGCTGCCATGTCGTCATGGGTCATGTTGTCGAACATGATGATGTCGGCGCCGGCCTCAACTGCCTCGCGCACCATATCCAGGTTCTCGCACTCAATCTCGACCGTCGTGGTAAACGATGCATGGGCGCGCGCCATCTCGATCGCACGCGTCACGCCGCCGGCGGCGTCGATATGGTTGTCCTTGAGCATGACAGCCGTCGACAGGTTATAGCGGTGATTGCTGCCACCGCCGATCTCGACTGCGGCCTTCTCGAAGACACGCATGCCCGGCGTGGTCTTGCGCGTGTCGACGAGCACGGTCTTGGTGCCCTCGAGCGCCGCCGCCATCCGATGCGTGTAAGTAGCGATGCCGCTCATGCGCTGCAGGTAGTTGAGCGCCACGCGCTCGCCCGAAAGCAGCACGCGCGCGTCGCCGCGTACCTGGCCCACGTGGTCGCCGGCGTGCACCTCGTCGCCGTCCGCGACATCGAACAACACGGAGCTCTGCGAATCCAGCAGCTCAAAGGTGCGGGCGAATACGTCCAGGCCGGCGATAATGCCGTCGGCCTTGGCGATGAGCTCAACGGTAGCGGGGCGCGCCGTGGGGCACACGCTCGCCGTACTCACGTCCTCAAACGTGATGTCCTCGCGCAGAGCCTGCAGAATCAGATCATCGACGACGAGCTTCATGGTAATGGGATTCATGGTCTACTCCTCCACGGCCTGCGTGCCGGCGGCACGGGCCAAATCATCGATTGCCAGGGTATCGGCGCTCAGGGCGCGATGACGGCCATCGAGCGCGGGATCGCCCGCCTGCTCCACGGCCAGCGACTCGCCGGTACGCATGTACCACGCGGCGCGACGACCCCAGACCAAAGCCTCGAGCAGGCTGTTTGATGCAAGGCGGTTCTTGCCGTGAACACCGTTGCAAGCCGTCTCGCCCGCAGCGTAGAGCTCGGGCATCGAGGTGCGGCCGTCCTTGTCGACCCACACGCCGCCCATAAAGTAGTGCTGCGTGGGCGTAACGGGAATGGGCTCGTCCAAGATATCGCGACCGTCCTCCAGGCAGCGCGCGCGGATGTTGGTAAAGTGCCCGGTCACCACATCGCGCTCGACGGGGGCAAAGCTCAGCCATTCGTGCTCGGTGCCGTCCTGCTTCATCTGCTCGCGAATAGCAGCGGCGACCACATCGCGCGGCTGAAGCTCGTCGGTAAAGCGCTCGCCGGCGGCGTTGAGCAAAATCGCGCCCTCGCCGCGGCAGCTCTCGCTGATCAGGAAGGTGCGGCCCGGCTGCGGCGAGAACAGCCCCGTGGGGTGAATCTGTACGTAGTCCAGGTGCTCCATCTTAATGCCATGCTCCTGAGCAATGTAGCAGGCATCGCCCGTGAGCTGCGGGTAGTTGGTCGAATGGTCGTATACGCCGCCGATACCGCCCGTCGCCCACAGCGTGTGGCGGGCATGGATCTTAAACGGCTCGCCGGCATGCACGCCCTCAGCGGCGTTTGCCAGCTCGTCGGCAGGACGAACCGAGTTGTCCTCGTCCACGGGAACGGCGACGACGCCGGTGCACACCGTGGCGCCGTCACGCTCGCCCGTCAGGATGTCGGTCATGGCCACGTGCTCCAAAATCTGCACGTTATCCAGCTTGCGAACAGCCTGGAGCAGCTTGGTTGTGATCTCCTTGCCCGTAATGTCGGCATGGAAGGCAATGCGCGGGCGGCTGTGCGCGCCCTCGCGGGTAAAGTCGAGGCTGCCGTCGGCCTTGCGCTCAAAATCCACGCCCATGGCCAGCAGGTCGTTGATGACCGAACGGCTCGAGCGGATCATGATGTCGACGCTCTCGCGGCGGTTCTCGTAGTGGCCGGCGTGCATAGTGTCCTCAAAGAAGGCATCGTAGTCCGATCCCTCGGGCAGCACGCAGATGCCGCCCTGTGCGAGCATCGAGTCGCACTCGTCGACCGCGCCCTTGGAGAGCATGATCACGCGCGTGCTCGTCGGCAAATTGAGGGCCGCGTACAGACCCGCCACGCCGCAGCCGGCAATGACAACGTCGCACTCCATGTCGGGGTATTGTTTGGTTTCCACAGGAATCCTCTCCCTTGTAATGTGACATAAGGAACTGTTCCTCATGTCACATTGGCTTAGCGCGCCGCGTACTCGAGCATGCGGTCGAGCGTGAGTTTGGCCTGGTCGGCAGCCTCGTCCGACACGCCGATCTGCACCTCGCCCTCGCCCGTCTCCAGGCAGTGCACGAGCTTTTCGAGCGTGATGAGATCCATGTTGACGCAGGTGGGCTGCACCGCAGGGAAGTAGAACTTCTTGCCGGTGCCCTGGCAGCGGCGCTCGAGTTCGTAGAGCACGCCGCGGACCGTCACGATGATGAACTCGCTCGCGTCCGACTCCTCGGCATACTTGATGATGCCGGCAGTGGAGCCGATGTAGTCAGCCTCGGCCAGGACGTCGGCCTTGCACTCGGGGTGAGCCAGCACGAGCGCGTCGGGGTGCGCCTCCTGCGCGTCGACGATCTGCTCGACGGTGATGATGTGATGACGCGGGCAGTAGCCGTTGTTGAGGATGACGTGCTTTTGGGGCACCTGCTCGGCCACAAAGCGGCCCAGGTTCTGGTCGGGAATGAACAAAACGTGCTGCTGCGGCAGCTCGGAGACGATCTTGACGGCGTTAGAGCTGGTAACGCACACGTCACTCCAGCTCTTGATCTCGACCGTCGAGTTGACGTAACACACCACGGCCAGGTCGTCGCCATACTCGGCGCGCGCCGCGTCGACCGTCTCGCGCTTGACCATGTGCGCCATGGGACAGTCCGCGCCCGGCTCGGGCAGCAGCACGGTCTTGGTGGGATTGAGCAGCTTGGCGCTCTCGCCCATAAACTCCACGCCGCACAGCACGATAGTCTGCTGCGGAAGGCTCTTGGCGAGCTTTGCCAGGTAGAAGCTGTCGCCGACGTAATCGGCAACGGCTTGGACCTCGGGCGCCACATAATAGTGCGCCAGGATCACTGCGTCACGTTGGGTTTTTAGCTGATGAATGGCCTCGACGAGCTCTGCGGGTACCAGCGCCGCGCGCTCCGTTGCCGTCGTTGCCGATGCCAGGCCGGCCGCGATATCGCGTGCAAGCTCCGATGCATCCATGTTCGCGCTCTGTGCCATCAAGGCCCCTCTCTTTTGGCGAATCTTGGGGCTTTAGTATGACACCTAGGTTTACAGCTGACAAGACAGCTGTAAACCTAGGTGTAAAGTTGAAATAAAGATTCAATCATGCGGCAGGTCCATTTTCGGACTGGCAAGCTGAGGATAGTCGAGCTCTCAATAGCGCAGGAGGCATCTTTGGACGGCCGCCGCGCATGGTCGACGACATGCCCGCCAGGCAATCGCTCGCCGGTGCCAGTCCGCTACAGCGGCGCGGCTGCCGGGGTCAGCTGCTTGATGTAGGCCCACATCCGCTGTTTGGCAGCCTTGTCAGTGAGCGCTGCCTCAAAACCGTCGAGCGCGAGCACGCGACGACCCTGCACATGGGCGACCAAGCCGGGCTTGAGCATAGCGGTATCGAAGTCGTCGATTGCCACGAGCATGTCGGCATAGGTCTCGCGCATGGTATCGGCCGCGCGATCGTCCAGCAGCAGGACCGCCTCGGGGTCCAAGGCCTCGAGTGCCTCGCGGAACAGCTCGCACGGCAGGTCCTCGCCTATCGCAACCACTCCGTCGCCCGCGCCGGCAACACTTGCCAACACGCAGAAATCCTCGGGCGCGTAGCCGATGGCACCGAGCGCCTTGCGCAGCGCGGCACCGTCCGGACCGGCAGCCAGCTCGCCGCCCGCACGCTCTGCATCGTCTAAATCACCTTTTACCAGCACAATCGGCGAGCACGCGTTGCCCGCGATACGCACGCCGCGACCCGCGAGCGATGCGAGCTCCTGCTCGGTCGCCTGGGCGATGGCTTCTTTTTTCTGGCTTTGTGACGTGGGCATGCGCTCTCCAATCGTTTACGTGCCCACCATTATATAAAAGAGCCGACCGCGAGTGGTTGCATTGCGGGCCGTTGGGTATAAGCACGGTCGTACTGAGTTTTACGCGGCCGAGCCGCGTCGCACTATGGAGGTCACCATGGCTGACATTAAGCAGATTACCCCCGAGAACTTCGATTCCGTCGTTAACGGCAGCCTTCCCGTGCTGGTTGATTTTTGGGCACCGTGGTGCGGTCCCTGCCGTTCGCTCTCGCCCATCGTTGACGAAGTGGCCGACGAGCTGGCCGGCAAACTTGCCGTCGCCAAATGCAACGTCGACGACAATCAGGACCTGGCCATGAAGTTTGGCGTTATGAGCATCCCCACGCTGGTTGTCTTTAAGAACGGCGAGGAAATTGACCGCTCCGTTGGCGCGCTGCCCAAGGCCAGGCTGCAGGCGCTGCTTGAGAAGCACCTGTAATACGCCGGTCATGTGCTGCCGTCCATGAGCGGTTTTGCGCCGCTCACCGGAGAGCCGAGTGCCGCGCCCGCGACCACGGATAGTATGGTAATCACAAACAGCCCCCAGTGAACGGGTGCGGGTCGGACGGACTCGCACCCGTTTTCTTATGCGGTGGCGCGCAAAGCAGGCGTAGTAGAATCTGAACCATTGAATAGACTCGTACAAAAGGAGACTTTCCATGCATGACGTCGGAATGAACATGAGCCAGCTTGCCATGAGCGTCAAGCAGGTCGACGACACGATCGAGCTCGCCCACGAGTGGAGCCATCAGCTGCTGCATGCGACCGAGAACTTTGATATGGAGCGCATTGGCGCCAAGCTCGAGGCCGCCATGGCGGCGCTCCACGAGGCTCACGACGCACTCGAGGGCTACGAGGAGGCCATCGAGGCCGACCATAACTCCGTTGGCTCCGTAAAGCTGGTGTAGCGTGGCCGAGCACGAGCACGCCTGCGATCACGAGCACGAGCATCCGCACGGGCCGACCGGCGATGCGGGCTGCCGTTGCAGCGGTTCCGCCTCCGAGCTGGTCCGTTTTTCGGTCACCGCGCCCGACGACCTGTTGCGCCGCTTTGACGAGCAGATCGCGCGCCGCGGCGACGTGGCCAACCGCTCCGAGGCTGTACGCGACCTGATTCGCGCCTCGATTGCCAAGGAGCAGATGCGAACGCCCGACGAGCAGGTCATCGGATCGCTCACCATGATTTACGACCATCACACGGGCGACCTGACGCGCCGCCTGGACGAAGTGCAGCACGACTATACCGACGAGATTGTATCGACTATGCATGTGCATCTGGACCATCACAACTGTCTGGAGATTCTGGCGCTTAAGGGTCGCGGCGAGCGCGTCTACGAGCTGGCAGACCGTCTGCTGGGCCTGCGCGGCGTTAAACACGGCGAGCTCACCTGCGCCGCCACCAAGCAGAGTCTGGGGCTGTAACAGCACACATTTCAATGAAGGAGGGTCGCATGCGACATGCGCATATCCATGTAACGGGCATTGTGCAGGGCGTCGGCATGCGACCGTTTGTGTATCGCGAGGCCACGGCGCACGGCATTTGCGGCTGGGTACTCAACGCGGGCGATGGCGTGCATATCGAGGCACACGCTCAAAGCGAGTCGCTCGACGAATTTATCGCCGCGCTTTCTGAGCATGCGCCTGCGGCGTCTCGCGTGGAGCATGTCGAGGTTGTGGACCTAGCACCCGGCGACTGGGACGCTGCTAACGAGCAGGGCTTTCGCATTGTGGCGTCGCAGGATCAAACTGCCCACACGACGCTCATCTCGCCCGACATCGCCACGTGCGACGACTGCCTGCGCGAGCTGTTCGACCCCGCCGACCGACGCTTTCACTATCCCTTTATCAACTGCACCAATTGCGGACCGCGCTTTACCATCATTCGCTCGTTGCCCTATGACCGAGCGGCCACCTCGATGGATCGCTTTCCCATGTGCCCCACCTGCGCCGCAGAGTATGCCGACCCGCTCGATCGGCGGTTTCACGCGCAGCCCGATGCCTGCTTTGATTGCGGACCGCACATTACGTGGCGCGAGGCCGATCGCGGTGTTGTGCCAACGGCGGTCGACGCAACACCAGCTGTCGGCTCCACGCGCGAGGCCAGCGATGCCATCATCGAACGCTGCATCGAGCTGCTGGCAGGCGGCGGCATCGTCGCCATCAAGGGTCTGGGCGGATTCCACCTGGCCTGCGATGCCACCAACGAACAGGCGGTGCGCGAGTTGCGCCGTCGCAAGCGTCGCAGCAATAAGCCACTTGCCGTTATGGTGCGCAGCCTTGCCGACGCCGAGCGCCTGTGTCACATCGATGACGTTGAGCGCAACCTGCTGGCCGGCAGCGTTCGTCCCATCGTGCTGCTGCGTCGCCGCGCAGCCGGCAACGACTGCTACGGCTCCCCCAACGCCCCCGAGCTCGCGCCATCCGTCGCGCACGACTTGCCCGAGCTCGGCGTTATGCTCCCCTACACCCCGCTTCAACATTTGCTGCTCGCCGCAGCCGCGGTGCGCGGCATGCGAGCACTTGTCATGACCAGCGGAAACCCGAGCGAAGAGCCCATCGAGACCGACGACGCCCTTGCATGGGAGCATCTCGTTGCCGTCGGCATCGCCGACGCGCTGCTCGGTAACGACCGCGCGATTCTGTCGCGCTACGACGACTCCGTGGTACGCGTGGTCGACGGCGACGTCATGCCCGTGCGTCGCGCACGCGGATATGCGCCGCAGCCGCTGTCGTTGCCGGCGCTCGACGACACCACGCCCTGCGTGCTCGCCTGTGGGCCGCAGCAAAAAGCCACGATTGCACTCACTCGCACGGACTCGGACGGTCATACGACCTGTTTTGTGTCGCAGCATATCGGCGATGTCGAAAACGGCGCGACCTTCGATGCTTGGAGCGCCGCGCGCTCGCGTCTGGAAAATCTCTTTGACCTGGCGCCTGCCGCCTTGGCATGCGACATGCATCCCGGCTATCTGTCGAGCCAATGGGCGCGCGAACAGGCACGGGAGCACAATCTGCCGCTTATCGAAGTCCAGCACCATCATGCGCACATCGCGAGCGTAATGGCAGAGGCGATTGCCGCAGGCCGGCTTGCGCCCGATGCACGCGTCCTCGGCATCGCCTTCGACGGCACGGGCGCCGGCACCGATGGCACCATATGGGGCGGTGAGTTTCTTGTCGCCCATCTCGCCGATTTTGAGCGCGTCACACATCTGCGCACCTGGGCACTTCCCGGTGGCGCCGCATCCGTACACGATGCCCGCCGCAACGCCTTTGCTCTGCTCAGCGAACTCGACCTGCTCGAGCACCCGGGAGCCGTGGGGCTCTTGAACAGCCTTGACGAGCAAACGCGCAGCATAACGGCAACGATGATCGTGCGCGGCATCAACAGTCCGCGCACCAGCAGCATGGGTCGCCTGTTTGATGCCGCAGCCGCGATTTTGGGCATTTGCGGCCAGGCGACCTACGAGGGCGAACCCGCCATCGAGCTCGAAGCCGCCGCTTGGCGTGCACTGGACGGCGAAATCGCCCATTTTCCCGACGACAACGCCGGCTATTTCGCATCTGGCCCATCGTGGCTGGACGGCCCCGATGTTCTGGACCAGAAAGCGCTCTTTGAGGCACTTCTGGAGGGAATTGAAGCCGGAGCGCCCGCCGACAGGCTCGCACTCGACTTCCACGTCGCCGTCGCGCGCTCCTCGGCACACGTCGCCAGCGATATCTGCGTACGCGAGGGCATCGACACCGTCGCCCTCTCGGGCGGCGTGTTCATGAACCGACTTCTACTCCAGCTCCTCACCCACGAGCTCAAAAGTGCGGGCCTTACTGTCTTGGTCCCCCATACCGTGCCCGTCAATGACGGCTGTATCGCCTACGGTCAGGCGGCGGTCGCAAGCGCTCGTCTTGCGCAGATTGCATCGCAGTAGCTCGCGCTCGCACGCCACTATGCCCAGCCGTCTCACAGGCGTAACGCGTTTGCCCGCAAACCCCGCGAGCGCTACCATCAACTGATGGATTATTAAGCGCCCATCCAGCGCAAAGCGTATAAAAGGGGAACAATATGTGCCTTGCCGTTCCCGGCAAAGTAGTCAAACGCGACGACGACCTCAAGGCCACCGTCGACATGATGGGCATCGAGCGCCCCGTGTCGCTGCGACTCGTGCCGACGGCGCAGGTTGGCGACTATATTCTCGTACACGCCGGCTTTGGCATCCAGATCGTCGACGAGCAGGAAGCGCAAGAAACGCTCGAGCTCGTTAATGCCATGACCGAACTGGCCGAAGAAGACCAACTGGCCAGCAACCCGGCCGAGGCATACTAGTGGCGGCCGGACAGCCGGCTCGCTCCGGTATCGACTTTTCGGCATTTCGCGATTCCAAGCTGGCCCGCGAGCTCATCGAACGCATCCATGAACTCGTCGGCGACCGCACCATCAACCTTATGGAAGTCTGCGGCACGCACACCGTGAGCATCGGCCGCTATGGCTTTCGCTCCATTATGCCGGCCGGGCTCAAGCTGCTGAGCGGCCCGGGCTGCCCCGTCTGCGTTACCGCCAACCGCGACATCGACCACGCGATCGCGCTCGCCAACATAGACGGCGCCATCATCACCACCTTTGGCGACATGATGCGCGTGCCCGGATCGTCCACCTCGCTCGCTGCGCAAAAGGCGGCAGGGCGCGACATCCGCATCGTCTACTCCCCACTCGATGCGCTCGACATTGCCGAGCAAAACCCCGATCGCCCGGTCATTTTTATGGGCGTGGGCTTTGAGACCACAACGCCCACCATCGCCGCCGCCATCTTGGAGGCCGAGGCGCGCGGGCTTTTGAACTTTTCGGTCTATTGCGCCCACAAGACCACGCCGCCGGCGTTGCGTGCCATCGCCAACGATCCCGAGACCACCATCGACGGCTTTATCCTGCCGGGCCACGTCGCCACCATCACGGGCTTGGCGCCCTTTAGCTTTTTGGTCGACGAATTCAGTACCCCGGGCGTGGTCACGGGATTTGAGCCGGTCGATATCCTGCAGGGCATCTGCATGCTGGTCCAGATGGTTGTCGAGGGCAAGCCCGCGATCGACAACGCCTACCGCCGTGGCGTCAACGCAGACGGCAACCCCGTGGCGCGCCAGCTGGTCGAGCAGGTGTTTGAGCCATGCGACACCACGTGGCGCGGGCTGGGGCCGATTGCCAACTCGGGCCTTTCTATCCGCCCCGAGTTCTCGCGCTTTGATGCCCGCGCTCGCTTTGACGTGCCCGTTGAGGCGACGGTCGAGCCGCGTGGATGCCGCTGCGGCGACGTGCTGCGCGGGGCCATTACGCCGAGCAGCTGCCCGCTCTTTGGCCGCACCTGCACGCCCGAGCATCCCGTCGGCCCGTGCATGGTGAGCTCCGAGGGCAGCTGCGCAGCATATTTCCGCTACCGAGGCTAATTGGTTCCGCCGTTCTAACGGACGGCGGACCGGTCGACGCTGAGCCTCACCCATATAATTCCACCCACGATTGGAGTTTTCGATATGTCCCATAGCGTTACCGATAGCACCGTCCTGCTGGGTCACGGCTCCGGCGGCCAGATGATGAAACGCATCATCGACGAGGTCTTTTTGGATGCCTTTGGGTCGCCCGAGCTGCTCGAGGGCAACGATGCCGGCGTCGCCACGCTGCCCGCGAGCGGGCGCATCGCCATGTCGACCGACAGCTTTGTAGTCTCGCCGCAGTTCTTCCCCGGCGGCAATATCGGCCGCCTCGCCGTGTGCGGAACCGTCAACGACGTCGCGACCTCGGGCGCCAACGTGCGCTACCTGTCGTGCGGCTTTATCCTCGAAGAGGGCTATCCCATGGATAAGCTCCGCCAGATTGTGCAGACGATGGCCGAGACGGCGCGCGAGGCGGGCGTGTCCATAATCACGGGCGACACCAAGGTGGTCGAGCGCGGCGGGGCCGACGGCGTCTATATCAATACCGCCGGCGTGGGCGAGGTACCCGCAGGCGTGGCGCTCAGCGGCGCCAACTGCCAGCCCGGCGATGTCATTCTGGTATCGGGTACGCTGGGCGACCACGGCATCGCCATCATGAGCCAGCGCGAGGGCTTGGCGTTTTCGAGCACGATCGAAAGCGACGCCGCGCCGCTCAACCACCTGATTGCCGACGTTTTGGCCGCAGCGCCCGGCACGCGTTGCTTTCGCGACCCCACGCGTGGTGGCCTGGCGTCCACACTCAACGAGTTTGCCCAGGCCAGCGGTGTTGCCATGGAGGTCGACGAGGATGCCGTGCCCGTGCGTCCCGACGTGCAGGCCGCCTGCGAGATGCTCGGCTACGATGTGCTGCAGGTAGCAAACGAGGGCAAGATGGTTGCCGTCGTGCCGGCCGAACAAGCCGATGCCGCGCTAGCCGCCATGCGCGCCGCCCGCTATGGCGAAAACGCCGCCATCATCGGTCGCGTGCTGCCACTTGCCGAGGGCGCCCGTCCCGCCGTGCGCGTGCGCACCGGCTGGGGCTCGACCCGCATCCTCGACATGCTCGTGGGAGAGCAGCTGCCGAGAATTTGCTAGGGCGGAACCGCACGGTCGGCGCGATGCGGCTTGATATCCCTGGAGATGTTCAGATTCCAAGCATGCCCAACGCGGAAGCCCAGTATTATGAGGTGCGTTTTAAACCCAATGACGGGAGCTTTCATGGCAGCAGTTTTTTCCCATGTGATCTTTGACCTGGACGGCACCATCCTCAACACGCTCGAGGACTTGGCAGCAGCCGGCAACCATACCTGCGAGATGCACGGCTGGCCCACGTTTGACGTAGACGCCTACCGCTACAAGGTGGGAAACGGCATGCTCAAGCTGGTTGAGCGTTTTATGCCGGCCGAATATGCGGGCGACGGCCGTATGTTTGAGCAGACGCTTGCCGAGTTTAGGGCTTACTACGGCGAGCACAAGGAGGACCACACCGCTCCCTATGCCGGCACGATCGAGATGCTCGACCGCCTGCGCGCCGCGGGTGTGCAGCTTGCCGTGCTCACCAACAAGGACCACGTCTCGGCGGCTCCGCTTATCGAGAAATATTTTGGTCCCGACCGCTTTGCGCTGGTACAGGGCCGTGTCGATGCGTTTCCGCCCAAGCCCGAGGCTCCCGTCACGCTGCATGTGATGGAAGAGCTGGGCGCCAATCCGGCGGCCACGCTCTATGTGGGCGATTCCAATGTCGATATCTTGACCGGCCACAACGCCGGCCTTAAGAGTGCGGGCGTCAGCTGGGGCTTCCGCGGCCGCGCAGAGCTGGAAGACGCCGGCGCCGACTACGTGGTGGACAGCCAGGCAGAGCTCACGGCGCTGGTACTGGGCGAGTAACGAAGCCGCCGCCCAACGCGGCCGCGGCAATGCTGCCGAGCGAAAAGCGCGACCCGCTTTGACGCTCCAGAGCATAGTCGTTGGGGACATTCTTAAACGACTGGCCAAACAAGAACGTCCCCAATGACTACCACGGCAACGTCGCAGGTAGAGGACGGACAGCGAAAACCCGCCAGAGCGAGCAAGGTGTCTTGAAAGAGGAGGGCATTGACCTTCTGGTCATGCCCGACGATTGAAAGGCAGATTGCCGCTCTGGCGGGTTTGCAGCGTCGAGTCGTTACGCGGTTCGTAGAACCGCGTAACTAGTTAGCTCATCATGGCATTCATCATCTCGGTGGTTGCGGAATCGTCGGCAGACCACTCGTTATCCTCGTTGGCGGAATATTTAAAGGTGACCTTGGTGTCCTTGGTCTTAGCGGCCTTGGTCACGTCGACCATGACCTGGCCGGCCATCTTGTACAGGTCATCCTCGGAAGGCATCGTATCGAGTGCGGCGACCTTCTCCTGATACTGGGTGGCGAAATCTTCGACGATCTTATTCATGGACTTGCAGGTGATGGTAACCTCGGCGGTCGCAGTGCCCTTGTCCTCATCGACCGTCACATCGCCGATCTTGTAATCAAAGCCCTCGAGATAGCTCTTGGCGTACTCCTTGGGATCGATGCCCAGTTGCTCAAACTCGTCGCCCGAAGCCTCTTCCAGACCGGAGAGGAAATCATCGCCGCCGTTCTTGATCTCGTCAAACTGGCTCGTAAGGTCGTTGGTGATGAGCTCCTCCACCGAAGGCCCTCCGCAGCCGGAAAGCAAAACCACGCACGCGACCAGGGCAGCCATCAGGGGCGCAAGCAGCAGCTTCTTTTTCATGACATTCCTCCAAACAAGCGGCGCTGCGTTCCCCGCGCAGCGCACGTCGTGACAGTAAGTTCATATTAGCGGCTCCGTCCAGACCCCTACGTCGCAAAAGCGCGGACGGCTCAATTTGACGAACAAATGGCCCGTGAAGCAAGCCCCCTGCAATAAAACGCACCTGCTTAGCCCATTAAAAAAGGGTGGCCGGGCAACCCGACCACCCTTGTGCATCTTCTGGATGCCGCAGACTACTTGCGGACGACCTTGACGATGGCGTCACCGGCGGCGACGGCAGACTCGGCCTCGACGGCGAGCTCGACATCGGCAAACTCGGCGGTGTTGGACACGGCCACGACGACGCAGTCCTTGTAACCGGCGGCAGCGATCTTGGCGCGGTCGATCTTGAGCAAGGGCTGGCCGGCCTTCACGACGTCGTCAGCCTTGACGAAGCCCTCGAAGCCGTCGCCGTTCATGTTGACGGTATCGACGCCAACGTGCACCAGAACCTCGATGCCGCTATCGGACTGCAGGCCCACGGCATGACCCATGGTGACGGTCACCTTGCCGTCGCAGGGAGCGTAGACCAGGTCGTCCTCGGGCCACACAGCGCAGCCCTTGCCCAGAACCTCGCCACCAAAGACGGGATCGGGCACGTCGGCCATCTTGATGACCTTGCCCTTGACAGGCGAGCACAGCACGTCGGCGCCAGCAGAAGCAGAGATGGAGGCCGGAGCAGCAGCTGCCGCGGGCTCAGCCTTCTTCTTAAACATGTCAAACAGACCCATATGTTTTCTCCTCTTGATTAAGCGCAACGTTATGCGCATGCCTATGGTGATTATAGTGCCAAATGATCAAATTGCTAAGGTGAGGGCTCGAATCGCAAGCCCTTCCAAGCCCCTCCCAAAACCTTTTACCAGTGGCACTCATATTGTCGATTAAGCCAGACCCTCGGTGCCGTTGGACTTGATGATCTTCTGGTATGCGAAGAAGCTGTCCTTGCGGCGGCGCTCATAGGTACCGGTGCCGTCGTCGTACTTATCGACGTGGATGAAGCCGTAGCGCTTGCGCATCTCGCCCGTGCCGGCGGAAACCAGGTCGATGGGACCCCACCAGGTGTAGGCAATCAGGTCAACGCCATCGGCAATGGCCTCGCCCATGGCCTTGATGTGGCTCTGCAAGTAGGCGATGCGGTACGGGTCGTGGATGGAGCCGTCCTCCTCGACCTCGTCGTAAGCGCCCATGCCGTTCTCGACCACCATCAGCGGAATCTCGTAGCGGGCGTAAATCTCGTTGAGGGCGATGCGCAGGCCCAGCGGATCGATCTGCCAGCCCCAGTCGGTGGACTCCAGATAGGGGTTCTTGCCGCCAAAGGTCATGTTGCCCTCGGTCATCTCGTGATCCTTGTGGGTGCCCACGGTGCCGGACATGTAATAGCTAAAGGAGTAGAAGTCGACCTTGCCGTCGGCGATATCCTGCAGATCGCCGTCCTCCATCGCGAGCTCAACATCGTTCTCGGCCCAGAAGCGCTTGGCATAGAACGGGTACTTGCCGCGCACCTGCACGTCGGAGCAGTACCAGTTCATGGTATTCATCTCCTGCTGCGTGGCGAACACGTCGGCCGGATCGCACGTGGCGGCATAGGAAAGGATGAAGCAGTCCATGTTGCCCATCTTAAACTGCGGGTAATGCTCGTGGGCATAGCGCACGACGCGGCCGCTGGCGACAAACTGGTGATGCAGGGCCTGCATACGGGCCTGCGGCGTGGTGTGGACCGCCGAAGCCGGACCCTCAAAGCCCTGAATCATGCTGGTCTCAAAGAGGTTGCCCATGTCCTGAGTACCGCAGTTGATCTCGTTGAAGGTGAGCCAGAACTTGACCTTGTCCTGATAGCGATCGAAGACGGTCTGGCAGTACTTCTCAAAGAAGCCGATGAGCTCACGGCTCGCCCAGCCGTTGTATTTCTCGACCAGGTGATAGGGCATCTCGTAGTGCGAGAGGGTCACGAGCGGCTCGATATTGTGAGCGCGCAGGCAGTCGAAGACGCGGTCGTAGAAGGCGAGGCCGGCCTCGTTGGGCTCAGCGTCGTCACCGTTGGGGAAGATACGGCTCCAGGAGATGGACATGCGAAACATGGTAAAGCCCATCTCGGCGAACAGCGCGATGTCCTCCTCGTAGTGATGGTAGAAATCGATACCGTCATGATTGGGGTAGAAGCGGTTGGGGTCGATGTCAATCGTAATCTGACGCGGCTCCTTGTAGCTGCCGCCCAAGAAATGGTCGTCGACGGAGGGACCGCGGCCGTCCACGTTCCAAGCGCCCTCAAACTGGTTGGCGGCGGTGGCGCCACCCCAATAGAAACCCTCGGGGAACTTGATGTTTGCCATGAGCATCTCCTTTGCATCGCGGGTCGATGAGCTGAGTATCGCCCACGCGCGGGACGGGCAGAAGCGGGCGTACCAAACCCGACACTTCTTTTCGCGCCCACGGACCGCCGCCGCCCCGTCTCTGACACTTCCTGATACCGACCAAAAAGGGACAGGTTTATTTTGGCAGGTTTTATCTGGGCGAACGTCGGCGATAGGCGGCCGGCGTGCAGCCATAGCGCTCGGCAAATTTTTTGTAGAAGAAGCTCATATTGGCATAGCCCACCTCGCGCGCTGCGGCCTCTGCAGTAGCACCGGTGTCGAGTAGCGCCGTCGCGCGTGTCAGGCGACTCTCCTGCACGAGCTGCATAAATGTGCGGCCCGTCTGCCGCTTGAGCAGTGCGCTTGCATAGTTGGGACTCAGGTGCAGGTGGCGGGCCAAATCGTCGAGTGTGCAATCGCAAGCATGCCGCTCGATGTAGCCCATCGCCGCCGCAACCTGCGCCGAGGGAAGCGCGGGTGCGCCCGTTTGCAGCAGCGCGGCCTCGTAGCTTTGCATGAGCTCGACCAGCAGCAGCTCAAACAGCCTCGACACGATCTGGGGGCTTGCTGTCGTCGGCTCCAGGAGCTCGCACAACATCTCCTGCATATACCGGCGCACGCGGCGGCTGTTGCCCGTACGGAAATGCACGTGCCCGCGATGATCGGTCTCGTCGTTAAGTGCGTTGAGCAGGAACTGCGAGACGGCACTTGTGGGCGAAAGGCTTTGCTCCAGACTGCGGCGCAGCATCGGCCGCGAAATGACAATGCTCAACATCAGGTCATGCTCGCCGAGCTCGTCTACGGCATGCGGGCAGGCGGCATCGAGCAGAAGTATCTCGTTTTGGGCGAGCGTGAGTTGCGTACCATTGACAACCTGTGGCGCGCTCCCTCGATAGACATAGCTGATTTCGACATAATCGTGCACGTGCTCCGGCACGGGGTTAAAGCGCGAGTTGCGCACAATCGACAGGCCCTCGGGCATACCTTCTTGGTGCAGGGCGTACGTCGCGTTACCGATTTTATGGACATGCCTGCCATCGATATCTGCCTGTTGACCCTGTCTAAATACATCGTTCCAGTCATAGCGGGCGCCCGCGCAGTAAGCGCGCTCGCTGTCGGTCAGCTCGAGCAAAAGATTGTCCAAACGTGCGATATCCATAGCGCCACCATCGTTGATTTAGTCATATTCTGCCGTGGTTTTGATATTAGCAGGGCAGCGCGGACGACGTACTCTGACTTCAATCGATTTAAAAGGTTGGTTTTAGAGGAGTGGGTATGGCAGCATATGACAACCATGTGCTTCCGTTCTTGTGGCTCAAGGGCGAAGAACGCGAGACGATTACCGAATACTTAGAGCAGATTGCCGGGGCGGACATCCGTGAAGTCTGCCTTGAGTCGCGCACGCATCCCGAGTTTTGCCGCGATGGCTGGTGGTCCGACCTGCGATTTATCATTGGCGAGTGCAAGCGCCTGGGCCTGAAGATCTGGCTGCTCGATGATGCCCACTTTCCCACGGGCTACGCCAACGGCGCGCTTTCAGGCGAGGATGTAGACCCCACGCTCAAGAAGACCGTGCTTAAGCATCACACGGTAACGGTCGTTGGACCCCAGCCGTCCACGACCATCAAGCTCGGCAACCTCATGGATCCCACGGAGCACTTTGTGGGCGCGGCGGGTTTTGACGCTGCCGGCGTGCCGCTCGACCTTGAGCTCGCCGTTGAGCAGACCGAAGACAGCATTCCCGCCCGCCTGCGCTTTGACGCCCCCGCCGGCGTTACCACCCTCGAGCTCTACGTCACCAGCCAAAAGACCGGCTTTCGCGATGAATACATCAACATGGTCGACGCCGATTCGTGCCGCATGCTCATTAACGCCGTCTACGAACCCACGTTTGAGCATTTGGGCGACGAGTTCGGCAAGACCATCCTGGGGTTCTTTACCGATGAACCGGGCTTTATGAACGAAAAGGGTGCGACCCTCGAAGACACTTCTACCAGCAGCTTTATCGGACGCGGCGACATGGCGCTGCCATGGTCGGACGAACTTGCGCGACGCCTGCACGAGGCACTGGGCACAAATTGGCTGAGTGAGCTCCGCGAGCTTTGGACGCGCGACCCCGCCGGCGCTCGGGTCCGCCACACCTACATGGACATCGCCACGCAACTCTACCGTGCGTGCTTTGACGAGCAGATTGGTGACTGGTGCCGCGAGCGCGGCGTTATGCACATTGGCCATGTAATCGAGGACAAGAGCTGCCACACACGCTTGGGCCAGGGCGCTGGGCACTACTTCCGCGCTGTCGCCGGTCAGGACATGGCGGGCATCGATGTGGTTATTAACCAGCTCGCCCCCGGCATCGACCACGGCCCTTACAGCTACTTCCATGGCGCATGGAACATGGAGTTCTTTACCTACGCGCTTGCCAAACTGGGCTCTTCGGCCGCGCGCCTCGACCCCAAAAAGCAAGGGCGCTGCATGGCCGAGGTCTTTGGCGCCTTTGGCTGGCACGAGGGCCTGCGCGAGATGAAGTGGATTGCCGACCACATGCTCGTCCGCGGCGTCAATTGGTTTACGCCGCACGCGTTTAGCATGGCGCCCTTCCCCGATTGGGACTGCCCGCCGCACTTTTACGCGCACGGCAACAACCCGCAGTGGCCGCACTTTGGCCAGCTCATGAGCTATATGAACCGTACGGCAACGCTGCTTTCGGGAGGCTGCGCCACGCACCCCGTCGCCATCCTGTACCATGCCGATGCCGAATGGGCCGGTAGCGCCATGCCTATCGAGCGCGTGGCGGCAGAGCTCACGCGCGCGCAGATCGACTTTGATTTTGTGCCCGCCGAGGCTTTTGAAGACAAGAGCCGCTACAAGGTTTCGATTGCCGATGGATTGCTTGGTGTTAACAACTGTCACTACCAGGCATTTGTTATGCCCGGTGCTACGTTTATTGGCGCGGAGACGGCAAAGGCGGCGAGATACATGACGGATGCAGGCGTTATGGTGCTTGCCGTCGACGAGGTGCCCGGCGCATTCTACGATTCCGATGGCGCGGTCGAGCTGGGAGGGCTCGTCGCAATGCCGCTCGCCGATGTCGCCCGCGCGCTTGCAAGCGCGGGACTGCAGACCGTTGTCGCCGACACACCGCAGCCCTGGCTACGCGCACTTCGCTACGAGCGGGCGGGCGAGACCTACGTTATGCTCGTCAACGAGCACCCACGCGAGCGCATCGACTGCACGGTTGCATTTGCGACAGGCGAGCGCCTTTGCGGCACGCGGCTCGACCTGCTAAACGGCACCGAGCCCGTTGCGTTTGACGGTGCGTTGGAGCTCGCACCCTTCGAGAGCTGCTTCGTTGTTTTGGAAGCGGGCAGCGAGGATGCGCCCGGAGACGGCGCAATCGACGCCGATGCATCGCTCGACCTGCGCATCGAAGGCCCATGGACCGTTGCCCTCTCCCCTGCCGGCAGCAATGGCGCCTTTGGTGAAGCGCAAGAGCTCGAGCACCTGTGCGACCTCACAGCCGATCTGTTCACCGGCACCTGCGGCACCTACCGATATCATGCGTCGTTTGAGCTGGCCAACGATTGCGCCGACGCCACGATCGACCTGGGAGACGTCTACGAAACCGCAACGCTCACGCTCGATGGACGCTCGCTCGGCACACGCATCTGCCCGCCCTACCGTTTTGCCGCCGACGCACTTTCCGCCGGTGCGCATGAGCTCACGGTCGACGTCATCAACACGCTCGACCATGCGATCCCCGACATCTTCGCCCTCACCGAGCCCGTTGCCCCCAGCGGCATCCTCGGCCCCGTTACCCTTTGCAGACAAAACCTGCCAAAATAAACCTGTCCCTTTTTTGGCAGGTTTGGCGAGTGTGGGAGTTCGCATGGATATCAAACGCAAGATCACCGAGGCGCAAGGCCTCACCCCCACCGAGCAACAGCTTGGCATTGCAGCCCTTGCCATCGGTAAGGACATCCGCGGGCTTTCGATTAAGGAATTTGCCGCGCGCACCAACGTTTCGGTCGCGAGCGTGCACCGTTTTTGCAAAAAGCTCGGCCTCGAGGGCTTCAAGGACCTCAAGGTCGAGCTTATTCGCTTGGCAACCGAGGCGGGAAACCGCCGCGACGTGGACATCAACTTTCCCTTCGATGCTACGTCCACTCCTGCGCAGGTTATGGAGCGCATGGAGGGACTCTACCAGACCACGCTGGCCGAAACGCAGGAGCTGCTCGACCCCACGCAGCTCGACCACGCCGCCAAGCTCATCGCGAACGCCCGACAGGTCGACATCTACACGGGCTCGCACAACCTCTATCCAGCGGGAATGTTCCGCGACCGCCTGCTCTCCGCCGGTAAAAGCGCGACGTGCCACGACGGTGTCGAGGCCCAGGTGCGAACGGCGCTCGCCTCGGGCCCCGACCATGCGGCAATCGTCATCTCCTACAGCGGCCTTGCCCCCAATCTCAAGGACATCTTGCCGATCCTCAGCAGTCGACATGTCCCGGTCATCGTCATCGGCACGCCTTATTGCGCGCGCATTCACCCTGGCTTTGCCGCCTACCTTACGGTGAGTGACCACGAGAGCATGACGCATCGCATCACGCAGTTCGCCAGCCATATCGCCGTGCAATACGTGCTCGATTCGCTCTACAGCAGCTACTTCGCCAAAGACTACGCCCACTGCTCCGAATTCCTGGAGCGCTCGTTCCCCTACACCCGCCTGCCCGGGCTCAAGTAGCGACGAGCATGGATTTTTGGACGCTCGTTTCTGACTAGTCATTTAAGAACGTCCCCAATGGCTATGGCAACGACAGCGAGCGGGTCGTATTCGGAGCAAGACGACGCCGCAGGTAGAGGACGGACAGCGAGCGGGCCGCATTTGAGACAAGGTGACGTGAAACGAAAGGGCGCTGACCTTCTGGTCGCGCCCTTGAAGTTGAACGTCAGATTGTCCAAATGCGGCCCGCGCAGCGTCAACTGGTTACGCGGGTTGGTAAACCCGCGTAACTAACGTGCTCCGTACTGCTCGTAGTAAGCATCGATGGCGGCCTTGAGCTCGTCATCGATGACGACCTTGCCATCGATCTCGTGGTTGTAGAGGGTCTCGACGACCTCGGCCATGGAAACGATGCTCGCGACGGGGAAACCGTACTTGGCCTCGATCTCCTTCTGCGCGGTGGTCACGCCGCCCTTGCCGACCTCCATGCGGTTGAGGGACACGATCAGGCCCTTGATTTCGACGTCGGCAGCAGCCTTAACCTTGGGATAGGTCTCGTCGATGGACTTGCCGCTGGTGGTGACATCCTCGACCATGACCACGCGATCGCCG
This sequence comes from uncultured Collinsella sp., assembly GCA_937980385.1. Classification (GTDB taxonomy): domain Bacteria; phylum Actinomycetota; class Coriobacteriia; order Coriobacteriales; family Coriobacteriaceae; genus Collinsella. The sequence goes on along the minus strand of CALJPV010000077.1, from coordinate 16,944 downwards.
TCCTGGGGCTCATAGCCCAGCAGGTTGCCCTTGTCGGCGCCGTGGTCCTTGGCCTCCTTGCGGTCGCAGCAGTACTTGACCTCCTTGCCGTACAGCTCGTGGTAGGCAATTGCGGTCACGACGGCCAGCGGAATGCCCTTGTAGGCCGGCCCAAACAGCACGTCAAAATCGTCGCCAAAGTTATCGTGGATGGCCTGGGCGTAATACTCGCCCAGCTTCTTGAGCTGATAGCCCGTCACGTAAGCGCCGGCGTTCATAAAGAACGGGGACTGACGGCCGCTCTTGAGCGTAAAGCTGCCGAACTTAAGGACGTCGGACTCAACCATAAACTTGATGAACTCTTGCTTGTAAGCCTCCATGCGGGCTCCTCTCGTAATCGCGTACGTACCTTCCAGTTTAGCGCAGGCGAAGCGTCGATGCGGGTGAGCTTTGAGGCCACGGCATTCTGTAAGAGCTTTGCCGGAGACGATGGTTTTCCGAACAATGGGGTTGAAATGGCAAACCCCCTAATCAAGAATACGGGCGGATTAAAACGGGTACGGGATACCCGAAGCGCGCTGCGCCCGGCCTTTATCTTTTTCGACAGCCTCGTTTGGCTCGCGCTACACCAGGCGCATGGCCTCCTGGACAGTACCGTAAAGGTTGGCGTCGTTGCCGAGCTCGGCCACCTTTATCTGCGGCACAGGAATGCCAGCAAGGGTCCCTTCGTAACTCGCGAGGGCCAGCGGCATCTGCGCACGCAGGGCATCGACGAGCTCGGGATGGCACGAGATGCCGCCTGCGATCACAAAGACCTCGGGGTCGAGCACGGCCTGCAGGTTGATGAGCTGTCCGTCAAATGCGCGAGCGTAGCGGTCGAGCGCGCGCTGCGCCGCTATGTCGCCATCCGCGATCCACTCAAAGACGCGGCGGCCGTCCACCGGAGAATCCGCAGGCAGGCCCTTCTCGGCAACGGCGGCATCGCGGAGCGCGCGCCAACCGCCCGAGCCCGCAAAGGAGTTTTCCATGCTCGCGGCAGTCGTGACATCGTTGCGCAAGAAGCTGAACTCGCCTGCAAAGCAGTGCGCGCCGCGCAGGACCTTGCCGTCGATGACGATACCGCCGCCGATGCCCGTGCCAATAGCGAGTACCACGCCAAAACGCGTCCCGCGCAGGGCGCCAGCCGCATACTCACCGAGTGCACAGCACTTACCGTCGTTATTGACGGCAACCGGCACCCCCAGCGCCTCGCGCATGAGCTTTCCCAGTGGGCAGCCGTCCATAAACGTGAGCGCACCGCCGCGATGGATCGTTCCCGTGACATCTCCCTCGTAAATACCGCCGGGTGCGCTCACGCCTACGGCGTTCACGCGCTCGCGGTACGGCTCGACGAGCCCGATCAACGCCGAAACGGTCTCCTCAGCCGTGGTAAAGCCCGTCGGCAGGCTCCCGCGCTCGCGGATGGAAAAATCCTCGCCCAGCACAGCCCATTTAACGGCCGTACCGCCCACATCGATTCCAAAGAACTCCTGCATATTCGCCCCTCACGTGCCATAGCCCCGAACGCGCATCGCCGCGACCACCACAGGGGCTGCCCTTATGATGGTCGTGCAGCAAATCGCGCCCGGAGCCGATTATCTCTATTATTACGCCTCTACTTTAGTCAGACGAAGCAACATATACTGCTTACTAGGGAGGTCGATGCGGAACTTGCCCTCAAAGGTTCCGGGAAGCTCTTCCTCCGTCATGTCCCATGTGTCCACGACATTCACCTTGTAACGAGCGCCCGCCTCGCCCTCAAACTCACGATACGCCGGACGGTTGAACCCAAAGTACATAAGGACATCGGCAGTCCCGTGGCCATGATCGTTGGACATACAGGTGACATCCCAGGTAAACGTACCGTCAAGGATGCCGACCTCATCGGGCACCCAGTCAAAATCGGCCGGCAGCGCCTCCATGTAGCGACGGCAAAAGCCAATGCGATCGGGCGAATCGCCGTAGAGCTTGCCGCCGTGCGCCCACCACAGCTTGGGTCCGCGGTCGACGTAGGTCTCACCGTGGGTCACATAACCGCCACGCAAACTGCCCTCCCAAAAACGACGTACGAGTTCCTGAGCGGTCAGGTTACCCCAGCCCCAGTTGATGTTGCCCTCATAGCCGACCTCGTCGATCAAAACCGGCTTGCTATACTGCGCGCGCAGCATGGTGACGTCCTCGGCTGTGTTCTTGAGGTCGCACCTCTGGTAGCTCACGTGCGTAATCCACGGATGACTGTGGTCAAAGATCTCACGGCAATTGTGGATACTGCGCAGATGACCATACGGGTCGTTCGCCATGATGATACGGGCATAGCGGTCCCAGTCCTCGGCCGGCTTCCACGGCATAAGGTCCCACTCATTGGCGAGGCTCCACCAAATGTTCTTGTATGCCGAGAAGCGACGAGCGACATACGTCAGGTAGAAAATATCCTCCTCGCGCGTCATACGAGAGAAGCCCCAGTCCTCAGGCTTGTCATACGGATGCAAAACGATGAGATCCGCCTGGATACCCAGCTCGTCAAGCTGCTCGATGCGGTGCTCGAGGTTTTCCCAAAACGGCTCATAGAAGCGAAAATGGTCGAAATCGCCCTTCTCGCCTTCATAGGCATACATCGCTGGGTCCTCAACGTTATAGTCGTAGAACTTGGGGAAGACGCACATGCGGATCTTGTTAAAAGGTGCCTCTGCGAGCGTCTCGAGCGTCTGCTCCTGCAGCTGAACATCCTGGTTGGTCCAGGCATAGCATGTGGTGCCAAAGGGCAGGTAGCGCGTTCCATCCTCGTAGGCAAAGTTGAAATCCTCGTCAGTAATGAACGGAGCTCCGTGGGCGAGCACATCCTTTGCCAGCAGCACGCGACCATGATTGGCGCCCGTGGCGGGCACGGCCTCAAAAGAGCCGGCGGCACCATCGAGCTCGGGGTCATTGGAGCTCACCGTGTAGTTCCAGACACCGGCACTCTCGGGCATAAAGTTGATTCCGTAGCAGCCATTGCCCTTGTAGAAGCCATGGACCTCAAAGCTGTCCTGGCCATCCGCGCGGTCAAATCGCGCCGACAGCTCGACTTCGACATAGGGATTGCCGGCCGCAGTGCCCGCGAGCTCGAGCTTAAACACCTTGTACTGCTCGACGATAGTCATGATAACGCCTCCAAGTTAAGCGATTGAATAGTCGGAGTCCGTCGGGCAACACGAACGCAGCCCGACGGAATGAAAGAGAGTGGCAAATTACTTGGCGCTCTTGATGAGCATGATGGACACATAGCCCACGGCGATGAGCACGATGGAGATTGGAAACGCCATGAAATAGGAGCCGGTGGCGACAACGATTGCCGAGGTCACGATGGGGCCAAGGATCTGACCGATGGTGTTGGCGATATTGAGGATGCCCAGGTCCTTGCCGGCGTTCTCCTTATCGGGCAGAACATCGACATTGAGCGCCTGGTCCACGGAAGAGTAGATACCGTAGCCAAGTCCGGCGAGCAGAGCAAATCCGTACATGCCGATAACGGACTTAAGTAGCCAGGGCAGGGCGATACCGATACACATCATAATCGTTGCGACGAGGATGATAGGCTTGCGGCGGCCGATCTTGTCGGAGATGGCGCCCGAGGTAAGCGAGGCGACAAGCGACACGACCATGATCACGACGGACATACTCGAAAGAACTGCGCCGGCTTCTGCCACGGGAAGACCGATGTACTTCTCGAGGATATAGAGCTGATAGCCGTTGATGCAGAAGTAACCGAAGATGAGGAGCAGACGGCCAAAGAGCGCCAGATAAAAGTCGCGGCAGTTCTTGGTGGGCGGAACGAACATGAGCAGCAGCGACTTGAGATTGAGCTTCTCAGACTGCTCGCCCTCGTCAAGAGCGGCAGACTTCTCGCGCGGCCAAATGATGACGGCGAGGATGCCGGTCAGCAACCAAGAGACCGTGCCGATGATAAAGCCAGGAACTGGGTTGGAGAGGAACTGCGTACCGATGATGGTGCCAATCGACTGGCCGGCCGTTGCGCCGCCGCCATAGAATGCGGAGAGCGTGCCGCGCTTGTTAAGCGGGATGCGGTCGGAAAGCACGGCAACAGCAGGGGCAAGCATGCAGTTGAGGCCAATCTGCAGCACGCACCAGGAGGCGACGATCATGGGAAGTGTGGTCGCGACCGAAGTGCTCCAGAAAGCACAGCCGCAGATAAAACCGCCGAGAACGATAAACGGCGTGCGCTTGCCAAAGCGGCTGTGGCAGTGGTCGGAAAGCGCGCCGAAAACGAGATTTGAGAACAGGGCGAAGATCGAACCGACCGAGTTCATCGCCGCGAGAATTGCCTCGGGCTGGCCAATATTAAGGCCGTTAAAACGCTCGGGGAACAAGACGTTGGAGCCGATTGTTCCCGACATCATCCACATGATTCCGAAGATGATAAAGCCGATCATAAAGCGCCATGTCTCGGTTTTGGTCATGGGCTTTCCGGTATCGGGGGCGATGGCGTTCTCGTCAATCGCCGCGGCGGTTTGATTTGCCATGGGATAGATCCTCTCTGTGATGGAATGTGCGAGGGCGCTCGTGCACCAAGGGTCAAGGGGTCAAACCCGCTGGATGCGGCGGCCGTGGAATGGGGTACGGCTGCTCGCGAGCGTCTGTTGGGTTGCTACTTACTAACTAGTAAGTAACTCCACGACCTGTATAGTACGCTTACTAAGTACTTAGTAACCTATAAGAGCGGTAAACGGTTGTTTTGAACCGCTGAACGGCTGAGGTAAGCTATGGGGGGTATACAAAAGGCATTTGGCGGCAATACTCGAGCCGCCCTAAATAAGGCAGCGCGATTTATATGGACACTCAGAAAACTCCCACACCCGCGACAAAGAAACGCAGCGCTGCGGCGCAGGAACGCCTTGACCAGATTGTTTCGGCGGCCGTGCGGCTTATCAACGCGCGCGGCTTTAACGGCATGTCGCTCCAGGCGGTAGCCGACGAGGTGGGCATCACCCAGGCGGGCGTGCTGCACTACGTGGGCAGCAAGCACGGGCTTTTGGTCGAGGTGATCCATCGCTATTACGATCGCAGCTCAACCTTAGACGACTATCTCTCCCTCTTTCATCCTGGCGGGGCATTTGAGGGCCAGAGCCCCAAGATTCCCGAATACTGCCGTCTGCTCGTGGCGGAGAACAACAGTCAACCCGAGCTCGTCATGCTCTTCCAGATGCTCAATACCGAGGCCATGAGCACGGAGAGCCCCCTGCACGAGTATTTCAACGACCGCTCGCGCGGAGTTATCGAGCCCGAGCCCGATGTTAACTGGAGCGTTCCCGAGGGAATCGACGCCACCGAAGCCATCTCGTGCGCGCTGGCGGCGATGTACGGATTGGAAGGCCGTTGGGTGGCGCGACCCGACGAGATCGACTATCCCGCCGAGTGGTCTAAGTTCGAGGACATCCTCTTTCCCCTTCCCCTCTGGGAGGGCTACCGTTAAGAGCGGCGGTATGCAATCGCCATTACCAACCGCAACGGCTGTGTCGATACAAAAAGGCCCGGGCTACCACCCGGGCCTTTTCTCTTGCGTTATTCCGTTTTCCTTAACGCGCCGGCGAGACCACGAGCAGCGCGTCGTGCTCAAAGGGATGCTGGGCCACGCGCACGGTGCCGTCACCGTTGTCGCGGACGGGCAGCTTGGCGATGCGCTTGCCCTCCATGTCGAGGACCGTTGCCGTCCAGTCACGCGCGCCGTCGAGCTTAAACTTGAGCGCCGTGGTACGCGGCAGGTACGTGACGACGCGATCGCCAACGCGCGCCACACGAATGGCCTCGCGCGCGTCATCGAGAAGCTCCTGCGCCGGAACCACGGCAAGCGCGTCGTCGCCAGCCGTAGCGCCCAGACCGGCAAGCACATGCTCAATCGCGCCAAAGTCCCAAACGCCCGCAAACTGCAGACACTCCTGCCAGCGGAACGGCATATCGAAGCCCTCGCCCAGCACCGAGCCCTGGCTCTTGCTGGTCTGCCAGTTCCAAACACCGTGCGCGCCATAGGTCACGCCAGCGCTCGCACCGGCAAGGATCGACGACCACACGCTCGCGCGGCAGTCCTGCGCGGTGAAGCGCCAGTACACGTTGCGCGACGCACCCATCTGCTCGTAACAGGGCTCGGAGTTGACCATCGGCTTTTTGGGATAGTTGGCGGTAAAGTCCCGCGGCAGGCGCCAAGCCTCGGGCTGGCCCTCGTAGTTGTGGCCGGGCTGGAACATGTAGAAGTCCAGGCGGTCCAGGTACTGTGGCGGAATGGTGCGGTTGCCGCGGTTGATATGCATGGTGCGCAACGCCTCGGGCGCGCGCTTGACGACTTCGTCGAGGGCATCCTCGTAATAGGCGATCGCCTCGTCGCTGGTAAAGTCGGTATCGCCCGTCACCACATAGACGGGGTCGAACTCGCCCAGATTCTCGACGACGCGGGCAACGTGGGCGCGGACCTCCTCGCGCGGCATAACCTCGGCACCGCAGCGCTCGGCAATCTTGGCACCCCAGGTACCGGGCACGTAGTTGCACCACATAAGTACGAGTGCCGGACGAATGCCGTGCTCGACGGCAGCGCGGCACATGGCAGCAGCGCGGTCCCAGTACGCCTGGTTGGGACGGGACCAATCAAAATGCACGCCGTCCTCGCTGGCATAGGGCCAAATGCCCAGATCGGGGCAGCAGCGATCCCACTGCGGCAACGTGTTGATCTGCAGCACGTTCATGCCCTGCTCGGCGCGACGGGTCAGATAGTAGTCCCAATCGGCCTCGGCAATGCTCGTAAACGCGCTCCAGCACGTATCGGCAAACCAAAAGAACGGTTTGCCCTCGCACAAAAAGCCGTCCTGACGACCGTTAACGGTCAGCTTTCCCAAACTCATCTGCATGTCCTTTCGTTTGATAAAGGAATTGCGAACCGGCAGATTCTTTCGCGGTAACCCCGCGCGAAAGTCCCTGGCGCTTAGCAAGCCCCAGCGAGCAGGCGCCACGCGCCCCCAATCAGTCTACCTTGTAAGAAGGGCCCCGCCGGGCTTGCGCCTGACGGGGCCCTGTCGTGTAGGTAAGGTCGTATGCGTCCGAATGGTTTGGCCTTAGGCCTCCATCTCGGCGAGCTCCTCCTTGGAGAAGCCAGTGGCAAAGACGACGGCAGCGGCGATGACAAAGGAGATCGCCATACCGACGATAGCCCAGACGGTGTTCATCTGACCACCCTGCAGGTAGTTGGTAAAGACCAGGAAGTTGGAAGCACCGCCGGCCAGGTAGTAGGTAACACCCATGAGGCCGGAGAACACAGCGCCGATGGCACCGCCGATAAACATGCCGAGCATGGTGCGACGGAAGCGCATGAGGATACCGAAGAGCGCGGGCTCGGTGACGCCGCCGGCAATGGCGGAGATGACGTAACCCAGGGCAAGACCCTTCTCGTCGGGGTTCTTCATCTTGAGGAAGGCACCGAAGGCGCAGCCCCAGACAGCGGCCATAGCGCAGTTGGTGGAAACGAAGACGAAGGGATCGTAGCCGGCAGCGATGATCTGAACCTGAGCGAGCAGGATGACGGGCATGTGCATGCCGCAGACCACGAAGAGCTGCCAGAAGGCGCCGAGGATGGCCATGACGATCAGGATACCGATACCGCCAAGGTCAGCAAGACCAAAGAGGGCGTTGGCGATGAGGCTGCCGATCTCGTTGCCGATCGGGGCAAGGACGATGAAGGCGATGGGGATGGTGACGATCATGGTGCAGAACGGCGTGAAGACCGTGGACAGCACGTCGGGCATGACCTTCTTAAAGAACTTCTCGACAAAGTACAGGACCGGCACCGAGAGGATGATCGGCAGGACGGACTGCTGGTAGTTGGCAGCGGCGATCTGGATGCCGTAGACGGAGATGATTCCGCCACCCTCCTGAGTCGCGACACTCACGACGGACGGGGCCATGAGAGCACCGCCGAGGAGCATGCCCAGAACCGGAGAGGCGCCGAGCTTCTTAGCAGCGGCATAGCCCAGGTAAATGGGGATAAAGGTAAACGTGGCCTCGTACAGGGTGGTGTAGAGGAACGTGTAGGTCGGATCGGTATCGGAGAGAACGCCGAGCATGGTGGGACCGAGGACCGCGGCGATGGTGCGGAACAGACCGCCGGCCATGAGCAGCGGGATCAGCTGGGTCATGGAGCCCGACAGATAGTCGAGGATGATGTTGGGCAGGTTCTTGAGCTCGAACTTCTCCTTAGGAGCGTCGAGGTTCTCGTCGACCGCGGCACCCTGCTTGACGCCGGACATGGCGACGAACTCGGCGAGCACCTTGGGCACGTTCTGGCCGATGATGACCTGGAGCTGGCTGCCGGCGAACTGGCAACCCAGAACACCCTTGACCTTCTTGATCTTCTCCACGTCGGCCTTGCTGTTATCCTTGAGCGTCAGACGCAGGCGCGTCATGCAGTTGGTGGCGACGGCAACATTCTCCGCACCGCCCACGAGCTCGAGGACATCGGTGGCAATCTGCTTGTTATCTACTGCCATGGGACCCCTCCCCATATCATCGTGTGCCTACCCGTTTGGACGTAGGCACGCCTTTGACCCGGCGGCTATAACCCCTTACGGCTGCCGAGCCCTTGGATACGCTGTCGTAAACAATCTGTTTACTGAACGTTTACAGCACTTAGTTTACACGCAGCGTTGAATTTGTGGCAGTTTTGCCGTTTGCAGTCCGGTGAACGGTAGGAAATCGGGGGTGAGCGTATCTGAACGGCAGTAAATCTTCTTTTTGCCTATGTATTGATATATGGCTATTTACGTGGGATTTTACTTTGAGTTGCCTCTCAATAGCCTGTTAGCTCATCAAGAAAACCCCAGATAGAAACTACTAAACATATGTTTAGTAGTTCACTGCGTGTTCGATTATGCCGTTTACCGAGTTCATCTGCTTGTTCCACATCTCTGCATTAAACTAAACATGTTTAGATTGTATTGCCGCGATTGTTTAGCACGCGTGGCGCAAAGGAGGCAGCTCATGGAACTCAGATCGTGTACCTACGCAACCGTCACCACCTTGGGCGACTTTGGCCCCTGGATCAGCAAGGTCGTTCTCGACCTACCCTGCACCGTGCGCGCCAACGATGTCGATGCGAACACTTTCCATATATATGTAGAGCGTCACGAGCGCACGGGCGAGGTCCTGATGCGCAAGGAGCGCGGCGCCGACCATGCCGCGCCCTCCGTGGGTTACATCGACGTTCTCGCCGCGTATCCGTGTGACGAGAACGGCCGCAAGCTCGCCGTGGGCACTCATGTGGCACTCGAGGTCGCCGAGCAGCGCCTGACCAAAAAGATCGAAGGCGGCGTCATGGGCTCGCGCATGCTCGATGGCCAGCTGCACATCACGCAGCTCGCGGCTCTTCCCGGCAACGACGGCGACGACCCCACCTGCGGCCTGGTCTTCGATACCTGTCGCGGCGACATCTGCTCCGCGCTCAAGGGTTGGAGCAATGCCGTGCAAAAGACCGCCGTCGACGGCATCGCGCTCGAGTACGGCTTCTTTGAGCCCAGCTTTAAAGCCGAGGACTCGGCCTGCTTCAATCCCTTCGCGCCCGAGGCCACGGTCGTGCCCCAAAAGGCCCCGCTCGTGGTGTACCTGCACGGCGCCGGCGAAGGCAAGGGTGCCACGCAGGGCGAAGGCGCCACGCGCGCCTATATCGGCAACCGCGTGACAGCCATTAGCCAGGCGCAAATCCAGCGCTACTTTGGCGGCTTTGCCTGGGTACTTGTGCCGCAGTCGCCCACGTTTTGGATGGACAACGGCGTCGAGCAGCTCGGTCGCTCCAACCAGAGCATCTACTCCCCCGTGCTCAAGGCGCTCATTGACGAGTTTGTCGCCGAGCATGCCGAGCGCATCGACACCGACCGCATCGTGGTCGCTGGCCTTTCCAACGGCGGTTTTATGACCCTGCGCCTATGCGCCGACTACCCCGATTTCTTCGCCGCCGGCCTTCCCTGCTGCGCCCCGTGGTACAACGCCACGGACGAGGACGTTGCCGCGCTCGCCAAGACGCCGCTGTGGTTTACGCACTCCAAGGGCGATGAGCTCGTGTCGCCGCAGCAGACCGTGCTGCCGCTCACAGCGCGCCTGCGCGACGCCGGAGCCAACGTGCATCTCACCTACTTTAGCCATGTCGAGGACCTGACCGGGCACTATCGCGAGGCCGATGGCTCGCCTAAGAAGACGTTCAACCACGGCGTGTGGATCCACCAATTCAACGACCTGTGTTATCAAGACTTCGACGGGGGCAACGTACTCATCGACGGCGAGCCGGTGGGCTGCTGGGAGTGGTCGGCCAGGGTCAATAGATAATCCGTCCCGGCGCGGGGACCGGGGCTTAGTTTTGCAAACGTCCTCGGGCATGCATGGGCCGGCGCCTTGCGCTTCGCGCTGCGCCGGCCCATGCCCCCTGTGGAATGTTTGCAAAACTAAGCCCCGGTCCCCGCTGCGTTGCCACTGTCGTTGGCCCTGGCCGGCCGCTTCCGGCGGGCCGCCGGATTGACGGCGATGGGGGCGTGGGTCCCGTCTTGCCTTGCGCGTAACTGGCTGAATTAATTTTGATTGGAGCTGTTCCTATGTCCCAAAAGTTGACTCGGGTGATTGTTACTACTGATATGGAAGTCGACGACATGAACTCGCTCGTTCATTTGGCTCTGTATCTCAATGTGCTTGATGTTCAGGCTGTGGTGTATACGGCTTCGCAGTATCACTTTCTTGGGGATGGGGTTCATACGCTGGGCGAGGTGAATTCGCATTGGCGGACCAAAGGGCGTCGCTCTTACGAGTGGGCTGTTGTGCCTCATGAGCCTGATCCGCTGGCCGGGGAGCTTTGTGAGTATCGGCCGTTTCCCGAGCATTGGATTGAGAGTCTCTGGAGTAATGAATATGCCCAGGCTTGGCCGCAGTTGCAGGCAAATGCGGCCGCTGCCGGTGAGCCGCCGTTTCCCACGCCTGCCCAGATGATCGAGCGCACCTTTGTGGGAAATGTTGCCTTTGAGGGTGATGTCCGCGAGGAGACCGATGGTTCTCGCGTGATTGCGCAGGCCATTTTGGATGACGATCCGCGCACGCTTTGGCTGCTCAGCTGGGGAGGCATGAATACCATCGTTCGCGCCCTCATGAGTATTGCCGAGCGTTATCGCGCCACGCCCGAATGGCCCGCCGTACAGCAGCGGGTCTATCGCAAGGTACGCGTGATGGGCGTTGCCGATGACGTGGGGCAGGACAACTCATGGCTCGACCATGGGCGTGAGCTCTTTCCCGAGCTCATCTTTTGGCGCGTGCCCTATATGTATGGTGGCTATGTCGACGCCAAGATGGCTCAGCCCGATACGCTGCCGCTGTTTAAGGCGCCTTGGCCCGAGCAGAATCTCACCCAAGGCAACGGCCCCCTTATGGCGCGCTATATGCTCTATGGCGACGGCAAGGTCTACGAAAACGAGCCCGAGCGGTTTCAGTTTGGCAAGCATGCCCGTCTGGATTGGGGTCTAGAAGGCATCCCCGCGATGCAGTTTGAGCACGGCGACTTTATGGCCGAAGGCGACAGCATGACCTATATTCCGCTGCTGCCGTTTGGCCTGCGCGGTATCGATGACCGCGGCTTCGACACGCTGCTCGGCCGCATGTTTCTTGATGGGCATCCCGATGCGGACGCACCCGCCGGTTTTGCCGCCATCGGCACGCCCGCAGGCGACAACCCCAATCCCTATCTGCGCGCCTATCAGGAAGACTTTGCCGCCCGCGCGCAATGGTGCGCCCACGATCCGGCAGCTTGCTCGCATCCGGCACATGTTGTCGAGGTCACGGCCGACCGCAGCGCCACAGCCGGCGAGCGCGTCGCCCTTGCGGCAACCATCGTCGACCCCGACGACAAGGGCTTCGATGCACATTGGAATGTCGCCATGAACCCGTCGAGCTATGCAGGCGCGCAGGATCTTTCGCTGTGGCAGGAATGCACGGTGAGCACCACTTTCATCGTGCCCGCCGACGCGCAGACCGGCGACCGCTTCGTGCTCACCCTTACCGTGCAGACGCGCGCCGAACGCCCCTGCAGCCGTTACGCCCAGGTTGCCGTGACCGTGGCATAGCGAGCGACAGACCCCACATTCGGCAAGGAGTGTCCCCAACTGCCACTCATTTAAGTACGTCCCCAATGAGTGAAGAAGGTTATCGCTTCTAATAGCGAGGACCTAGCCTAGGCTTTCCCAATAATCGTAGCCTCCTAACCAAAACGCCAGGCGAGCAGTTAATGCCCGCTTGGCGTTTTGTTAAAAGAGGTGAAAGAAAGCAAAAGAAATTAAAGCTTGCAAAAGAAATTAAAGCTTGCAAAACTAGTGAAAGCAGGATAGAAGCTGACGGGGGAGTGTTCTATGAATGTGTCCAGCAATCCGTTTACGCCGACATTTGGCATTGTTCCGCCAATTATGGCCGGCCGCACGTATCTTATTGACGATGTTGTGCGGGCGCTCGACCGTGGCCCCGGCGATCCCAACCTAGCAACGATTTATGTTGGCGCACGTGGAACGGGCAAAACCGCCCTGCTTTCGTACCTTAGCTCCGAGGCGCAAAAGCATGGTTGGATTTCGGTCGGCGTGGCTGCTGCTCCTGGAATGCTGGAAGACATTTACGAGCAAACGCGTGAAGTTGCGGCTGAGTATATCGATAGCGGCTTAAATCCGAGACTAAGGGGCCTAAGTGTGGGCCAGTTATTTAGCGTGGAATGGGAGCCGGAGCAAGCTCCTTCGGCAAACTGGCGCACGCGGATGACTCGCCTTATAAGGGCTTTGGACAAATATAACATCGGTTTGCTGTTCACGATCGATGAGGTGTCGGCTTCGTTCGATGAAATGATTAGCTTTGCCTCTACGTACCAAATGTTTGTGCGCGAAGGCCGACGCGTGGGCGTGCTGATGGCGGGACTGCCTCATCAGGTTTCAATGTTGCTGCGCAACCAGTCCGTTTCGTTTTTACGTCGATCGGTCCAGCATCACTTGGGGAATATTAGCGACAAGGAAATTGCCGCTGCATTGAACGGGACCATAGAGGGTGGCGGCAGGCGCGTGAGTGCCAACGGCCTTCAGAAGATGGTGAATGCCATCGGCGGTTTTCCGTTTCTTATGCAGCTGGTAGGATTCCGCTCCTGGGATGTGCGACCCCAAGCAGAAGAAATTACGGCCCAAGATGCTGCGGAGGGCATTGCTCTTGCGCGTTCTGACATGGAACAGCGCGTGCTGGCGCCGACGTATTACGAGCTTTCCGAAGGCGATAAGGCATTTTTGGAGGCAATGCTTGTAGATGAGGGCGAGAGTAAGATTGCGGATGTTGCGCAGCGAATGGGCGTAAAGAGCAATTATGCGTCGCAATACCGCGCTCGCCTGATTGAGCAGGGGATTATCGGGGAACGTGGTCGAGGAAGGGTTGGCTTTGACCTTCCGTATTTTAAGGAATACTTGGAGGAGGGTCTCGATACCGACTAAATGGCCTTTTCGTCGATTGCCTGTGTCGGCAGCAGATTATTGGCGCCCAGCGAGCTGCTAATGCTCGCTGGGCGCTTTGCTGACTAGTCGTTTAAGAACGTCCCTAATGACTAGTCAAAAATGGGCCATGTGTCCCAGTTGTGGAGACTCCTTGAGCCGTCTGGGTATCGTGAAAAATCGCGCACTCCCCCATCATCAAAAGTGACACACGCTACCTGTTGATGGGAGGCAGCCATGGGCTTCTTTGACAAGATGTTCGAGAAGAAAGAGTGCGCGATTTGCGGTACCGAGCTGGGGCTTTTGGGGAAGACCAAGATCAACGAAGGCTACCTGTGCAAAGAGTGCGCCGGAAAGCTCTCCCCCTACTTCCACGGCTATCGCTCCAGCACCGCGGACGATATCCGTGAGCAGCTCGCCTACCGCGAGGCCAATGCCGAACGCCTGGCGTCGTTCAACCCCACGCGCACGCTCTCTGCCGGGCGAACCAACATCATGCTCGATGAGGACGCGGGCCTGCTGATCATCACTTCGCAGAGCCGCTGGCGCGACGCCAATCCCGACATCATCGAGTTCTCGCAGGTACTCGGCTGCGATATGGATATCGACGAGCATCGCACCGAGATCTATCGCGAGACCAAGGACGGCGAGCGCGAGAGCTACAACCCGCCGCGCTATGACCTGGATTACGACTTTAATCTGACCATCCACGTCAACACGCCGTACTTTACCGAGATCAACCTGCGCGTGAACGACTCCACCATCGACCAGCGCGGTTCCATCGAATACCGCGAGGCCAAGCGCCAGGCAACCGAGGTCCGCGACGCGCTGGTGCAGCTGCGTCAGGAGACGCGCGACAGCGTCGTGGCCGCTAAGGCCCCCAAGACCGCGGTCACCTGCCCCTTCTGCGGTGCAACCACCATTCCCGATGCCAGCGGGCGCTGCGAATACTGCGGCGGCGCCATCGGTGCATAGCCTCCGGCAGCGAAAGGACCGATCATGGCCTTCGAAAGCGTCAACTATCAGTGCCCCGCATGTGGCGGCCCCCTTCACTTTGCCAGCGCCGAGCAAAAGCTCGTCTGCGACTACTGCGATTCGCGTTTTGAAGTCGAAGAAGTCGAGGCCCTCTATCGCGAGCGCCAGGACAAGGCCGATGCCAAAGCCGATGCGGCAGCCGCGGCCCCCAAGCCTGCTGTCGACGATGCCGTGCAGGAGCTGGCTCAAAACGCCGGCTACATCTGCTCGTCGTGCGGTGCCGAGCTGGTCTCGGACGGCACCGTCGCCGTTACCACCTGCCCATACTGCGGCAACTCCGCCGTAGCACCCGGCCAGCTCTCGGGCGACTTCTCACCCGACCTGGTGATTCCGTTTAAGCTCGGGCGCGATGACGTTATGGCCGCGCTCAAAGACCACTACAAGGGCAAGATCCTGCTGCCCAAGAGCTTTGTCACCGGCAACCATATCGACGAAGTCCAAGGTGTCTACGTGCCGTTTTGGCTCTACGGCGCCCGCGTTGACGGCGAAGCGTGCTTTGACGCGACCAACGAGACCGTTACCGAGGAATCCGACCGCACCGTCACGACCACCGACCACTACGACGCCTACCGTAAGGGCAATATCTCGTTTGAGCGCGTGCCCGTCGACGGATCGTCCAAGATGCCCGACGGCCATATGGACGCCATCGAGCCGTTTGACTACGACGCGCTGCGCCCGTTCTCGGTCGCGTATATGCCCGGCTACATCGCCAACCGCTACGACGAGGATTGCGAGACCTGCAAGGCGCGTGCCGAGCGCCGCATGGAGGAGAGCACGATTTCGGCCCTGCGCGAGACCGTCGTCGACGAGTACGACGACGCCACGGTCGAAAGCAAGCAGCTCGACTACACCTGGGAAGACAGCGACTATGCCCTGTTCCCCGTGTGGATGCTTTCCACCTCGTGGAACGGCAAGAGCTATCTGTTTGCCATGAACGGACAGACCGGTCGCATGGTCGGCGAGCTCCCCTGCTCCAAGCCCAAGCTCGCCATCGCCTCGGTGCTGTTCTTTGTGATCGGGTTTGTCCTCTCCCAGATTCTCTTTATGGGAGAGAACGCCTTCGATCCGGATTACCTCGCCTTTGATGTCGAGGGCATCCTCATCAACATCGTCGCGCCGCTGATCATCGTAATCATCGCGGACGTGCTGCTGGTGGGCCAGCTCAAGACGGCCAACGAGGCCACCCACGCCGATTGTTACTGCGGCGAGCTCGACCTGACCGAGAAGCACGACACCTTCAGCCACACCGAGACCACCGTTGTCATGAAGGACAACAAGGACGATTAGCCATTCTGACCAATACCACCCGGCCTTTGACGAGAAAGGAAGATCACCATGGGACTCTTGAAAGCTGGATTGGGTGCTGCCGGCGGCGTCATGGCCGACCAGTGGAAAGAATTTATCTATTGCGAATCGATGCCCGCTGACGTCTTGGCCTGCAAGGGCAGCAAGCGCACCGGCGCACGCAGCTCCAACACGCGCGGCGAGGACAACGTCATCTCCAACGGCTCCGTCATCGCCGTCAACGACGGCCAGGGCATGCTCGTGGTGCAAAACGGCAAGATCATCGAGGTCGCGCTGGAGCCTGGCGAGTTTGTCTTTGACACCGGCAGCGAGCCGAGCGTCTTTAGCGGCAACCTGGGCGACTCCATCAAGGAGACGTTCGCCAATATCGGCAGCCGCTTTACCTTTGGCGGCGACGCGGGCAAGGACCAGCGTGTCTACTTCATCAACACCAAGGAGATCATCGGCAACAAGTACGGCACCGCCTCGCCTGTGCCCTTCCGCGTGGTCGATAACAATATCGGCCTGGACGTCGACATTTCCGTGCGCTGCAACGGCGAGTATTCGTACCGCATCACCAACCCGCTGTTGTTTTATACCAACGTGTGTGGCAACGTGACCGATAGCTACACGCGCGACAAAATCGACAGCCAGCTTAAGTCCGAGCTGCTCACCGCTCTGCAGCCCGCCTTTGCCAAGATCTCGGAGATGGGCATCCGCTACAGCGCCATTCCCGGCCACACCACCGAGCTCGCCCGCGCACTCAACGAGGTCCTCTCTGCCGACTGGCGTGACCTGCGCGGCGTCGAGATCGTGAGCTTTGGCGTCAACTCCATCGCCGCCTCGCAAGAAGACGAGCAGATGATCAAAGACCTGCAGAAGGCCGCAGTCATGCGCGATCCCACCATGGCAGCCGCTAATATCGCCAGCGCCCAGAGCGATGCGATGCGCGCGGCAGCCGCCAACCCCAACGGCGCGATGGCCGGCTTTATGGGCATGGGCATGGCGGGCGGCATGGGCGGCATGAACGCCAGCCAGCTGTTCGCCGCCGGCCAGGCCCAGCACCACCACGACAACGATAGCAAATACGATC
>CALJPV010000076.1:0-42892 GCA_937980385.1 uncultured Collinsella sp. | reverse complement strand
AGATCGAGCCCTTCGGCGGTGCGGCCACCTGCGTGGGCGGCGCTATCCGCGACCCGCTCTCGGGCCGCAGCTATGTGTACCAGGCCATGCGCGTCACCGGCGCCGGCGACCCCACCGTCCCGGTTTCCGAGACGCTCGAGGGCAAGCTGCCGCAGCGCAAACTCGTGACCACTGCTGCCGCCGGCTACTCCAGCTACGGCAACCAGATCGGTCTTGCCACCGGCCAGGTCAACGAGCTCTATCACCCCGGTTACGTGGCCAAGCGCATGGAGGTTGGCGCCGTCGTGGGCGCTACCCCGGCAAACCACGTTCGTCGCGAGTGCCCCGCCCCCACCGACAAGATCATCCTGCTGGGTGGCCGCACCGGCCGTGACGGCATCGGTGGCGCCACCGGCTCCTCCAAGACCCAGAACACCGAGTCCATCGAGACCTCGGGTGCCGAAGTCCAGAAGGGCAACGCCCCGGTCGAGCGCAAGCTGCAGCGTCTGTTCCGCCGCGGCGATGCCTGCCGTCTGATCAAGCGCTGCAACGACTTTGGCGCCGGCGGCGTCTCGGTCGCCGTGGGCGAGCTTGCCGATGGCCTGTATGTCGACCTTGATACCGTGACCAAGAAGTACGACGGCTTGGACGGCACCGAGCTCGCTATCTCTGAGTCCCAGGAGCGCATGGCCTGCGCCGTCGCCGACGGTGACGTCGAGGAGTTCATGGGCTACGCCGCCGAGGAGAACCTGGAGGCAACCGTCATCGCCGAGGTTACCGCCGAGCCGCGCATGCGCATGGCATGGAATGGCGTCGCCATCGTCGATCTGTCCCGCGAGTTCCTCAACTCCAACGGTGCGCCCAAGCACCAGGTCGCCCACGTCTGCGCCCGCAGCGTGTGGCAGCCCAGCTGGGCCGGCACCACGCTTGCCGAGCGCATGACCTCGCTCGTCACCGATCTTAACGTCGCCTCCAACAAGGGCCTTTCCGAGCGCTTCGACTCCACCATCGGCGCCGCGACCGTGCTCATGCCCTTTGGCGGCAAGACGCAGCTCACCCCGAGCTCTGCCATGGTCGCCAAGTTCCCCGTGGACGGCGAGACCACCACGGCGAGCGCTATGGCATGGGGCTTTAACCCCTATCTGATGGAGGCCGACCAGTTTGCGGGCGCCTACCTGTCCGTGGTCGAGTCCATCGCCAAGCTCGTGGCCGCAGGCTTTGAGCACAAGCACGCCTACCTCTCCTTCCAGGAGTACTTCGAGCGTCTGCGCACCGAGGCTGAGCGCTGGGGCAAGCCCATGGCAGCCGTCCTGGGCGCCCTTATGGCCCAGGTCGACCTGGGTGCCGGCGCCATCGGCGGCAAGGACTCCATGAGCGGCTCGTTTGAGGACGAGGCCGGCGAGCTCAACGTTCCGCCGACCCTCATCAGCTTCGCCGTGGCCGTGGGCAAGGCGGCCCGCGCTGTCTCCCCCGAGTTCAAGGGCCTCACGCACCGCGTCGTCCGCATCGCCCCCGCCACCTATGGCCAGGACTACCGCCCCGACGCCCAGCAGCTGCTCGCCGCATTTGACGCCGTCGAGGCGCTCACCGCCGCCGGCGACGCCCTGGCGGTCTCCACGCCCGGCTACGGCTGCGGCGCCGAGAGCCTCTTTAAGATGTGCGTCGGCAACCAGATCGGTATCGAGCTTGCCGAAGATGTGGACGTGGAGAGCCTCTTCACCCCGCTCTACGGCAGCTTTATCGTCGAGCTCGCCGAGGATGCCGAGCTGCCCGAGGTCGCCGACGGCGTTGTCGTCGAGCCCCTGGGCACCACCGTCGAGGGCTATGTCATCGATACCGGCTCCGAGGTCATCGAGCTCTCCGAGCTCCAGGAGGCCTGGGAGGGCGGCATCGAGGGCGTCTTTGCCTACCGCAGCGCCGGCGAGACCGCCGAGGTCGAGACCATCGACTTCCGTGCCAAGGATATCCACGTGTACGGCGGCGCCAAGATCGCCCGCCCGCGCGTGGTAATCCCCGTGTTCCCCGGCAACAACTGCGAGTACGATAGCGCCCGCGCTTTCCGCGCCGCCGGCGCCGAGGCCGACACCTTCGTGATCAACAACCTCACGCCCGAGGCCGTCGCCGAGAGCACCCACGAGCTTGCCCGCCGCATCCGTGCAAGCCAGATCGTCATGATCCCCGGCGGCTTCTCGGGCGGCGACGAGCCCGATGGCTCCGCCAAGTTCATCACGGCGTTCTTCCGCGCTCCCGAGGTCACCGAGGCAGTCCGCGACCTGCTCAAGGTCCGCGATGGTCTGATGCTGGGCATCTGCAATGGCTTCCAGGCCCTGATCAAGCTCGGTCTGGTGCCCTACGGCGACATCGTCGACGCCACGCCCGATGCGCCCACGCTGACGTTCAACACCATCGGTCGCCATCAGAGCCGTCTGGTGCGCACCCGTATCTCGTCCAACTTGTCCCCGTGGCTGTCGCAGTGCAGCCTGGACGACCCCTACACCGTCGCCATCAGCCACGGCGAGGGCCGCTTTGTCGCCAACGACGAGGTGCTCGCCCAGCTGATCGCCAACGGCCAGGTCGCCACGCAGTACGTGGGCGAGGACGGCAAGCCCAGCATGGATCTTTCCGTCAACCCCAACGGCTCCGCACTCGCCATCGAGGGCATCACGAGCCCCGACGGCCGCGTTCTGGGCAAGATGGGCCATGCCGAGCGTCGCGGCGACAACCTGTACCGCAACGTGCCCGAGCATGTCCCTGGCGATAAGTTCATGCCGATCTTTGAGAGCGGCGTGGCCTACTTCGCTTAATGCGTCCCATCGGGTACAATCCGCTCGGGTAACAACACCCGCCACCGGCACACCCGGTGGCGGGTTCTTTTTTGCTTCACGCATACAGGAAGGACATCATGGAAAGCCGCAAGCCGTATCTCGCCACCCTGCCCGGACTCATCCTGGGTTGCCTCGTCTGCTGTGCGCTCTGGGGGTCGGCTTTCCCCTGCATCAAGATCGGTTACGGACTCTTTGGCATCCCCGCGCACGATGGCGCCTCACAGCTGCTCTTTGCAGGTTTGCGCTTTACGCTTGCCGGTGCCCTGGTTATCGTTGGGATGAGCGCGGCCCAGCGCCGTCCACTCGTTCCACAGGCGCGCGACATCAAGCCCATCTTTGTCTTGTCGCTCTTCCAGACTATCGGGCAGTACTTCTTTTTCTACCTGGGACTCTCGCGCGCCAGTGCCATGTCGAGCTCCATCATCGAGGCCAGCGCCAACTTCCTAGCCATCCTCTTTGCCGCCCTGGCGTTTCGCACCGAAAAGCTCGATGCGGCCAAGGTGCTTGGCTGTGTGTTGGGCTTTGCCGGCGTCGCGCTCATCAACCTTTCGGGCGCGGACGGCACCTTTGGCTTTACGCTCGACGGCGAGGGCTTTATCCTGGCCTCCACCGTCGCGGGTGCCCTTTCGACCTGCCTGATTGGCATCTTCTCGCGCGAGCACGACGGCGTCTTGCTTGCCGGGTGGCAGTTTTTAGTCGGTGGCGTGGTCCTTACCGCCATCGGGTTTTTGATGGGCGGAACGTTGTCCCCCACCGAAATCGTCCCCGCCATCGCGCTCATCATTTATATGGCACTCATTTCCGCCGTCGCGTACTCGCTGTGGTCCCGCCTGCTCGCCGTCAACCCCGTCAGCCGCGTTTCGGTCTTTGGCTTTATGAACCCGGTCTTTGGCGTGCTGTTGAGCGCACTGCTGCTCGGCGAGGGCGCTGGCACGAGCCCCGTTACCGTCATCGTTGCCCTACTGTTGGTCTGCGGCGGCATCATCATCGTCAACAAACCAAAAAAGGTCTAACGAACTGCCCTTATTAGCAGAGGGGATTCATATACTTTAGTTTAATGGAGTACATCGGAGAGCCGAGGGCCGCCATGCACGCAAGCGTGTGCCCCTTTTTCTAGCGTATCTGGACGCCGGACTTCTTTTTCTCGGCCTTGACGCGGTAGAGCTCCGCGTCGGCAGCGCGAAGCAAGTCTTGCCAGGTATCGACGCCATCACCAACCCGTGCGTAGCCGATGGACATCCGCAACAGATACGGAACCTCGGCGCGCGCGAGCTCGTCGCTGATTGCCGCGCACAGACGCATGATGTCCTGCTCCGCCGTCGCCTTTTGAAGCACCACGAACTCATCACCGCCATAACGTGCGATAAAGCCACCAGACGCCGAGCAGACCTCTTTGAGCGCAGCAGATATGACCTGGAGGGCATGGTCGCCCTCCACATGTCCATACCGGTCGTTAATCTGCTTAAAGCCGTCGGCGTCCATCATAAGCAGATACACGTCTTCGGCCTGATCCACATTTGAGAAGAGCGACAACATATAGGTCTCAAAACGGTTGCGATTGTTGAGGCCAGTCAACGGGTCGGTCGAGATGAGCTGCTCCTGGTAGATAATGTAGAGCAGCAACATGCTAATCATTATGCCGACACAAAGGCCGGGCATCGAGCATACGACCTGAAAGGTACCACCCACCAGGGCCGGAATGGCGAAAAATGCCAAGGTTCGATAGATGGCCTTCGTCTGCAGACTCTCGACCCTGCGAGATTGCACAAACGCATGCAGGGACGTATGTATAACGTAGCAGTAGCTGACAATGGGCTGGATCATATAGGCAAAGCCGCGACGATACACACCCTGCGAATCGATATAGAACAGGGCGTGCGTCCAGTAACTGGTAAACGCCAGCACGACCACCAGAGCCGTAGGCAACGCTACAAGCACCACCCTATAGCGCGAGGTCAAAAGGCGAGAACCCTGCACCGTCTCGGAATAGATAAACCAAATGAGACACGCGACGGCAAAGAGCGAAAACGAAACCGCGTTGGAAATCCAGTTGGCAGCAATGCCCAACGTGCCGTCCACACCGTCCGAAAGCGTCCAGACCATATCGAATAATATGTACGCGGCAGAGGTGTAGCCAAGCATGCTAAACAATAGCTGCTGGGTGCTCGAGAACAAGGAGCGACGACTTCGCACGGCAAGCCCGATAAGAACAATCATGCATAGCACGAATATCTCAATCTTGAGTGCCTTAACCACTAGCCGCCATCCTTTCAATATCCAAGTGGTCTGAATCGACCAATTCGAATCTGGGCAACAAACACCCCTGCCCGCAGGAGTAAGGGGAATCATAGCAGAGCGCCCGAACGTCACTGCAGGACAGCTCTCGTTCGGGCGCTCAAACGGCGCGAGTTGCACGCCGGAATCAATTATCGGTAACGGCCGTTACTCACCGTCGATATCGGTTGCGACAGCCTCCTCGATGGCCTCGACACCGGCAGGCGACAGGTCCTCCTTGCCCTGGCAGAACTTCTTGTCGACCCAGCCGGTCAGAATCGGAGCCATGATTGCCGTGATGATAACGGCGGTGGCGATCTGGGCGTACGCGGTGGGTGCAAGCTCGGCATAGCGCGGCGCGACCTCGGCAAGAGCAACCGGCGTGGTCATAGCCGTGCCGGCGATAGTGGAGCAAGCCACAGCGGCCTTGCCGTTACCACCGCACAGGCGCTCGAACGCAAAGGTGATGGGACCGACGACAAACAGCGTGACAAGGCCCAGCAAGATGCCGGAAATACCGCCGGTGATAAAGCTCGACAGGCTCATGGACGCACCGAGCTGAAATCCGATAACGGCGATCGCGGGATTGGCACCGGGAACCAGCAGATTCTTGATGAACGGGAAGAGGTTGCCCAGAACCATGCCGATAACGAGCGGCAAAATGGAGCCGATGATGGTACCGACAGGAATGTTGGCGAGACCCGAGACACCAAGGATGATCATGGTGACGGCGGGGCCGGCCGTAAAGAACAGAATACCCACGGCGCCCTGCTCGGACTCATCGCCGAACTCGCCCATGATACCCGTGTAGAGCGCCATGTTGCAAAACGTAATGCCGCCGATGATGGAAACCGAGCTCAGGCCCAAAAGGTTGTCGTTAAAGAAATACGCAACGCCCAGGCCCAGCGCGGCTGCCACCACAAGCTTAGGAACCAGCACGACGATGCCGGTCTTGATGGCACCCGGCGTGGACTTAAAGCTGATGCCAGCGCCCACAAACAGCAAGATCGCGGCAACGATGGTGTTGGAGCCGCCGCGGCAGGCAGCCGTAAAGAAGCCGCCGATCTCAAAGACCTGCGGACAGAAGGTATTGAGCAAAAGGCCGACGATCATCGGGTAGATCATGATGTCACCCGGGATGCGCGGTACTTTGAATTTCTTTTGCTCGTTGGCGGTCGCTCCCTGTGCCATGAAACCCCCATTTCCGCTGACGCGGAACAAAAGCCCACGTCACGCTTTGCTACAGTAAAGTTTGACCATGGTACCAGAAGAAGCAGACCGGCTCGGTGAGAAATTCGATTCGTCGACCAGGACGGTAAGCGCGCCCTGCTTTTATACAAGACTCAAAACGATATAGAACACGATGCCCGAGACGCAGCACCACAACATTGACTTTGTCTTGATTGCCACCGCCACGACACCGGCAGCCGCAATCCAGGGAATCAAGCCCTGCCACAAGCCGGTGTCGAAAGCGCCAGGGCTTATCAAATCGTTAGCGACCAGCGCCGCAAAGGCGGCGGGCGGAATATAACCCAAGGCCTCGGTAACGCGGGGCGACAGCGTTCTCCCGCGCAACGCAAACGCCGGGGCAATGCGGAAAAAAGCGATGGCCGCCCACGACGACAGCCACAGAACCAAAAACTCATTAACGGGCATCGCGAGCACCCCTTCCTTCGGCGAGAGCATCGCACGCAAGCGCCGCAGCAACGCCGATGAGCACGCTTGCCGGCACGGCGATATTCGTCCACCCCAAGAACTTGCATATGGCGACGGATACCGCAGCCAAACTGGCAGCCACGACATTGCCGCGCGACAGTCGCTGCGAAAAGAGCAGACAGATAAAGAGCGATGTGCAGACAAAGCCCGCAATAGCGGTGGGGACATCGACAACGGCGCCGACAACGGCGCCCATCGTGCACGAAAAGCCCCATGTCGCGATGAGGATCACGTTGAGCACAAAGGACTCGTGAGGACCCCAATCCTCCCCTTCAACCAATTTGCCAAGCGAGATGCCATATGCCTCCTCGGTGAGCGTCGCGGCGACAGCCAGCGTCTGGCGCTTCGAGGCACCCTTCAGATGCGGTGCGATCGATGCCGAATAAAGCGCAAACCGCGATGAAATTGCGGCCACGCTTGCGACAATCGATGACGCCGGTACGCCCGCCAGCCACAGGTTGCAGACCATAAACTGGCCACTGCCCGTCACAAACGTGCTGCTCAGGGCAAAGACCATCCAGGGCTCCATTCCCGTCTGCGCCATAATCATTCCGCACGGCGCACCTATCGCAACATAGGTAAGCATCACCGGCCAGACGGTTTTAACGATTTTGAGCACCATAGCGTTCCTCGTCCCGACAAGCTTTCCGAGTCGCATTCAACGACGCGGCAGAATCATCGCCCGGTGGCAACCGAGTTCACCTACAATTGCCACCGGATCGAAAGACACAGAAAGACACAACTTTTTTAGGAAGTCATTATGACAGCTATCGATCGAACGCGGGCTGCCGCGGCCTTCAAGACCTATACCGACGCCTACGATGCCGCCAATCCGCGTATCGCGCTCAAAATCGAGCATACGTACCACGTTGCCGAGGCATGCGATGCCGTGGCGCGCGAACAAGGCTGGTCGTCAGAAGATATTGACCTGGCATGGCTTTGCGGCCTGCTACACGACATGGGCCGCTTTGAGCAGCTGCGACGCTGGGACACCTTTAAGGACGCCGAGAGCATGAGCCATGCGGCGCTGGGCATCGAGGTCCTCTTTGGCGAGAATCCCGCCGATGCACCCGCCGTAACGAGCATCCGCGACTTTATCGATGACCCAGCAGAAGATGAGCTCATCCGAACGAGCATTGCCTATCACAGTGATTTCCGTCTACCCGTACAACTCGACGAGCGCACGCGGAACTTCTGCGATATCGTGCGCGATGGCGACAAGATCGACATCATGCGCACCATCGCCGACAGCACCGTCGATACCATCCTCAAGGTTGATGAGGACACATTTATCGCCAGCCACTTCTCGGCACCAACGCTTGCCGCCTTTGACGAACGTCGCTGCGTCGCGCGCGATGAACGCAACGAGCCGGCGGACTACCTGGTGGGACTCATCTGCTTTATGTTTGAGCTCGTCTATCCGGCAAGCCGCGCGCTGGCGCGCGAGCAGGGCGATATCTACCGCCTGCTCGACGCGCCCTTTGGTATCACGCGCCCCTTCACCGATCCCGCCACGCAAGCGACCTGGGAGCGCCTAAAGGACGAGCTGCGCAGCTGGCTGGCAAGTGCCTAGCACTCAAGCTGGGCCAGCAGCTCCTCAACGACCTCGACGGCGTCGCCGACGACCTTGTACTGGGCGACGCCAAAGATGGGAGCATCCGGGTCCTCGTTGACGGCGATGATGCACTCCGCCCCACCGATGCCGGCAAGATGCTGGATGGCACCCGAGACACCAATGCTCACGAGGAGCTTGGGTGAAACCGACACGCCCGTCTGGCCAATCTGGTGGCGATACTCCAGCCAGCCCGCCTCCACGACGGGTCGCGTGCAGCCGAGCTCGGCACCCAGGGCTTCGGCGAGCTTTCGCATCAAGGGTAGGTTTTTCTTGGAGCCAATGCCGCGGCCCACCACGACCAGGCGCTCGGCATCGGCAATTGATGCCTGCTGGCCCCATTCCTCGGCGGGAATCGAGATCTCGACACGAGCCTTGGCGTCTTCCGCAAGTAATACCTGGGTAATCGTTCCGGAGCGGCTATAGTCAAAGTCGGGCGCCTTAAAGATGCCGGGGCGCACCGTTGCCATCTGGGGACGGTGGTTGGGGCAGATAATGGTGGCCATCAAGTTGCCGCCAAACGCCGGACGCGTCTGTTGCAGCAGGCCCGTCTCCGTATCCATCGAAAGCACGGTGCAGTCGGCCGTAAGGCCCGTCCGCAGGCGCACGGCAACGCCAGGCGCCAGCTCGCGGCCAAAAGCGGTCGCACCGTACAGAATGGCTTCGGGCTTGCGCTCGGCTACCAAATCGCAGATGAGGCGAGCATAGACCTCCGCGTCGTTCTGACGCAGGCGCTCGTCACGACAGACCAGAACTTCGTCCGCACCGGCGCAAACCAGATGCTCCAGGTCCCCGAGCGAGCCCTCGGGGCCCATGCCGGCCAGCGCCACCAGGCGACAGCCGCGTGCATCGGCAAGCTCGCGGCCCTTGCCCATGAGCTCGTAGGCCACCGGGGCCACGACATCGTGCTCGTCGGTCTGAACGAATACCCAAATGTCTCGATACGCATCGAGGTCAACCGCGCCGGCGGCCTCGTCGCGCTCGATCGAAATGGCGTTGACGGGACAGGCGTCGACGCACCCGCCGCACAAGATGCAGCCGTCGGTCACATGGGCGCAGCGGTTGGGGCGCTCGCCCTCCACCACAATGCCACCCGAGGCACAGGCGCGAACGCAGCGGCCACAGCCAACGCATGCCTCGCTATCGATTATCAGTCCGCTCATCTATGCCATCCCCTCGACAATCTTGGCAAGCTTTGCCGCCTGCTCGACCGACGTGCCCTCGATGGCCTCGCACGTTTGGTCACGGTCGGGCACAAACGAGCGCACGACCTGCGTCGGCGATCCGGTAAGGCCGCAGCGCAAAGGGTCGGCATGCACATCGGCAGCACAGACCACCCGCACATCCGCATCTTCGGCCGCGCGAATGCCGGCGATGCTCGGCATGCGCAGCTGGCCGATCTCCTTGGCGGTCGTCATCGCGCACGGCATCTCCAGATAGACCGTCTCCTCGCCGGCGTCACAGCCGTGGACAAGCGCCAGCGAGCCGCACGTCGTAAAGCCCGCGCTCTGTACGCAGCTCACATCGGTCACGCAGGGAATCTCGAAGGCGCCGGCCAGTTCGGGGCCAATCTGGGCAGTATCGCCATCCACCGCCATCTTGCCGCAGATGAGCAGGTCGAAGTCCTCGTCGAGCGCCTCGATGCCGCATTTGAGAGCATAGGTGGTCGCCAACGTGTCCGCACCCGCAAAAGCACGGTCGGTGAGCAGCAATGCATCGTCGGCGCCGCGGGCGATGCAGTCGCGCAGTAGCGATTCGGTTGCAGGGATACCCATCGATACCACCGTCACGCGCACATCCATGCCAAAGCCGATAAAGTCGTCCTTGAGCGCCAACGCACATTCGAGGGCACTTGCATCGAAGGGATTAATGACCGCCTGCTTGCCATCGCGCACGATGGTATTGGTTTTGGGGTCCATCTTGACCTCGGTGCTTCCCGGCACCGCCTTGACGCACACCACCATATGGAAATCACTCATCTTCACGCGCCCCCTTTCTGGACGAGTTCATCCAAGAGCTTCTCCGAAAACAGGTTGCCACGGCCCAGCTGCCCGGCAGGATCGAGCTGCAGCTTGAGTCGAGCCGATTCAACCATAGCCTCGTGGCCGTACATCGTCTCCAAAAAGTCCGCTTTGATCTTGCCGACGCCGTGCTCGGCAGAGACGGCGCCGCCCATAGCCGTTACCTCCGCAGCCCACTGGGTAAACAGCTCGCCACCGCGACGGTAGTCTTGCGCATCGCGCGGCAGGATATTCACATGCAGATGGTTGTTGCCGATATGTCCCCAGGCGGCAGACTCAAGCCCGCTTTCGGCCAGCGTGCGGCGATAGAGGGCAACGACATCGGCCAGGCGCGTGTTGGGCACCGACATATCCGACCCCAGCTTGGTAATGGTGGGATCGGTGCGGCGGCGCTCGTCGATGAGCATGTTGACGCTCTCGGGAACGGCGTGGCGGAAGAACCGCTGGCATTCGCGATCGACCTCGGTGCGTGCAACCCAGGTCGCGTCGTCGCGGCCGCCCGCAAGCTCCAAAACCCATCCCAGGTGGTACAGCTCCTCGGTCGCTTGCGCCTCGTCGTCGCAGTCGAGTTCCACGTAAACACAGACCTTTGCCTCATCGTCGAGTGCCGGCAGCGAGGCAAACGCGGTCGACTGCTCGCGCTGGCGGCGAAGGATATCCAAGGCGCCGGCATCGAAAAACTCAATAGCGGCGGCATGGGACAGCACGGGGCGCACGGAATCGGTAAAGGACACCGCCTTGTCCTCACTGTCAAAAAAGCAGCTCACACCCCATACGACCGAAGGTGCCGCCTGCAAGGCAATCTCGAGCTCGGTAATGACGCCGAGTGTGCCGCACGCACCGATAAAGAGGTCGATGGCGTCCATATCGTCCGAAACGAAATAACCCGACGCGTTTTTGGTCTTGGGCATGGTATAGCCAGGAAGATCCAGCTCGAGCGCGCGGCCTTCCGCTGTCACGAGCGACAAGTGGCGTGCGTCAGCGTGCGCCTGACCTCGATGAAGCTCAAGCAGGTCGCCGTCCGCCAGTGCCACGTGAAGCCCCGTAACGTGCGGGCGCATGGGGCCGTAGGCGTAACTGCGGGCACCGGAGGCATTGCACGCCGCCATGCCGCCCAGGCAGGCAGATGCCTCGGTGGGATCGGTGGGAAAGAACTGCTCAGGAGCTGCCTGGAACTCCTCATAGGCCTCAAGCGATACCTGATCCCAGTCAGCGGTCGGCAATGCCTTCTTACCCAGTTGCTTGCGCAGCTCCGAAAGCACGACGCCCGGCTCCACGCGCAGCAGAAAACGGCCTCGCTCGTCGCGGCGAAGACCCAGGTAGCGATTCATACGAGAAGTGTTGAGGATATGCCCGCCGTGAGGCACGGCGCCGGCAGCCAGACCGGTCCGAGCACCCTGGACCGTTATTGGAACATGCTCGGCATGGAGCTTTCGCAGAATGGCGCGGGCTTCGTCCTCCGTTGTCGGAAACGAGATGCTCGACGCCTCGCCCGATGTGCGAGATTCATCGCGACCATATTCTTCGAACTCGTCGCCGAAGGGTTTGATGGCTGCAGACACGCGAACTCCCCCTTTAGTTAACTACAGTATTTGCAGGGAGATGTTACCGCATCGTTTCGTCGACGTGACTGAGACCGTCTCCATAATTGGCGAATTTTACGTTTGCGCAATTCGGCGAGCGGCGGCGTTTTCTCGGCAGGCGCTCTATTTAACGCGCTCCTTCCCATCGCAGCCACGCGCACAATTGGCGCTCGAAAAAACTTGAGATATTTTTTAGCGTCTCTCACCTGCGGCGATGTAAACCCGTCAAGCATTTGGTCAGAAATTGGTCAAGTTGTGGCTGATACGGTCGGCATCGACAGCCAAAACCAATAGAAGGTTTGGCCCAAAAACAGGGAGGTTCCCATGGCATATTACTGGCCCCAGTACGGCATCGCCATCGAAGTTGACGATGACCCATATCTTCTGCCCTTCGATGAGAAGGCATTTCCCGATGCGGCTGTCTATCACGTCACCACCGACGTGATTTGCGATCCCGAATCGTTTTCGGCACTCGCCCACCACATCGCCCACATCCACGACATCAAACTCGACCCAAACTTCGACGAGCTCATCTACTCGCGACGCCTCATGCTCCACATGCTCTTTGGCGCCGATCCGTCCACGTTCGCGCGCGTCTATACCACTAAGGATGCCGCATGAGCGTAAGGAAGCAGTCGAGCCCCCTAGGGTCAAAACATCGAAAAAGGCTCGGCGCCGTCTGTTTGGCCATCGCCTGCGCCCTTATCGCCGTCGGCCTTTACGCTTGGCAGTCAAAGCCTGTCGCCGAGACGGGTGCCTCGGTCACAGCGGCAGAGGGTAAGTCGCGTCAGGAAATCCAGGACGAGCTCGATGCCATCGTCCGCGACAACATGATGACGATCTCGGTCGCACCGGTCGCCCAGCTACAAAAAGGCGGCAAGCTGCGCATCAACGTGCAAAACGTCCAGGATAACAAGTTTCCCCAGCGTTTCCGCGTGATCCAAAACGACGAGACCATCTATGAATCGGGCGTGGTCGAGACCGGCAAGACCGTTGAGACCTGCCCTGCAGGCGACATCAAAGAAGGCGAGGCGTATATCGAGATTCAAGCGCTCGACGCCAAGACCTACGACGCCCATGGCAATCCCACGCGCGTCAAGGTGCGAGTTGCGCAGACAGAAGACTAGACCTGCCACCTGTTATGAAAATGCGCACCCGTGCCGCTTTCGTCTAACCCTCACGGAAACGGTCCGTGACGAATAGAAAGGAACGATTATGGACATCACCAGGAACTTGAATGGGGCCAGGGTGCTCGTCGTGGGCGCAGGGCTGGCGCTCGCACTCGCAATGGGCGCCGCGCCGACCACCGCCCTGGCGGAGGGACGCACTGGAACCACCAACGTGACCATCAGGACCGAAATCGACAACATCAAGTTCAAAGCCCCGACCGTCATTCCGTTCGTCGCTAAGGCAGACGGCACGCTCCAGGGCCCTTCCGAGAATACAACCACCATCGACAATCTTTCGGCCTATGGCATCCACGTTACCAACATGAAGATTGCCGCCCAGAAGTCCTGGAGCATCGTCGCCGACGCCAAGACGGGGACCGCCCAGAACTCCATCGATTTTAAGGTCGGCCCAGACAAGGCACTCCAAGACGCCCACGCCGCGACGCAGGAAGCGGGCCTCGACCTTTCCAAAAATGCATCCTTCGACATGGGCTACCAGGGCATCGCCGATGGTACGGACAAGATTAAGCTTAAGACGAGCGGCACTGTCGCCCGCGTCACGCGAGACATCTTCCATGTGACCGGCACGGGCGACCAGGTCGCAACCATTACGTGGACGGTCGAGCCCGGTGCGCACACGGCCTAAGGCAATTGTCCTTGCCGTCATCATCGGCGTTGCAACGTTTGTCCCGATCGCCGCCTTTGCCCAACAAGAGCAGGCGCAGGCTGCCACGCAGGTAACTGTCGATCTATCGGAACTCGAACGCAGTGGCCAACATGAACCCCTCGCGCAAACGAGCGACACGCGACAGCTCCTGGCAGCAGGAATCGCCACGGCAGGCGCTAGCGCCATCGGCCTTGGCCTGCACATCAAACGCAGCCGGTAGCCACACGAATCGAGACCGTCCAGAATAGGTAAGGAGAACCCATGGCATCAAAGAACCTTTTGCCCGTTGCCGCGCTCTGCAGTGCGCTTGCCACCGGCATGCCCGTCGCCGCTCTAGCGACACCCGCCGTGGACGTCCCCTTACCTGCCGTCAACTGTCTCGCCACAAACCAGATGAGCACCATCGCGCGCCAACGCTTCTCGCTTGCGCAGGCAAGCATTTCGGCCTCGGGGTGCCTCCGTCGCTGCACGAACAGCTCGATAGTCGTGGATACCGAGCGCTCGAGCACAGCGGACGGCCCCCTAACGGGATGCGTTATCTGCACATGGCGCGCAGCTGCAACTGATGCCGATGGCGATTCCTGCGACGTGGAGCTGCGCCTCGACATCACCCTGTCCGATGACTCGGCGGACGGGGCAACAGTCGCCTTCGACAACACGTTTTTCGAAAACGGAGGAGGTGTATGCCTGGGCTGCGTCCCCTCGAGCGCCGATGGCACGCAGCCCGCTATCTCATTCACCGCATCGCTGAAAATGACCAAGGCGGGCACCGACGCCACGGCAAATGGCGAGATCGCTCTGATGTTCTACGCGAGCGGCACAGAAAGCCAGGAGATTCGGGGCAAACAGCGGACCGGATCGCTCAGCCTGACGCGAGGGGCAGATCCCGGTCCTGTCTATATCAGTGCCGAAACGCAAGATGTGCATCACGTCCTTGTCGATCCGGCGCTCCTCGAGATGGAATGGAGCGGAGTAGGAGCGGTCGGACTCGCCCCCTCGACAGGTGACATCGCAAGCGACTCCAGCGAGAGCAGCGGTGAAATAGCGCCTGGGGACAATGGCGCACCAGGCGGCATA
Organism: uncultured Collinsella sp.; assembly: GCA_937980385.1. Taxonomy (GTDB): domain Bacteria; phylum Actinomycetota; class Coriobacteriia; order Coriobacteriales; family Coriobacteriaceae; genus Collinsella. The sequence continues at coordinate 27,969 of CALJPV010000076.1, read as the reverse complement.
ACACCGCCATCGAGCGGTCCTTCAGCCACTTTCAGCGAGCCAAGCGAAACAGCCACCGCAGTGGGCGGCACGCAAGCTGGCGAAAACTTGGGGTGTCCCATGCCGGCAGACATCGACGAGGGCAATTGTTGCATGATGGTCGCGCTCGACCGCACGGAAACCGTCGACGCCGCGAGCATTGAGGTCACCGCTGTCGATAAGCCCGTCCGCAAAGCAGCCATTATCGCATTCCCTAAAACCGTCGAAGTTGTTTTTCTGCCATCGGGCGAGGTCGTAGCCCCCACCTTGCTCACCTTGCTTGGGGCAAAGGGCACGGCCAACCAAATCGACAACCTCACGGTCGTCGACCCTGCGACCACCGCAAAACTGCACCTGTATGCCGTAACCTCGGACGGAGGCAAAACCGAGGAATTCGACGGTGAGAACCTCCTGAATAACCGGATACTCCATAAAATGGAAGACGTCTCGTATCAAATTGAGCTCGTGGGATTTGACCGAGCTCGAGATGCCGATATCATCGCCGCGGCCATTGAGTCCCCGCAGCGACTCATGACGCTGTGCTTCGATTACAGCCCCTATGTCGTGATGGGAGGCTGAGGCTTGGGCACCAAATGCCGTCATTAATACCACTTATATAACGTATAGGATGAGGCATGACGCACCCTGCAGCCCGTTCTGCTACGATTGCCAGGTTGGCATCAATATGGGAGGGTTCATGCCGGGTTTGGGAACGGTCATCAACGTCGCACTTTTGATTGCGGGCGGACTGCTGGGCCTTATAGGCGGACGCTTTATCACGCCCCGCATCCAAGACACGCTCATGAAGGCGTCGGGGCTGTGCGTTTTGTTTATCGGACTGGGCGGTACCATGCAAAAGATGCTCGTCATTGACGGGAAAGCGCTGGAGACCACCGGCACCACCATGCTCATCGTCTCGTTTGCCCTCGGCTCGCTCATCGGCGAGGCCATAAACCTGGAAGCCGGCATCGAAAACTTGGGCGAATGGCTCAAGCGCAAAACCGGCAGCGAGGGAGACAACGAGTTCACCAATGCCTTTGTCTCGACATCGCTGACCGTCTGCATCGGTGCCATGGCTATCGTGGGATCAATCCAAGACGGCTTGCTCGGCGACTGGTCAACGCTTGCCCTCAAGGGCGCGTTGGACTGCATCATCGTCTGCACCATGACGGCTTCGCTCGGCCGCGGCTGCATCTTCTCCGCCCTGCCCGTTGCCGTATTCCAGGGAACGATTACGCTGTTTGCCGGCGCGCTCTCCCCCATCATGACCGCCGCCGCCCTCGACAGTCTATCGCTCGTGGGCTCTATACTCATCTTCTGCGTCGGCGTCAACCTCATCCGTCCTCAGACCTTCCGCACGGCCAATATGCTCCCCTCCGTTGTCATAGCCGTCATCTACGCCCTCCTGTTCTAAATCTATCTACGTAGCGGTATCTCGAACACCTGTTTGATGCTGTGCTATGATATGAGGTCACCGAAGCTGCGTTAGGAGAGGAGAAACGGTGGCCGACCAGGACATCAAGATGCTCATCGAGCGCATTATGGCCGAGGCCCGGACCCATCAGTCTGCTCGCTTCTCAAACGAAGTCTATGCTGACGAGCCGATTCTCAAAACCGGTCGTCAGATGCAGAATTTCCTTCCCGACCAGTACCGCAAGATGCGCGAGATATCGCGCTGGCAGGATGACCCCAAAGGCGGCGCGGGTCGCTGGCTTTCGGAAGCCGAGCTTTTCTACCGCCAAGGCCTGCTGATGGCCGACTTTGAGGACGACTGCCCCTACAACGGCACATTCAAGTCGTACTTTCCCACCTATAACGCCATGAGCGATCGGCAGCTGCGCGGCTATTTTACCTGGCGCACCCAAGTGCGCCGCGGAACCGTCGAGGAAACGTCTACGTCCTTTGCCTTTCTGTATCTCTATGAGCTGATCTGCGGCATTGGCGTAGATGACCCACTCGATGGTTTTAACAAAATCAAGGCCTTTTGGGATGCCTATCGCGCCTTTGAACCCGGCATCGACCGGTTCGCACGCGTGTGGCTGCAGGACTACGCCGTGTTCCACGGACTCGACCCCAAGCTGCTTCGCGACTCTAAAACCGTCATGTTCGATAACGCCCTTATCGAGCTGCGGCGTGCGGCGCGAGACCTTGCGCCCGCGCCAACGCCGTCAGACCTGGCGCCTGCGCGTCGCAAGACCTCCGAGCCCACGCTCCCCCTTCCGCCCGACGAGGCAGGCGAGGAGCAACTCATGACCGCTATAAACGCCCTCTCCACGTACAACCTGAATAACTCACGGCTCGACCGTTCCCACCATCGCGACCTGCGCCACGTGGCATGCGCCGTGTATGTCCGTATGGCGCGCTACTATGACACGCACCGAAAGACCGGCATCGTAGCGAGCTTGTTTGGGGAGGAGACGGCCATGCCCTACACCATGTTTGCCTCGGCCGTGTTCTTTGCGCCCGAGTGCCACGAGGACTGCGAATATCGCCTGGACCCCATTCACATCTATCGCTGCCAAAATGGCTTTTGGGAATGCATGCGCATCCACGGCAGCAGACAAAAGAGTAGCAAGCTCGGTGAGATGATGCGCGCCTGCGACCAACGCCTGCGCCTGGCCCTAGACCCCACCCATCCCCTAAAGGAGGAGAAGGTCCCCAAATATCTGGCCAAGATCATCGATGACGAGATCGTGGCATGGCTTTCGTGGGACGCCGCGCACCAGCCTGTCAAGATCGATATCGATTTGAGTCAGCTGGGGCACATTCGGAGCGCCGCCGCGCAAACGCGTGAAGCTCTTTTGATTGATGAGGAGCGCGAGGATGATGTGCCTATGGAAGCCGAGGCGACGCTTATCGAGCAACCGAACACCGAGTCTGCGCCCGGCATGACCGCCGGACCTGGCGAGATGGCCACACGGCAAGACGAACCCGACGAGCCGACTGTCTCCACCGAAGAGTTTGGCGTCGTGGCACCACTCCTCGTGTCTGTGCCCGCGCCCGTAACGCCCGCGTCTGCCGAAGCTGCGAACAAACTCGCGCCCGCCGCAGATGCCTTCCTTCGCGCGCTCCTCGAGCGGAACACGGCGCAGGCCACATTGGCGGTGGCACAGTCGGGCAAGAGTGAGGACATGCTCGTCGACAGCATCAACGAAGCGCTCTTTGACCTGGTGGGTGACACCGTTATCGAGTTTGGAGCGGCAGGACCGCAGATTATCGAGGACTACGAAGCAGACGTGAGAGGATACCTAGACCATGAGTGATACCGCATCCGCAGCACCCCGTGTGCCCAAGCGCGTCGCCGCCGTCATTCTCAACTCGCTCAAGGGCGGCGTGGTCCCGCGCATCGGCCTTCCCTATATCACCGTGGGGCGCGAGGTCGAGATCCGTGCTCTGCTCACCGACCTGAGCCTCATCGCCGATGGCGGCGCAAGCTTCCGTTTCCTAGTCGGTCGCTACGGCGCCGGCAAGAGCTTTTTGCTCCAGACCATCCGCACGCACGCCATGGGCGAGGGATTCGTCGTGGCCGATGCCGACCTATCCCCTGAGCGCCGTCTGCAGGGCGGCCAGGGACAGGGCCTTGCCACCTACCGTGAGCTCATCCGCAACATATCGACCAAGACGCGCCCCGAGGGCGGTGCGCTCAACCTTATCCTGGATCGCTGGGTCGCCTCGTGTGCCGATGCCGACGAGTCTGCCGTCAATGCCCAACTGGCCCCACTCGAGGAAATGGTCCACGGCTTCGACTTCGCCCGCATGCTCCGCCGCTACCGCGCGGCCGTATCCGAGGGCGACGAAGAAGCTATGAGCCGCGTGACCAAATGGATTCGCGGCGAGTACCGCACCAAGAGTGAGGCACGCGCCGAGCTGGGCTCCTCGACCATCATCAGCGATGACGACTGGTACGACTACGTTAAGCTCATTGCGCGCTTTTTGGTCTGCAGCGGCTACAAGGGCATGCTGGTGCTCATCGACGAGCTCGTGAATCTGTATAAGATTCCCAACGCCATCACGCGCCAATACAACTACGAGAAGATCCTGACCATGTACAACGACACGCTCCAGGGCAAGGCGCAGTACCTGGGCATGATCATGGGCGGCACGCCAACCTCCATCGAAGACCGCCGCCGTGGCGTGTTCTCCTACGAGGCCCTGCGAAGTCGACTCGCTCAGGGCCGCTTTGCACGCGAGGACCTTAAGGACATGCTCGCGCCCATCATCCGCCTGCAGCCACTCACCTACGAGGAATTGCTGGTGCTGATCGAAAAACTCATGCAGATCCATGCCGGATACTTTGGCTGGACGCCCACGCTTACCGAGAACGACTTGGTAGACTTTCTCAAGATTGAGTTTGGCCGCGTGGGAGCCGATACGCACCTGACGCCGCGTGAGGTCATCCGTGACTTTATCGAGCTGCTCGATATCCTGTGCCAGAACCCCGATGCAAACGTGGCCGAGTTGCTGCAAAGCGTCGGCGGCGATGCGCTGGCACCGGCAGCCGCAACAGGCGACACCGGCACCGCAGACGGCGACCGCAACTTCGCCGAATTCACCATCTAACCTGCCAAAAAAGGGACAGGTCTATTTTGGCAGCTTTTATCTGCACAAACGTTGAGACAGCAATGCAGCAAACCATTGCCAACCGCATTGAGAGGTTCGTATTTGAGGGGAGGCCCCGTGAACGCCTTTGACCGATATGCTCCGTTTATCCAAGACTTCATCTACTCCCACGATTGGGAGAGTCTGCGCTCTATCCAGGTTGCGGCGGCAGATGCCATCTTTAACACACAAGACAATGTGCTCCTAACGGCATCCACAGCTTCCGGCAAAACCGAGGCAGCCTTCTTTCCCATCCTGACCGAGTTTTGGGAGAACCCGCCCGCGAGCGTAGGCGCCCTCTACATCGGCCCCCTCAAAGCGCTCATCAATGATCAGTTCGTCCGCCTCAACGACCTCTGCGAAGAGGCCGATATCCCTGTCTGGCACTGGCATGGCGATGTCTCGCAGTCGCACAAGGCTAAGCTCATTAAAAAACCGAGCGGCATCCTGCAGATTACACCCGAGTCACTCGAAGCGCTTTTAATCCATAAGCACATGGCGATTCCGCGCATGTTTTGCGACCTGCGCTACGTGGTCATCGATGAGGTCCACTCGCTCATGCGCGGCGACCGTGGCGGGCAAACGCTCTGCCTTATCGAGCGACTCTCGCGCATGGCCGGCGTGCAGCCTCGACGCATTGGCCTTTCGGCCACCATCGGCGACCCCGAGCGCACGGGCGCTTTTCTCTCACAGGGAACGGGACGCGACTGCATTATCCCCCGTTTTGAGGAACCGCGTCGCGTGTGGCGCATCTCCATGGAGCACTTCTACAACTCGGGTCCCCAGGCACAGCAGCGAGGATTCGAGAGCGTGGGTCCTCAAGAAGCCGAAGTGCTTGCGTGCGAGCGCATCGAAGCGGTGGCACCCGCGGCGCTGCCCGCCGGCGCCCAAGACATGCGTCACGGCGGACAGCTCACACAAGAGGAGCGCCGTCAACGTCGTGAGCGGGCACGGGACAAGACCGCTCCCAAGGACCGCCAAACTTCCTCGGCCCCCGAGGGCGAAGTCGATATCCCCCGGGCCGCCGAGCAGGCGCTTCTCAACCCCACCGACACAGCGCCCGACAACGCCGACCCCGGTATGGGCTATATCTTTGAGCATACGCGCGGCCGCAAGTGCCTGGTCTTTGCCAACTCGCGCGAGGAGGCAGAGGCCGTATGCTCCATGCTACGTAGCTACTGCGAGAGCCGGCACGAGCCCGACCGCTTCCTTATCCATCACGGCAACCTCTCGGCATCGCTACGCGAGACGGCAGAAGAGCTCATGCGCGACGAGGAACAGGCACAGACAACCGTCACCACCTCTACGCTGGAGCTCGGTATCGATATCGGCCGTCTGGAGCGTGCGTTTCAGATCGATGCGCCATTTACCGTCAGTTCCTTTTTGCAGCGAATGGGCCGCACGGGACGCCGCGACCTTCCGCCCGAGATGTGGTTTGTCATGCGCGAGGAAGAGCCCGAGCCGCGCACGATGATGCCCGAGACCATTCCGTGGAAGCTCCTGCAGGGCATCGCGCTCGTACAACTCTATCGCGAGGAAAAGTGGGTCGAGCCGCCCGAGCTCGATCGACTCCCCTACAGCCTGCTCTACCACCAGACTATGTCGACGCTTGCCAGCACCGGCGAGCTCACGCCGGCAGAGCTTGCCCAGCGCGTGCTCACACTCAGCTATTTCCATCGCATCTCGGCCGATGACTATCGCGTACTGCTGCGTCACCTCATTAAGATCGACCATATCCAAGTCACCGAGGGCGGCGGACTCATCGTGGGTCTCGCGGGCGAGCGCATCATTAACAACTTTAAGTTCTACGCCGTATTCCAGGAAAACGAAGAGTTCACCGTTCGCAGCGAATCGGCCGAGCTGGGCACGATCGTCAATCCGCCACCGCCCGGTGAGCGCATCGCCATCGCCGGACACTGCTGGATTGTCGAGGAAGTGGACTGGAAGCGCCACACCGTCTTTGCCACGCAGGTCAAGGGCCGGGTGCCGGCCTACTTTGGCGACTGCCCCGGCGACATCAATACACACGTACTCGAGCGCATGCGCAAGGCGCTCAACGAGCACGCGACATATCCGTACCTCATGGGTAACGCACGGGCCCGCTTGGCGCAGGCTCGCCATACGGCCGAGATTTCGGGTGCGGGAACTAAACCGCTCATTAACCTGGGCGGCGACACCTGGGTACTCTTCCCCTGGCTAGGCAGCTACGCCTTTTTGGCGCTCGAGCGCATGCTCAAGATTAAATGTGCCGCGGAGCTGGGCCTTCGCGGACTCGACCCATCACGCCCGTACTTTATGCAGTTTAAGATGAAGGCCGACGAGGAGACGTTCTTTGAGGAGCTCGCCGCCGAGGCCGAGAAGGACTTTGATCCCATCGAGCTCGTCTATCCTGGCGAGGTGCCTTACTTTGACCGCTACGACGAGTTTGTTCCCGAAGAGCTCGTGCGCAAGGGCTTTGCCGAAGGCGTGCTCGACATCGAGGGTATGAAGCAGCGCGTCCTCAGCTGGCGCGACCACGCCTAAGACCAGTCTTTTTTGGGACGGGGAGACTTACTTGTCGTGAAGGACGGTGCCGAGGAAGTCAGCGTCGAAGGGCACGGCTTCGGCAAAGGCGTAGTCGCCGTCGCTGGCGATGAGCAGGTAGTTCTCCTCGCCGCCGAACTCCGCATCGCCACATGGGACCACCCAGGCGTGGGCGAATACCTCGAGTGCCGTGGCAGCGCAGTCGCGCAGGAACGTCACGTCGCTCCCCTCGTTTGCGCTCACGATATTGGCAACGTAGATACCCCCGGGGCTCAAGCCGCCTCGCACCAAACGCAACGCCTCAACCGTCGCCAGCTCGCGCACGGGCTCGGCACCGCCAAAGCAATCGCTCACGACCACGTCGTAGCGACGATGACCCACGCTCGTCACACCCAGATACGAGCGAGCCTCAGCGGTAATCACCCGCAAGCGGTCGCCCACCGCGCGCTCCAGCTCGTCCAGGTAGAACCAGCGGCGCGCCAGGCGCGTAATCTCTCCGTCATACTCGATAACGTCCATGCGCATGCCCTCGTGCGACAACAGCGCAAACTTGGGATAGGCAAACCCGCCGCCGCCCAGTATGAGCATACGGTCGATACCATGCCCGTAAGCATCACGCATTGCGTCCTCGGCCTCAAACACATCGTCAAACGCACGATAGTACGCAAAGACGGGCTCTGCCCAACGCTCGCCAACGTAGCTTGCGCTTTGGTAGACGCCGCCTTGCACCAACACGCGAATCTCATCGTCGCTCTCATTGTGCACGCGTTTCACACGCGCCAACCCATTGCGGGTTCGCGCAACCTGCAGACAGGCAGCACGAACAGCGACGGCGGCTGCACCAAGCGCCGCGGCTCCCAGAGCAACGCCGGCAACGACACCGGCAGAAACACTCGGCTTGTTCATTTAGAGCTCCTTTTGCAGATAAAGGCCATGGTCATAAAATCCAAGATGGCGATAGTACTCGCGTGTGCCAATCGCGCTAATCACGTTGATACGTGCATAACCCGCATCCCGGGCAATCTCGCACGCACGCTCTACGAGCAAACGCCCCAACCCGTGGTGCTGCGCCGCCTGGCCTTGATCCCCCACGCGTGCCGCCATGCCATACACATGTACCTCGCGAATCATCGCCTCGTCCGGCGTCGTCGGCAACTCGTCCGCATGCGCGGCAACAAACGAATGGTCGGGCAGAGACAACCGCAAAAAGCCCGCGATCTTGCCCTGCGGCGTCACCCACTGCAAAAAGCGCTCGTGTGTTACCGGCGTCTCGTACGCCACCTCCTCGTCAAGGGTCAGCTCATCCAGGTCGGCACCCGCCGTGCTGATCTCGCGATAGCGAATCTCACGCACCGTCGCACCATCCCCCCGAGCAGCCAGGCGGTTCTCGACGAGCTGACGCAGGTTGGGCTTCTTGTTGCCCACCATAATGTCGTCGGAGCTAAAGTCGCGGATCATGCGGCTGATGCGGCAGAACGCCGGCGTCACCACGATGTCGTCGGCCAACACATCGAGCAGCTCGTCCTCGGTATAGGGGCGCCACTCGCCACGCTCGTAACAGCCCACCAGACGCGAGCCCTCGATGAGCGCACACGGGTAGACCTTGACCTCGTCGGGCATAAAGGCCCCTTCGGTCATAAAGCGCTCGTAGTCGCGCTTGTCCCCCTCGGGTGTAGCGCCCAGTAAGTTGAGCATAAAATGGGCATGGATCTTAAAGCCAAACAGGCGCGCAAGCGAAAACGCCCGCTCAATCTGCGCCACCGAAATGCGGCGCTCGTTGATGTCGAGCAGGTGCTGGTCAAGGCTTTGGATGCCCATCTGGATCTTGGTGCAGCCCAGGCGACGAATGAGCGTGAGGGCCTGCGGTGTTACGGCATCGGGGCGCGTCTCGATAACGAGCCCCACCACGCGATGCTTCGCCGTCTCGTTGATGCGCTGCTGACGCTCAAGCTCCTCCATCGTTGCCGTCTGCCACTCGGCAACCTCGCCCCATGGCGTACCGGGGCCGTACAGACGACGCACCGCGCGGTTGTAGCCGCCCACGGCAGCATCCACACGCTCCTGCTCCTCGGCAACGTCGCTCGCGAGCTCGGCCTCGTCTGTCGCAATGCCGGCAGCCCGGTAGCGCTCGCGACGCTCCGCCACCACCGGCGGCAGGGCATCGGCGGGCGCATCGTCGAGCAGGCGTCCCGCCTCGGCACGGCTGATGCCCGGACGCGTCAACATGGGATTTGCCGCCACGCCCGCCACCGCATCATCATTGAGCGCGCGGAAGAGCTCCGACATAAACCACATCTGATACCCTTGCGGATAGTCGCTCCAGGTACCGCCGAGCACAATGAGCTCAATCTTATCGGTCGCATGCCCCATCTGCGAAAGCGCGGTCAAACGGGCGCTCACCTGCAGATATGGGTCGAAACAGTTTTGCTCCGCACGGGCGCATGCCGGCTCGGCGTGCAGATAGCTTTTGGGCATGCGCAGGTCGTTGGGGCAAAACAGGCAATCGCCCGAGCATGGCCAGGGCTTGGTGATGACGGTAATGGTCGCCACGCCCGAAGCCGTGCGACGAGGCTTCATCCTCAGCACCTGCAGCAGTTGCCGCTCCAGCTCGGCATCGACATTCCACGCAGCCCACCGGGCCGGCTCCTCACGTTTTACCCGCTGGTAAAACGGCAGCAGACGGCGCTTGGCCAAATCGCGTTTGTCGGCACCCTCACGACGCGCCTCGGCATGTATCAGTTTGACGAGCGCTTTGTCGTCCACGGTCTCGCCGCGACGCAGAGCCTCGAGTATGTTCAAGATAATCTGTTCCATGCCCCCATTGTAAAGGCAAAGGCGCCGGAGCCGATCTCGGCTTCGGCGCCTTCATCAAACAGCGCGTCTATATCTTCGCCTAGGCTTTCGTCTGCCTCACTACTCCGAATCAAACGACATGTCGCCCGAACCGACCTCAAAACGATACGTGGCAGACTTGTCACCGTTATCGAATTCAAGATTCAAAATGGTCTCGCCGTCGTAGTCAAGCGGAAGGAAATCGCTCTCGAAGTCACCGCTGCCCAAGGTGAGGCTCGCCTTAAAGCCCGTAGAATTCGGAACCGTCATCTCCACATCGCCCGAGCCCACACTCACGTCCATCGACTTCGCGGGGGCCTGGTAGAGCTCGAACGTTACATCGCCCGACCCGACCTCTGCACTAAGCGCATCAGTCACGCTGCCCGTAAACTCTACATCTCCCGCACCCAGGAAAAGGTCGAAACCATCACAGGTGACACCGGCAATCTGCAGATCACCCGAGCCCACGTGCGCGTTGACTCCCTTCAAATGTTCGGCAACACGGCGCGGCAGCTCAACCGTAACCGAGCGGTCAATTGCCTTACCGTCATCACTTCCAAACTGAGAAACCTTGAGCGTCGAGTCCTCGACGGATGCGATGTTCTGCGTCGCGGCCTTGGAGACATCCATACCATTGGCAACGCGTCCCCGCTCGATAACGCGAACCTTGTTGCCATCAACAACCTTGACGTCCACCGTAGCCGCATCGATATCGAAATCGAGGTAGCGGAACTCATCGGCATCAAAGGTCGCACTCGAAAGTTGCTGAGGCCGAGCGGAATAGTTACCGCTATCGTTCATAAAATCGTCGTCGTCAACCACATCGTCCATACCGGACAAGCCGGATACAACATCGTCGAGATCCCACGGGCCATCAAAATGAATCAAAGTCCGCGAAATGCCAAAAACAAGCCCGATAATCAGTACAAACGCTCCGATGCCAACGCCCAAGCGTACCTTGGATTCATGCGAAAGCTTCATCATTCACCACCCTCTTTGGCAATCGGCTCAGCGGTAGTCGCGGTAGCCACGTCAGTATCAACCGGAGCGGAAACATTCTGAGCCCTAGCTGTCACCGACGCCGGACCAACCTGAATATCCCCGCGTGCCCAATCACCATCGAGCGCACGCGCCACCCAGTGATAGATAGGAATCGTAAAGAAGATCAGTGCGGGAAAGGGGCTGGCACCAACCAGGAACATCAGTAAAAAGAACAGCAGCCAGCACACGGCCCAATACGGGAACGACTGGAACGGGCCCTTCACCGGAGTCGAGCCAACTGCGCCGCCACTCGTCGCCTGCGCCGTAGCGGCATTGGCGGCCTGCGCACTCCAGCTTGCCGCTTGCGCCGCCTTGGCGGCGGCGTCACTCGCCTGTGTTGCCGCCTCGGTAGCGCGCGCCGCCGCCTCATGGGTGCGAGCACGCTCTGCTGCCTCGGCCTCGCGCTGACGAGCGCGGTCCTCGTTCTCAAACTCGATATCGTCCTCGATCTCATCGCTCGGATTGAGCAACTCGTCCAAGCTCACGCCATAGAGTTTGGCGAGCGAGATCAGGTTCTCGGTATCGGGTGAGCTCTCCGCGCGCTCCCATTTACTGACCGCCTGGCGCGACAGCCCCAGCTTTCGCGCCAGCCCTTCTTGGCTAAAGCCTTTGCTGCGGCGAAGGTCGGCGAGCCGCTGCGCAGTTTCTACATTCATGGTTCCTCCTTTGTGATGCCAGCCGTGCCGCCGGACCGTTTTTGTTCTTAAGGCGCCTTGCACAGTTAAAAATCTATCCGCCACCGCCAAAAGCATGCCACCTATTCTAGTGAGATTTTTGACAACCGTCGGTTGCGGGTGCATATGAGCTGCGGAAATGTGTCCAAACAAAGCAATGACCCGTAGCTTGGTTGTCCCCGTTGCGGCGTTAACGGTAGTATGGTCGTACTGTTAATTCCGCACCGCCAACGGAGGGAGTTCCGCGCCGTGAACCGCGATTTCGCCTCATCGCTCATCCAGCTCAACAACACGTTCTATCGCGAGCACTCCGCCTCCTTTTCCGATACGCGCCAGGCCCCGTGGCCCGGCTGGGTGCGCACCATGGACATTGCGCTCGAACAGCTCGACGTCGCCACGATCGAGCATCCCGTCCGCGTCTTCGATCTCGCCTGCGGCAATATGCGATTCGAGAACTTTGCCGCCGGCGGCGCACTTGCCGCCAAGGGCGTCGACGGCGCAAACCCCTCGGCAGATGCCAGCTGCCCGTTTGAGTTTTACGGCGTCGACTCGTGCCAAGACCTGGCCATCGATGCACATGGCCACGCGCTGCGCATTCCCAACCTGCACTTCCAGGAGCTCGACGTGCTCGATGCCCTCATGAAACTCAATCCCGCCGAGGCGCCTGACGCGCTTTTCGACGCCCCGCTCGCCGACATCTCGGTCTGCTTTGGCTTTATGCACCACGTGCCGTCGTGCGAGTACCGCGTACGCGTGCTCGACGCCCTGGTGCGCCAGACGCGCCCAGGCGGCATCATCGCCATCAGCTTTTGGGAGTTTATGAACGACGAGCGCATGGCGCGCAAGGCCGTTCGAGCCGAGGCCCGCGCCGAGCTCACCCCGCCGTTTGAGGGTTACGATTCAGCGCAGTTTGAAGCCGGCGATCACCTCATTGGCTGGCAAAACGACCGCCACGCCTACCGCTATTGCCATCACTTTGACGATCAGCAGATCACCGACCTGGTGCGCGGCGTCCGCACGTTCTACAAGAGCGGTGAGGTCCCCGTACGCGAGCTTGAGCGCTTCCATGCCGACGGTCGCAGCGGAGAGCTCAACCGCTATGTAATCCTCAAACGCCTGTAGGCACCGACGACTCGCCACCGAGCCACACCGCATCTTTCGGGCAATCTATGCCCGCCCTTTTCAACCCATTGACGGAACGTGCAGCCATACGTTCCATACTTATGACCAAGGAGCCTCATGGGAGCCGTCCACGTTCGCACGCCTAAGAACTTTGTGCTCGAGGAGCGCCTGGAGCGCTACGCCGATGCGATTGAGACGAACCCCGAGGCCTATGTCGGAGATTGGCGCAAGGCCTGTGCGCCCGCAGGCAGCAAGCCCTTCGAACACCTTCATCTGGATCTGGGCTGCGGCAAAGGCACCTATCTGGTTGAGCGCGCTCGCCGTGAGCCCGACACGCTCTTTATCGGCATGGACCAGGAGCCCATCTGCATCGCCTATGCCGCACAGAAAATCTGCGAACAGGGGCTATCCAACGCACTCGTCCTGCCCCGAGGCGCCGCATCGCTGCCACAGCTGTTTGCCGCAGGCGAGCTCGATGCCATCACCATTAACTTTCCCACGCCGCAGCCCAAGGCCAAGTACGCTAAAAAACGACTCGTCCATGTCGACCATCTGATGCTCTACCGCCCGCTCTTTTCAGCCGGCGCTACCGTCACACTGCGCACCGATAGCAAGCCGTTGCGCGATTACGCCCTGGGACAGTTTGCCGCGGCCGGCTACGATACGCTTTGGGTAAGCGACGACGTCCGCCGCGACCATCCCGAGCATCCCGAGACCGAGTACGAGCGCCGCACGCGCGAGATGGGTGCCGCCGTCTATGGCATTTGCGCCACACCTGGAGCGCAGCCCAGCGATGAACAGCTCGCGGCGGGCCGCGCGCAGAAGCAAAGCCTAGCCTGCTACCTGCCCGATAACCTCGATGAGCTCGCCTATGTGCCTCTGGGCATGGAAGAGGCCGTCGAGAACTTTAGAAACCGTGCCCGCAAGGGCAAGAAGCGTCTACCGCAAGAGTCCTAGGGGCTTCTGATGGTCGCGGCGTTGGCAAACAAGCGCAAATAGGCGCCAGCGAACGGCCCTCAAACCTAAGTGAGTAGACTATTTTGCAATAGCCAAGCACAGCCCGCATGGCGAAACATAAAACCGCAGGTAGAACCCTTGCGCAAAATCCATGTGCTCGCAATATCGCAAAAAGTCTACTCACTTAGCTAGCGACTACACTAAACGGCTGGGCAGAACGCCCATTTCCTGCATTTTCTCGCGCGCTGGCACCCCGCGCCGCCGCTACGCCATAATAGTTGGCAGACAAACGCGAGAGAAAGCAACCACATGGCACAGACCACGACAGATACTTCCGCCAGCACCGTTTCCGGCACCGGCGCCGCCAGCTCGTTCTCGGGCGGCACGGGAACCGAAGCCGAGTTTGGCTCGCTCGGCGCGCTCTCCCCCACCTGGTGGGAGCCCGAGGATGGCAGTGAGCCCGAACCGTGGCTCACGCCCGATCAGGCCTTCGAACGTTTCTTTGAATGGACGAACGATCGCGGCATTGAGCTGTGGGATCACCAAGAAGAGGCCCTCATGGACCTGGCTGCCGGCGATCACGTCATTTTGGGCACACCGACCGGATCGGGCAAGTCGCTTGTCGCGCTGGGCATGCTCTTTATGGGCATGGCGCAGGGCAAGCGCTGCTACTACACGGCCCCCATCAAGGCTCTGGTCAGCGAGAAGTTTTTCGACCTTGTGCAGGTGCTCGGCCGCGATAACGTAGGCATGATCACCGGCGACACGCACATCAACACCAAGGCGCCCGTCATCTGCTGCACGGCAGAGATCCTTGCCAACGACGCACTGCGCGAGGGCGAAGATGCCGATGTTGGCTGCGTCGCCATGGACGAGTTCCACTACTTTGCCGACCCTGATCGCGGTTGGGCCTGGCAGGTGCCGCTGCTCACCCTGCCTCACACGCAATTCATGCTCATGAGCGCCACGCTCGGCGATGTCACCGCGATCGCCGCCTCGCTCGAGGAGCACACCGGTGCTGCTTGCGACTTGGTCGTCGATGCCCCACGCCCCGTGCCGCTGAGCTACGACTACGTGACGACCTCGCTCGAGGGCACCGTCGAGCTCGCGATGCGCCGCGGCGAGGCCCCGCTCTATATCGTGCACTTTAGCCAGGATGCCGCCCTTGCGACGGCACAGTCGCTCGCCAACTTTGGCATTGCCAGCAAGGAGCAGCGCGAGGCCATCAAGGAGGCGGCCAAGGGCACGAGCTTCTCGACGGCCTTCGGCAAGATCCTCAAGCGTTTGCTCGGCTGTGGCGTCGGCGTGCACCACGCCGGTATGCTGCCGCGCTATCGCCTCCTGGTCGAGCGCCTGGCGCAGCAGGGCCTGCTGCCCGTCATTTGCGGCACCGACACACTCGGCGTCGGCATCAACGTGCCCATCCACACCGTGGTCCTCACCGCGCTCACCAAGTTCGACGGCTACAAGATGCGTCGCCTGCGCGCCCGTGAGTTCCATCAGATCGCCGGTCGCGCAGGTCGCTCGGGCTTCGATACCGAGGGCATGGTCATTGCCGAGGCTCCGGAGCACGAGATCGAGAACGCCAAGCTCATGGCCAAGGCAGGCGACGATCCCAAGAAGCTCCGTAAAATTAAAAAGAAGAAGGCCCCCGAGGGCTTTGTCACCTGGAACAAGCAGACCTTTGAGCGCCTGATCGAGACGCAGCCCGAGACGCTCAAGCCGCGCCTGCGCATCACGCACTCCATGGTGATTAGCGTGGTCGAGCAGGGCGGCGACGCCCGCGCCCGCGTGCACGACCTCATCGAGACAAGCCTGCAGACCCCCGAGGAAAAGGCAAAGCTCGAGGTTCGCGCCGACGAGATCTTCGCCACGCTCATCGACTCCGGCGTCGTCGTGCGCACCGAGGTGCCGCCCGCACCCGGCGCTCCGGTTGACGCCGCGCCGGACATAGACTACGCGCTGACGGTCGACCTGCCCGAGGACTTTGCGCTCGACCAGCCGCTCTCGCCGTTTTTGCTTGCCGCGCTGGAGCTGCTCGACACCGAGAGTGAGACCTATACCATGGACCTCATCTCGATGGTCGAGGCTACGCTCGAGGACCCCAAGCAGGTATTGCGCGCACAGGAGCGCGCCGCGCGCGACCGCGCGATGGCCGAAATGAAGGCTGACGGCGTCGAATATGAGGAACGCTTGGAGCGCATCCAGGATGTCACCTACGAAAAGCCGCTCGAGGACTTGCTCGATGCCGCCTTCGACAAGTACTGCCAGGAAGTACCTTGGGCCAACGACTACCAGCTCTCGCCCAAGAGCGTCCTGCGCGACATGCTGGAGAGCGCGAGCGATTTTAAGGGCTACATTCAAAAGCTCGGCATCGCCCGCTCCGAGGGCATTCTGCTGCGCTACCTAGCCGAAGCCTACCGTTCCCTCGATCGCACCGTGCCCATTGAGAAGCGCGATGAGCGCTTGCGTGACATTATCTCGTGGCTCGGCTTTGTGGTGCGCTCGGTCGACTCGAGCCTGGTGGACGAGTGGGAGAACGCCGGCAACCCCGCTGCACTCGACGTCACACCGCCGCAGGGCATCGACGAGGTCGTTGCGGACCGTCGCGGCTGCACGCTGTTGGTGCGCAACGCGCTCTTCCGCCGCGTGACCCTTGCCGCCCGCGAGCACGCTCGCGATCTGGGCGAGCTCGACGAGGACTGGGGCATGAGCGAGGTCCGCTGGCAAAAAGCACTCAACGCTTACCATGAGCAGCACGAGGAAATCCTCACCGACGGAAATGCCCGCAGCGCCGCGATGTTTTCCATCGACGAGAGCGACGAGAAGACCAATCACGTGTGGCACGTGCACCAGGTCTTTGCCGACGAAGATGGCGACCACGATTTTGGCATCATGGGCGATGTCGATCTGGACGCAACGCAAGACGGCGGCGAGGTCATCTTCAAGAACTACCGTGTCGGCTTTATCGAGGACCTGCTCGAGAACTAGTCGAACATACTGGAACGAAACAAGCGGGGCCGCTGGCAACATCGCCAGCGGCCCCGCTTTTGCACTATCCGCTATGCCCTACTCGGCATCCTCGACCTCATACGAATCCGCCTCGGCTGGCTCATCGTTTGTCTCTGTCGCAGCCCCGCGCGCCTCGTCAAACGCTGCCTTCATGGTCTTGTTGCCCCACGTGAGCTTGCGAATGGTAAGATCGTCGGCCTTCTTGTTGGCCAGGCGCAGGTTGTTCTCGGAAGACAGCAACGCCTCCTTGGTTTTCTGCAGATGGCTAATCGTCTTGTCGATCTCGTCGATTGCCGTTTGGAACTTGCGGCTCGCGATCTCGTAGTTGCGGCCGAAATCGTTCTTGAACTTTTCCATCTTGGCTTCGAAGTTCGTGACGTCGATGTTCTGCTGCTTGTACTCCGCCAGCTCCTGCTTATAGCGCAGCGAACCCATGGCGGCGTTGCGAAGAAGTGTAATCATGGGAATGAAAAACTGTGGGCGAATCACGTACATCTTCTCGTAGCGATAGCTCACGTCGACTATCCCTGCGTTATAGAGCTCGCTCTCGGGCTCCAGCAGGGTGCAGAGCACCGCATACTCGCAGCCTTTCTGGCGACGATCGTGATCGAGCTTCTTAAAGAAGTCCTCGTTTTTATGCTTGGTCGCGGTCTCATCGTTCTCGTTTTTCATCTCGAACATAATCGAAATGACCTCGTTGCCGCTCGCATCGCACTCGCGGAAGATAAAATCGCCCTTGGTGCCCTCGGACGCATCGTTATCTTTCTCGAAGTACGCATTAGGAAACGCCGTCATGCGCAGACGGTTAAACTCGGTCTCGCAGTGCTGCTCGAGCGACTCGCCCACCATCTTGGTGGACAGGCGGACCTTCATGTCCTTAAGGCGCTCAATCTCTTCGTCCTTGTAGCGAATCAACTCGTCGCTCACGCGCTTGGCCTGCGCAAGCTCGAGCTCGTGTGCTGCTCTGGCCTGTTCCTCGCGCGAATCGCGCACCGCCAGCTCGCTCGTCAGTTTGGCACGCGCCTCGTCACGCTCACGCTCTGCCGCGGCGACCGCCTCCGATAAGTTCATTTTGGCCGTCAGCTCCTGTTCGCGCAGCTGCGCACGCAGGCCCTCGGCCTCCTGCTCAGACTGAGCCTTTGCGGCGGAAAACTTCTCTTGTACCTTCGCGCGATAGTCAGCAAGCGTGCGCTCAGCCTCGCCGCGAGCAGCATCGATCTCACGCTGCGACTCGGCCGCAGCGGCGGCAAGCGCCATCTCCTGGGCCTTGTCCGCCGCGGCAAGCCTGGCCTGCAGCTCGGCAATCTGGGCATCACGTGCAGCCAAATCGTTTTGAGCAGCATTGCGCGCCGAAGCCTCGGCAAGCTTGGCTTCGTCATCCTTGCGCCCCAGCTGCGCACGCAAATTGTCAATCTCGCGCTGAAGCTCGGCATTCTCCTTTTGAGCGTCGGCACGGGCCTCAACCGCCGCGCGTTGGCTTGCGCTCTCGCGCTCTGTGGCAGCGCCCTCGAGCTTGGCGCGCAGCTCGGCAAGCTCGGCATCGCGTTTGGCAACCTCTTGTGCCAACTGCTGAGCCGCAGCGTTCTTCTGCTCGACAAGCTGAGCGTTGCGCTGAGACTCCGCCTCCTGCAAAGCAGCCGTCGAACGCGAGCGCTCAAGCTCCAGCGCCTGCTCGCCCTCGCGCTGGACCGCCTTCACACGCTCGTCCAGGTCGCGCGAAAACTCAGCATCGCGCACTTGTTTGACGATATCCGCATAGCCGGACGCATCGACCTTAAAAACTTCGCCGCAATGCGGGCACTTGATCTCGTTCATAGCAGCTCCTCGATGAACGCAAATTTCAACCGACTACACTCTACCGCGCCGCACGGACAAAAAAGGCGCCGCTGCCATAATGGCAACGGCGCCAGAACCGCCACAAAGGTGCCTGTCCCCTTGTAGTGGTTTGGGGCCTCACAGGTCGCGGTAGTCGATCAGTCGAAGATCAGGTTGGGACTCGAGCCAAGCGCGGAGGTCGAGGTCAATCAGCGCATCGACTTCCTTGGTGCGATCGGTCGTAAGCGAGCTGTTCTCAAGGATAAAGCGATCAAGATAGCCCGGGTGACACACAAAGACGACTGTCTCGCCGTCGGACATCTCGCGAACCGTCTGCATGATTGCTTCTTTAGGTTCGTAGCCCGGCTTCATCGAGCGCATTACCATGTGCAGGTCGGTATCTCCGCAACGCACCACCGCCGTGGGGTCGAAGCTTGCCTTTTGCTCCTTAAGGTCCAGCTCCTGGGCAACCGCCGAGATCGCTCGGTTAAGGTTTTTACTCATGACGGCATGGGCTTCGAAGTAGTCGGGCTCGCGGCCCACAATCTCGACAAAACGGTCATGCTGCGCACGGATCTCGATGCAGGCCTCGTCGAAGTCTATCAGCTCCTCGCCGCGCTTAAAATGCTCGCGGAAGGTACGGCTGCTATGGAACTCGCCATTCTCATTGAGCATGCTCGGAATGAGCGCTGGTTCGGCACACGGCTTACCCAGGCACACGTTGGTATGCTGGCCCACCGCAATATCGGCATCCGCCACGAGCGACCACCCACGCTCGGCCTCGGGCATATTAGGCATAAGGCCCGCCGAGCGCACCAGGCCCTCGTTGACGCTTCGAGCAATCCCCAGGTCAACGGCATACGAATAACCGATATCATCGGCACGAATAAGCAATTGCTTCATAGCGACTCCAATCTATGTGAAAACCACCGCAAAGGCTCACTGTCCCCTTTGTGGTGATTCTGGCGCCCTATAGCCCAAAGAAGCTAAGAATCTGGTCACGGCCTACGGGCTTGTACTCGTTGGCGTCGAGGCCCACATCGTAGCGATAAATGGGGCGCTCGCGATCGCGGTTGCGCGCGTTGGTGCGGTCTCCCCTGCTGTGGATATGCCCGTGCAGCATGATGGCGCCACGCGCCTTGCCATTCCAGCTGAGCATGGGGTAATGGCTCAACACCAGGCGATGGCCCTTGGCATAGCCGGGAGCAATCTCCAGGTAATCACGCACGTCTTCCCAGATTTGGGGCGCAGCTGGATCTTCCCAGTCACCGTCATGGTTGCCACGGATGAGCGTTACGTTCTGACATTCGATGCGCTCGCGCAGGCGCACAGCATCCGCCAGGGGCAAACGATAGGTAAAGTCTCCCAAGATATAGAGACGGTCGTCCGCCGCCACGCACTCATTCACGGCATCGATGACCTTGCGGTTCATCTCCTCGACCGAGCCAAATGGCCGGTCCATGTCATGCAAGATATTCGTATCGCCCAGGTGCAGGTCGGCGGTAAACCACATCATCGTCTGTGTCCTCATTTCGCAACGCGTTCAACTCGTGCTAAGTATACAGACGCAGCGATGCGGCGGTTATCCAAAGAGCCCGCCGAACAGTCCGCGGCGGCGCTTGTCTTGCTTTTTCGAAGCGTCACCCTGAGTTTTCTTGTCCTGCCGCTTCTTACGGTCCTGCTCCAGCTCATCATCGTCGAGCAGCATATCCCACTCGAACGGATCATCCGTCAGATCGAACAGGCCATCGTCATCAAACATGGCAGCCTCCCTTACCGACTAGCGAGCATCCACCACGTAGAGGCCAACGCGCACCTGATGCCACGGGCTACGCTCGGGGGCAACCTGCTGCACGCGCGCCTCAAATACACCCTCGTGTCCGTAATACATCATCACGGATAGCGGGCCGACCTCGTTTCCCGGAACATAGCCGAGCTTGGTGTTGCCGTAATAGATCGCAACCGCCTCAGGGTCATGGGGATTATCGCGCTCGGCACACAGAGTCAGCTTATCGCCGACCTTAAGATCACCCAGGACCAAGGCACCGTCGGCATACTGAAATCCTGCGATATGAAACGACAAAAGAACACGTGAAGGCTCGTACATAGCAACTCTCCTAACGGCCGGATAAACCGGCGCTTAACCTTACTGAGAAGTCTACGAACTCGTGCGGACATCATTTCGCCCGCCCGTGCCTTTCGCTCATTTGTCGCAACGCTCACATGACAGAGCGCTTGCAAATAAGATAGGAATACGCGGATGGCACCCGTGGCAGCGGGTCTTGCCAACTCCGATACACGTTTTCATCGTAAGAAATGGCCGCCTTCGTTTGCGCGGAGACGGCCATTTTGTTTGCCCTATCTTATCTAATTCTAATGCACAAACATGCGCACGAACTTGTGCTTCCAGCTTGCGTAAGGAGCATAGCGAAATGGCACGTCCAGCCACGTTGCCTTGTTCACGATGCTCTTCTTATGGCTAAACGTATCGAAGCTCTCGCGGCCATGGTACTGCCCCATACCGCTCGCACCCATGCCGCCAAAGCCCATATGGCTCGTGGCCAAATGCATGATGGTGTCGTTGACGCAGCCGCCGCCAAAGGGCACGTAGCGCACAAAGCGCTGCTGAGCCGCACGGTCCTGGCTAAAGATATACAGGGCCAGCGGCGTCGGACGATCCGTAATAAACGTCTCGGCCTCGTCTAGGCTCTCAAACGTCAGCACCGGCAAGATGGGACCGAAGACTTCCTCCTGCATCACGGCGTCATCGGGGGACACGCCGTCCAAAATCGTCGGCTCGATCTTGAGCGAAGTCTCGCGCGCGGTACCTCCAAGCACGACCTTATCGGAATCGATCAGCCCGCGTACGCGCGCGAAATGCTTGGCGTTGACGATATGCCCGTAATCCTCGTTATCGAGTGGATGGTCGCCAAACATACGGCGGGCCTCCTCCTTGATAAGGTCCAGCAGCTCGTCGTGCACGCGCGCATCGACCAGCAAGTAGTCGGGCGCTACACAGGTTTGCCCCACGTTGAGCCATTTACCAAAGGCGATACGCCGCGCCGCGACCTTCAGGTTTGCCGTCGCATCCACGATGCAGGGACTCTTTCCGCCCAGCTCAAGCGTCACGGGCGTAAGGTTTTTACTTGCACGCTCCATGACGAGCTTGCCGACCGGAACGCTACCGGTAAAGAAGATCTTGTCCCAGCACTCGTCGAGCAGCGCTTCGTTTTCGGCGCGCCCGCCCTCGACAACCGTCACCAGGCACGGATCAAATGCCTCTTCACAGATTTGCTTGAGCACCGCGCTCGATGCCGGAGCATATGCGCTCGGCTTGATGACCACGGTATTGCCCGCGGCAAGGGCGCCGGCGAGTGGCTCGAGCGTCAGCAAAAACGGGTAGTTCCACGGAGCCATGATGAGTGTGACGCCATAGGGCACGGCCTGCGTCTTGCACACACTCACGGCGTTGGCAAGGTCACACGGATGCAGGCGCGGACGACTCCATCGCGCCACATGAGCGATGTGATGACGAATCTCGGAAAGCGAGGTGCCGATCTCACACATATACGCCTCGTCATGTGACTTTCCCAAATCGGTCTTGAGCGCATGGGCAATATCGGCCTCGTGGGCCCGTACCGCATCGCGTAAACTCACGAGCGCACGACGCCGAGCATCGACATCAAACGTGGCGTGCGTCTTAAAGTAGGCGCGCTGGTCGCCGATGATGCGCGCAATTTCCTCGGTGTTCATGGACCCTCCTAGTTCTCGTCCTCAAACATACCACCCGCAACGACCTCGTACATACGCTCGAGCTCCAAACGGTCCATCAAAAGTGGAACGGGGTATAGCGGATTGGCCTCGGCATCGGCATGGGCCGCCATTTGCGGAATATCGGAGCGGCGAATACCCGAGACATATTTGGGGATTCCCAGGGCCTCGTTCATGCGGTCGACCCAATCGATAAAGGCCTCGGCCGCAAGACTGTCCTGCGCGGTAGCCGGCGCAATGCCCGCCATGCGAGCCAGATCGGCAAGCTTGGGGGCGGCGGCGTCACCATAGGCGCGAAGCATATGCGGCAGGATGATCGCGCTGGCCAAACCGTGTGGAATTCCGTATCGGCCGCCCAGGCTGTGTGCAATGGCATGCACATATCCGACATAGGAGCGAGTAAACGCAACGCCCGCCTTATACGCCACCGAAAGCATATTGCGACGCGCACGCATGTCGTCGCCATGCTCATAGGCCTCGAGCAAATTGTCGTGGATGAGTTGCACCGCCTGTCGCGCCATCTTACGCGTATAGGGCGTGGTGCTTCGCCCGATAAAGGCCTCGACGGCATGCGTCAGGGCGTCCATACCCGTCTGCCCCGTAATGGAGGCGGGCAGACCGCGCGTAAACTCGGGGTCGTGCACCGCAAAGCGCGGGATAAGCACAAAGTCGTTAATGGGGTACTTGTAGTGCGTCTCGTCATCGGTGATAACCGCCGCGAGCGTGACCTCGCTTCCCGTGCCTGCCGTAGTGGGAACGGCGATAAGCAGCGGCAGGCGACGATGAATCCGCAGCAGGCCGCGCATCTTGTTGATGGGCTTGCTTGGCTGCGTGATGCGTGCACCCACGCCCTTGGCGCAGTCCATGGCCGATCCTCCGCCAAAACCGATAATGGCCTGGCAGGCGCTCTCTCGATACAGGGACGCCGCCTCCTCCACATTCGAGACCGTGGGGTTCGCACGCGTTTCGGCATAGACCGCAACGCCAACCCCCTGAGCCGTAAGCGCACGCTCGAGTGATGCCGTGAGCCCCAAACGTGCAATACCAGGGTCCGTCACGATAAGGACCTTCTGGATCGAGCGCTTTTGAAGCACTGTGGGCACATCCTCGGCATGCTCCAAAATGCGCGGCTCGGTATAGGGCAGGATCGGCAATGCAATGCGAAAAACCGTCTGATATGTTCGGCACCAGGCACGACGGGCTAGATGCATAAAGGAAACTCCTTCATTTGTTGATAGGTCAACATTTGCTCGCCCGATTGTACTCAGCAAAGATCGCAGACGGCCTCCCAATCGTTAATCAATCAACATCTTCATATCTCGAAATTGTTTTATTAAAAATCATTCCTAATAGGCTTCACATTTGGTTGCATTTATGGATAATAGAACTCGTCAAGACGCACGTCCGGAGAGGGCCCTTACGGGACCGGACGAGCGCACAATCGCCATCGATCGAAAGGATCGAATCATGAAGTTTGTTTGCCCCGTTTGCGGTTATGTGGAAGAGTTCGACGGCGACCAGCTGCCCGAGGACTTCAAGTGCCCCCAGTGCGGCGTTCCCGGTTCTCGATTCCTGAAGCAGGAGGAGGGTCAGCTCGAGTGGGCTGCCGAGCACGTCGTGGGCGTCGCCAAGATGGAGGGCGTCTCCGAGGACATCGTTGCCGACCTGCGCGCCAACTTTGAGGGCGAGTGCTCTGAGGTCGGTATGTACCTGGCCATGGCTCGCGTCGCTCATCGCGAGGGCTATCCCGAGATCGGCCTGTACTGGGAGAAGGCTGCCCACGAGGAGGCCGAGCACGCCGCCAAGTTCGCTGAGCTCCTGGGCGAGGTCGTGACCGACTCCACCAAGAAGAACCTCGAGATGCGCGTTGAGGCCGAGAACGGCGCCACCGCCGGCAAGACCGATCTTGCTAAGCGCGCCAAGGCCGCCGGTCTCGATGCCATCCACGACACCGTGCACGAGATGGCTCGCGACGAGGCCCGCCACGGCAAGGCTTTCGCCGGCCTGCTCAAGCGCTACTTTGGCTAAGCCAACTGCCTGAGAGACATTCTCTAGCTTTATAAGGCCCGGACCGCATGGTTCGGGCCTTTTTGTGTCTCGAGGACTCGTTAGCGCCCCGAAATAGAACTATCTTCGGCATCGGCTTCTCGTCAAAAACTAAGTGAGTAGACTTTTTGGAACTTGCCGAGCAGACCATCCGTACTGCTTTATAAAGTCGCAAGTAGATAGCTTGTTTCAAAACGGCCTGGTCGCCAAAGTGCTAAAAGTCTACTCACTTAGATTGCAGAGCGCCCCCCATTAGCTGCAATTCCAAGGTAGTTAGCACTTTTGGATTCAGATCGTCATACTGAACAAGAATTTGACTTGAGTTTTCAGGGACAAATGCACCATCGGCACACCAATAACAGTCACTGATATCGATAAACGGAATACCCGAGCGCGTGAGAGCCCGCGCAAAAGAGCTTCCACCCGTTCCGCGCTCCGCAACAACAGTGCAGTAAAGGCCCGCGTCCGCATGCTCGATCGAGACCTCCCCTGCCGGAAACGCTTTCCGTACAAGCGCCGCCAGGCCATCACGCGCCTCGCGAGCACGAACACGCACGCGGTTCACATGCCGCTCGTAATCACCCGATTCCAGCAAACGTGCCAAAGCGACCTGGTCAACGGAGCTGACCGACGAGGCGTAGAAACCAAGGCTGCGCCTAAACCGCTCCATCAGCTCATCGGGCAACACCATGTACGCTAGACGCAACGCCGATGACAGGCTCTTCGAAAACGTGTTGGTATAGATGACCGACTGGGCGGCATCGATCGAAGCAAGCGCAGGAATCGGCTTACCGGCCAGACGAAACTCACAATCAAAGTCATCTTCGATGAGATATCGACCCGGCCGTTCAGCGGCCCAGCTGAGCAGCGCGTAGCGACGCGCAATGCTCCTCACAAGGCCAGTCGGATACTGATGGGACGGCATCAGGTGAAGGACATCAGTCCCGCTTTTCTGCAGAGTGCTCAAGTCCACGCCCTCATCATCCAACGGGATATGTCGAACTTTGCAGCCCATGGCCTGATAGATGCGCGTCAGGCGCAAATAGCCCGGGTCCTCAACGGCATACACCTTGTCCGCGCCAAGCAACTGAACCAACATGGTATCGAGCAGCTGGGCGCCCGCGCCGATAACGATGTTATTGGGATCGACATTCATGCCCCTCGTCCCACGCAGATGGTGAGCAATTGCGCGTCGTAGCCGAGCGGTGCCCTGTGCCGGTGCGGGCGAAAAGATCTCGCGTTCGTCTTCGGATGTCAGCGTCGCCCGTAGCGCGCTTTGCCAAAGCCGCGCCGCCTCCAAAGCGGAAGGAGAAAGTGTATCGAATCGCTCGGTCCGTCCATCGGCATTATGCGCGCTGGGGCCCACAGAGACGGTATCTCGCTCGATGCTCCCCGTAGTCAAAGGCAAAACCGGTGCATCCGGAAGCTCGCAAGCGTAGTAGCCCCGACGCGGCATTGAACAAATATAGCCCTCGGCAAGTAACTGGCTATATGCATTCTCGATGGTAATGACGCTGATCCCCAGATGACTGGCAAAGGCGCGCTTAGACGGAAGATGCTCCCCCGCCGCAATGCGGCCAGCGACGATATCATCTCGAATTTGCTGGTAAACATACTCATAGAGCGATGCTTCGCCGCGTTTTTCCAAATTGTAGTCAAGCATGAGCCTATCACCTGACCTTATTAAGTCATTCAATCTGGTATTAGTCTGGCCTTGTTATTATCTCGAAAACTGAGTATTTCGCCATACCCAGCTCCCCGATAGGATGTTCCGTCAAGCAATGCACATGCCAACAAAGGGAGCAACCATGGCAGAACAGACCAGCAAGGCCGATCGCGTCAAACTCAATCGCGAGCTCGCGCAGATGCTCAAGGGCGGCGTCATCATGGACGTCACCACGCCCGAGCAGGCACGCATCGCCGAAAAGGCAGGCGCCTGCGCCGTCATGGCACTCGAGCGCATCCCGGCCGATATCCGTGCCGCAGGCGGCGTCTCGCGCATGAGCGACCCCAAGATGATCAAGGGCATCCAAGAGGCCGTCTCCATCCCCGTTATGGCCAAGTGCCGCATCGGGCACATTGTCGAGGCGCAGGTCCTGCAGGCCATCGAGATCGATTACATCGACGAGTCCGAGGTTCTTTCCCCTGCCGATGACGTCTATCACATCGACAAGGCCCAGTTTGACGTGCCGTTTGTCTGCGGCGCCCGCGATCTGGGCGAGGCGTTGCGCCGTGTTGCCGAGGGCGCCACGATGATCCGCACCAAGGGCGAGCCGGGCACGGGCGACGTGGTCCAGGCCGTGCGCCACATGCGCAAGATCCAGAAGCAGATCCGCGACGTTGTTGCCCTGCGCGACGATGAGCTCTTTGAGGCAGCCAAGCAACTACAGGTTCCGGTCGAGCTGGTGCGCGAGGTCCATGCCACGGGCAAGCTTCCTGTCGTGAACTTTGCCGCCGGCGGCGTAGCGACCCCCGCCGACGCCGCGCTGATGATGCAGCTGGGCGCCGAGGGCGTCTTTGTCGGCTCGGGCATCTTTAAGAGCGGCGACCCCGCCAAGCGCGCCGCCGCCATCGTCAAGGCCGTGGCAAACTTCACCGATGCCAAGCTCATCGCCGAGCTTTCGGAGGACCTGGGCGAGGCCATGGTGGGCATCAACGCCGACGAAATCGAGATCATCATGGAGGAACGCGGGCGCTAGTCCAGCAGAAAGGATCGCACATGAGCGATTATGCAGACCAGACGGTCGCCGTGCTGGCGGTCCAAGGTGCTTTTGCCGAGCACGAGGCAAGACTGTCCGAGCTGGGCGCACGTTGTATTGAGCTGAGGCAGGCGGCTGATTTGAAGCAGGACTTTGACCGTCTGGTACTTCCCGGCGGCGAGTCCACCGTTCAGGGCAAGCTACTTGCCGAACTCGGTATGCTCGAGGGGCTTCGCACCCGCATTGTTGAAGGCATGCCTGTGTTGGGGACTTGCGCCGGCTTGATTCTGCTGGCGCGCGACCTTGCCGCCCACGACGATAAGGGGACGCCGCGCCTGGCAACCATGGATGTGCTCGTTGAGCGTAATGCCTATGGCAGACAGCTCGGCAGCTTTCGCACCAAGGGGCGGGTAGACGGTATCGACGGTGAAGTGCCGCTGACGTTTATCCGTGCACCCCGCATCGTCAAGGTGCACGGCAATGCCAAGGCCCTGTCCGAAGTCGATGGCCGTATCGTCGCCGCCCGCCAGGGCAACCAGTTCGGCGTAACCTTCCACCCCGAACTCGATGAAGACACCCGCCTCCACGAACTGTTCCTACTAATGTAAACATCGAAAGCAACGAACGAAACGAGAGTGGATAATCTCCCACTTTGAGCTTGAATGCAGGCTCAAACCGGGAGATTATCCACTCTCATGCTATGTAGTCGTTTAAGAACGTCCCCAATGACTACTTCGACAACGCCGATGTTTTGGTACCGACAGCGAAAACCCGCCAGAGCGAGCAAGGTGCCTCGAAACAAGGTGGCATTGATCTTTTGATCATGCCGCCGAAGTTGAAAGGCAGATTGCCGCTCTGGC
>CALJPV010000075.1:0-3573 GCA_937980385.1 uncultured Collinsella sp. | reverse complement strand
GCGCGTCCGCTTGACGCTCGCCCCCTCGCGGGTTCGAGCCCCACCGGCGTCTAAAAGAAGCGAGCCCGCATCCCAACGGGACACGGGCTCGTAGGCAATACATGGTAGGGGCGGTGGGACTCGAACCCACAATCCTTGCGGCGAGAGATTTTAAGTCTCCTGCGTATGCCAATTCCGCCACGCCCCCGTGAGACTAGAAGTCTAGCACAAGCCGTCCGTTACGCGTTGACGGCCATCGAGTGTTGGCCAGACTTCTCAAGGAACTCTTGGAACTTGGCCTCGTCGCCCTTGTTCTTGTACTGCAGGGCCAGTAGGTATTCCAGGCGGCAGCTCTTGACCTTGTCGTCACCGGCCTCCTTGAGCATGCGCTCCAGCTCGGGAATGTCGTTGTGGCGCTTGAGGATCATCGTGTCGTACATCAGCTGGCATTCGTGTGCGACTGCCTCGGCCTGGCCGCCCTCAAAACCCTTGATTTCGTGCAGCAGCTCCTTGGACTTTTTGCGGTCCTCCTGGCCAACGTAGTAGTTAAAAGCCTTAATCACCAGGTCGACGCGCTGCATCTTGGGCAGGTTGAGCCCCAACAGCAAATCGAACATCTCGTCGGCGCGCTTGTGGTCCTCGCGCAGCAGATATGAGTTCAGGCGCAGGTAGTCGCGGTTATAGCGCGGGTACAGCATGCTGGTGAGTTTGGCGTCGAGCAGGCGATCGAACTCGTCCCACTGCTTGGCGGCCATAAGCTGTTGCAGGCGCTTAAATGTGGTGCGTTTTTTGACGCTAAAAAATACCGACACGGCGATACAGATGATGACGACGGCGGTCCAGAGGGTGCGGGAATCGGGCATATTAGGGTCCTTAGTCGCTCATAAAGCGAGCGGTATGACAACACGTACTGGATGTATTATACGCAGCGCGCGAGCAAACTGGCATAAAAGCTCATCGAGGCCGAGCGCCATCGCTCGCTGCGGTACACTTACCTAAAGTAAACCATGAAGGGAGACATTACCTATGAAGAAGATTGTTTTGGCTTGCGGTGCTGGCGCTGCTACTTCCACGCTCGTTGCCCAGAAGGTCGCCACCCTGCTCGACGCCAACGGTTATGCCGGCAAGTATGAGATCGTGCAGTGCGCCATCTCCGAGGCCAAGGATTACTGCGACGAGGGCGCTGACCTGCTGATCGCCACCACCGTTGCCCCCGAGGGCCTCACCTGCCCGTACGTGAGCGGCGTGCCCTTCATGACCGGCATGAACCGCGTCGCTGCCGAGAAAGCCGTCCTCGACGTCATGGCTCAGTAGGCGCTGACTGTATGAGTGAGCAGAACGCCAATCCGGTCGAGCTCTTTGGCATGCGCGTTGCCCATGTGGGCATCAACGCCACCGACCCGGCAGACGCCCTGGAGATCGCGGAGCTGTTCTCGACGATGATGGGTCTGCCCGTCATCGAGACCCCCGTTTCGTACTTTAACGATTCGCTGGTCGAGATCATGAAGCAGAACGGTCGTGGCGCCAAGGGCCACATTGGCTTTGCCGTCAACGACATCGATGCGGCCGAGAAGTGGTTTGCCGAGCGCGGGCTCGAGGTCAACGAGGAGTCGCGCGTGCTGCTGCCCGACGGCGGCACCAAACTCGTGTACTTTAAGCGCGAGTTCGCCGGCTTCGCCGTGCACCTGTGCCGCGACTAGCGCACAAGCTGCTATAGCTAGCAAAAAGGGATAGGGCTGCATAGCCTTATCCCTTTATTTATGCCGAGGGGTCGACTTTTGCAACGGTCAAAAAACCGAAGTCTAATACTTTTCCGAGAAGTGAACGAGACAAATCGGACCCCCGAAGCATCGACATTTTAAGGGCATCGTTTCCTGCGGTTTCGATACTAGAATCCTGTGATTTTACCGACGAAAAATGTGGATGCTTCAGGGGTCCAAAAACAGACGTTCACTTCGCGGAAAAGTATTAGACCTCGATTCACGAGGGGGCTTCCTACCGTGGCAGGCGAATCGTAAAGCGGCTGCCGACGCCCTCGACCGAGGTCACGCCGATGACGCCGCCGTGGCTATCGACGATCCACTTGGCGATGGCGAGCCCCAGGCCCGAGCCCTGCGCGCCGGCATCGCGTGCGTTGTCGGCGCGGTAGAACCGTTCAAACGCGTGAGCTGCGGATTCCTGGTTCATGCCGATGCCCTCGTCCTCAACACTTATGTCGATCGCACCCGTGCCCGCATCGGGTGTTATGCCAAACGTGACGTTCGTTCCCGCACCCGAGTACTTGGCGGCGTTCTGCACGATCACGCGCAGAGCCTGCTTCACGAGCGCCACGTCGACAGATGCGTCGCAGCGCGGGTCGTTGGCAAATGCATCGTCAAAAGCCAGTCGATACGT
Organism: uncultured Collinsella sp.; assembly: GCA_937980385.1. Classification (GTDB taxonomy): domain Bacteria; phylum Actinomycetota; class Coriobacteriia; order Coriobacteriales; family Coriobacteriaceae; genus Collinsella. Next base: position 1,200 of record CALJPV010000075.1, on the reverse strand, counting down.
GTGCGCGGCATCGATCATCTGCGATTCCTCGCATACCTCGCCGACCAGTGCAGCCAGGTTGGTATGCGCACGCCGCAGGACCGTGCGCCCGGCATCGCCGCGTGCCAAAAACAGCAGCTGTTCCACGAGCTCCTGCATGTGCTCGCTTTCGGCCTTGAGGGATGCGATGGACTCCGTCAGCACGTCCGGGTCGTCTTTGCCCCAGCGGTCGAGCATGTTTACGTAGCCCTGAATTACCGCGATGGGCGTGCGCAGCTCGTGGCTTGCATCGTTGACAAAGCGCATCTGCTGCAGCTTGGCCTCTTGCATCTGGCGCAGCAGGCGGTTGAGCGCGACCTCGATGCTTGCCAGGTCGGCGTCGCCGGTGGTGACGCTCGGCGAGTCGACGCTTGCGCGCTCGATGGCCTGCTCCAGTGTTTCCATCTTGCCGCCGGCGAGCTGCATGCGGCCTAGTTCGTCCACGCGCAAGGCTAGGTCGTTGAGCGGCGCCATGGTGCGGCGTACGCGGCGGGCGCCGCCGAGCATGTTGAGCACGCTGATGACCTGCCAACCCACAACGACAAGGTAGAGAGGCCATAGCGTGACGAGGTCCTGTGCGAGGGGGAAGGTCTTGGTGGTGTGCGCAAGCTCGACGGTATAGGTGAGCGTTGTCAGGTCCCAGCCGCGTGCGGGCGTCAGCGACATGCCGTGAACGGTGGCGCCGGGGATCCAGCCTGCGGTAAACGCGCTGTCGGGCAGCGTCTGGTTGTATCCATAGACGAGGATCGCCGCCGCAATCACCATCAGCAGCAGATCGAGCCAGACGTAGCTCATCAAGCGGCGCCGCATATAGCCCCAGTTGATGGCGCGGGCGATGGAGGTGACGCGCTTGGCCTCGGTGTTACGCGCGGCAGACATAGCCCACCCCGCGCACGGTCTGGATGATGCGGGCGCCGCCGGCGTCCTCGATCTTGGCGCGCAGGTGCGCGATGTGCACGTCGACGTTGTTGGTGTCGCCCACGTATTCATAGCCCAGCGCCTCGTGCGCGATGCGCTCGCGTGTGAGCACGGTCTCGGCATGCGCCATAAGCAGGGCGAGGACATCGAACTCGCGGGCCGTGAGCGCGATGGGCGAATCGCCGACCGTGACTTCGCGGCGGTTGGGGTCGAGCGCGACCGAGCCCACGGTAAGCGCGGCGGGGGAGGGCGTGGCAGCGGTCT
>CALJPV010000074.1:0-1146 GCA_937980385.1 uncultured Collinsella sp. | reverse complement strand
CGGGTGCCGGCGCTACGGGAAACACCGGTGCCGCGGGCTCGGGAGCCGCAAATACCGCGGAGCTCTCGGTAATCGCCGTGGCGACGGGTTCGGCAAAGTGAGCCGGCGCGGGCATGTCTTGCGGGACCGCGGGCTGCTCGGTAGCGGCGTGCACGCCGATGGGGGTGTTACCGCCGTCAGCGTTGCCCTCGGTATCCTCGTCGTCGGTCAGCGTCGGATATTCTTGCGTTACATGCGAAAGAGGCAGGGAGAACACAGTGTCCTCGGGCTCCACGGGCGCATGGCCCGCCGGGGCGGCATGAGCCGGCGCGGTCGCGGGGGCGGCCGACGTCTCTGGCATGGTTGCGGACTTGTTCTCCTCGTCGATCATCGACGGTTCACCTTCATGACCACGTCGCCAATCTGGACTTCGTCGCCCTCGCGCAGCGTTGCGGGTTCCACCAGCTGGCGGCCGTTGACGAGCGTGCCGTTAAGCGAGTTGAGGTCCTCGATAATAAGTGCCGGGCCCTGCAGCGAAAAACGCGCATGCGAGGCCGAGACAAACGGTTCGTTGATGCAGATGTCCGACGACGGCGAACGGCCGACGATGACGGGGCCGAGCATATCCACATGGATGCCGCGGATGCCGCGCGGGCCCTTGTCCACATCGATCGTCCAGATGGCCGAGTCGCGGCGTTGGCCGCGGACGAGCCCCACGCCGGTCTTCATGACGGCAAACAGGAAGATATAAAGCAGGACGACCAGGACGATGCGGCCTGCAAACAGGACGATATCGATGTTCATAAGCGACTATCCCCTAAATTCGAACGTGCTCAGGCCAAACGTCAGCAGATCGCCGTTGCGCAGCGGGCAGCGCGTGATGCGACGGTTGTTGACGAGCGTGCCGTTGGTGGAGTTGAGGTCCTCGATCGACCAGTCCGAGCCGGTAAAGGTGAGCTGGGCATGACGGCGCGACACGTTGGGGTCGCGCAGGGCGATGTCGGAAACCGAGCGCTCGCGACCGATGGTCACCTGTGCGGAGGTGATGGCGTGGCTCTCGCCGCTCACGACGTCGACGAGCTGGGCGAGCGGACGCTGCGGGGCGCGAGAGCTTGCCATGTTGGAGGCGATGCTGGCTGCGGCGCCAAGGCCAGCGGCGGCGCCGGT
>CALJPV010000073.1:0-3124 GCA_937980385.1 uncultured Collinsella sp. | reverse complement strand
GGGCGGCGGGCGCAGGAGCGTCCTCGCCGGCACCCTCTGCACCGCGCGCCGCGGGCAGCGCCATCTGCAGATAGGTATCGGCCAGATACGCCTCGTCAAACTCGGAGCGGTCGGAATCTAACAGGTAGGCGGCGACCACGGTGTCGAAGATGCGCGTGGAGTCGACTGCCAGCGGATCCATGAGCTCGGGCTCCGAAGAATCGATGGGCGAAAGCTCATGCAGCAGCGCCTTCGTATCCGGGCTCGCCACGCGGCCCTCCATAAACAGGCGCGCAAGCACGCCGGTGATCACGCCGTGGGCGAAGTTGAAGCCATCGACTACGGCAGTGGTACTGCCGTCGCCCTCCTCTAGCGCAAGCAGCCCCTTGGACGTCGCCAGCCACAGCGTGCGCGTCAGGCCAAAAAGCGCGCCCTCCTCCTTGTCATCGTCCACCACGGCGGCAATCCACTCGCCTGCCTCGATCGCGCGAGCGACCTCGGCGGCAGCGGCAGCGAGCGCCTCGGCATCGCCGGCGGCGGCGCGCATAACGGGGGGAATTTCAAACGTGCTGGCGGTGGCCGCAGCCCCGCCCTCGCCACCAATCAGTGACAAGAAACGGTTCTGCATGGCCGTAATGCCGAGTGCGCCCAGTGCCGCGGACACTTCGTCAGCAGAAAACGCCGGGAAGGACGTTTCGTCAAAGTCGAGCTCGACAGGTGCATCGGTACGAATGGTCGCAACCTTGCGGCTCAGCAGCGCATCATCGATGTGCGCACGCAGGCTCTCACCCATCTTGCCCTTGACTTCATCGGCATGCGCGATGACCTCGTCCAGGCTACCGTACTGTGCAATGAGCGCGCTCGCCTTTTTGGGGCCGATACCCGGTACGCCGGGAATGTTGTCCGACGTATCGCCTTTCAGACCGTAAAAATCGGGCACGAGTGCCGGCGTAATGCCGTGATACAGGTCATCCACGCTCTCGGGCGTCATAATCGCTACGTCGGACAGGCCCTTGCGGGTCGAGACCACGTTGACGTGCTCGGTCACAAGCTGATACATGTCACGGTCACCGGTCACCAGCAACATGTCGCAGCCGGCCTCCTCACCCAGGCGCGCCATGGTACCCAGGATATCGTCGCCTTCCCATCCCTCGGACTGCAGAATCGGCACGTTGAGCGCACCGAGCAGCTCCTTGATCATCGGAAACTGCGCGTGCAGATCGGGATCCATGGGCGGACGCTGCGCCTTATACTGCGGCAGCATCTCCATGCGCACGCGCGGCTTGCCTTTATCAAACGCCACGACCACACCGTCGGGGTTAAAGGCATCGATCATCTTAAGAAACATGTTCAGAAAGCCAAAGATCGCGTTGGTGGGGCGACCGTCCGGCGCGTTCATGGTCGGCGGCACGGCGTGAAAGGCGCGGTGCATGAGCGAGTTGCCGTCGATAACGGCAAAGGTGCGGCGCTTGTCAGACATATTGAATACCTCGCTTTGGGCTGGGCACAGTTTGCTCATACCAGTTTACACGCTCCCCGCCCCACGGCCACCGCACATCAGGCTTCCCCGCCGCCGCGGGCCCGCGCGTGATACGATGGCTCACGGTACATCAACCAGCACGATCGATCCGAAAGGAGCCTGCGTCATGGAGCGTCCCTGCGCATGGAAAAAGTACACGCCACAGCAAGTCGAGGAGCTCGAGGAGCTTTGCCGCGGCTATAAGCAGTTTTTGAGCGAAAACAAGACCGAGCGCCTGTGCGTCAAGACCGGTATCAAGATGGCCGAGGAGGCGGGCTACGTCAATCTGGAGACCGTGATCGCCGAGGGCCGCGCACTCAAGGCCGGCGACAAGGTGTACGCCGCCAACCACGGCAAGGACCTTATGCTCGTCAACCTGGGCACCACCCCGCTCGAGCAGGGCTTTAACATCCTGGGCGCCCACGTGGACTCGCCGCGCCTGGACCTCAAGCAAAATCCCGCCTTCGAGGCCGGCGACATGGCCTACCTCGACACGCACTACTACGGCGGCGTCAAGAGCTACCACTGGGTGGCCTCCCCGCTTGCACTTGTAGGCGTCATCTGCAAAAAGGACGGCACCACCGTCGACATCAACATCGGCGACAAGGCGGACGACCCGGTCTTTACCATCTCCGACCTGCTGATCCACCTCTCGAGCGAGCAGATGTCCAAGCCCGCCAAGGACGCCGTCGACGCCGAGATTCTCGACGTGATCGTGGGCGGCCGTCCCGTCAAGTTTGACGAGGACGACAAGGACGCCCCCAAGGAGCCCGTCAAGCAGATGTTCCTGGACATCCTCAAGGAGCAGTACGACGTCGAGGAGGAGGACTTCCTCTCCGCCGAGATCGAGGTCGTGCCCGCCGGCCCCGCCCGCGACATGGGCCTCGACCGCTCCATGATTTTGGGCTATGGCCACGACGACCGCGTCTGCGCCTACCCCTCCATGCTCGCCCAGATCAATGTGGCCAATGTCGAGCGCACGAGCATCACGCTCATCGTCGATAAGGAGGAGATCGGTTCCGTGGGTGCCACCGGCATGACGAGCCGCTTCTTCGAGAACACCGTCGCCGAGATCATGACGCTCGCCGGCGAGGATAGCCCGCTGGCCCTGCGCCGTGCACTCGCCCACAGCCGCATGCTCTCCTCTGACGTGTCCGCCGGCTTCGACCCGGGCTACGCCGGCAAGTTCGAGACCAAGAACGCAGCCTTTATGGGTCGTGGCCTGTGCTTTAACAAGTACACGGGCAGCCGCGGCAAGGGCGGCTCCAACGACGCCGACGCCGAGTACGTGGCCCGCGTCCGCGACATCATGGACGAGGCCGGCGTGGACTTCCAGACCTGCGAGCTCGGCCGCGTCAACGCGGGCGGCGGCGGCACCATCGCCTACATCATGGCCAAGTACGGCATGAACGTCATCGACTCTGGCGTTGCCGTCCTGTCCATGCACGCCCTGTGGGAGGTCGCCAACAAGGCCGACATCTACGAGGCCTACCGCGGCTACAAGGCTTTCCTCGAGCGCGCCTAACCAGTCCCTTATAACTTGCGGTGAAATACGGACTAAACTGGCCCATAAGGGGGTGCGGACAGAAAGTTGGACCGTGAAGCGGTCCGGACTGGAGGTTCGCA
>CALJPV010000072.1:0-7551 GCA_937980385.1 uncultured Collinsella sp. | reverse complement strand
AGCGCCAGCACGCAGCCGGGCACGACGCCCGCGGAGCCTGCCGTGGGGGCCGCGACGATCACGCCCATAGTGGCGGAGCGCTCAAGTACGGCCATGGCACGTGCCACGGCTTCGGTCTGTACGGCGCCCATTAAACTGGAGCTAAGGTCGTTGCGGCCGGTGGCATCGACGAGCTTAGCCTCGCCGCCGATAAGCCCGCCGAGCGAGCGCTGCGGATTGGCGATGGGGGCCGTGGTCTCCTCGCGCATGACGTCGAGCACGCGGCGCATGGCGGCGACGGCGTGGGCCTCGCCGGTCAGACGCGCCTCGCGCACGGCCATGACGGCGCCGATGCTGAGCCCCAGCTCTTCGCATGCGTCGAGCAGCTGCTCGCCGTCGTCGAAGACCTCCTTGGCCGAGACGCCGGGGGAGAGCGATGATGCCGAGCCGGGGAGCTCAATAAAGGTGGCGTAGCCGACGTTGTCGAGTTTGCGCAGCATGGGGATGACAGTGTCGTCGGGTGTGCCGTCGGTCTCAAAGACGGAGTAGGCCTGGCCGCCCACCTCGGTGCGGTAGGTGCGGCAGAAGGCGATGTTGACGTGTGCGTAGGCGAGCAGGTTCGTGAGCGCTGCGAGCACGCCGGGTACGTCCTGATGCGCCACGAAGAGCGTGGAATACATGCCCGAGATGTCGACGCCGACGCCGTTGATGCGGCTGATGCGCATCTTGCCGCCACCAAGGCTCTCGCCGCGGACCTGTGCCGTGGCGCCCGTGTCGTCGACCATGTCGATGTCGACGGTGTTGGGGTGGATGGAGGCGTCGTCGCCCTTGATGTCAAAGTGATAGTCGAGACCCTGCTCGCGTGCGAGGTCAAAGGCCTGCTTGATGTTCTCGTCGTCGGTATCAAGGCCCAAGATACCCGCGACGAGCGCGCGGTCGGTGCCGTGGCCGCGGTAGGTATGGGCAAAGGAGTTCCAGAGGCCAAAGGTGACCTTGGTGATGCGACCTTCCAGCAGGCTGGCGGCAACCTGGGCGCAGCGCAGGGCGCCGGCGGTGTGTGACGAGCTGGGACCGACCATGACGGGGCCCAAGATCTCGAATGCCGAGGTCGTTGCTAGTGTTTGCGGCTTGCCTGCCATATGCGCTCCTGTTCTATCCCGTCGTCCCGAGGGGCGGGGCATAAGGTCGCCTGCTCAAACAGTCCTGCTCGCACGGAGAGCACATTAAGTGCTCTCCGGCTCGTGCGGAACTCGCGATCGACCTTATGCCCCGCCCCTCGGGACTAAGGATACATGGTAGAGGCGCTTGTGCTGCAAAATTCATCGGCTGGGTACGCAGCGAAGGTTCATATCGAAATATCTTCACCACCGGGTAAAAAAAGAAGTACCGCTTGGGGGCGGTACTTCTTTTGAAAGCACGTATGTTGTTCTGACCTTAGCGGATCTCAATTAGAGGCCGCAGGCTGCTTTGAGTTCTTCGACTCGGTCGGTCTTCTCCCAGGTGAAGTCGGGGTCTTCGCGGCCAAAGTGACCGTAGGCTGCCGTCTTCTCGTAGATGGGGCGACGCAAATCCAGGTCGCGGATGATGGCGCCCGGGCGCAGGTCGAAGGTCTTCTCCACGGCCTCGACGATCTTCTCCTCGGCAACATGTGCGGTGCCAAAGGTGTCGACCATGATCGACAGCGGCTTGGACACGCCGATGGCGTAGGCCAACTCCACCTCGCAGCGGTCGGCCAGGCCGGCGGCGACCACGTTCTTGGCGACCCAGCGAGCGGCGTACGCGGCGGAGCGGTCGACCTTGGTGCAGTCCTTGCCGCTAAAGGCACCGCCGCCGTGACGGCCGTAGCCGCCATAGGTGTCGACGATGATCTTGCGGCCGGTCAGGCCCGTGTCACCCATGGGGCCGCCCACGACAAAGCGGCCGGTGGGGTTCACGTAGATGTCGGCACCATCCCACGGCATGTTCTCGGCAGCCATGACAGGCGCGACGACATGCTCGATGAGGTCGTCCTTGATCTTGCCCATGTCCTCGATCTCGGCGGCGTGCTGCGTGGAGATGACGATGGTCGTGACCTCGACGGGCTTGCCGTCCTCGTAGCGCACGGTGACCTGGGTCTTGCCGTCGGGGCGCAGATACGCCAGGGTGCCGTCGTGGCGTACGGCGGACAGGCGCTCAGCCAGGCGGCTTGCCAGGTAGTGCGGCATGGGCATGAGGGTCTTGGTCTCGTTGGAGGCGTAGCCGAACATCATGCCCTGGTCGCCGGCACCGATAAGATCGATCGGGTCGGTGGTAGCGCCGGTCTGGGTCTCAAACGACTCGTCGACGCCCTGGGCGATATCGGGGGACTGCTCGTGGATGAGGCTCATGACGCCGCAGGTATCGCAGTCAAACCCGAACTTTGCACGGTTGTAGCCAATGCGGCGGATGACGCCTCGGGCAATTTCCTGCACGTCAACGTATGCCTGGGTGCGGATCTCGCCGGCGACGATGACGGTGCCGGTGGTCACGAGGGTCTCGCAGGCGCAGCGGACGTTTTCCACGTTGGCGGGCACGCCATTGGGCGCAATATAGCCCTGCTCCTGCAGCTCTATTTCTTTGGCGAGGATTGCGTCGAGGACGGCATCGCTGATCTGGTCGGCGATCTTATCGGGATGGCCTTCGGTCACCGATTCCGACGTAAACACAAAGGACCCGTGTTGGGGTGGGATGGAACGAAGTTCTTCTGACATGATTGTCCTTTCAAAAACGCGTCCCGGCGACCGTTACCATTCCGCCGGGCTCTGTATGCAAGGGCTCATCATAGCGCGTAAATCCAACATTCACACCCTTTCCGCACCCACTCATTGGGGACAGGCTTAAATGACCAGTCGGGTGCTCATTGGGTAGTCATTTAAGTCTGTCCCCAATGAGTAGGTCGATGCCCTTTGTGCGGAGGTGGGCATTGTTGCTTTATACTGGTGCGGTTAGACATCCATCCTGCAATCGAGGAGATTTCCATGGCATCAGACGTTCGCGTCCGCTTTGCACCCTCACCGACGGGCAAGCTGCACATCGGCGGCGCCCGCACCGCTATCTATAACTGGGCTTTTGCCCGCGCAAACGGCGGCACGTTCATCCTGCGCATCGACGACACCGACCCCACCCGTTCCACCGACGAGAACACGCAGATTATCCTGCGCGCCATGCGTTGGCTGGGCCTGGACTGGGACGAGGGTCCCGAGGTGGGCGGCGACTTTGGCCCCTATGCACAGACCGAGCGCCTGGACCTGTACAAACAGGCCGCCCAGCAGCTTTGGGATGAGGGCAAGGCCTATCCCTGCTTCTGCACCAAGGAGCAGCTCGAGGCCGATCGCAAGGCCGCGCAGGAGCGCAAGGACCCCTTCCAGGGCTATCAGCGCCGTTGCCGCGATTTGGATCCCGAGGAGGCCCGTCACCGCATTGAGGCCGGCGAGCCCTACGTCCTGCGCATCAAGGTGCCCGAGGACCGCGGCGACGTCGTCATCCACGACGCCGTCCATGGCGAGGTGACCTTCGATGCCAAGGAGCTCGACGACTTTGTCATCTTCCGCTCTGACGGCACGCCCACGTACAACTTTGCGACCGTCGTCGATGACGCCATGATGAAGATCACCCACGTCATCCGCGGCGACGACCACCTTTCCAACACCCCGCGCCAGGTCATGGTCTACGAGGCCCTCGGTGCGCCCGTGCCCACATTCGCCCATATCTCCATGATCCTGGGCGCCGACGGCAAGAAGCTCTCCAAGCGCCACGGCGCCACCTCGGTGGAGGAGTACCGCGATGCCGGCTACCTGCCTGACGCGTTCGTCAACTACCTGGCGCTGCTCGGCTGGTCGCTCGACGGCGAGACCACGATCATCCCGCGCGATGTTCTGGCCAGCAAGTTCTCGCTCGACCGCATTTCCAAGAACCCGGCGACCTTCGATCCCAAAAAGCTCGATTGGGTCAATGCCGAGTACATCAACGGCATGTCTGACGCTCAGTTTGCCGACGAGATCATGGTCCCCGAGCTGCACGAGGCAGGCCTCATCGAGGGTAACGTCGAGTACGGCGAGGACTGGATCGACGCGCTTGCCGCCATCGTCAAGCCGCGCACCAAGATGCCGGCCGACGCCGTGACCGTCGCCGCCCCCATCTTTGCCACGGCCGAGACGCTCGAGTATGACGAGAAGTCCGTCAACAAGGGCCTGGCCAAGGAGGGCATGGGTGCCATTCTGGACGCCGCCAAGGCCGCGCTCGAGGGTGTTACCGAGTGGACCGCCGAGGCCATCGACGCTGCGCTTGAGCCGCTGCCCGAGCAGATGGACCTCAAGAAGCGCGTGGTATTCCAGGCCGTGCGCGTCGCCGTCTGCGGCAACATGGTGAGCCCCCCGCTGGGCGAGACCATGGCGCTCGTCGGCCGCGACGACTGCCTGGCGCGTATCGACCGCGCCCGCACGATGGCGCTGTAACAGTCGCGTAAACGCATGTATCCGAGCCCCGCTCACCACGAGTGGGGCTCTTGTTTCTAAAGACGTATGGGATGGGAGGCACAGAGACCATGGCCGAGCAACTGTCACTGTTTGGTTCGCCCGAGCCTAAGCAGGCTCCCGTAAGGGCTGTCCGCCCGGCCGAGCAAACCAAGCCCGCACCTGCGCCCGAGCCCGTTGCCGCCTATGCGAGCGTGGTCCTCGACATTCCCACTCGTGCGCTGTCTGAGCCGTTTGCCTACGGTATTCCGCAGTCCCTTGCCAATGAGGCTCAGATCGGGTCTACGGTTCTGGTTCACTTTGGCAACCGTGCCGCTGCGGGTTATATCGTCGATATTGCGTCTGAGCTGGGCGACCTGCAAGGTAATAACGCCCTCGACCCCGCGCGCATCAAGCCCATTGAGGCCATCCTCAGCAAACCGCTCTTTGGTGCCGAGGCCGCCCGCATTTCTCGTTGGATGAGCCGCGAATATGTCGCGACGCTTTCCGAGTGCCTGCGCCTGTTCTTGCCTCCGGGTGGTAGTCCGCGCGTGGTCAAGGGCGATGACGGGGCGTGGACGGTCGAGCGTCCTGCCGTCAAGCCTATCCAAAACCGCTGGGTGATGCTCACACCTGAGGGCTTCGACTATACGCCGCCCAAGACCGCTGTTCGCCAGCGTCAGCTCATCGAGGCGCTCCAGTGCGGTCCGGTCACGACGCGTGACCTTAACCTGCTCTACAACAGTATGTCGGCGACCATCAAGGCGCTCGAAAAACGCGGCGTCGTGGTGGTGGAGGAGCGCCGCGCCTGGCGTGGCTGCAGCGAGCAGACCACGCTGTCCTCGGCAAGCGGCAAGGCGCCGGTCGCGCTCACGGACGGCCAGCAGCAGGCGCTCGCGCAGATTGAACGCGCCCGCCTTGACGCCCACGGCGACGTGGTCCTTGTCGATGGCGTCACCGGATCCGGTAAAACCGAGGTCTACCTCTCCGCCATCGAGCGCGTGCTCGCGGCCGGCCGCTCAGCGTGCGTGCTCGTGCCCGAGATCTCGCTGACGGCTCAAACCGTCGGCCGCTTCCGTTCGCGCTTTGGCGAGACGGTCGCGGTCTTCCATTCGCGTCTTTCGGCCGGTGAGCGCCTAGACCAGTGGGACATGGTTGCCAGCGGTGCCGCCCGTGTTGTCGTCGGCGCGCGTTCGGCGCTCTTTTGCCCGTTCAGCGACCTGGGCCTTATCATTATCGACGAGGAGCACGAGACCAGCTATAAGCAGGGTTCCAGTCCGCGCTACCATGCGCGCGAGGTGGCGGCCGAGATGGCGCGCCGCTATCGCTGCCCACTCGTGCTGGGCTCGGCTACGCCTTCTGCCGAGGCCCTCGACCGTTGTCGCATCGGCACGTACAACGGTGCCGCCTGGACGCGTGTCGAGATGCCCGAGCGCCCGGGACACGCCGTGTTGCCCACGGTCCGCATTGCCGACCTGCGCCGCGAGTTTTCGCATGGCAGCCGTTCCATGTTCTCAAAACCGCTGATGGAAGGCTTGGAACGCGTGGTCGAACGCCGCGAGAAGGCCGTGCTGCTGCACAACCGCCGCGGTTTTGCGCCGTTTTTGATGTGCCGCGAGTGTGGCTGCGTTCCCACCTGCAACCACTGCTCCACGGCGCTTACGTACCACGAGCGCACGCACACGCTGCAGTGCCACACCTGCGGATCGTCCTGGCGCGTGCAGCCCTATCCGGCGCCCACGAGCCGTTGCCCTAAATGCGGCAGTCGCTACCTGGCAAAAATGGGTCTGGGCACACAGCAGATCGAGGACGCGCTGCACCAGATGCTGCCAGAGGATGTCGCCATCATTCGCATGGACGCCGATTCCACGCGTGGCAAGGACGCGCATAAAAAACTGCTCGAGCAGTTCGATGCCGCCGATTGCGCGGTGCTGCTGGGCACCCAGATGATCGCTAAGGGCCTCGACTTTCCCGAGGTCACGCTTGTGGGTGTGGTCAATGCAGACTTTGCATTAAAGCTGCCCGATTTTAGAGCGGGGGAGCGCGCCTACGATTTGTTAGAGCAGGTCGCCGGTCGTGCCGGTCGCGGTGACCGCCCTGGCGAGGTCATCATCCAGACCTATCTGCCCGAGGATCCGGTCATTCGCGCCGTTGCCGAGCACGACCGTTCGATCTTTACCGACCACGACCTGGACCAGCGTCGTGACGCGCTGTATCCGCCCTTCGTGCGTCTGGTCAACATTTTGGTGTGGTCGACGAACGCGGATGATGCACAGGATTATATCGGTCGCATTGCAAAGCTCCTCAAGCGTCGCTGGCATGCCGCCGCGCCCGACTTTTTGCGGGCGGGCAGCGCGGTGCCGCAGGTGCTGGGCCCGGCTTCGTGTGTAATCGAGAGAGCCAAGGACCGTTATCGCTTCCACCTGCTTGTGAAGTCGCCTGTGGGGTACCATGTCTCTGATGATATCGACGCCTGCCTCAAAGAGGTGGGCTCCGTGCGCGGCGTGAGCGTGAGCGTTGACGTCGACGCCTATGATTTGATGTAGCAACCCGAAAGGATGGCCATGGAAGCCAACGGAATCGTACTTTCGCCCGACCCTCGTCTGCGTCAGGAGTGCGCCGTCATCGAGGAGATTACGCCTGCGATTGAGGCGCTTGCCGAGAAGATGAAGAAGATGATGTTCGAGAACGGCGGCTGCGGCTTGGCTGCCCCGCAGATCGGTGAGCTCATCCAACTCGTCACCATCGATTGCGATTACAGCGACAAGAACGACTATGACCCGTACGTGCTCATCAACCCTGTCATTGTTGAGCAGAGCGACCATCTGGTGCCGTTTAGCGAGGGCTGCCTGTCTATCCCCGGCATTAGCTGCGAGATCGAGCGTCCCGATCATGTTGTCGTTGAGGCGTATGACTTGGATGCCAACCTGATCCGCTATGAGGCCTCGGGCGATCTGTTCTGCGTGTGCCTGCAGCATGAGATCGATCATCTGCACGGCAACACCATGTTCGAGCGACTGAAGCCCGTGCAGAGGCTCAAGGCCGTCAAGGAGTACCAGGACGCCCTGGCCCGCGGCGCTCGACCGGGCGAGACGGAGTAGGT
>CALJPV010000071.1:0-1731 GCA_937980385.1 uncultured Collinsella sp. | reverse complement strand
CCCTGCCGCCTCGGCGGCGGCGCGGGCAGCGAGGTCCTCGCGCTTGTAGAGGTAGTAGTCGTAGTCGCCGTCGTAGACCGTGACCTTGCCGTCACGGATGTCGATCACGCGGTTCGCCACGGCGCGCACCAGGTGCTCGTCGTGGCTGATCAGCACGATGGTGCCGGGGAAGTTTTGCAGGGCGTTTTCGAGCATGTCCACCGAGTCGATATCCAGGTGGTTGGTGGGCTCGTCCAGGCACAGGAGCGCCTCGGGGGCCACGAGCATCTTGGCCAGGGCCAAACGCGCCTTTTCGCCGCCGGAGAGGACGCGTACCTGCTTTTCGATGGAATCGTTGTCGCTAAACAGGAAGGCGCCCAACAGGCTGCGCTGCTGCGGCACGGTCCACTTGGGCGTAACGGTGTCGATCTCTTGCAGGACGGTGTTGGACTCGGTCATGCCCTCGAGCGCGTGCTGGGCGTAATAGGCCACGCCCACGTTGGTGCCCAGGTCGCGCGTGCCGGTAGTGGGCGGCTCCAGGCCGGCGAGGATCTTCATGAGGGTGGACTTGCCGGCACCGTTGGGGCCGACGAGCGCCACGTGCTCACCGCGGTAGAGCTTGAGGTCGATGTCGCTGTAGATGTGCTTATCGCCGTAGGACTTGGAGACGCCCTCCAGACCCACGACCATATCGCCGGAGCGTGGCGGATCGGGGAACTTAAAGTCGATGTGCTTGTGGCCCTCGGGCAGGATGACGAGCTCCTTTTTGATCTGCTCGATCTTGCGGATGCGCTCCTGCGCCTGGGCGGCCTTGGTGGGCTTGTAGCGGAACTTGTCGACAAAGACCTGCATGTGGGCGATGTCGCGCTCCTGGGCGGCGCGCTTGGCACGCATCTGCTCCAGGTTGTCCTCGCGCTGCTTGAGGTAGCTGCTGTAGTTGCCGGTGTAGGTGGTCACGCGGCGGTTCTCGAGCGCGGCGACGTGGTCGACGCAGGCGTCCATGAAGGCGCGGTCGTGGCTGACGATGAGCACGGCGCCGTCGTAGTTGGCGATAAAGCCGCGCAGCCACTGGACGCTTTCGAGGTCCAGGTGGTTGGTGGGCTCGTCAAGTAGCAGTAGGTCGGGGTGGCGCAGGAAGAGCTTGGCCAGCGCAATGCGCATCTGCCAGCCGCCCGAGAACTCGGAGCACGGGCGCTCAAAGTCGGTGACCTTGAAGCCCAGGCCGGACAGGATCTTGCGGGCGTTGCTCTCGAGCTCGTAGCCGCCCAGGTGCTCAAAGCGGTCCTGGACCTGGCCATATTCGTTAAGGAGTGCGTCGACGTCCTTGCCCTGCTCGGAGAGTTCGGTGATCTGGGCCTGCAGCTCGTTGGCGCGCTCGCCCATGCGGCGGACTTCCTTGGCGGCCGCCATGACCTCGGCGAGGATGGTGGTGTCCTTGTGCTCCAGGTTGGTTTCCTGCTCTAGGTAGCCCACCTGGCAGTCCTTTGCGTACTGGACCTGGCCGGCGTCGGGGCTGTCGATGCCCATGATGATCTTGAGCATGGTGGTTTTGCCGGCGCCGTTGGGTCCCACGAGCGCAAAGCGCTCGCCGGGGTTGATCTGGAAAGACGCGCCGCTAAAGAGGACGCGCGCGCCGAAGCTTTTTTCGATCTTGTCGACCAGGAGGATCATGGTGCCGCCTTTGACCTTGTGTTCCTATATGAAAAAAGGCCCCAACTTGCGTTGGAGCCTCATTCAATGCTCGGGTGGAGA
>CALJPV010000070.1:0-36472 GCA_937980385.1 uncultured Collinsella sp. | reverse complement strand
TTCATTATACCACGGTGGCATCACCTATATGTCAATTCTGGTCTAACAGAGCCAAGTGGAATGCCAGCTTTGAGTGGACCGAGAATGACCCCGTCAAGTACAACGGCAAGACTTGGCGCAACGCTTCCTATACACACTCGGGCGGCGTGACGACTGAGTACTTCACCGAAGCAGGCGGCGGCAGCGTCTACGTGCGCATCGACAACGTCGAGGAGCACAAGGATGCCGTCGAAACCATGATGAAGTCCCTGGAATTTGCCGACGACATCGCCGAGGCAAAGACCGAGGCCATGGATGTTAAGCTCGACGATATCGAGATTAAGCGCTAAGCGACTCGCGAGCGCAACGAAAAACACGAGCGCAGCGCCAACAAGCGGCGGTGCCCCAGCGCTTCGTATCCAGGGAGGGCCGGTAAACCGACCCTCCCTCTCTTATGCCGGTAGCCGACGAACGCGAGGATGCCGGACGCCGGAACCACCTCAAGTGTGGCAACGGTACGAAAACGGCAAGCACCCAAACACGTCCGCCCGCCGATTTATAGCGCCGCGCACACAATTTAAGCCGACACCTTTAAACATCCGGGCAGTATAGTGACCAAAATGAGCGCATTACCGCACCCTGCGAATGGAGGAGTTATGACCGAACACCACGCCATCAGTCGTCGAGCATTTACGCTGGGCCTAGGACTTGCGGCGTTGTCGCCGCTTGCAAGCCTGCCCGAAGCCGCGACGCTGGATATTCCCCTGCGCGCGGCATTTGCAGAAGACACGCCCACACCGGCGGCCACCCTCGACAAGTTCGTCATTCGCCTTCGCCCCGCGGGCTATTTTCGCACCGCGAGCGTCAACGAAGACGGCAACGTCATCGGCAACGTCTGCCACCTGTTTAATGACGGCACGTCCAGCAAGCTCATCCTCGAGCACGTAGAGACCGATACAGAAAATACAAATTGGTATGCCATCCGCACCCTGCTCAATTTCGAAGAGCACAAGAAGACGGGCTACAGCATTTGGTCGGTCGATGGCGACTCGGACAAAGATGGAAAGGTCATCCACGTATGGAGTGGCGAGCACGACGACAAGCCCAGCCGCTCTTTTGCGTTCGACCGCCAGTCAAACGGAACCTACATCATCCGAGACCGCACAAACGAGAAAAAAGACATTAATTACCTGGCCATAGAAAAGGACGGCAAAGACCAAGACAAGAACAAGATCTGCCACAAGAGGAAGAGCATTCCGTGGGAGCTCGAACTTGTCGGTTACGACAAGGGCGAGATCAATACCACGGTTAGAAGTATCGACTGGATCACGTATAGCAGCTACGTCGATGGACCATGTTGGATGAGCCACGTCGACGACGACAAGTACCTCGACGAACTGAGCATCCCAGGCACGCATGATTCGGGCAGCTGCAGCGTCGACAACGACACCGAGCCCCAAACCTCGCTTGCAAAGTGCCAGCAGGATTACATCCCCACGCAGTTGCTCGAAGGCATTCGCTACTTTGATATTCGACTCGGAAAGGGTGAGAACCCCGGCATCGACCACGGAGATTGCTACCTGCTCAAAAAAGACGGGAACTTTATGCATCTTTCCGATGTCATCGGGTACTTCAATACGTTTTTGAGCGAAAACCCGAAAGAAGCGCTCATCATGCTCGTGTCGCGGGGCAACGACGAGGCTACCGACGAAAGCCTCACGACGGCTTTTGCCAATGTTATGGACAAGAACCCCAATCTGTTCTACACATCGAGCCGCATCCCCACGCTGGGCGAGGTGCGCGGAAAAATCGTCTTGCTGCGTCGATTTAGGCTCGTCGGCAGCAGCGTAAGCGGCCACACGTGGGGCCTCGACCTCACCGAATGGGACGACAAAATCGCAGCGCACACCGACAGCGCCTCCATGTGTCTCGTTCGAGACGAGCGGGGCTTTGAAGCCGTGGGGAAAACGGGTGACGAAAAGCCCTATTGCACCAAGGTATATGCCCAGGACCATTACGAATGCACAGGAACCGACAAAATCAGCTGGGTCGATATGGCGCTGCAGGAGACAACCAAGCTCGCCCGCATCATGGTGGACGTCGAGGACGATGCCGGGGCCAAGGTAAAGGTCTTGGAGCACAGCTGGTGCATCAACTACACCAGCTGCACGAACCACAAGCAAGGAAGCAATCCTTTTACCGCAGCGCGAGTGGTCGACGAGCACCTGTACAAGAGCTCGTATATAAACAATACCGGAGTTGAGGGCACAAAAGAGAACTGCCGTAAGAACATTGGCATCATTGCGTCCGACTTTGTTGATGCGGCACTGGCCCGAAGCATCTACCAGCGTAATTACGATGCGCAGCACAAGCAGACAGCTTCGTACTACCTCCCGACCCGCATGCATATGACATACGGCGACTCGCTGAGCGATGCCTCGCTCCAAGATGGCAAGACCGTTGGCGAGGGCCATTTCCGCCTTGCCGACAGCAGCAACGTGCTCAACGTGGCGGCTTCGGGCCATGCGTTTGCCATCGAATATGTGGATGTCGATGTCCTGGGCAACGAGACTGTTACGGGGCTGCAGGGTTCTGTGCCCATCGATATCGACCCACGCGCGCTGACGCCCCATTTTGAGGGACTCGAAGGCCTTAAGGCCGGCGAGGACGTGCGCGCCAAGATTGCGGCATCACTCGAGGGCAAGCTCGAAACCGATGCCTGCACAGCCCAACTCGAGTTTATGCACGATGCAAACGGCGCTCCGGGTACGGCAATGGCCGAGGGCGAAACATTTGCCGCAGGGACGTACTGGGTGCGCGTGAACGGTCTCTTGGGCGACGCGGCGCAAAACTACACACTTGCCACCGACGGAGCCGCAAGCTTTACTGTGACGGCTTCGGGCAACGCGGGCGGCACCGGCGCCGGCACCGGTACCGGCGCCAACGCAGACGGCGCGGACAAGAACGGCGGCGGCAACAAGAGCAAGGGCTCGACCGGAAAACTCGCCGACACGGGCGACGGCTCTGGTATCGCCGCCGGGCTCGCCGCTGCCGCCGTGGCGACAACGGTCGCCGGCGCGGCAATGCTTGCCAGTGACCGCGAAAACGCTGGGGACGACAGCGAATAGGCAAGCCCGCCTTTTAGACACATCGACTCAATCGGGGGCGCAGAACACCGTTCTGTGCCCCCGATTTTCACCTTGGCCCGAACGCCGCCATGGGCTACATCACCATGTTCAGCGCGTTAACAAACTCCTGGGCCTTCGCACGACTGCTCAGACTAAAGACGCAAGCGGTTAACAGTCGATTGCGCAGGAAAACGTCGCGACCCTTGATCCTGTTAACGCCCGTGATGTCCTTAAGGTAGACAATCTCGATATGCTTGCCGCCGAAAGTACCCTTCTTGAGCACCTCGATGCGGTTAGGGTAGATCTTGACGTCTTTAAACCTGCCCGAACCTTTGTCCTGGAACAGCAAAGTGTTGTTATCCATGCGTGTCACTCCCGCGGGGTTCGCTAAAACTGCCTCTATGGCCACATTTTAGTCACCGCAAGGCTCCCATGCGAAGGTGCCAGACAGCACAGCAATTCGAGTCCGCGCGAGGCTTTAAACTAAATGCAATAAAGATGCATTCCACAAGAGGAAAGTGGGGCGACAGTGATGGGCGAACTGGTAAACCGTGGAGAATCGGCAATCGTGCCAGAAGTTTTTTACAAGCAGGTTTCCTCGATTCTCAACGCCGCTCGCGACAAGGCCTATACCGCCGTTAACTTTGCGATGGTTGAGGCGTATTGGGAGATCGGCAAGAGCATTGTTGATGAACAGGGCGGAGAGGAGCGCGCCAAGTATGGAGAGGCGCTGCTCAAGGCCCTCGCAATCAGACTTACCAAGGATTTTGGTAAAGGTTTTGAAGCAAGAGAGCTGCGTAAAATGCGTCAGTTCTATCTTGCATTTCCAATTCGGGACTCACTGCGTCCCGAATTGAGTTGGACACATTATCGCAGGTTAATACGCATTCCTGACCCCGAAGCTCGCACCTGGTACATGAACGAATGCGCCGATTCTCGTTGGAGCACGCGTCAGCTCGAGCGCCAGATCAACACCATGTTCCGCGAGTGCCTGCTTGCCAGCAAGGACAAGGAGGCCGTCACCCAGGAAATCCAAAAGAGCGCCCCGGCTCGTCGCCCCGAGGACATCATCCGCGACCCATATGTGCTGGAGTTTTTAGGCTTCTCGGACGATACCGCGTTTCGCGAGAGCGATTTAGAGCAGGCACTCATCACGCATCTCCAGAAGTTTCTGCTGGAGCTTGGCCGCGGCTTCGCTTTTGAGGCACGCCAAAAGCGTATTACGTTCGATGGGCGCCACTTCTATATTGACCTTGTGTTTTACAACTATCTGATGCACTGCTTCGTGCTCATCGACCTTAAGACCGATGACCTTACGCATCAGGACCTGGGCCAGATGCAAATGTATGTGAACTACTACACGCGCGAGCTCATGAACGAAGGCGACAATCCGCCCATAGGCATCGTGCTCTGCGCGGACAAAAGCGATTCGATTGTCGAGTACACGCTGCCCGAAGACAACGACCAAGTATTTGCCGCCAAATACCTGCCGTATCTTCCAAGTAAGGAAGAGCTGGCGCGCGAGCTGAGTGCCGAGTACCGCGCCATCAACGAAGCGACTAATGGCGAAGCGCAAGGGTAGCAATGAGGCTCCGGCGAGCGCGACAACGGCAACGGCTCACTCATGCGCATCGCTCCCCTGGCGTTCACCGATACCACGACGGCTGTCGCAGGCGCCCTTGCCGGCACGGCCTACGGTATCGACGCCATTCCACGGGAGTGGATAGACACCCTGCGCGGTAAAGAATTGATTGAGAGCTGCCTGTTTTAGGACGCCATTCAAGAAATAAGGTAGGGGGCATCATAGAGAGGAAGATCGCAAATTTCGATGAGTTCCAAATGGACGAAAACGAAACCCCGATACCCCCAACAAGACTGAGGGAGGAAGAAAACCTTTACGTCCTCCCCGACGGGCGTTACCTCCCCTGCGGGGTCTACAGGACCGCGGACGGCGGTTCGCTCATTTATGAGCCATCCGAACTAAGCTTCTTCGGGCAGATGCTTGCTCAATTCAAAGAGAGCTAGAGGCTTGATTGCCCGTTAGATCGACACTGTTCCGGACCATGGGATGGGTAGGATGCCTCCCACCGCGGCCTGTGAGGTAAAATCTTGCCTGCCGCGGAATCCGCCTGCGGGCAGCGCTCCGATCTCCGATTGGGGTGAAGCCTATGGACTTGTTTCTTGAAATCCTGCGCCTCTCGATGTACGTGACCGGCATTGCCCGGAACCTCTACGCGATCTGGCGGGAATATAAGCAGTAACGGATAGCGAAGGGAGTCATAGAAAAGGACCGGTTGCAGCCGGCCCTAGACGATAATACCTGCGTTGCCCGCGTCTCCGAAGTTTAAGCGCTGAGGAGCGGGTTCCGCGGCACAACCTGATTCTACCCAGTGGAAAGGCTCTTTTACAGCTGTTCCACCGATTATTTACATCTGGCACCCTCAAACAATCAGACGACAGTCCGCACTCCTGCGAGCTGCCCCGTTCCTCTAGCTATCGCATCGCAGCGCCAACCGGCACCGCTCCCCTACTTCCCAAATAGCGCACCCAGCAGACCGCGGCGTTTGGGCTTTTCTTCTCGGTAGGAACCCTCGGCCACCGCTGCCACCTGACGCGGTTGCTCGCCACCTCCACGACGCACAATCTGGTACAGGAACGGCGACTTGACGTATTTGACCTCGATGGGCGTGGCGTGCACGGTGCTTTCTCCGGACAGATGCAGACTCGGGTTGAGCGGCGCCACCACATGCGTCTCACGCTTGTCGCTAAACACCACCGCGGCCGCGCGGCCCGTCTGGCCGTTTACGGCAATGCGCACCTGCTCGCCATCGCGGCTGTCCGTCGCTGGGCGATCGACAAAGTAGACCGGTACCATCACCAGGCCGTCCTTATGCTTGCGAGCCTTGCGCGCCCAGGTGCGGATGCTCTTTTTATTGAGCCCCAGCACCGCCTCGGCATCGTTGCCGGCAATGTCGAGCGCCAGCTTATCAATGACCACCTGGTCCTTGGTAGACGCATCGACGGAGACAACGCGGAAGTCGCCTTCCTGCATGGCCGGGTCAAACGGCCCAACCTTGGCAAAGTCCCACGGCTCCAAAATGCCCATAAGGCGAACGTCCAGGTAGTTTGCCCGCGGATACGCCCAGTCGAGCACCTCGTAGTACACCAGGGTCTCCTTGCTCAGCCCCTTGCCCGGGAAGGACGCCATCATGCGCAGGTCCGCGAGCGCCATGGGGAAGTAGAAGAGCATCATGTCATTTTGAATCGCGTCTTCCACGTCGTGCCCGGCAAAGGCGTCGGGGTACTGGCGCACCAGCTGCAGCGCGTTGACACGCGCCTGCTGCGGCGAGATTTCGCAGGGAATACCCTGCTCAGGCACATACTCAGCACCCACGCCCATGGTCAGGCGCTTACTAAACGTGCCGGGCTTGAGCAGGTCGGCAACGCCGATCTTATTGCCGCAGGACGGACACTCAAACACGCGTTGGGTCGATTCGCCCTCAAAGGACGCGCCGCAGAAGGGGCAGGGAATGCTCACGTGCGCTGCCTCCTGGAACTCCCGAGCCGTGCCGCGGTCCTCCCACAACAGATGCTCCAGAACCGACTGGTTGCGCCAGTACGCATTAAAGAAATACCAGTCGGGATCCACCGGACGCTCGAGCTGCGACACGTGGGTGAGTTTAAGCAGCCCATCGACAACCGTCAGCGGCGTATGGCGAATGCCCAGGGCGCTCTTGGGCTCCCCCGCATCGGCCTGCCACGGGATGACCGTGCCGCAATAGGCGCACTCAAAGCTGCGTTTAGCCTGGTGTGAGTACATAGGGCCGCCGCAGTTTTGGCATTTAATGGCAAACATCTCGTCCATGGATACGTCCTCCTTTGCGCAGGGGCTGTCGACATTAAGTATGTCGGGCAGGCAGGCACATGCCCATACCCATGTGGCCCAAAATGGAGCACCCGGTCGGACAAGAAGGGCCGCTCGTTAGCTCCAGCAGACCATTACTGCATTTTCTGAACATCGGCGCACGGCGCGCCCATGCGAGCTACACTATCCCCTTAAACAAGGATGCGAGGAGATACGCCATGCTATTTGTAAATCGGCTGGTACATACGCTTGTTCCCGGCAGTGTGGACGAGCCGGTCGATACGACTTGCCGCACCAACGCGGGCTTTGCCGCAAGCCTCATCTGCATTGGTCTCAACATTACCCTGTGCCTAGCCAAGGGCATCGCGGGCCTGCTCGCCGGCTCTGTCTCGCTCATCGCCGACGCCTTCAACAACCTCTCCGACGCCTCGAGCAACATCGTGAGCCTGCTCGGATTCCGACTTGCCAGCCGCCCGGCCGACGAAGGCCACCCCTATGGCCACGGCCGCTACGAATACCTCGCCGGTCTGGTTGTCGCCGTTCTCGTTTGCGCCGTCGGCATCAACCTGGTGCTCGAGTCCGTTACCAAGATCATCAAGCCCTCCCCCACCGCTTACACGCTCGTTTCCCTTGCGGCCCTGGCTACATCCATGCTCGTTAAGCTCTGGATGGCCGCGTTCAACCGCACGTTGGGTGATCGCATCGACTCGGAGACGCTCATCGCCACGGCACAAGACTCCAAGAATGACGTCATCACCTCGGGCTCGGTCTTGGCGGCGGCGCTTATTTCGCAAGCGACCGGCTTTGATCTCGACGGCTGGGCAGGCCTGGGCGTGGGCATCTTCATCTGCATCAGCGGCATGGGCCTGGTGCGCGACGCCATCAGCCCGCTGTTGGGGCAAGCGCCCGACCCCAAGCTCGTCCAGGAAATCCGCGACAGGATCATGTCGTACCCCCAGGTTCTGGGCACGCACGACCTCATGGTGCACGACTACGGCCCCGGCCGTCAGTTTGCCAGCGCACACGTGGAAATGCCCGGCGAAGGCGATGCCTTTGAGCACCACGAGATTCTGGACACCATCGAGCACGACATCAAGAATCAGATGGGCATCGACATCACGCTGCACTGCGACCCCATCGCAACAACCGGTGACGACCTGCGCGGCTGGGTCAAGCGCGGCGTAGCGCAGATCGACCCTGCGCTCTCCATCCACGACTTGCATGAGCACGACGACTTTGTTTCGTTTGACCTGGTGCGTCCCGACGGCTTTGACATATCCGACGAGGAGCTGCTGGAACTCGTCACGCGCATCGTGCACGAGCGCCGGCCCGATGCATCATGCGTCGTTACGTTTGACTCGGGCTTTAGCTCGCCCGACCGTCCGGCAGAGCAGCTGTAGCCCGCTTAACAGCTAGTTACCCTGTGCGCCCGAAATGCCGTTTTGTAGGGCCTTCCAGGCATCCGTCGCCATGTCTCCCAAGTTCTGCGCGGTATCACCCAGGTTTTGTGCCGTATCGCCCAGCTCTTGCGCCTTGTCTCCCAATTCCTGCGCCTTGTTGCTCAGGTCCTCCAGCGTGTTGGAGCTCGAGCTGTCGGTACCGCTTTGGCCGCCGGACGAGTTGCCATAGCTGTTCTTGTGCGTGAGCTGAATCTCCAGGTTGCCGTTGTCGTTATAGTAGGCATTCGTAACAACCCAGTTGGAATCGATGACGGGCGTTGAGCCATCGTCGGTCAGGATCACGGCGTTCGAAAGGTCGGCTCCGCGCGACTTGAGAAGCTTTTTGGCGTTGGACCAGTACTGCCCCGGGATATCGCTCAGATCGACGGTGCTAGACGAGGCGGACTCGGTTTGCTCGGCCGTGGTATCAGTCGTTGAGCTCCCCCGCCTGTTGAGCATGCCTGACACGATGGCAAACACAATCGAGAGGGCAAAGAAGATCGCCAGCACAATGAGGATCTTCTTGATCACACTCGACGAACGCGACGGCGTCTCTTCCTCGTCCTCACCATATTGCGGAATCGACTTGGGGTACTCGCGATAGGGCTGGCGCGCATACGGATCGCGCGACTCATATCGAGGCTGGGCCTGTGCCGTGCGCGGCATATACGTCGTCTGCTGAGGCTGCGGAATAGGATTTTGCGGCAGGTTGTTATAAGCATCTGTCGCCGCATTGCCATACGGGTCCGGCGCCGCATTGCCATACGGGTCCTGCGGTGCATAATCAAACGGATCCCGTGGTGCATCGCCATAGCCCATAACCCGTGTGGGTTCGGCAGACGCCTGCGTCGCATCGGGAGCAGCATTCCCGAGATTCGGCACTATACGGGTCGCATCGGCGCTGCCGTCAGCCTGTGCGGAACCATATCCGCCCATCACGGTCGTCTTGTCCTGGTCCATGCAACGTTTCCTTTCCGTCGCCTGTAAGCATCAAGTTATCCATGCATTCTACCCGCGCAAAAGCCTATGATGGGCAAAGGCCGTCGGTATCTACAAGACATGCGCGTGCCTAAGGATCAAAAAGCCCCGCCGGGCCTTGGTGGGCGCGGCGGGGCGGGCAAGCGGCGATGAGCAGCAGGCTTAGAACAGGCCGGTGATGTTGCCGTCGTTGTCGACGTCGATGTTCTCGGCCGCGGGAACCTTGGGCAGGCCCGGCATAGTCAGGACGCTGCCAGTCAGCGCGACCACAAAGTGGGCACCGGCGGAAACCTTGAGCTCGCGCACGGTGATGCGGAAGTTCTCGGGAGCACCCAGGGCCTTGGCGTTGTCGCTAAAGCTGTACTGGGTCTTGGCGACGCACACCGGCAGGTTGCCAAAGCCGTTCTCGCGCAGCTCGGCGAGCTGGCGCTTGGCAGCCGGCGTAAAGTCGACACCGTCGGCGCGGTAAACCTTGGTGGCGACGGCCTCGAGGGCGTCGGCCACATCGGCACCGTCCTCGTAGGCAAACTTGAGCTCGCTCGGCTGCTCAATCAGGCGCATGACCTCATCGGCCAGCTCGAGCGCGCCCTCGCCGCCCTTGGCCCAGACCTCGGAAAGATTAACGTTGACGCCGAGCTTCTGGCACTCGGACTCGATGAGCGCAAGCTCTGCCTCAGTGTCCGTCGGGAAGCGGTTGATGGCGACCACACAGGGAAGACCATAGACGCTCTGGATATTGTCAACGTGGCGCAGCAGGTTGGGCATGCCGGCCTTGAGGGCATCGAGGTTCTCGTCGTTAAGGTCGGCCTTGGCAACGCCGCCGTTGTACTTAAGCGCACGGGCAGTGGCGACAATCACGACGGCGCTGGGGCGAACGCCCGTCATGCGACACTTGATGTCGAGGAACTTCTCGGCACCCAGATCGGCGCCAAAGCCTGCCTCGGTAATGGCAACATCGCCAAAGCGCATAGCCATGCGCGTAGCCATGATGGAGTTGCAGCCGTGGGCGATGTTGGCGAAGGGACCGCCGTGGACAAACGCGGGCGTGCCCTCGAGCGTCTGCACCAGGTTGGGCTTGAGCGCATCCTTAAGCAGCGCAGCCATGGCGCCCTGAGCCTTGAGGTCGCGGGCGCGGACGGGCTCGCCGGCAAAGCTGTAGCCGACGACGATCTCACCCAGGCGCTCCTTGAGGTCGTTGATGCTCGTGGACAGGCACAGGATTGCCATGACCTCGGAGGCAACGGTAATGTCGAAGCCGTCCTCGCGCGGCACGCCCTGAGCCTTGCCGCCAATGCCGTCGATAACGTGGCGCAGCTGGCGGTCGTTCATGTCGACAACGCGCTTCCAGGTGATGCGCTTAACGTCGATACCGAGCTGGTTGCCCTGCTGAATATGGTTGTCGAGCATGGCAGCCAGCAGGTTATTAGCGGCGCCGATAGCGTGGAAGTCGCCGGTAAAGTGCAGGTTGATATCCTCCATGGGGATGACCTGGGCCCAACCGCCGCCGGCGGCACCGCCCTTGACGCCAAAGACGGGACCGAGCGAAGGCTCGCGCAGGGCCACGGCGCTCTTGACGCCTCGACGGCGCAGGCCGTCGGCCAGGCCGATGGTCGTGGTGGTCTTGCCCTCGCCGGCGGGCGTGGGGTTGATGGCGGTCACGAGAACGAGCTTGGCCTGGTGATCGGTCGGCTCGTTGAGCAGCGAATAGTCGACCTTAGCCTTGTCGAAGCCGTACGGAATCAGGTGCTTTACGTCGACGCCGGCGTTCTTAGCCACCTCGGTAATGGGCAGCGGCGTGACGGAACGTGCGATTTCGATGTCAGTAGGCATGGGCGGTCCTTTCGTTACCGGATGAGAAAAAGACCAATTCAGCATAGCACGGGCGCGCAATAGTAAAACACCCGTAACCGATGAATGGCGATATGTTTATCCAATGCTCAGCGATAGCCTACAGACCAGCCAAAACAAACCCGCCTCTAAACGGCTGGCTCGATGCCCAAGTGTTCAAAGGTGCGCAAGGTTGCCTGACGGCCCTGGGGTGTGCGAATCATCAAGCCGCACTGCAGCAGGTAGGGTTCGTAGACATCCTCGAGCGTACCAGGGTCCTCGCCAACCGCGCTGGCAAGGGTCGTCAGGCCCACGGCACGGCCGGAGAACGTCTTGGCAAGCGTCTCCAAGATGCGAATATCCATCCAGTCCAGACCAAGCTCGTCGATCTCGAAGAACTCGAGCGCCTGACGGCAGATATCAAGCTCGATGGGGCCGTCGCCGCGCACCTGCGCATAGTCGCGCACGCGCTTGAGCAGACGGTTGGCCAAGCGCGGCGTACCACGCGAGCGCGAGCCGATCTCGAGCGCGCTCGGATGGTCTATCGTCACGCCTAGGATGGTCGCCGAGCGCGTCACGATCTGGGCGAGCTCCTCGACCGTGTAGTAGTCCAGGCGATACGAAATGCCAAAGCGGTCGCGCAGCGGACCGGTCAGCATACCCGAACGGGTCGTTGCCGCCACCAGCGTAAACTTGGGGATATCCAGGCGAATCGAGCGAGCGGCCGGACCTTTACCGATCACGATATCGAGCGCAAAGTCCTCCATAGCGGGATACAGGACTTCCTCGACCGACCGGTTAAGGCGGTGGATCTCGTCAATAAACAAAACGTCACCTGGCTGCAAGTTAGTCAGGATGGCTGCCAGGTCACCGGTACGCGCAATAGCGGGGCCGCTCGTCGTCTTGATCTGAGCGCCCAGCTCGTTGGCGATAACGGTGGCCAGCGTGGTCTTGCCCAGACCCGGAGGGCCCGAGAAAATCACGTGGTCGAGCGTCTCGCCACGGCTCTGCGCCGCCTCGATCAGCACGCGAAGGCTCTGCTTGATATGCTCCTGACCGCAGTAGTCGTCCAGGCGCTGGGGACGCAGGGTACGGTCGACATCGAGGTCTTCGGGCGTCAGCTCCGAGCCCACCATGCGCTCACCGTGCGCCATGGATGCCGCCGGCGAGTTGCCGGGCGTCGCCCACAGGTCCTGAGAGTCATCGGCTTCCCACATCACGCATCCATTCCGAGTCGCTTAAGCGCCGCGCCGAGCAAATCCTCGACACGCATATCCTGCCCATCATACCCGCTCAAGGCAACCTCGGTCTCCTGCGGGCTAAAGCCCATGGAAAGGAGCGCCGCGCGGGCGTCATCGATCGCCGAGGGAGCGGCGGCGGGAACCGGCATCGCAACCTGACCGGGGATTACGTCGACCGGAACAAAGCCCTTGTCCTTGGCAAAGGTACTCTTGAGCTCCAAGATAAGGCGTTGGGCGGTCTTTTTGCCCACACCGGGCACCTTGGCCATGCCTTTGTCGTCCTCGGCCATCACCAGGGAATACAGCTGTCCCACGGTATAGGTGGAAAGCACGGCAAGCGCCAGGCGCGGGCCAACACCCGACACGGACACGAGCCGATCGAACATCGTGCGCTCGTCCTTGGAGGCAAAGCCAAAGAGCGTCATGGCGTCCTCGCGCACCTGCATACGGGTATAGAGGCGAACCTCGCCGCCGGGTGTAGGCAGCGTGGCGGCAGTGCTGCCCGAGATGCCGAGCTCAAAGCCCACGCCCGATACATCGACGACGGCCGAGCTCATCGTGGCCTCGACAAGCGTTCCATGGAGCTGGGAGATCATCAGTATCCGGTTCCTCTCTGTTGATAGAACTCGCCGCCGGTAAGTGCCCGGGTGCGGCTTAGGTTAACGTGGCAGATGGCGCAGGCCAGCGCATCGGCGGCATGGTCTGGGTGAGGATCGTGATCGAGCTGCGTGAGGGTGCGCACCATGTAGGCAACCTGCCGTTTATCCGCAGCGCCCGTGCCCACCACGGCTTGCTTGATCTGCATGGGCGTGTATTCGCCAATCTCGAGCGCGCACTCCGAAAGCGCCACGAGCGCGGCACCGCGGGCATGCGCCGTGGGGATGGCCGAGCGGACGTTGGCGCCAAAGTAAATGCTCTCGATAGCCGCGGTATCGGGACGGTAGCGTTCGACGACGCCCTTGAGGTCGCGGGCGATATGCGACAGGCGTACCGCGAGCGGGCTGCCCGCGCTGGTCTCGATACAACCGTAGGCACGGCAGCGAACCTCGCCACGTCGTTCCTCGATAATCCCCCAGCCCGTATGGGCCAAACCGGGGTCGATACCCAAGATAACCAAGCCGACCTCCCCTCGTCACAAGCACGATGCGAGACAAGGCCCCGCGCATCATTCACGAACGTCTGTTCTAGAATAACACAACGGGGCCAAGATACTTAGTTGAAGTGTCGGCGTTGGGAGCAAATCCCGTCCCCAGCTTAATTCTGCGAGAAAAATGGGAACTGTCGGGGGTCCACCGGCGGATGCGGCATCGGACCACCCTGAGGTCCACCCTGCGGTCCGCCCTGGCCGCCCATCATTTTATCGATGGCGTCCTGGACCTCGCCCTCGAACTTTTTCATTCCCTCGTGCAAACGACGCTGACCGTCCTCGGAGCGCAGCTCCTCCATCTGCTCGGGCGAAATACCCAACAGCTCGCCCAGTATGCCCATCATCTCGCCGCGCATACGGTCACTCGTGTCGTCGTCGGCAAAGCGGCGCACCTCGGCGCGTGCCAGCGAATCAACCGTCATGCGCTCCTTACCGTTGAGCCCCAGATCGGACCACGCGAGCATGTACGGCCAGGAGCGCTCGACAAATGAACGGGCCGAGACGATCGGCGACGTCGGTAGCATGCGGCGGGCGGCCTCGCCCTGGCGCACGAGCATCAGCAGCAGCGAGCAGACCTCGGGCTTGGCGGCGGCCATCGGGATGTCGTCGAAAGGTCGATTGCGGTCTACGTGCGACTCGAGCGCACCATCGACCTCGCCCGGCTCAAGCCCGCCAAGCAGCTGTGCCGCACGATCGAGCATGTCAACCGGACCGGCGAGCGTCGAGAGCGCCTGCGCCAGCACGCGATCCATGCAATCCTCTACCGCGTTGAGCGTCACGAGCTCTTGGGGCACCACGGCCGAGGCGCGGTTGCGCACGCGTGCCACAAACTCGAGCGTCGACAGATACACATCGCCAAAGGGCGCATAATCGCCCTGGTAGCCACCGCAAAGCGCGGGCGCCGCCAGCGCGTACTCGGTCTTCGAAAGCGGGCTCAGCGCCATAGCGCCCAGCTCGAGCGCCGTATCCTCGAGCATCAGGCCCAGCGCACGCGAACGCAGGCGTTCGGCATCGCCCGCCGACACGTCGCGATCGAGCACGCGCGCCGCATCCGGCGCATCGCGCTCGACAGTGCGAATGTGCAAGCGCTCGGCGATTGAGCGAACAGCGGAACAACGGGCGGCCTCGGCCTCCTCCTGCGCCGGTGTAAAGATGCGATTGCGCCCCAGCACCAGGCCAATCACATTACGCGGACCCAAGGCATCGACGGCAAGTACCGCCAACAGGGACGACGGCAGATCGCCCTCGAGCGCCACCACGGCACGCGACGCACCGCGAGCGCGGGCATTGTCGCGCACGGCAAGCACCAGCGCCTGCCACAGCCATTCCTCGGAGCGAAACTGGGGCAGCTCGTGGTCCTCCAGGGCATCGAGCATCACGCCGCGCTGAATCTCCTGAACCAGCAGGCTCTCCTCAAAGCACGGCGCCTGGGCCACCACGCGACCGCAATCGTCGAGCACAAACGACCCGCCGGTATACACCGACTCGTCATAGGCGCCGACCGGAGCCATGCAGGCAAACCATACGCTGCGCTTGGAGGCGATCTTGCGGTAAGCACCGCTGCGCACGGCGGCGACGGCAGCCGTCTCGCGGTCGGTCATGTCAAACGCGTTGAATTGGAAATAGGCAATGAGGTCGACGCCGGTCGGCAGCATCTCGAGCTCGCGATCCAGGTCAAACACCACAGCGATGCGCACGCCGTCCACGTCAAACACCGGAGGCGCCCAACGCGCGTCGTTGTTCTCGCCACGCTGCAGGGCAATACTTGCGCGCGCGGGCACCACGCGACCGTCTTTGAGCATCATGTAGTCAAGCAGGGGCTGGCCCTCAAACGAAACCGCAGAGGGCACGATGCAGATCATATCGAGCTCTTGGATGCGCTCGGCAACACCCGCCAGACCCGTCAGCATATCGTGCTCAAAATCGGCAGCGCCCACCAGGCTGCCCGGCATGGCGCCCATAAAGAGCGGGGCCGGAACGCACAGCACGCGCGCGCCGCGCTCATGAGCCAGGCGAGCCTGGTCCTCGATGCGGCCGCAAATGCCTTCGATGTCACCCAGGCGCATATCGATCTGTGCAAGTGCGAGCTTCATGGCCCAGCCCTTTCCGTCGTAAATCGTCGTTGTCGTAGTAAAAGCGCCGGCCGCATAATGCAGCCGGCGCTCGCATGTGCATATGCTAGCTATGATACCCCGAGCGGGGGCGCGCTCCTAGAACGTCGCGGACCACAGCCCATGCAGGTTGCAGTAGGCATAGACGGTACCGGTCTTGGAGCCGCCAGCGAAAAACGTCGTGGGCTTCATGCCGGGCTCAAGGTAATGGACCTCCAGGCGGCCCTCGGCCTCAAGCGCGATCCACTCGATGTAGTGCTCGGGCAGCATGGGGTGCTCCGTCGAGCCCACACGTGCGCGAATGACGTGGCCGTCGCGCTCGATCTCGACAACAGGCACATGCTTCTCGTGCGCCGCGTCCTCGGTGTTCGCCGTCAGCTCCGTACAGCCGGCAGGGGTCGTAACGCCGTCGCCAAGGGCGGCAACGAGCTTGCCGTCGGAGTCCTTAAAGAATTTCGCCATGATGTTCTCCTTTGCTGATGTGCCAATGTACTTGACGCTTCTTATGCCCAAAGAGCGCCGAACCATCCATGGCATGGCAAATGAACACATAACGGGCGGGACAAGCGGTCGGGCCAGGACGAACCGGCAACCCGGCCCGCCCCGGCAGCCCCATCCCGCGCGCAGCTAGCGACCGTCACCACCAAGCAGCGCCAGAACATCCTCGCGCGTAAACAGCGCCGACGAGATGCCGTCGCCGCCGAGCACACTGTTGACCAGATCGCGCTTGGACTCCTGCATCTGCATAATGCGTTCCTCGATCGTGTCCTTGGCAATGAGCTTGTACACGGTCACGGTGTGCTGTTGGCCAATGCGGTGGGCGCGGTCGGTCGCCTGGTCCTGCGCCGCCACGTTCCACCACGGGTCGTAGTGGATGACCACGTCGGCAGCCGTCAAATTAAGGCCCACGCCGCCCGCCTTGAGCGAAATCAAGAACACCGGTACCTCGCCCGCTTGGAACTGCGCAACCATCTTGGCACGGCCCTCCTTGGACGATGCGCCCGTGAGCTTAAGGAAGGCGATGTCCTCCTTGGCCAGGCGCTTGCCGATGATATCGAGCATGCCCGTAAACTGGCTGAACAGCAAGATACGATGACCGCCGTCGAGTGCTCCGTGGACGAGCTCCATGCACGTATCGAGCTTGGCGCTTCCCGCCTTGTAATCCTCGTAGTGTAGACGCGGGTCGCAGCAGATCTGGCGCAACTTGGTGAGCTCGGCGAGCACCTTGAGCTTGTTTTTCTTAAACTCGGATGCCTCGCGGTGCTGCACTTGCTGGGCAATGCGGTCCTGGTTGGCCAGGTAAAGCTTGCGCTGCTCTCCGGCAAGCTGCGCCATCACCGTATCCTCGATCTTCTCGGGCAGGTCGGCCACCACATCTTCCTTAACGCGACGCAGCACAAACGGCGACACGAGCGCCTGCAGACGAGCGGCGCTGTCACCCTCGGCGTACTCGACCGGGCTTTCGAAGCGCTTGGCAAATGAGTCACGCGTGCCAAGCAGGCCCGGCATCAAAAAGTCGAAGATGCTCCAGAGCTCGGACAATCGGTTTTCGATGGGCGTGCCCGTCAAGGCAAAGCGCACGCCGGCAGGCAGGCGCTTGGCGGCGCGCGCCACCTGCGTGAGCGGGTTTTTAATGTACTGGGCCTCATCGAGCACCACGCGGGCAAAGTCCTGCTCGATGTATTCGTCGATGTCGCGGCGCATAAGGTCATACGACGTCACGACCACGTTATGCTCGACCACGCCGGCGATCTGCACGCGGCGTTGAGCCTTGGCACCCACAATGGCGCACACATCAAGCGAGGGGGCAAAACGCTCCAGCTCGGCAGCCCAGTTGTACACGAGCGACGCAGGGCACACCACGAGCGTTGGTTTGGTATCCCCCGCCTCCACGCGCGCCAGAATGTGCGCGATCATCTGCAGCGTTTTGCCCAAGCCCATATCGTCGGCCAAGATGCCGCCAAGGCCCAGGTGCTCAAGCGAGCCGAGCCACTGATAGCCGTCGACCTGGTAGCCACGCAGCGTGGCCTTGAGCGAGGCGGGTACCGTAAAGTCCATCTTGCCGAGCGTGTCCAGGCGCTCAACGGTACGGCGGAACGCGGCGTCGCGATCGGCCTCGAGCGCCGGCGTGCGCGCGAGCATGCTGTTGACGAACAGGGTGCTCGACGCGGGAAGCGACACGCCGTTGAGCAGGTCGACGGCATCGACGCCCAGGTCCTCGGCAAGACCAAACGCGGCACGAGCGCCCTCGTCCAGGCGAACGATGTCGCCCGACGTGAGACGCGCAAACGTCTGGTGACGCTTATAGGAGTCGAGGTAGATGGCAAGGTCGGCCGCCGAAAGCCCGCTCGCACCCAGCTCGACGTCGAGCAGGTTACTCTTGACGGTCGCACGCACCGAAAGCTTGGGCGCAGGACGGACCGAGATCTGGCGCAGGCGGTCGCTGAGCATGACCTCGCCCAGCTCAGACAGGGCAGACAGGCCCTCGGTCAGCAAGTGAAACAGGCTCTCGTCATCGCGTTCCTCAAACGCTAGGCCGCCCTCGTAGAAATCGAAATAGAGGGCCGCCGTGTCCATAACGCGAAACTCTGCCACCTCGTCGCGGGGCGGAACGCCGGGGCGTCGCTCTTCGAAAGGACTGCCCGGAGCGCCCAGGCTAAAGAGATCTGTCGACCAGTCGCCGTAGGCCACCGTAATCTTGCAGGTCACAAGGCCATCGTCGACGCCAATCGCCATGGCAAAGCTCGGCTCGGGCGCCACGGCGTCAAGTACGGCGGGAGCGGTCAGGTCGGTGTAGTTGCGCAGGATGGGCAGTGCCATGCGGCAGAACTCGCCCACCTGGTCGGCGGCGATATGGACCGGCGTGCGGCAGGGCAACAAGTGCGACAGGAACGGCGCCGCATGCTGGGCAAACGCCGTGTCGGAACGGCGCGCGCGGCGCGTATCGACCAGATAAGCTGCGTCGCCTGCGACAAAGCAGTACGTATCGGCCGGCAGGCGCAAGTCGTAGCTGCCTCCCGCCGCCGGTGCAATCTTGGCGGCAAGGAGCGGCGGGCGCTTAGCCGGGACTTCGTCCTCCCCCTGCGGCGACGGCTCGACTGTCACCTCGTAGGCGCGATGTGTCGTCGTCCCCCGCGACCAAGCGGGCTCAAAGGACATGGTCCTGCCGCGCAGCAGGTCCAGCACGGACACGATGGAATACTCGGATACCGGCAACTGACGCTCGGCGACAAAGCCGCTGCGGGCAAAGTCGTACGATGCCGAGCGCGAACTCGTGATGTCGCTCAGGTAGGCGACCGTCATTGCGACAAAGTCGAGCAGCTTTGTCGACACGTCATCGAAAGCCTCGGGCACATGGGCAAACGTAAGCTTCTTGCCATAGGAGAACGTACCGCCGCGCACATAGGCATCGGCCATGCCGTCGATATCCTTAACCACGTAGGACACCGAACCGCAGCGAATGCGAAACCCGAGCGCCCAGTTAAAGCGATCGGCAAACAGCGGATTGTAGTACGGCACCAGCGAGGGCTCCAGCACCGCTTTGGGCGCATCGGGGTCAATGGTGCCGGCGAGCTTGCGACGCATGGCCACGAGCTCGTCCATGCGCGCGTCCGAAAGATCGGAAAGCGCCGCCACAAGGCTCGGGCTCGTGGGGACGGGCGCCGGGAAGGGAAAGTTGGGGTTGACCGCAGATGCGGTGGGCGCGGGACGCACGGCTTGCTTGGGCGCCGCCGTAAACGTGCGGACCGGCGTGCGCAGGCCCTCGACAGGCTCGGCGCCACTGGCATCCAGATACGCCAGCGCCGTGGCGATGGCGTGCTTGCACATGCCGGAATAGCGGAAGGCGGCAGGGCAATCGCAGTCGTAGTCGATAACCTCGCGCTCGTCCATATCGAGCGCCACATGCGTCTTGTACAGGTCGCCGCGCGAGCCGCGCACCGAACCCTCGATGTTCACGTTTTTGGAGAAGCGCGAGCCGGAGTCCTCAAACGACAGCACGGCGCCGTTGAGCATGAGCGAGCGCCCCTTCATAAAGGTACTGCTGAGCGCCGCCTCCTTACGAAGCGCCTGCGCAAACGTCCCCTGCGCCATCACTTCCTCCAATCTCGCGCGGACCAGCAAGGTCGCCCTTAGATCACCGTCACGCGGCCCTGGTTACCCACGATGGCCTTGGCCTCGGCCAGCAGCGGAATCGAGCGCGCGTTGACCTTAGCAGGTACCTCGGCACGCAGCACGCGCCCGTCCACCTGCTCGATAAAGATCTCCACACGGTCGCCGCCCGGGTTGGTGGTGAGCACCGTGGCAAGGCGCGCCATGTTGCCCTGGCTAAAGCGGCTGTTGGGCACCATGACCTCAAACACCTTGGGCTTGTTGTTCTCCTCGTTGAGCTCGAGCGGTACGATCTCCTGCGCGATGATCTGGTCGCCGCGGTCCGAGCGCTCGAGTTTGCCCTTAATGCGCACAAACGCGTCGGACAGCTGCACGCCGGTCTCGGGATCGACCTCGCCGTACAGATACCCCTCGGCCTCCTTGTAGGTCTTGGGGAACACCACGACGGTGGCCTCGCCTTCCATGTCCTCAAGCTGCACGATGCCCATGGGGTCGCCGTTTTTGGTCACGCGCTTGGACACGCTCGAGACCATGCCGGCCCACCACAGCGCTTTGCCCTCGGGAATCTCCTGGTTGATGGTGCCGCCCGTGGGGTTCTGCACTTCGTAGCCGGTGTCGATCTGCGAGAACGAGAAGTCGCGCGCCTTGGCTAGCGCATACTCAAACGGGCGCAGCGGGTGGTCCGAGACATAGATGCCCAGAACCTCCTTCTCCTGGCTCAACTTAAGGTGGCGGTCCCATTCCTGGCCATCCGGATCGGGCACGCTCACCTCAAAGCCCGAGCCCTCAACGTCACCAAACATATCGAAGAACGACGTCTGGCCGCTCGCACGATCCTTCTGGCGCTTTACTGCGGCATCGATGATGTTCTCGGGGTTGTTCTTGTCCACAAAGTGCATCATCTGGCGACGCGGATACCCCGTGGAGTCGAAGGCGCCTGCCTTAATCAGCGATTCGATCACGCGGCGGTTTGCCTGGCTCGAGTCCACGCGCTCGACAAAGTCGTGCAGCGTCTTAAACGGGCCGCCCGCCTCGCGCTCGGCGATAATCGCCTGCGCCACGCCGGTGCCCACGCCGCGGATGCCGGCCAAACCAAAGCGCACGCCCTCCTTGGTGGCCGTGAACTCGGTACCGGACTCGTTGACATCTGGCGACAGCACGGGGATGCCGTCGTGACGGCATGCCGAGACGTAGTGAACGATCTTGTCGGTCTTGCCCGTGTAGGACGTCAGAACGGCCGCCATGTACTCGTGCGGATAGTGCGCCTTGAGCCACGCCGTCTGCATAACCAGGATGGCGTAGCCGGCGGAGTGCGACTTGTTAAAGGCGTAAGATGCGAACTCGAGAACATCGTCCCAAATCTTCTGGGCGACCTCGCGCGTGTAGTTGTTCTTGATAGCGCCGTTCATCCAGTGGTCGTAGGTGGTCTCGTCCGAGCCATCCTCCCAGTGGAGCACCGTCGACGTGAGCAGCTTGATCTTTTTCTTAGCCACGGGCTTACGGATACGCGAGTCCGATTCGCCCTTGGAGAAGCCGCACATCTCGACGGAGATGAGCATAACCTGCTCCTGGTAGACCATGGTGCCGTAGGTTTCGCCCAGGATGTCGTCCAGACGGTCGTCATAGGAGACGGCCGGCTCCTTGCCATTCATACGGTTGATGTAGGACGAAACCATGCCGGCGCCCAGCGGGCCCGGGCGGTACAGGGCGATCAATGCCACGACGTGCTTGTACTCGGTGGGCTTCATGTTCTTGATCGTGGCCGTCATGCCGGCGGACTCGACCTGGAAGACGCCGGCGGTGTGGCCGGAGCCCATGAGCTTAAAGATCTCGGGATCGTCAAAGGGAATCTCTTCCTCTTTGATGTCGATGCCGAAGTTCTTTTTGATGTTGGCCTTGGCCTTAGAGATAACCGTCAGCGTGCGCAGGCCCAGGAAGTCCATCTTGAGCAGGCCCATGTCGGCAACGGTATGACCCTCGTACTGGGTAATCTCGACGCCGCCCTTGGTATCGAGCTTGGTGGGTACGTGCTCGTTGACGGGATCGCGGCAGATCAGAACGGCGCACGCGTGCACGCCCTCGCCACGGGTGAGGCCCTCGATCGAGAGCGCCGTGTCGATGATGCGGCGGGCGTCGTCATCCTTTTTATAGGCCTCGGCAAAGTCGGGGTTAAACAGATCCTCTTTGCCGGGTTGCTTTTCGAGCACCTGTTTGAGCTTGACCTTGGGGTCGCTCGAGACCATCTTGGACAGGCGCTGGCCCATGTAGACCGGGTAATCCAGCACGCGCGCGGCGTCGTTGATGGCCTGCTTGGCCTTAATGGTCGAGTAGGTGATGACGTGGGTGACCTTCTCGGGGCCATAGAGCTGGCGAACGTGCTCCACGACCTCGAGGCGTCGCTCATCGTCGAAGTCCATATCGATATCGGGCATCTCGGTACGCTGCGGGGACAGGAACCTCTCGAACATCAGGCCGTTCTCGAGCGGGTCGAACGCGGTGATGTTCATGGCGTAGGCGACGATAGCGCCGGCGGCCGAGCCACGGCCGGGGCCGACGCCGATGCCATTGTCCTTGGCCCATTGCACATACTCGGCAACGATCAGAAAGTAAGCGGCAAAGCCCTTGTCGCAGATGACCTTGTATTCGTACTCAAAGCGCTCTTTGATGTTGACGCCACCGATCTCGCGCGTGGCCCAGTCGTCGCCGTAGTGCTGGCGCAGGCCCTTCTCACACTCGCGGCGGAACTGGCTCTCGTGCGTCTCGCCGGGGTCGAGCAGCGGGAAGCGCGGCAGGATGATGGAATCCCAGTCCAGCTCCACGTAGCACTTGTCGGCGATCTCGAGTGTGTTGTCGCAGGCCTCGGGGCAATACGGGAACATCGCCCGCATCTCCTCCTCGGTCTTCATATAAAACTCCGAGCCGGTCATGCGCATGCGGTTGGGGTCGTCGACCTTGGCGTTCATACCGATGCACATGATGACGTCCTGCACCGGCGCGTCCTCGCGGCGCAGGTAGTGGAAGTCGTTGGTGGCGATGACCTTGACACCCACCTGCTTGGCGATATCGATGAGCGTGCGGTCCATCTGCTCGTCGGTCAGGCCGTTGTCGGTGGTGATGCCGTGTTCCTGGATCTCGATGTAGAAGTCGCCGGGCTCGAAGGTGTCACGGAAGGTCTCGGCCCACTTGATGGCGCCTTCCATGTCGCCGCGGTCGATGTATTTGGGGATGATGCCCGCGATGCAGGCGCTCGTGCAGATCATGCCCTTGGCGTGGCGGCGCAGGTTGTCGAGCGTCACGCGCGGCTTGTAGTAAAAGCCCTGCACGGCGGCCTCGGAAACCGTCTGCATCAGGTTGACGTAGCCCTCCTGGTCCTTGGCCAGAAGGATCATGTGGTAGAGCTCGGGCTTGTGGTCGCGAGCAAGGGTCTCGTCCGGCGTAAAGTAGACCTCGCAGCCAAAGATGGGTTTGATGACCAGGGGCGGCTTGAGCTCGTCGATGTTGCCCTTCTCGTCCCACATGGCCATGTCCTTCACATACTGGGCATGCTCGCGTGGGTTTTCCTCGGGATCGGGCTCCACCAGCTCGTCGCGGCGGTCCTTTTCCAAGAAGGCCTTGTCGTGGCTCCACGTCTTGTACTCGGGCGTGTTGTGGTTGACGGCGTCGCAGGCCAGCGCCAGGTCGGGCACGCCATACATGTAGCCGTGGTCGGTAATGGCCACGGCGGGCATGCCCAGCTCTACGGCGCGATTGACCATATCCTGGATACGGGTTGCGCCGTCGAGCATGGAGAAGACGGTGTGGTTGTGCAGATGGACAAATGCCATGTGATGAGCTCCGATGCGGGTTCGTGTTCTGACTGAACGATTTTACCCCACGGCACGGACAGCACCCGAACCTAGCCAAACCCACACGGCTCCTCTTGAGTTGCGGTGAAATGCGGACTGTTTGGCGGCTTTTTTGGCCAAAACAGTCCGTATTCCACCGCAAGTTATTGAGGGTTAGAGGTTGTAGGTGACCACTTGAGGTTCGGCGGGTTCGACGAAGATGGTTGGATTCGCCTGCTCCACGCGAACGAACTTGACGGTCACAGCCTCAAAGCCCGCCTTGTGCAGAACATCCGAATAGACACGTGCCTGCAAGGCGTGTTTCTCGAGCAGCTGCTCTGGCGTCTCGTCCGGCGCGCCGCCCGTCTTATAGTCGATGACCAGTGCGCGCGACGGATCCGCCGGGTCGGTTGCCAAGGCATCGATGGCGCCCTCGGCATAAGCACCGTAGCGAGCGATGTCCTTGTCCTCGCAGCCCAGTGAAAAGAACGGCACCTCGGCGCGAACGCACGGCCACGCGAGCAGGTCGGCACGAACAGCCGACTTGAGCCAGCGGTCCAGGGCAACGTCGAAGCGTTCGCGCTGCTCCGGCGTCAGGCACCACAGGCGCGCCAGCGCATCGGCACGCTCAGCGGGCAGCGCATCGGCACCCATCTCGATCAGCCACTGGCAGGCGGCGTGGAAGGCCGAGCCCAACGCCATGGGGTTGCCGGCGGGCTCAACGGCGGCCACGTCTGCATCCGTCATCTCGGAACCATCCGACTCTGCATCATCGCCAGCCTCGTCCATGGGCACACGCGCCTCGGCGGCACGGTCTTCCGTCTCGGCATGGAGTGCCGCGGCGATTGATGAGTAGCTATACGAGTCACGCACCGGAAACGGACAGATGCCCATGCGCACGCCCACTGCCTGGGGATACACAAGCTCAAACGAATCGGGATCGGGGTCGGCAGGACCGGGCACAGTTGAGTGCGCAGCATTATCGGCGGCATCGGCATCGCCACGAACAAGCCTGCCCTCGACATCCAGCGAAGCGTTGGCCTCAAACGCCTGCTCGTCAAACGTAAAGTCCGCCAGCGAAATGAGCTCGTAGTCGCCCGGCCTGGAGTTGTCGAACACCAGGCGGTCGCTATCGAGCTGCGGCATACCCAGAGCGTCCGTCGGCAGGATGCGGCGCAGCACGTCGTAGGTTAGATCCGTCTCGACATCGAAGGTCGGCGCCGTCACCCTGCCGCGGCTCACGCCGGCGTCCATCGCCAAAATGACCAGCTCACGCGCTCGCGTCATGGCGACATAGAGCAGACGAGCCCGCTCCTCAAGCGAAAGCTGCAGGTCGTCGTTGCGCAGGCGGGCAAATGCCTCGGCGGGAGAGCCCGTCGCGCATACGTCTTCCATGAGCTCCGGCGGCAACCACAGCGACGTGCCCTTGCCCTTAAACGCGTGTTCAAACTGCTTTTTGACGTCATCGCCCTTCACGAAGGTCCCGTCGGTAAGCTTAACGCCATCGAAGCGCGCCGGCAGCGCCACGACTTGCGCCCCACCGTCGACGCGGCCCATCTGCGCCGCACCGGACGATTTGCGCACGCCAAAACACTCGGCAACCGCCACGACCGGATATTCCAAGCCCTTGGACGCATGCACGGTCATGATGCGTACCGCGCCGTCACCCTCCTCGTTGAGGGCACCCGGGGCCTCCTTGCCCGCCAAGAAGCGGTCGAAGGCGAGCGCGATGGAGCGCGGAGAATTGCCGTGCTCGGCCTCTGCCTCGGCCACGGCATCGAGCGCCTTGAGCACGTTGGCGGCAATGGCCTTGCCCTCGGGGCCGCGGTGCGCCAGACGCACGAACCAGCCGGAAGCATTGACCACGTCGCGCGCGATGGCAGCGAACGAATCACGCCCCACGCGACGCAGTGCGTAGCGCAGCACCTCGCGGGCGCGCGTTACGAGCGGCAAGCCCTGCAAGCCCGGCACATCGGAATCGCTCATGATGCCCGCATCGATGTTGCGGCGCGACGTCTCACCCGTCTGCTCGTCGAGCTTGGTCGCCAGCGCCAGGAACTCCTGGGCGCCGAGTGCAAACATCGGCGAGGCCAACAGCGGCATAAGACCCTGCGCTGTATCGGCCGGATTGGCAAGTGCGCACACCAGGGCACGCACCGTCTGCACCTCGGCTGCCTGGGCAAAGACCGAGCCGCCTGCGATCACGCAGTCGAGCCCTTGGTCGCGGAAGGCCTGCGCATAGACATCGGCGTTGGTCATGCGGCCCAGCAGCAGGACCATGCTGCCCTGGGGCTGCCCCGCTTTGACGAGCGCTTGGAACCGCTCCGCAATCGCACGAGCTTTCGCCTGCGTTCGCTCCTGCGTGCTGCCACCGGCAACGAAGACCGCCTGGCGGCGCGAAGCCTTTGCCTTGAGCTTGTCCTCGCGATCGTCACTCGGCTCAAGATCCAAGAACCCCTGCATCAAACCACCAGTATCGCCGTCAAAGACGCGCGCCACATAGCGCAGCACCTCGTCGTGGCTGCGGAAGTTGCGCACGAGTTTGACGAGCTCGCCGGCGGGGGCATTGGTCGCGGCAGCCGCATCGGACGCCGCCGTCGAACCCACCTTGCGCTCCTGGCGACGGAACACCTCGACCTCGGCGCCACGGAAGCGGTAGATCGACTGCTGCGCATCGCCCACGGTGCACAGCGCGCGCTCCCCCGCGCCCGTCAGATAGCGAATCAGATCGACCTGCATCTGGTCGGTATCTTGGAACTCATCAATCATGACCATCTTAAAGCGGCCCTCGTAGGCGGCTCGGATGGCGGGATAATCGCGCAGCGCCTCGTATGCCATGCGCAACAGA
Organism: uncultured Collinsella sp.; assembly: GCA_937980385.1. Lineage (GTDB taxonomy): Bacteria > Actinomycetota > Coriobacteriia > Coriobacteriales > Coriobacteriaceae > Collinsella. The sequence goes on along the minus strand of CALJPV010000070.1, from coordinate 9,975 downwards.
TCGTTATTGTCGAGTGCGGACTGGTCAGCCTTGAGCGCACGGTACTCCGTCTCTACGGCACGGGCAAGCCCCGTCAGCGCATCAAGTGCCGAGTCACCGCAAGCCAGCACAATATTGACGAACGTATCGGCAGCCTCTGCCTTGAGAAGCTCGACATTCTCCTTTGGGAACATCTTGCTCGCCCGAGGCATGCTGCATGACATCATGAGCCGCGCCACATCCGCCATGGTCTTGCCGCTCGCCTCGAACGCGTCGATGGCCTCGAGCGCCACCTGCGCCTTTTCGGTCGCCGCCTTGCTCGCGCCGAGCGCCGCGCGATAGGCGTCTGCCAGGGCCGAGGTATCGGCACAGCCACGAACCACGCACACGTCGTCCATGCCGCCCGGCAGCTGGCTCGATAGCTCCAATAGGTTGCGCACCAGACCTTTGATGGTGGTGCCGCTGCCAAAGGGACCGCCCTCACCCGCCATGGGATACCAGGCATAGAGTGCTTTGAGCGAAGCCGCGAGCTCGGGAGCGGCATCGGGCGCCGTCGCGCGCCCCAGCACATGCTCGACAGCCTGATCCATAAGCTCATCGGTATCGGTGAGCACCGTGAACTCGGGATCGATGCCCAGCTCCAGCGCGTGCGCGCGCAGGATGCGCGAGCACATGCCGTGGATGGTCGAGATCCAAGCGTCGTCGACGGTCAGGGCCTCCTCGTCCATCCCCTCTTCGATAAGCGCGCGGCGCACGCGGTCGCGAATCTCGGCCGCGGCGTCTTTGGTAAAGGTAATGGCGAGCACCTGGTCCAGATGCTCGACAAACGGACCGGATTCGGGCGAGAGCGCGTAGACGATGCGGCGCGTAAGGGTAAAGGTCTTGCCCGAGCCGGCACCCGCCGAGACAAATAGCGGGCGGTCGAGCGTTTTGACGACTTGCAGCTGTTGCGGCATCAAAGTCGAAAGATCCATGGTCTACGCGTCCCTCCTTACAAACGTTTCTTCGTGGTTATACGAGCAGCGCGCATGCGCGGCTTGCGCCGATGTCGGATCGACCGCCGTCACGACGCCCGCCTCGAGTTCGCGCAGCCGCTCGGCAATGCCGGTCTCCACGCGATCGAGCAGCACATCGAAGTCCATGTTGCCGCCCTCGCCCGGGAAGCCCTTCTTAAGGCCCGGAATGCGGCCGTCGCCGCGCTCCTGTTCCAACAGCTCGGCGCTCGCGGCGCCGCGCAGCGCGGGCTTGCCGCCCTTGGTCGAAAAATAGAGCGCAGCGCGGGTATTCAGATCCAGCGCCCGGCGCATGGCCTGGGCGTAGATGAGCGTCTGGGTATGCGGCGGCAGCCAGCGCGGGTCGTCGGCGGGCACCGTACCCGTCTTCTCGTCGAACACCGTGGGGTCGGCAAGCTTATACTCCTCGACGCCCGAGCGATGTTTGTAGTCGATCACCACGGCACGGTTCTCGGCATCCACGTCCACGCGGTCGATGCGCCCACCGAGCGGCCAACCGGCATACTCGACCTTAAGCTCATTAAAGGCGAACTCAAGGTAGCGTGGCGCAAAGGGGGCAAGTGCCTCGGACTCGTAGGCGAGCACGCCTTCCAGCTGCGGCAGAATCTCGGCCACCTGACGTTCCTCCACCGGGGAAAGCGGCACGAGCGGACCCTCGGTACCGCGCTTGCCGGCATGCTCGGCCAGGGTCTCGTCAAAGACCTTGCTCAGCAGCTCCTGCGCCCGAGGCAGATTCATGGGCGTCACGCGCTCCATGCCCTCTTGGGGCAAACGGGCATGCAGATGCTCCAGCACGTCGTGGACAAAGTTGCCCTTCTCCATGTTCCCAAAGCCCGCGTCGATGGACTGGGGCTTGACGCGATACGACACGAACCAGCACAGCGGGCAGGTAGAATAGGCCTCGATCTGCGAGGCGGACGTCAGGCGCGGCACGAGCGGCGCGTCCTCGCCCTCGCCATCGCAACGGCGCAGGACCAAATACGGCACGGCCTCGGCACTCAGATGCTGAGGGGCTTCACAGGTCACGCGCTCGCGCTTGAGACCTTCGCCTGCCGCGGGATCGAAGTCCCTTACGATATCGCCCTCACCCACGCACGTCGCCTTGTCGGCGCCAGCGACCTTAGCGTTGCCAGTGGCCTTAGCGTCACCAGTGGTCTTAGCGTCGTCAGCGGCCTTAGCAGCGTCAGCGACCTTGGTGTGCGCACGCAACTCGGTCCACACGGCCGCCGGATAGCACTCGCGCGCCTGACGATCGTGGGTCACACGGGCGAGCGTAACCGGACCACGCGATGCTTGCATCGCGTGACCAAAGCGCACGCGCAGCAGGGCCGCGGGCTCAAGCGTCACGCCCTCGCGACCAAGGCTCGCCGTCAGCGTAGCCAGCGGTCCCTCCTCGTGCGAGAGCGGATAGCTGTCCAGATCTACATCGGCAAACAGCACGGCATCGTAGCTGCCGGGGCGCAGAGCCGCCGCGTCGGCAAGCGAAGCAAAACGAACCTGAGCACGTGGCGCACGGTCAACCTCGTGGGTCTGGTAATCGTAGGCGGTGCTACGCTTGTCCACCCTGGTGCGAACGCCATCGAGCACGGGCACAGTCGCGACCTGCGACACGTCGAGCGCGCGGGCGCCATTCATAAGGATGTCGATGACGCGGCGCAGCAGGGCCGCCTCCGCCTGGCGACGAGCCTGGCCATCCAAGCTGCCCAGCGAGCGATCGGGCAACGCCTCGGCAACGGCAAGCATGGCCTTAAGCGCCGTCACGGGCTTGTCACGCCACAGCGCCTGGAACACATCCGAGACCACACACGGTACGTTCTTAAACCAGTTATCGTCGCTCGCCGCCTTGCGCGCGCCCCTCACCTGGCCCTGAACGCTCTGCAGCAGGCTCTTAACGCCCGCGGTGGTCTTGCTGCGCGAGAGACGCATATTCTTATCGAAGGTACGGGCATTGACGGCATCAGCGCCCGAAAGCGGACTGTAGATCCAGTCGGTAAGCTCCGGCGCGGGCCACCACTCGGTCTTTGACGCCGCACCCTCATCGGCGGCCTTCATGCGCTCGATCAGGCCGGCGAGCGCCGCAAACTGCCTGCCCGCAATGGATTGGGAAAACGCCGTGAACTCAACTGTCTCGGCAGCGATATGACGAGCCGCCAGACGAGAGGCGAGCTCACCGAACAGCTGGGATGCCCGGGCAGAAACAACGAGCACGCGCACGGGGTCGGCGGGCGTTGCCGTAGCTTTATCGGCCTTGGACTCCTTGTGCGCTTTCACCAACTTATCGATGGCGTCCGCATAGACACGAGCACGGGCATGGGGGCCGGCGACCTCAATAAAGGCAGGCTGAGCGGCGGTCCCGCAAGCGACATCAGACGCGACGGCATCCTCCCCCAGTGGCGCGATCTCAAACAGCACACCGCGGGCATCAAATGCCGTGGCAAGCTCCTCGCGCATCGCCGCCTGCTCGCGGGCAAGCAGCACGACGACCTCTCCCCCATTGTTCGCCGCGGAAGACAGCAGCTCGAGCAGGCCGTGCGTAAACGACGTGACACCGCGCACGCATACGGCGCGGGCGCACGCCGGCAGGTTATCGGCCAGGGCACCGGCCATAATGTCAGCTGCCTCGCAGGGCTCGACCATATCTCGACGGTCCAAACCGCTCGCGTAGGCACGCAAAAGCTCAAACACACGAGCCTCGGCATCGCTTTTTGGCTCAGGCTGGCAATTGTTGCCACGGCATCGCTCGGCCGTCGTCCCCGCCACACCCGGCAGCACATCGCGGGCCATGCGCGCAAGCATGCGCACCGTGCCCTGGCTGCGCGAAAGCGGCTGCAGGTCGGCATCGTCGAGACGCGTGACCATGTCCGAGAGCAGCATCTGGCGCTGCAGGTTGTCGACGAAACCGCGCCCGTCGCCCAAAAGCTCCCAAATCGAGCGAAGCCACGATGTAGGCGTCTTGTAGTCGATACCCAGCGAAACGCCGGCTTCCGCCGCATCATGACGGCACAGGTCGAGCTCGGCAAACGTAGGTGCCAGCAACACGGCACGCCCGTGGCGGGCAATAAGGTCGGCAAGCAACGCCGACTCGGCATCGCTCAAATCCGTGCCGGCATTGGTGGTATAGATTCGAACAGGCATGGTCCTCCGCTCAAACTGTTCGCAATAATCAATGCATCCATCCTACCCGCCCACGCGGACAGATTTGCCCCACGCCAACAGATTTGATCCCTTGGGGACGGAGGAAAACGGATCACCGAGGGGGTCAGTCTAACCCGGTGATCCGTTTTCCTCCGTCCCCAAGGGATCAAAAAACCGCCCCCGGAGGAGCGGTTTTGCACAATTCGTTTTTGGCGCGGTCTACTCGCCATCCTCCAACTTAATGAGGATCTTGCGGTAGCCACCGTACTCGCCGTTGAGCGCCTTGGATACACGGCTCACCGTGGTGGACGAAGCGCCGGTACGCGCCTGAACCTCGACATAGGGCTCGCCCTCGTCCAGGTAACGCGCGACCTGCAGACGCTGCGATAGATCGCAGATCTCGCGCGGCGTGCAGATATCGGTCAAAAACGCTTGGATATCTTTCTCGTCGTCCAAAAGGCTAAATGCGTGGACCAGCTGCTTGACATCAGGCTTGTCAAACATGTTCTCGATATTCATCGATCACCGCCAAACCCGCCAAAAGGCATCGAAGTTGATACTGACATCGGGCATCGTTCGCCCGTTCTATGCAATAGGGCAACGCCTGTGGCTTTTGCCCGTAGCAGTTTAGCACACCACCAAACTAAAGCGACAAGACTCTCTGCCAGCGGCACATTTTCTAGGACGAACGCCGTTTTGAAACCGAATGCGCACGCAAGCTCCACGAATATCTGAGACAATGGGCGGCCGAACAGGGCCGAGCCCGCGCATCTATCCGAGTTGCAAAGGTATGTGCCCCTCACGCCCCCCCTCACCACGCCATGCGCAAGAAAGGATTCCCACCATGCGCTTTTTGCTCAACTGGCTTTTGACCTCAATCGCCATCGCGATCGCAACGTTTCTCGTCCCCGGCATTCAGCCCTTCGGCATGGCCGACGCCTGGGTCTGCTTTGCCTTCGTGGGACTGTTCCTCAACATCGTCGACTCGCTCGTCAAGCCGTTCCTGACGGTCATCTCGCTGCCGCTCACTATTATCACGCTTGGTATTTTTCAGCTCGTAGTCAACAGCTTTATGCTCGAGCTGGCCAGCTACCTGTCGGTCAATCTGCTGGGCGCGGGTATCTCCATTGCCAGCTTTGGATCGGCCTTTATGGGCAGCATCGTGGTATCCATTATGCGCAGTATTCTCGACAGCATCGCCAGGAACTAATGCGACCGGATACGGACCGCCACAACATGCCAAAACGAAGGCCGTCCATCGCAACGATGGGCGGCCTTGTCATTTGCCAAGCCTCAGAGGGCAAGAAAATCGACCATTTCTACCCCGTCCCCAAATGGCAGGTGCGGCTAGATGACGTAGTCGTAGCCCTCGTTGGGGGCGACGAGCGCATCGAGCGTCACGCCATCGAGGTAGTCGTTAATGAGCTTGTCCAGGTTCTTCCACACGTCGAGCGTGGGGCACTCGTCCGAACGCGAGCAGCCCTTGCAGTCGCCGTCCAGGCATGCGACCGGCGCCAGGCTGCCCTCGGTCAGGCGCAAGATCTCGCCCACCGTATACTGCTCGGGCGGGCGCGTGAGCACGTAGCCGCCACCCTTGCCGCGCATGCCCGAGAGCATATTGGCGCGCACGAGCGTAGCCAAAATGTTCTCCAGATATTTCTCCGAAATCCCCTGACGCGCGGCGATCTCTTTGAGGGGAATGCGGCCTGCCGCCTGGTGCTCGGCCAGGTCGACCATAACGCGCAGGGCATATCTGCCCTTTGTGGAAACCAACATATATATTGCTGCCTTTCGGTCTTTTAATCCGTAGCAATTCTAGCCGAAAAATTGGCTTTGAAAATACCTATTCCCGTCAAGCTGGTTAATCGCCTCGTAATAATCTTCTATTTCCTATTGCGTTACTAGGCTTTACTGTCTACTATGCTTGCCAACAGCAAAAAGAACAACCCATAAGGTTTATGGGTTTGGCTGTTACACACACCGTGAAAACACACGGTATCCAGTCATTTGAACACTTTGGAGGTTCACCATGAGCAATGTTTACACGTCCATCGATCAGCTTATCGGCCACACTCCGCTTCTGGAGCTCACTCACTTTGAGGCCGATGAGGACCTCAAGGCCCGCGTGCTCGTCAAGCTGGAATACTTCAACCCCGCCGGCTCCGTCAAGGACCGCGTCGCCAAGAACATGATTGACGAGGCCGAGAAGGCCGGCAAGCTCGTGCGCGGCGGCGACTACACCATCATCGAGCCCACGAGCGGCAACACCGGCGTCGGCATCGCCTCGGTGGCGGCGGCTCGCGGCTACAAGGTGATCATCACCATGCCCGAGACCATGTCCGTCGAGCGCCGCAAGCTTATGCAGGCATATGGCGCACAACTCGTGCTCACCGACGGTTCCAAGGGCATGAAGGGCGCCATCGCCAAGGCCGAGGAGCTGCAGAAGGAGACGCCCAACAGCATTATCGCCGGCCAGTTTGTGAACCCCGCGAACCCGGCCATTCACAAGGCCACGACCGGCCCCGAGATCTGGGATGACACCGACGGCAAGGTCGACATCTTCGTCGCCGGCGTTGGCACCGGCGGCACCGTGACCGGCGTGGGTGAGTTCCTCAAGGAGCAGAACCCCCAGATTCAGGTTGTCGCCGTTGAGCCCGCCACTTCCCCGGTGCTCTCCAAGGGCCAGGCCGGCCCGCACAAGATCCAGGGTATCGGCGCCGGCTTTGTGCCCGACGTCCTCGACACCCAGGTCTATGACGAGATCATTCCCGTCGAGAACGACGACGCCTTTGCCACCGGCCGCGCCGTGGGCCACAAGGAGGGCGTGCTCGTGGGCATTTCGTCCGGCGCCGCCGTGTGGGCCGCGCTGCAGCTGGCCAAGCGCCCCGAGAACGAGGGCAAGACCATCGTGGCGCTGCTCGCCGATACCGGTGAGCGTTACCTGTCCACGGCGCTCTTCCAGGACTAGAGCTTCTCGTTCTTAGAACGAGTCCAAGGCACGCCGGCCTCCCCTCTCTTCTGGCAGCCTGAGCTCATCCCAACAGGGTGTCCCACGAGACGTCCGAACTTGATACAATGTCTGCGGCGCGGAACCAGCCTCCCGCGCCGCTTTTCTTTTTTGGCCACATGCCACCAAGGAGAACCTCCCCATGCACAACAAGCGCGTGCTCGTCGCCATGAGCGGCGGCGTCGATTCCAGCGTGACCGCCTATCTGCTCAAGTGCCAGGGCTACGAATGCGTCGGCGCCACCATGCGCCTCACCTGCCCCGCGCCCGATCACGTCACGGGCATGAGCAAGGTCGACCGCGACATCGCCGATGCAAAGGCCGTCGCCGAGCGCCTGGGGATACCCCACCATGTGCTCGACCTGCAGCAGACCTTCGACCGCAATGTTATCGAGCGCTTCGTGACCGCCTACCAGGAGGGGCTGACGCCCAACCCGTGCATCATCTGCAACCGCCATATTAAGTTTGGCGCGCTGCTCGATGCGGCACTCGATATGGGCTGCGACTACATCGCCACAGGCCACTACGCCAAAACGAGTCAGGCGCCCGACAGCACCTGGCAGCTGCACCGCGGCGAGGACTCCAAAAAGGACCAGAGCTACTTTTTGTATTCGCTCACGCAAGAGCGTCTGGCGCACACGATCTTTCCGCTGGCTGGGCTGGACAAAGAGCGCGACGTGCGCCGCATTGCCGCCGAGCAGGGCTTCATAAACGCCAAGAAAGCCGAGAGCGAGGATATCTGCTTTATCGCGGACGGCGACTACGCGGGCTATATCGAGCGCCGCTGCGGACATGCCGCTGCACCGGGCGATATCGTATGGCGCGACGGCAGCGTGGTCGGACGCCATAACGGCGCGCTGCGCTATACCATCGGCCAGCGCAAGGGCTTGGGCGTCGCGATGGCGCATCCCGTGTACGTAACGGGCGTCGATGCCGCCAGCAACATTGTGCATCTGGGCGAGGCCGAGGACCTGACGGCCACAGCGCTCACGGCCAACGACTGGATTTGGAGCGCCCCTACCGACCGCATGGAGGCGGAGCTCAATGCCGGCGGCATTCGCGTGGGCGCCAAGTATCGCTACCGTCAGAAAGACCAGGCAGCGACCCTCACGCATGGCGCCGGCGGACAAATGCTGCTGACTTTTGACGAGCCGCAGCGAGCCATCGCCCCCGGCCAGGCCGTTGTAGTCTATCGCGGCGACATCGTCCTGGGCGGCGGTACCGTGACCGGCGCCATCAAATAGCCCCACCCCTTCATAAGTTGCGGTGAAATAGGGACTGTTTACGCGTTTAAAACCGCCAAACAGTCCCTATTTCACCGCAACTTTGTTAAGTATTATGATGTTTGTGCTTGCTATATTTAACGATTAGAATACTTAACGAGGTGATGCAGCAGATGAGTACTTCCAACTATATAACCATGGGTGACGCCGCGCGCCTGCTGGGCGTTACGAAGGCCCGTATATCGCAACTGGCTGCATCAGGAACGCTCGCGTGCGATATCGTCGGTGGGCGGAAAATGGTTCAGTACGATTCCGCGATTGGTTATCAAAAGGTCCGTAAGCGTGGGCGCCGTCCCGCAGCTGACGTAGGGCGCAAGTTCACGTTGATGTCAGCCGACCACGAGGTCGCGCATGTCTCGTTTGATCCAACGCGCGAGTTTTCCTTTGAAATTGCCGACATACTCGATGCACGAAGGATGCCGTTTGGCACGTGCTCGAGTTCTTCTCCAACGGTGAATAAACGAGCACTCAACACGTGGTGGAGTCACCGGTCGGTGCCCGACGTCCGCCCCGGACTCATCTCGCGCTATCGCGAGCTGGGAATTGACAGCGGTATTGAAGTGCCCGTTCGTTGCCTGGGTTTTTCGCTTTCGGATTGCTATTGGCTAAGACCGGTCGACTGCGACGAGCTCAATTGGCAGCACCTCAATTACTTCGAAAACAATTTTGAACGGTCGGCACCCGAGCATCGTTCAGGCTGGCTTGAGGGCATCGGACTCAAAAATCCTGACAATACGTCCGAGGGCGAGCTCCCCAAATCCTGGATGATCCGCAATGGCGTTCGCATCCTGGTTAAAGGATGCGGAATGGACGATCAGCGACCGTTTAACGAGGCGGTTGCAACAGCTCTACATCGGCGTCTGCTATCCAAAGGTGAGTTTGTTCCCTATACGGTCGAGCGCATGTTCGACGGGCCCGTATGCCTATGCGATGACTTTCTTAATGGCCGTGAGGAATACGTGCCGGCCGCTTATATCAGGGACGCCCTCGGTGGCCAGCGAGGAAACTCAACATACGATCGATACTGTCGCTTTCTTGGCAGACACGGGGCTGACGAAGCCACGGTAAGAAAATCCATGTCGCAGATGATTGTCTGCGATGCCCTCCTGGCCAACAGCGACCGCCACTGGCGAAACTTCGGCATCATCCGCAATGTCGACACGCTGGAAATGCGGCCTGCACCGCTGTTCGATAGCGGCAATTGCCTGTGGTACAACGTGCCAACCGCCGTGCTCGTTGCCGGGGAGTTTGGATTTGCCGCCAAACCGTTTGGTCCGGACCCTTCCACTCAGCTAGCATTTGCTGACTCGCTCGATTGGTTCGATGCGTCGTATCTCGATGGGTTCGTCGACGAGGCAGTCGAAATCCTCTCACAAAGCGCATGGGCAACAGTAGGCAATCGCCTCAAGGCCATCCGCCGCGGTCTCGAGCGCCGCACGATAGAGGTAAGCGCCGCCGTTGAGGTGCTACGGCACGTGCAGAGATAACAGCACTGCCCCCTAAGTTGCGGTGAAATAGGGACTGTTTGGCGGTTTTAAACGCTTAAACAGTCCCTATTT
>CALJPV010000069.1:0-6534 GCA_937980385.1 uncultured Collinsella sp. | reverse complement strand
CAGCGCCGTCACCGTCAAGCCCAAGGCGGCGACCCCCAAGGTCGCCAAGCACGTGCTGGAGGACAGCACCGCCGCCTGGCAGAAGGCCGCCGACGCCACGGTCGCCGACGACCTGTGCTGGCGCCTCTCGGCCACGGTTCCGGCGGGTCTTACCGCCTACGACACCTATACGGTGCAGTTCGTCGACACCATGAGCGCGGGGCTCGACCCCTCCAAGGTCGCCGCGAGCATGCGCGTGTACGCGGCGGCGGGCGCGGACGGCGACTTCGACGCCGTCTCGGCCGGCAAGGACGGCCGCGTCGGCACCGACCCCGTGAAGGGCTGGACCGATATCACGGCCCAGTGCGCCACCAAGGTAGCGGCCGACGGTAAGACCTTCACCGTGCGCACCGGCGACCTGATCGCCGCGCTCGGCGGGGTCGACGCCTTCACCGCGGGCGCCCGCGTGGTCGCCGTGTACAACGCGCCGCTCAACAGCGCGTGCAACCACGGCATCGCGAAGGGCAACCCCAACGAGGTCTACCTGCGCTACCCGCGCTCTCCCTTTGCCGACCAGTCCGGCGACGCCGGCTTCACCCGCACGCCGAGCGACGATGCGTGCGCCTACACCTGGGATCTCGCGCTCACCAAGCGCGGCAGCGACGGCGACAAGCCGCTTGCCGGGGCGGTCCTGAGCATCGCCGACGACCGCGGTCGCACACTAGCGGCCGATAGCACGTGGGATGCAAGGGGCAAGGCCACCGTCACCACGGGCGAGGACGGCCGCGTGACCGTCTCGGGCGTGGACTCGGGCAAGCTGGAGGTCCGCGAGCTCAAGGCGCCCAAGGGCTACACCGCCTTTGAGGGCACGCGCTCCGTGACGGTTAAGGCCGAGGGCCTGGACGTCGACCAGGTGGCCGCCGCCAAGCCCAAGCTCACCATCACGGCCGAGTCGCCCCTGCGCGCCGACAGCGCGAACGGGTCGACGGGCAGCCTGGAGGCGTCGCTCATCAACACGCCCGCCGGCACACCCCCTAGCATTACCACCGGAGGCTTTATGCCCTCGACTGGCGATATAGCAATGTACGCCGCGGCCGCCGCAGCGGTCGCCGGAGCCGCGCTCATCGTGGTCGTGCTCCTGGTCAAGCGGGGAGGTGGCAGCCATAAAGAGTAGCTGGCAGCCCCACAGAGAGCGGGGCGAGACATAGCGAAGTAGATGCTAAGACACAGACAGACAGATTTAGATCAAATGGAATTCGAGCAGAAAGCAGAGGAAAAGAAGATGAGCATGAGCAAGAACATCGCACGCCTGGCAGTAACAGCAGGCCTCACAGCAGCGCTGAGCTTCGGCGGAGTTATGGCGCCGGTGACCATGGCGTTCGCGGCTGAGGGCGCGACGGCTCCGAATAACAGCATCACCATCAAAAAGAACAATGCGAATGGCGATGTGAAGTACAAGGCATATCAAATCTTTAAGGCCGATGTCGTGGACAAGGACGGGAAGAGGGTCGCGTCCAACGTCGATTGGGCCAACGGGCTATCTGAAACTGTTAGGACTGGCATCATTGCCGCCATAAAGAATGCCGACAAAAGCGGCGAGCTTTCCAATAATCTCTCCGCACAGGACGTCGCCGACTGGATGGCCACGAATCTCCAGGATGCTTCTCAGGTTGTGAACAATGGTGATTTGCTCGATACGATTGCTAGCTTGGTCAAGGGCACTACTCCTGTCACGCCAAAGGGAGCTTCTACCGCTGCTTTCGCCGCGGACACCTCAGTATCATTTGATAACTCTGGCTACTATCTCTTCCTGACGGACGATGACTCTATCGGCACTGCGGATAGCTATTCCGGCAAAAAGCAGACTGGCACTTCGCCGATCTTCGCTGTCGTGGGCGGCAGTGCTGTTGAGGTTACCGAGAAGACCGGCATTCCTACGGTTACAAAGAAGATTAAGGACGACAAGCCTGGCAGCGATTGGGCCGACAAGGCTGACTCGCAGGTTGGTCAGGATGTTCAATATCAGCTGACCGGCACCGTTGCCGAAAACGTGGCCTCGTTCAATACTTACTACTACGAGTTCCGCGACGAACTGTCTGCTGGCCTGATTGCCGACAATAATTCGGTCCATGTTACGGTTTATGCGAACAACGAGGATACGAGTGGAACCGAGGTAAACCTTCCCACGGGCGCGGTTGAATACAATACGACTGGCAACAATAATGTTCTGACGGTTAAGTTTAATGATTTGAAGGCTGTTACCGCCAAGAACGGTTCCTCTGCCGTTAGCATCACCAAGGACTCCAGGGTCGTCGTCACCTACACCGCAAAACTCAATCCCGCGAAGACTGAGAAGGTTACCGTTGGCGGCGCGGGCAATGACAACAATGTTAAGCTCATCTACTCCAATAACCCCATGAGCGGTGGCAAGGGTGAGTCCGTGCCCGATACCGTTCGTGATTACACCTATGCGCTTAAGCTCGTCAAGGAAGACTCTGTCGATAGTAACACCAAGCTCAAGAACGTCATGTTTACCATCAAGGCCACGGGCGCTGACGAGCTTGAGTCTGGCAAAGTGGGCACGCAGTATGTTCATGAGAACGGTTCGCTTGGCGATGACGAGTACAGGTTCAAGACTAATGAGAAGGGTGAAATCAACGTAAAGGGCCTCGATGCCGGTACCTACACGGTGCACGAGGTTGAGGGCAGTAACCCTGGCTACAACACGTTGGATGACTTTACCTTCGCAATCTCGACTGTCAAGGAGGACGGCACCGATAGTCTCAAACAGGATGAGGGACAAAACGAGCTGACTGTTTCTGCCAGCAAGTCGAACATTGACCTTGTTGAAACGCCTAGCGTTAATAACGGTACTATTACTCTCACCGTCAAGAACAAGAAAGGCTCCAACCTCCCGCTAACCGGTCTCAACGGCGTGACCTTCACTTGGATTGCTGGTGGCGCGGTGCTGTGCATCGGCGTGGCGCACCTCATCCGCAGCCGTAAGCAGGCTGAGGAGTCCGAGCAGGAGTAACGCTCGCTCACCCATCCCTTTGGCAGGTGGGATGTGATGGCCATGAGACTTGCGGACACTTTTCTCGTCCATCGACGTTCTTGCTTTGCCATTCTCTTTTCGGGGCAGACTCCGCACTGGAGTTTGCCCCGTTCTTTTGGATAACGCAGCCAGGGCGCCGTTGCTTGCCGGATCGAGCGTATGGTTAGCGAACAGATGTTTGTAAGTATTGCGTTTACCAGCTGTAAGTGCGAGTGCTCGCAGTAAAATATCCTTGCGACGCATTCCGTGCGCGGGCGGCCGACGACTCGATCGGAGGTCACCATATGCTGAAATTCCTTAACGCGCTCGCCGCCCTCGCGGCGGTGGGCACGTTCGTCATCGCGTTTCTTGACTCGTATGAGGTTCGGTTTAAGGTCCGTAGGCGCACGCGCGGTGCGGACGGTAGAAGGCATTTGCGCCGCAACAAGCGCAAATAAGAATGCCCGGGGGTCGGATCCCGGGCATTTAACAAAACCAGAAAACTAGGCCGCCCGCGCTCCCAAACATTTACGCGGGGTGCGTCGTTTTCTATTGATATTGTATCCCGAATCGCCCCGCCGATCCGGAACATTTTGAAAACTCAAATGCTGGCTTATGCACGAAAGGAATCTCGTTAATTCCTAAAATTATGTATAATTCCAATTTAAACTGGAATCAAACGAAAATGATGGAAATGAACGAAGCGCTAATCTACTTACAAGAAGCACTAGGCCTCTTCGCCAAGGTCAAAACTTGGCCTGAATCCGCACGCTTGCCGCTGCATCTGCGGGCGATTGAGGTTCGCGCTGTTGACGCAAACGGTTTTTCGTTTTTGCTTGCAAGTTTGCCTACTGGCGTCGGGCTTCCCGAGGCTAAGAGGGTCTATAGTCAGCTAGCCTTGCGTGCGGAGACTCCTGTTGTCGTTTCGTTTCCTGATGCCGATGCACGTCAACGCAAAGCATTGGTCGCACAAGGGATTTCCTTTGTTTGCCCAGGTAGACAGGCTTTTCTTCCATTTATGGGCACAGCCTGCACGGAGAGGGGCGGTGCCCGGTTTCGCAATCACGCGACCAAGATGTCACCCAACGCACAGGCTGCCGCAATCTGGGGAGCAACCCAGGAGCCATATCGCCCCTATGACCTTTGTCGTGCGCTTGGGATTTCGGCAAGCCGCGCGAGTGAGGCCATAACCGAGCTTGTTGACAGGGGGATCGCGAGGCGCGAGCGTCGCGAGCGACGTGTCGTCGTGTTCCCTGTTGCCGTTGATCTTCTGCTCGGCGAGCACATGGCAGAGCTCTCCTCGCCTGTCTCAAAGGTCTTTTTTACAAGGAAGACGCCGCAGATCGACTATCTTGTTGACGCAGGGGAGACGGCGCTCGCTGCGCGTTCGATGCTCGCTGCGCCGGGTATGGAACAAAAGGCCGTCTTAAGAAGTGCATGGCGTCAACTGAGCGACCTCGAAGTCGCAGACGGGGAGTTGCCGGATAACGAGACGGCGATGATCCAAGTGTGGCGCTATGCACCCGTGTTTGCCGACTCCTCTCGCGTCGATGACATTTCGCTTGCGCTATCTTTGGCGGCAATCGACGATGAGCGAATTCAGCTCGAAGTCGATCGCATGTTTGGAAAGGAATATCCATGGCAAGAAGCGCTGTAGAAGGTCTCCAAGAATTCGAACCGTAGGCGGCGTTTCGGTCCTAGCTGCGTTGTCTGGCGCATGAGCTCGCTAATCGGCTATTATTTGTTTAGACAACTTGAGTTGTAGAGGAGTGACCGGCGATGGTGCAGGGCGCCAAACATATGAAGAGCAATAACGCCGCGGACAACGGCGGCTCAAGCCCTCAGCCCAAACCTCAACCAAAGCCTAAGCGCCGTCGCAAGCGGCTGCCGCGCTGGGCCGATCGGCTCATCACCATCGTCATCATCCTTATTGGCGTGGGCCTTATGACCTGGCCGTGGATCCTGGACCGGCTCGAGGCCTCGGGCGTGTTCAACCAGATCAGCACCGTGTCCAGCACCGTGGACGCGCTGTCTGCCGAGGAGCGTGAGCGCATCCTGCTCCAGGCACGCTCCTTTAACGAGCAACTTGCCGGCGAGGCCACCGAGCTTCCCGCCGACCAGATCGAGCCCTATGCCCAGCAGCTCATCTTTGACCGAGACCCCATGATGAGCTGGGTCGAGATCCCCTCCATCGACGTGAGCATGCCCATCTACCACGGCACGAGCGAAGAAGTCCTTA
Organism: uncultured Collinsella sp.; assembly: GCA_937980385.1. Taxonomy (GTDB): domain Bacteria; phylum Actinomycetota; class Coriobacteriia; order Coriobacteriales; family Coriobacteriaceae; genus Collinsella. The sequence continues at coordinate 1,282 of CALJPV010000069.1, read as the reverse complement.
TGGCGGGCGTCGGCCACCTGGAGGGCACGAGCCTGCCGGTGGGCGGCACCTCGACGCATTGCGTGCTCACCGCGCACTCGGGCATGCGCAACCTGAGCATGTTCGACGACATCCATTCGCTGGAGCCCGGCGACCTGGTGCTGCTGCACACCATGAACAAGACGCTCGCCTACAAGATGGTGGACTCCGAGGTGGTGCTGCCCGAGGAGATGGAGTCGCTGACCATTGAGCCCGGCGCCGACAAGGTGACGCTCGTCACCTGCACACCCTACGGCGTGAACGACCATCGCCTGCTAGTGCATTGCGTGCGCACCAAGTACAACAAGAAGGACGTCGACAAGCAAAAGTCGCTGGCCGGCCGCCACTGGGGCAAGCGCGAGTTTGCCGTGCTCATCGTGGTCGTAGCCATTGTGCTGTTGCTGCTGGACATCGTGATCCACGCGGTCCGCAAGCGCCGCAAGGCCAAGGCTTCGGCATAAGACATTCTCCAGAACCACCACAATGGGGACAGGCACCTTTGTGGTGGTTGGGGCTTCCAAACCATCACAACATTCGATGAAAATCTCGATTTTGACGAAAAACATCGAATGTTGTGATGGTCTTCGTTGTGGACGGCGCGTTTTTCATTGCGGTCGGCGCGGTTTTCGCTATGGACGGTGCGGTTTCGCTACAGAACCGCCGGCCCGCAGCCTGCCAACCGCCGCCCTCGTTACGTTTTCGCTGCATTTGGGTAAAGCACCTGCTCCAAGCGGCGTTGCCTTGTATACTAGAGCGGTTTATCTGTTATGCGGAAGGGAGCGCCTATGGCACTCAGCGAGAAAGACGTGCTCGGCATCGCCGAGTACGCAAAGATCGCACTGACCGATGACGAGCTCACCCAGATGACGTCCTACATGAACGACGCCGTCCAGATGCTCGAGCCCGTCCTGCAATATGACTTGCCCGACGTGGAGCCCACGTTCCATCCCATCGGAAGCCTGTCCAACGTGATGGGCGATGACCTGCGCGAGCCCGAGCGCGACCTGCCGCTCGACGTTGCGCTCGAAAACGCCGGCAGCGCGCGCGACCGCTACTTCCGCGTGCCGTCCATTTTGGGAGAGGGGGAGAGCGAGTAATGGCGCTAAGCTTCGATTCCCTTACCGCCGCCCATATTGCCGCGGGCGTTTCTGCCGGCGACTTTACCGCTACCGAGGTGGCCCAGGCCTCCCTTGCCGCCATCGAGGCGCGCGAGGGCGGGGTCCAGGCATTCCTGCAGGTGGCGCCCGAGCTTGCGCTCGAGGCC
>CALJPV010000068.1:0-3457 GCA_937980385.1 uncultured Collinsella sp. | reverse complement strand
GGCGGCGGCCTCGGCGCTTTGCGCCTGCCGCCTTGGGGGACTGCGGAGCGCGGCCGGCAGCTGCGGCGCGTTCGCGCCTGCTGCCTAGGGTGACTTTGGGGTTGGTGCGAATCGGGGTCTAATACTTTGCCGAGAAGTGAACGACCTTATTTGGACCCCCGAAGCATTGGCATTTTTTGACTGCTATTTCCTGCGGTTTTGCTGTGCGAATCCTGCGGTTTTGCGGTCTAAAGGCGTGGATGCTCCGGGGCTTCGTTTTTACTCGCTCACTTCTCGGGAAAGTATTAGAGCTCAGCTGATAGAGGTACCGCTCTGGCGTCGAAGCCCTGCGTCTTCTTCGCTTGATTGGGGAAAACAGCCTCGCTTAAGCAATTGCGAGCCCGCCCAGACGTATCTGCGGGGGTTGTCTGCACAATTCGCGGTATTATGTTGCGGAGTTTTGAAAGGAGCCGCTGGTGGTCACGACGACGTTTGCCTCGCCTTTGGGCGAAATCTTGCTTGCCGCTGATGGCCGCGGTCTGACGGGACTTTGGTTTGAGGGGCAGGAGCACTTTGGCTCTACGCTGCTCAAAGAAGATGCGGAGCACGTTGAAGGTGTCGATGCGGTTTCCGGTATTGGTGGCATGTCGCCGGTGAGTCCGGTAAATGGTGCGGCCTCTTCGGTGCTTGAGCGTTCCTGGGCTTGGCTGAATGCTTATTTTGCAGGGCAGGAACCTCGGTTTACGCCGCCGTTGCATATGATTGGTACGGCGTTTCAGCGCGAGGTTTGGTTTGAGCTGCTTTCTATTCCGCGTGGCGAGGTCACTACGTATGGCGAGATCGCCCAGCGTGTTGCCGCTCGACATCGTGTACCGGGAAACGAGGCACCCGTTGTGTCTCCTCGTGCGGTGGGGGCTGCGGTCGCACGTAATCCCATTTCGATTATCGTGCCGTGCCATCGCGTGGTGGCGGCCGACGGATCGCTCAACGGATATGCCGGCGGCCTTGACCGCAAGGAGTGGCTGCTGCGGCTCGAGGGTGCGTACGAGGAGTAACGCCAGAGCACTTTGCATAGCCAAGACGCCGTGAAAGAACGGGACGCGCTTTCCGAATGGCGTCCCAAGCGGAAACCGTGTCCCGGAATACAGCCTCAGAGTGGGACGCTGTTTCCGGTTGAGACCACTTGCTTTGGATATCTATCTACGCTCGCTCCTGCATGGCGTTGATAGATTTGTCCATGTTGAACAGATAAGCCACGACTCAGACAATAAAGAGCCCGGCAAAGCCGGCACCCATGCCGATAAGCAAAAACGTGTTGTCGGGGTTTCGGAAAGGTAGACGCCGCCCGATCCAATGTGAGACGGTTGCACCGATCTGCACGGTCACGTCAAAACACAAGCGTTAACTGCGCGCCCTGCTCAACGGGCTGCTCCTTGTGCTCGCTCAGAAGGACCATTCGGTCTTCGTATTGCTTTTCGGTCATTTCGATAACGGTGACCTCTCCAGCGCTTGGAAGATTCAGCTTAAGGCGAGCGATATGCGCCGCTGCGGATTCGCGAGTCACCAACAGGCGCGAATACACCGAAAACTGCTCCATATGGTATCCGTCGTTAATCAGAAACTTTCGAAAGTCGCTATACTGCCGACGCTCGGCTTTGCTTCCCGTTGGAAGATCGAACAGAACCAATAACCTCATAACTCTCATGGCTCCTCCCTATTCAACAGTTACCATCTCGAGCCCTTTTAGCTCGGGCAACAACAGCCTCTTGGGATCCTTTTCGAGAACGGCGGTTCTGAGTGAAGAGAGCGTTGTCTCTATGCACTGCTGACAGCCGCAACGTTTTCCGTCGATAGTCATGACGTGCTCAAACACGCGGGCGAGCAACGCTTTGTCGCGCTGGCCCAAAGGCTCTGCAACGCCGTAGCTCATAACAATTAGATCGACGAGAGGGCGGAACGGTTCAATAAGATCGTCGACAAGATTAAACGCGTTGTAAACACTGTGATGGTGAAACCCCTGGGATACGAGCCATCCACCGCCAACGGCTGCTCTTCCGATGCCCGCGCGCAAGACGCTGTACCCGTAGTCGAGAGCGGAGCTTTGCATACTGTTGCGTCTTGTTCCATCGGTAATGAGGGCTTTAAAGTACGCGGAGGCAGCCGCGCCTTCTCGATTGTCCGTGTCGCCCGAAAGAACGGTTTTGGCATAAGAGGGGAGAGGGCCTGTAGACAACCCCATTTCTGTGAGAACCGCCGCTTGGTTGAGTATCTTTGCCTGAACGATTCGTTTCCAAAGCTGCTTTTTAAACGGAAGGCTCATGGCAAGCTGATCCTCGACGATGCGTGCATGGCGCGAATGGGCGCCCATGGGGAGCATGAGACCATTGGGCATATGATCGCGCCCGCAGATCATGACGCCTATTCCCGCGTCGTTAAGCTGCGACATGCAGGCGACCGTCATCGTGGTTTGATGGGATTCGACGATGACGACCCAAATGTCCTCGAGGGGAATGGTGGAACTGCGGTCGTCCACGGCGATCATCAATAGGCCGTTCTTGATGCAGAGGTGGGCCTTGCTCTGGATAAGTATTGTCCGTTGGGCCATTTTGTCGACGACCTTCCCCGCATTAGCGTTACAATACAGCTAAGTCGAAAGCAGCTCACCTTGGGGAAGGGCGCGGCTCCAGACAAGGGGAGCCACTTAAGTGGCTTACCCGTAAAGTAACCCCCGTTCAATCTTCGGATTGGGCGGGGCGAACTTTTTTGGGCGAGTGTTAGCCAGTATTCCGTAAACGGTAGCTATGAATAGCATTTGGGCGGGTCCTTTTGAGCGATATTTCGCCTAAGGATTGATTCGATTGTGAAGAAAAGCACATAAATCGCTGTGCCGAATACGGCTCTTTTCTTGCGTGAAGCGCGACGTGTCGACGCATTTTGTCTCGAAAAAAATGAATCGCAGATGTAGATCTGAGGTCGAATCAGTCTTCTTTTTTTGAGGCTTGAAACAGAAAAGCCCCTGTTAAAGGGGCTTTTCTGTGCGCACATAGCGTATCACCTTGGGGAAGGGCGCGTGCTCAAGACTCTTCAGGCCGGCGGAAGGCGGTGAATAGAAAGCGTATCACCTTGGGGAAGGGCGCGTGCTCAAGACCTCGCACAGCTCGGGATGGAACGCCTCGTAAGCGTATCACCTTGGGGAAGGGCGCGTGCTCAAGACAAGGACCTCGTCGCGCCCGCCGACCTCACCAGCGTATCACCTTGGGGAAGGGCGCGTGCTCAAGACAGATCGAGACAGATGTCTCGGATGCCGAGAAGCGTATCACCTTGGGGAAGGGCGCGTGCTCAAGACAACGGCTTTCTCCGCCTGTGGCTTACCCGCAGCGTATCACCTTGGGGAAGGGCGCGTGCTCAAGACCGTATCTCCGCCCAGCACGCGCACCGACTCAGCGTATCACCTTGGGGAAGGGCGCGTGCTCAAGAC
>CALJPV010000067.1:0-13830 GCA_937980385.1 uncultured Collinsella sp. | reverse complement strand
TGCGGGCGGTGCCGCTGGCGCGGCCGGCGAGGAGGCCTAGCATGGCCGAGCTGACGCCCCGCATGAAGGAGCTCGTCCAGCCCTACTTGGCCGGCATTGAGCCCTACGATCCCAACTTTACGCCCACGCGCATCAACCTTTCGGCCAACGAGAACACCTATCCCGTGCCGGCCGGCGTGCGCGAGGCGGTCGACGCGGCCCTGGCTGCCACGCCGCTCAACCGCTACCCCGATCCCATGTCCAACGACCTGCGCGACGAGCTTGCCACTTGGCATGGCGTGACGCGCGAGAACATCTGCGTGGGCAACGGCGGCGACGAGCTGCTCTATAACTACCTGCTGGCGTTTGGCGGCGCGGGGCGGACCCTGCTCAACTGCCCGCCGTGCTTTAGCGAGTATGCGTTCTTTGCGTCGCTCTGTCAGACCAAGGTGCGCGACGTGTGGCGCGACCCGGCGACCTTTGAGCTCGACCAGGCTGCCGTGCTTTCGGCGGCGCCCGGATGCAGCCTGGCGATCGTGACCTCGCCCAACAATCCCACGGGCGACGTGGCGCCGCTCGACTTTGTCGCGGCGCTGTGCGATGCGTGCCCCGGCATGGTGATGGTCGACGAGGCCTACGTTGAGTTTGCGGACGATTCGTTTGGCGCGGCAACCACGGCGAAGGGGCTTATCGCCGAGCATCCCAACCTGGTGATTTTGCATACGCTGTCCAAGGCGTTCGGCGCCGCCGGTACGCGTCTGGGCTATGTGATTGCAGCCCCCGAGGTCATCGACGTGTTCGCGGCGATTCGCCAGATCTATTCGGTCAATGTGCTGAGCCAGACGGCGGCGCTTGCCTGCGTGCGTGCCCGCGATGCGTACGCGCCCGTGGTGGCACAGGTCGCATCCGAGCGCGAGCGCGAGCTGTGCGCCCTGCGCGCGATGGCTGCCGAGGGCATGCCCGTGGAGGCATGGCCGAGCGCGGCGAACTTTGCACTCGTGCGTACGCCGCATGCCACGCGCGTGCGCGAGCGTCTGCGCGACGAGTATTCGATTCTGGTGCGCGACTTTAGCTATGCGCCGGGGCTCGCGGACTGCCTACGCATTACCGTGGGTACGCCGCGGGAAAACGACGAGGTGCTGGCTGCGTTTGCTGCACTGGTGAAGGAGGAGATGTAGATGGGCCGTTATGCCGAGGTGACCCGCAAGACGGGTGAGACCGACATTGTCGTCAAGCTCGACCTGGACGGGAGCGGCGTGTGCGATATCTCGACCGGCGTGCCGTTTTTCGACCACATGCTCAACGCCTTTGGCCGCCATGGTTTGTTTGATTTGACGGTGCGCGCGGTGGGCGACGTGGAAGTCGACGCGCACCACACCGTCGAGGATGCGGGCATTGTGCTGGGCGAGGCGTTCTGCCAAGCGCTAGGCGATAAAGCGGGTATTACGCGCTTTGCCGATGCGGCGATCGCCATGGACGAGACGCTTGTGATGGCCGCCGTGGATATCTCGGGCCGCGGGCAGGCCTATTGCGAGCTGCCCGTGCCGACCGAGCGCGTGGGCAGCTTCGATACCGAGCTGGCCGTCGAGTTCTTCTACGCCTTTGCGCGCGATGCCAAGCTTACGCTGCACGTGCGCGAGCTGGCGGGCGGCAACTCGCATCACATTATCGAGGCCGCCTTTAAGGCCGTGGGCCGCACGATGCGCCGCGCCTGTGAGCTCGATCCCCGCGTGCAGGGCATCCCCAGTACCAAGGGCTCACTGTAACCTGCCAAAAAGGGACAGGTTTATTTTGGCAGGTTTTATCTGCGGAAATGCCGTCTCATGCAGTGAGTGAACGTTTAACCGACCAAAATAAACCTGTCCCTTTTTGGCAGGTTTTGAATGGGGAAAAGGAGGGTCGCGTGGGCGAACCGAAGATCGTGGTGGTCGACTACCACAAGGGCAACTTGTCGAGCGTTGTGCGCGGGCTTGCGCGCGCCGGTGCCGCGGCCTGCACGTCGGACGATCCGGAGCAGATCCGCAACGCCGACGGTCTGGTCATCCCGGGCGTGGGCGCGTTCTATGACGCGATCGCCTTTATGCGCGAGAGCGGCGAGGCGGACGCGGTGCTCGATGCCGTTGCCGCTGGAACTCCGCTGCTCGGCATCTGCCTGGGCCTTCAGCTATTTTTTGAGCGCGGCAACGAGGGCGTGCCAGCGGACGAGGGTGCGGACGCGGACGACAGCGCTTTCGAGCAGGCTGGTGGTCCCTGGGTCGATGGCCTGGGCATTATGCGCGGTTCGTGCAGGCGCCTGGAGTCGAGCCGCCTGAAGGTGCCGCACGTGGGCTGGGACCAGGTGCACATGACGCCCGCCGGTGCGGCCGATCCGCTGCTTGCCGGTTTTGCCGAGGGCGCCAACATGTACTTCACCCATAGCTACGCGGTGGCCGACGACGCCGATGCCGCCGATGTGCTGGCGCGCACGCACTATACGCGGAGCTTCCCGTGCATCGTGCGCCATGGCAACGTGTGGGGCTGCCAGTTCCATCCCGAGAAATCCTCCGCGCTGGGCCAGCGCATTCTGAAGAACTTCGTCAGCATCGTCGAGGGGGCCGGCCGATGATTCTGTTTCCCGCAATCGATCTGATCGGCGGCAAGGTCGTGCGCCTGGAGCGCGGCGACCGCAGCCGCTGCAAGGTATATTCCGACGACCCCGTGGCCGTCGCCCGCTCGTTTGCCGAGCAGGACACAAGTTGGGTGCACGTCGTCGACCTGTCCGCTGCCTTTGGCGAGGACGAGGACACCTGCGCTGCCAACTCGGCGGCGATTAAGGCTATCTGCGGCGTCGACGGTCTGTCCGTGGACGTGGGCGGCGGTGTCCGCTCGCTCGCGCGCATCGACGAGCTGGCCGGCTATGGTGCTCGCCGCATTGCGCTGGGCACCGTGCTGGTGACCGAGCCGGGTTTTGCCGAGGTGGCAGCCCAAGGTTTTGGCGAGCTGCTGGTGGCTGACATTGCCGCACGCGACGGCCAGGTTAAGGTGAACGGCTGGCGTGACGGCGCGGGTGTGGCGCTCGACGATGCCGTGGCGCAGCTTTCCGAGCTGGGCTTTAAGCATCTGGTGTATACCGACATCGCGCGTGATGGCATGCAGACGGGCATCGATGTGGCGGCGTATCGCCATGTGGCCGAGGTCGCGGGATTTCCCGTCGTGGCTTCGGGTGGCATCTCAACGCTCGACGACATCCGTGCGCTGGCCGCGGAGGGCGAGGGCGCGATTGAAGGTGCCATTACCGGTCGCGCGCTCTACGAGGGCAACTTTACGCTGGCCCAGGCGCTGGCCGCCGCCCGAGGGGAGGAGTAGACCATGCTTACCAAACGCGTGATTCCCTGCCTGGACGTCAAGGACGGCCGTGTGGTCAAGGGCGTCAACTTTGTGAGCTTGCGCGATGCGGGCGATCCGGTGGAGCTGGCGCGTGCCTACGACCGCGAGGGTGCGGACGAGGTCGTCTTTCTGGACATTACCGCCACGAGCGACAACCGTGCGACGACTATCGAGATGGCGGCGCATGCGGCCGAGGAGCTGGCCATTCCCTATACCGTGGGCGGCGGCTTTCGCGACCTGGCGGGCATGCGGACCATGGTTGCAGCCGGTGCCGACAAGGTATCACTCAACTCGGCGGCCGTGCGCGATCCGTCGTTGATCAGCCAGGCCGCCGCGGCGTTTGGCAGCCAGGCCGTGGTTGTGGCGATTGATGCCAAGCGCGTCGGTTTGCCCGGCGCATCCGGTGCCGACAAGTGGGAGGTCTTCACAGCGGGCGGTCGCAACGCCACGGGCATCGATGCGGTGGCGTGGGCCGAGGAGGCGGCTCGTCGTGGCGCCGGCGAGATTTTGCTCACAAGCATGGATCGCGACGGCACCAAGGCTGGCTTCGACCTGGCACTCACTCGCGCCGTGGCGCGCGCGGTGCCGATTCCCGTCATCGCGAGCGGTGGCGTGGGCACGCTCGAGCATTTTGCCGAGGGCGTGATCGAGGGCGAGGCCGACGCCGTGCTGGCGGCGAGCGTCTTTCACTTCGGAACCTTCAGCATTCGCGAAGTCAAAGAGTATATGGCCTCTCAAGGTATTCCTGTGAGGTTGGACTTCTAATGCTGCGGCTTGCCCAGGCACCCGATCTTCCGGCTCCAACCCTCCTCGCGTACTTAAGTACGCGTCGTCGGGCTTGTCGCTCAGAATCTCGGGCACCTGGACAACCCTCGCCGACCGGCGATGTTTAAATTGGGGAATTGAAATGAGAGAAATTACTACTCCAGCGGATCTTAAATACGACGCCAAAGGATTGATTCCTTGCGTGGTTCAGCAGTATGACACCGGCGAGGTGCTCATGGTTGCCTGGATGAACGAGGAATCGGTGGGGCTGACGCTCAAGACCGGTACCACGTGGTTTTGGAGCCGCAGTCGCCAGGAGCTTTGGAACAAGGGTGCGACGAGCGGCAATATGCAGGAGGTCAAGGAGCTCTGGGCCGACTGCGATAGCGATACGCTGTTGGTCAAGGTCGACTCGCCGGGTCCGGCCTGCCATACCGGCAACCGTACCTGCTTCTTTAAGCGCGTGGAAGGGGGAGTGCGATGAAAGTCGTGGCGCCGTTCGAGGTCGCCGACTGCAACACCGAGCTCCTCCGCGCGGGCGTGCCATGCCGCGTGCACCTGACTGATGCCTGCGGGGCGCAGTCGCTTTGGCTCGAGGCCGAGAAGGAAAGGCTCGATGAGGCCCATGCCGTCATCGTCGAGTTCTTTGAGAAAAAGGGCGCAAAGCCTCGGTTCGATGAGACCGGTACCTACTTTACGCTGCAGTAACGAGAGGAAATAACCATGGGAGTCAGAACAGCTAACGTGCAGCCGGGAAATATCGGCGAGACACTGACGGGGCTGGCCGAGGTGATTCATGGGCGTCGCGACGCATCGCCGCAGGAGAGCTATACCGCTCGTCTGCTGACCGACGTCGAGGATGAGCTACTCAAGAAGCTTGCCGAGGAGGCGAGCGAGGTCATCATGGCCTGCAAGGACAACGACCACGATCACATTCGCTACGAGGCCGGCGACCTGGTCTACCACCTGCTCGTGACGCTCGAGCGCTACGGCATCACCCTCGACGAACTGGCCGGCGAACTTAACGCCCGCCGCCACTAGTCAAGCTTTTGGTGCAAGGGGGACAGGATATTTTGTACCAAATGATCCGTTTTCCTCCGTCCCCAACGGATCAAATAGAAGTTGCGGTGGAATAGTTCTTGTTTGATGGTCTTAGGGCTATAAACAGGAACTATTTCACCGCAACTTATGAAGGGATGGCTAGGCGAGGGGCGTGGGCTCCCATTCTCCGGTGAGGTGGGGGATGTCGAAGGTTCGATAGCCACAGTCGTAGGCGTGGACCTGGGCCTCGCGGATGTTCCAGCAAATATCGCAGGCGCGGTGCGCGTCCGAGCCAAAGGTGATGGGTACCTCGGCGTGGGCGAAGCAACGCAACAGCCCCGTCGAGGGGTAATAGTCATCGAGCCCCTTGCGCGGTGCGGCGGTCGAGACCTCAACGCGGCGCCCCGTATCGTGGACGCATTCGGCCATCTGCTCCCAGAACGGCGCGGGGTCAAAATCGGGTGCAAAGCCTTCCTTCGAAAAGCGCATGACCAGGTCGGGATGGGCCATCACGTCAAAGTTGAGTGAGCTTTCGCAAGTACGGCACCAGTCGTCGACGTAGCGCTCCCATACACCGCGCACGCCTAAGTTTTCCCAAACGTGCAGGTTGGTGTCATCATCGATCCAGCCGCAGCGTGAATCGGGCGTATCGGGGCGAGCGACGTTTTCCGTTCCCGCCGTACCCGCAGCGCCGGCCATGATATTGCCGGGGTCGCCAATCCAGTGCACGCTGCCCAAGCGCACCACGGCGCCCTGGGACCAGCGCTCTACCAGGGGCTCGCAGCCCTCGTACCAATCGCATTCAAAACCGTAGATAAAGGTGAGCTCCGGCGCAATCTGCGTGGCAAGCTTGCGGGCATCCTCAAAAGCCAGACGATGTGCCGGCAGGTCGCCCTCGACGACCTGCACCTCGCAGTTGGCGTCCATGCTGGCGGGCAGGGTAAGGTGATCGGTCGAGACCATGACGCGGCAACCGGCCGCAGCAGCGGCGCGGACGTTGTCCTCAAACGAGGCATGGCCGTCCGAGAACGAGGTGTGGGTGTGGCAATCGACCAGCGGACAAGCAGACATGGAGGCTCCTTTGCGTCAAGCGAATCCGCTCCATTGTAACGGCGCGATCCCCGCTGCGATGAGCGCGCCGAGGGCCGAAATCGACTGGAAAGGTGGGTTGCGCGTGAGGGTCGCCACGCAGCATCGGCCCTACTCCAAAACATGTACATCAGCCTCCAAAAGCTGCAAATAATGACATGTTTGGAGGCTGACGTACACGTTTGGCTGAGACGGTGGAGTGTCGGTTTCTTGCGGACAAGGAAAATCGCGTTCATCGCGCTCCGCCACATCCACGCCGCCCGCGATGTGTTAGCGTTTGGGTGAACAAAACGAGCCCGTGCGGAAAGGAGCCGGACCGTATGCCATGCGATAGCAAATCTCCGCTGTCCCGCGAGACCGATGCGCCCGAGACCATCGTCAAGCTGGAATGCGATATCGACGACGCGTCGCCCGAGGTGCTTGCCTACGCTGCCGACCGCCTGCGCGAGGCCGGCGCGCGCGAGGTGCATTGGCTGCCCCTCTATTGCAAGAAGGGCCGTCCCGGCTGGCAGCTGCAGGTAATCTGTACCCACGAGGATATCGAGCGCCTGCAGACGATTATCTTTTTAGAAACCACGACCAATGGCATCCGCCGCCAGGTTATGGAGCGCGTTTGCCTACCACGCCGCTTTGAGCGCGTAACAACGCCATGGGGCGAGGTGTCCGTCAAGGTGGCGACCCTGCCCGACGGCAGTGAGCGTGCGGCGCCCGAGTACGAAGACTGCGCCCGTCTTGCCCGCGAGCATGACGTACCGCTCCAACGCGTGATGCAGGCAGCTCAGAGCGCGGCACTGCGATTTGAATAGCGCGGCCGGCGACATCCCACGCCCAGCCACATTAGCCCCATCTCGAAAGGATCTCCCCATGAAATACCTCATCGCCTCCGACATCCACGGCTCGGCATACTGGACCGAGCGCCTCTGCGCCGCCATCGAGTCCGAGCAGCCCGACCGCATCGTCCTGCTGGGCGACCTGCTCTACCACGGTCCGCGTAACGACCTGCCGCGCGACTACGCCCCCAAACGCGTGATTCCGCTGCTCAACGCCCTGGCTGACCGCATCATCGCGGTGCGCGGCAACTGCGACGCCGAGGTCGACCAGATGGTCCTCGACTTCCCCGTCATGGCCGACTACGCCACGCTGTTCGACGAGACCGGTCGCGAGCTGTTCCTGACGCACGGCCATGTCTTTGGCGCCGGCATGCACAACAGCGTCGACCACGCGCCCGCGCTGCCCGAGGGCTCCGCGCTCGTCTACGGCCATACGCACATTAAAGTTAACGAGGAGAGCGCCGCGCACCCGGGCCTGTGGCTCTTCAACCCCGGCAGCGTGAGCATCCCCAAGGACGGCACGCACAGCTACGGCATCTACGAGGGCGGCGCGTTCCGCCACGTGATCATGGAGGAGGACTAACCGTGGCGCAGCACATGGCTCAGCAAAATGCCGAGGTTTCGCGCGATCTGTCCACGCTGGTAGACGCGTCGGCCGAGCTGCAGCATCTGGTGCAGACCATCTGGCGCCTGCGTCAGCCCGATGGCTGCCCGTGGGACCGTGAGCAGACGCACCGCAGCATTGGCAAGAACATGATCGAGGAAGCTTACGAGGCGCTCGACTGCATCGAGGCCGATGATGCGGCACACCTGCGCGAGGAGCTGGGCGACGTGCTCATGCAGGTCGTGCTGCATGCGCAGATTGCGGCGGATGCCGGCGAGTTTACACTGGCCGACGTGGCGCGCGACATCGACGCCAAGCTCATCCGCCGCCACCCGCACGTGTTTGGCGATGCAGATGCCGATAGCTCCGACGAGGTGCTCAAGATTTGGGACGAGGTTAAGCTTGCCGAGAAGGCCGCCAAGGACAAGGCCGTGGCGGCGGGCGAGGCTGCGCCCGAGGGCCTGCTCGACGGCGTGCCCACGCATCTGCCGGCGCTGATGCAGGCCCAGAAGGTGTCGCGCAAAGCAGCGGCCGTGGGCTTTGAGTGGGAGACGGTCCAGGACGTGTGGGACGAGGTCGCCGAGGAACGTGCCGAGTTTGAGGCCGAGGCCCCTGGCTCGCCCGAGCGCGAGATGGAGTTTGGCGACCTTCTCTTTGCCCTGGTCAACGTCGCACGCAAAGAGGGGATTGACGCCGAGAGTGCCCTTCGTGCCAGCACGGCAAAGTTCCGCCGTCGCTGGGCTGCGATGGAGGCCGCCGTGCACGAGGCGGGCGATGACCTCGCCGCCTGCTCAACCGCTCAACTCAACGACCTGTGGGTCCAAGCAAAAGCAAGCGAGTGACCTGCGCTTCTCACGGCATCCGTTCGCAGAGAGGTCCCTACAGGCAAAAAGCCATATACAACGGAAGATGTGCCAGCTGCGCTTCGGCATCCCACTCGAGTTGTTTAGGGTGCAACACGTAAGCCATCCCAATCTTCTTGTTAAAGCGCGCGCGGAATCGGTCGAGGGAGATGGTTCCGTATCTGCGTGGCGACTTAACTTCAATGGGGCTGATGCGCGGCTTTCCGGCGGCATTGGCATAGGGTCGGGTAACGAGGAAGTCGATTTCCATGCGCTCCTCCCCCTCCTTCTTTCCGCTTTGGAAATAAAAGAAGAGCCTGTGTCCATTGGCCTTTAGAGATTGGGCAACGTAGTTTTCGGTAAGCATTCCTTCGTTCAATCCGATGTCGCCGCGAAGCACGGCCCTGTAAACGTCTTCATCGGTATCGTTGTTGTCAGAGAAGGCAAGCGTTACAAGCAGGCCGGTGTCTGCCATGTAGCACTTGAGGGCCGTTTGCTCCATGCTGAGTGAAAGGCCCACGCTCGGTTCGCTTGCGGCATAGCAGATATTGGCAATTCGCGCGTCTGCCAGCCAAAAGAAGGCTTCTTCGTAGGTGCGCATGCGTGCGTTTTTATCAAGTGAGGAAAGCTTGAATCGTTTTTCGTGCCTAGAGAGCTGACCCGGGATGCCATCGAGTACGGAGACGACTTTGAATTCGTAACCGGTTGCAAAACGAGAGATATCGTTGCGATAGAGCTGGACGATTCGGCGCTTCGAAGCGTCGACGGGCGCAAAAGCGCGCTGTTCAACATAGATGGATACCGGCTCAGGCATGCCGCCTACGAGCATGTATTCGCGCATAAGGGAGAGCGCTCTGCGATGTAGGGCATCGGGGAGCGGCTTCATCTTGTTAAAACTCATGCGAATGAGATCGGCCAGCCCCTTTTCGTCCATGCCCCAAAGAAACTCCTCAAAGTCGAGGGGCTCAAGTTCCAGAGACTCTTCCTCGGATGGGATGACGATATCTTTAATGTTCTGCTTGATGCTGAGCAGGGATCCAGTTTCGATGTAGTCGTAACGTCCGTCTGCAACGAGATACTTGATGAGTCCGCGTGCTTGCGGGTACATCTGGACCTCGTCAAAGACGATAAGCGTCTCGTGTTCATAGAGTTTGACGTTATAGAAAACCGAGAGATAGAGGAAGAGCGAGTCGAAGTCAGTGCGATAGTCCTCAAAATATTGCTTAACTTCGGCAGGTGCTTGAAAGAAATCAATGACAAGGCAGGACTTGTATTCGGTTTCTCCAAACGTGCGGGCAAGCGTGCTCTTTCCGACGCGACGGGCTCCTTCAATAAGAAGTGCTGTTTTACCAGCGCTTTCATGCTTCCACTTTAGTAGTTTGTCATAGGCTTTTCGTTTAAGCATGGCTACCTCGTGCACGATATCCAGAACTTTTATAGTTCGATTATGCACGATATCCAGAACTTCAGACCCTTAGAATTGCACGATATCCAGAACTTTGCACGATGTAAAAGCACATTATTGGCCCTTTCATTCGCAAGTCAGGTAAAGACGGTATGCCGATAGAAGAATTTAATGGGGGGCGACCTCTAGAGATGAATGCTCGATGCAAAAATAAGAGCCTCAAAGAATGATTTCTCTAATTCATATGTATCCCTCGGCTAACTTAGGGCATAATGCAAAAAGTGCGACATGGCTAACTTACGGAGGCGCACCAATGGTGCACCGTCGGCCAGTCGCCTGCATCAACTACGTTTCCAAGTGAGAGGGAGACAACATGAGTGACATTTTGGACGTCTACGGTCGTGAGGTGCTCGACAGCCGCGGCAACCCCACCGTCGAGGTCGAGGTCGTGCTCGAGGACGGCAGCTTCGGCCGCGCGATGGTGCCTTCGGGCGCTTCGACCGGTGCTTTCGAAGCTTGCGAGCTGCGCGATGGCGACAAGGGTCGCTACCTGGGCAAGGGCGTTTCGCAGGCCGTCGAGCACGTCAACAATGAGTGCGCCGATGCCGTCGTGGGCCTCGATGCCTTCGATCAGCGTGCCATTGACGCCGCGCTGATTGCCGCCGACGGTACGCCCAACAAAACCAAGCTCGGCGCCAACGCCATTCTGGGCGTGTCGCTGGCCGTTGCCCGCGCTGCGGCAGAGTCGGCGGGCCTGTCGCTGTACCAGTACCTGGGCGGCGTTAACGCCCACCTGCTGCCCACGCCCATGATGAACATCCTCAACGGTGGTGTGCATGCCGACAACAACGTTGACTTTCAGGAGTTCATGATCATGCCCGTGGGTGCTCCGAGCTTTGCCGAGGGCCTGCGCTGGTGCGCCGAGGTCTACCACACCCTCAAGGGCGTGTTGCACGAGGCCGGCCTTAGCGGCGGCGTGGGCGACGAGGGCGGCTTTGCCCCCAACCTTAAGACCAATGCCGAGCCGTTCGAGTACATCACCAAGGCCGTCGAGAAGGCCGGCTTTAAACCTGGCGTTGACTTCATGTACGCCATGGATCCGGCGTCCACCGAGTTCTACAACGCCGAGACCGGCATGTACGAGCTCAAGGGCGAGGGCGTTGAGTATACGAGCGCTCAGATGGTCGATTACTGGGAGAAGCTCGTCGACACCTATCCCATCATCTCCATCGAGGACGGCATGGCCGAGGAGGATTGGGACGGCTGGGTTGAGCTCACCCGCCGCATTGGCAATAAGGTGCAGCTGGTGGGCGATGACTTGTTCGTCACCAACACCGAGCGCCTTAAGAAGGGCATCGAGCTGGGCGCCGCCAATGCGATCCTGGTCAAGGTCAACCAGATCGGCACGCTCACCGAGTCGCTCGAGGCCATCGAGACTGCCAAGGAGGCCGGCTACGCTTGCATCGTGAGTCACCGTTCCGGCGAGACCGAGGACTCCACGATCGCCGACCTGGTCGTGGGCGTTAACGCCGGCCAGATCAAGTCGGGTGCCCCGTGCCGCAGCGACCGTATCGCCAAGTACAACCAGCTCATCCGCATCGAGGACGAGCTCGAGGGCAGCGCGCGCTACGCCGGCAAGTCTGCGTTCTACAACATTCGCTAGACAGCGGCGTGTGCGGGGGCGGGGCTGACTCGGATTCACCTCGCTTCCGCCGGGCACTGTTGGGCACCATTGGGCGCTGGGCCATACGGCTCAGCGCCTTTTTTATGTCGAGCAAAGGCTGGCGAAGGCGGCGCGGGCGCTCGTGCTATAACTAAAAGACTTAGCGCAAACAAACCTCAACCGCACAAGGCGCACATGGATCAGATTTACGACAACAGGTATTATTCCGCCGGTTCGCGCGAGCCGTCGTCTCGTTGTGCGCGCACCGCGCAGCTCGGCGGGTCCGACTACGCCGGCGTCGATCGCCGCGCACAGCGTCCGGCAAGTGCCTCACACCCCCGTGCTCAAATGAATACGTCGACGGACCGCCCGCCACGCTCGGCGCGCCCGACGCATGCTTCGCGTACGCAGCGCCCCTCGGCTCAAACACACGAAAAGTCGACCAGGCCCTCGAGCCGTCTTTCAGGCTCGGACTTCATGCACTACGCCAACGACAACGCGGTGGTCAAGGCAATCTACGACTTTACCCATGGACCCCAACGCGGGCTGTTTATTGGCATTGTCGTTGTCCTGGTGCTCGTGAGCCTGTACTTTCCCGTGCGCGACCTCTACGTTGCCAAGCGCTCGAACGATATCTTGGCCAAGCAGGTCGAGATTCGCCAGCAGTACAACGACGAGCTGCAGAAAAGCGTCGACAAACTGCTCTCGGAGGAGGGCATTAAGGACGCGGCGACCGAGGACCTGGGCTTGGTGATGCCCGGCGAGACCAAGATTGACGTGCTGGGCCTGGACGACGATTCGGGCTCGTCGTCGAGCAAAAAGTCCTCGAACGCCAAGAAGGCCAGCGAAGTGGCCAAGGAGATCGAAGAGGTCGGTAAGGACGCGCCGTGGTACATCCAAGCGCTCGACATGCTGTTTGGGTTTAACGGTGTCGAGGGCCAGACGGTCGTGTCCAACGGCGAGTAGCGCCCGGAGGGGAGCCTGCAATGACGAATTGCAAACGATATAAGGTGGCGGCGATTGACCTGGGAACGGTGTCGTCGCGCCTGGTGCTGGCCCAGGTCGAGGGCGGGGCGATCGTGGAATCGTCCAAGCATACCGAGATTACCGACTTGGGCGAGGGCGTGGACGCGACGGGGCGCTTTTGCGAGGCGGCCGTTGAGCGCGTGCTCGCTGCGTGCCGAATGTTTGTGGACGAGGCCCGTGCCTTTGGGGCCGCGTGCATCTGCACCACGTGCACGAGCGCCGCGCGCGATGCGTCCAATGCCGCGCTGCTGCTGGACGGCCTGCGCGATCTGGGGCTTGAGCCACAGGTGATTCCGGGCGAGGTCGAGGCACGCCTGACGTTTTTTGGCGTGGCGCACGACTTTGCTGGCGAGCGCATCATTGTTGCCGATTCGGGCGGCGGATCCACGGAGCTCGCGACGGGCGTCTATGCGCCGGAGCGTGGGGTCTTTGCGCTGGAGGGCACGCGTTCGCTGGACATCGGTTGTCGCCGCGTGACGGAGCGGTTCTTCTCGGCGCTGCCGCCTGCGGACGGCGAGCTTGCTGCCGCTGCCGCGTGGGCAGGTGAGCAGTTCGCCGCCTATTTTGAAGGCCTGCCCAGCGACTTTGAGCGCGCCGAACGCCTGGTCGCCGTGGGCGGCACCGTCACCACGCTCGTGGCGCTCGTTCATAAGCTGGAACCGTACGATTCGAGCTTTGTGCACCTGCGCGAGCTTTCGCTGGATCAGGTTTCGGCCGCTATCGAGCGCATGTCTGTGTTGGATGCGGACGGCATCGCCGCTCTACCGGGTGTACAGCCCAAACGCGCGGGCGTGATCTTGGCGGGCGCCGTGGTGATCCGCGAGCTCATGCGAGCCGGCGGCTACAAGACGCTCACTGTAAGCGAGAACAGCCTACTCGCCGGCATGGCCGCCACCATCAACGAGGTTCTCGACGGTGCGACCCCCACCATCGCCTGGACCCCGAGTCTGAGCGCTCTTTAACCGTCTCCCTCTGAGTTGCGGTGAAATAGTTCCTAAATGGGCTGGTAGCCTGCCAAAACAGAAACTATCCCACCGCAACATAGAGCCCCACCGGCATCTAAAAGAAACGAGCCCGTATCCCTGGGGGACACGGGCTCGTAAACAATACGTGGTAGGGGCGGTGGGACGTCCGCGTATTTGCTGCGCAAATCCGCACCGGCTTCGGCCGCCTGCCGGCGCCCTCGCCGGCTCGCTGCGGACGCTGCGCGTCCGCTTGAC
>CALJPV010000066.1:0-46325 GCA_937980385.1 uncultured Collinsella sp. | reverse complement strand
TGACCGGTGGACGGCACCGAGCCGTCGCATCGAACCTAGAAGGGGGAGGCCTCACGGCCTCCCCCTTTTTTGCGTTTAATAGAGGGTTGTAATACACGAACTCGCCTTCGTTTAACTTGTCTTACTGTTTGGCTGTATTTTGAGTCCTTCTTTTGTATTTGCGCGATAATAACTCCCATTGGCGTTAGGGAGGACTTGATGTTTACCGTTTTTGTCTTGGGCAATATTGCTTCGGGTAAGTCGACTGCCTGCCGATATCTCGAATCTCATGGCGCCATGCTTATCGATCTGGATGAGCTTGCCAAATCGCTGTATGTTCCAGGCTCCGATATCGTCAATGCCCTCGCCGAAGAATTCGGTTGGGACATTCTGGACGGGGAGGGCGGCATTCGCCGCAATGTCCTCGCTGCTCGAGCTTTCGCCTCTCCTGATACAGTTGCGCGGCTCAACGGCATCGTTCACCCGGTTCTCATCGAACAGCTGTCACTGAGGATTCTTGATCCGGTTTGCTGCACGGTTTCGTCCCCCCGTTACCCCTTTGCGGTTGTCGAGGTTTCTGCCCCGACTGGTTTTGAGGATGCTTTTGGCCTGGCTGATGAAATTCTGGTTATCAGCGCTCCTTTAGCAGTTCGTCGTGAGCGTGCTGTTCATCGTGGTATGGAGTCCTCTGATTTTGATGCTCGCTATGCATGCCAACCTGATGAGGCTTCGCTTTGCAATCTCGCTACGACGGTAATCGATAATACGGCAGGCGACAATTCACTCTTTGAACAACTGGACGCATGGCTTGCGCGCCATGGCTTCGGGGATGTAGTGGATAGGGAGGAGACCGATGCCTAAGACACGTTTCTTTACGTGGTATCGCGTGGCGCCACTTGCCGTTATGTTTGTCTTCGGCCTTATTTCGCTCGTCTACTCTTATGCCCCTGCCGCCTTCTTTAAGCCTTTGTATCCAATTGACTATGAGGCGTACGTAAAGCAATCGAGCATTTCGCACAATCTTGATCCGTATCTGGTGTGCGCTGTCATAAAGTCGGAATCGAATTGGGATCCCGAGGCTGAGTCGAATCAAGGCGCACGGGGATTGATGCAGCTGATGCCCGAGACTGCCCAGGATATGATTGCCAAGGGTCTTGTCGATGGCAGCGAGTATTCAGCCGGCGACCTTAACGATCCCGCTACGAACATCGAGTTTGGTTGTGCGTATCTTTCGTATCTTCTAACGTATTTTAACGGGTCGACTGACAGTGCCACTGCTGCCTATAACGCCGGCATGGGCAACGTCGACGGATGGGCGCAGCAGAGCACGTCGCTTCATAATGCAATCACCTTTCCCGAGACGCAGGCGTATCTGATTCGTGTCAATAATGCCTGGGTTCGCTACAAGACCCTCTATCCCGATCGGTTCGTATAGGACTATGCCTGCCGCCTGCGTATACTGCAGATATATGAGTTAGGAGTATCCATGGCGGAATTTGAAGTTGAGCGTGTTGGAGGAGAGCTCAAACGTTTTGGCGTTGAGGGCTCTGAGGTGCCGTTTGAGGTCGTGTCTCCATACGAGCCCGCTGGTTCCCAGCCTAAGGCCATTGAGTCGCTTGTGCAGGGTGTGAGGGACGGAGATCGCTATCAGGTTTTGCTGGGCGTGACTGGTTCGGGCAAGACCTTCACGATGGCTAAGACTATTGAGGCCCTGGGGAAGCCGACGCTGGTCATGGCTCCCAATAAAACGCTTGCCGCTCAGCTCGCGAGCGAGCTCAAGGAATTCTTCCCTAACAACGCCGTGGTCTATTTTGTGTCGTACTACGATTACTATCAGCCCGAGGCATATGTGCCGCAAAGCGATACGTATATCGAGAAGGATTCCTCGATTAACGAAGAGGTCGAGATGCTGCGACATCAGGCGACCGCATCGCTGCTATCTCGACGCGATGTGATCGTCGTCGCATCGGTCTCGTGTATCTATGGCATTGGCTCTCCCGAGGACTATGCGGGCCTAGCTCCGAACGTCGACAAGAAAGTGCCGCTCGAGCGCGATGACTTTATCCATGCGCTCATCGATATCCAGTACGATCGCAATGACTATGATTTGGCACGTGGCACCTTCCGCGTGCGCGGCGATGTCGTCGACGTGTATCCGCCCTATGCCGAGCATCCGTTGCGGTTTGAGTTCTTTGGCGACGAGGTCGAGCTGATTGCCGAGATCGACGAGGTCACCGGCGAGATGCTGCGTGAGTACGAGGCCATTCCCGTGTGGCCGGCCTCGCACTATGTGACTGAGAAGCCTAAGGTCAAAGCGGCTCTGAAATCAATCAGCGAAGAGTGCGAGAAGCGTGTGGCCGAGCTCAAGGCGACTGATAAGCTGCTCGAGGCACAGCGCCTGCAGCAGCGCACCGACTATGATCTCGAGATGCTCGAGACCATGGGTTTTTGCAACGGCATCGAGAACTACTCGCGTCATCTGGACGGCCGAAAACCGGGCGAGCCGCCGTTTACCCTGATTGATTACTTTCCCAAGGACATGCTCTGCATCATCGACGAGAGCCATGTAACGGTGCCACAGATCCGCGGCATGCATGAAGGCGACCGCTCGCGTAAGGTGACGCTGGTGGAGCATGGTTTTCGTCTGCCTTCGGCACTCGATAACCGCCCGCTTCGTTTCGATGAGTTTGAAGCGAGGATTCCCCAGTTCATCTACGTTTCGGCCACGCCGGGCGACTATGAGCTGCGGGTTAGCCAGAACGACGTTGAGCAGATTATTCGTCCGACCGGCCTGCTCGACCCCAAGATCGATGTGCGTCCGGTTCGTGGGCAGATTGACGATCTTGAGGACGAGATTCGCGAGTGCGTGGTGCGCAAGGAGCGCGTGCTGGTGACCACGCTCACCAAGCGCATGGCCGAGGACCTGACCGACCATCTGCTTGATGCCGGCATTAAGGTCAATTACATGCACTCCGATACAGCGACGATGGACCGTGTCGAGATCTTGCGAACGCTGCGCGAGGGAAAGATCGATGTTCTCGTTGGCATCAACCTGCTTCGCGAGGGTCTTGACCTTCCCGAGGTCTCGCTGGTGGCAATTCTCGACGCTGACAAGGAAGGCTTTTTGCGCAACCGCCGTTCGCTGATTCAGACGATTGGTCGTGCGGCCCGTAACGCCGATGGCGAAGTCATCATGTATGCAGACGTCGTAACCGATTCGATGAGAGAGGCCATCGAGGAGACGCAGCGCCGTCGCGAGATTCAGATGGCATATAACGAAGAGCATGGCATTGTGCCCAAGACAGTGCGCAAGGCCATTAACGACATTTCGAGCTTTATTGCCGAGGCCGAAAAGACTGTGGGCTCGAAGGGACGCTCGAGAGGCGATTCGCTGGGTCACGGTGCGTTCTATACACCCGGCGAAAACGGCGAGGGCGCCGCGCCGGAGACGGCGGCACCCGAGCAGACGCTTGCCGAGCAGCTAGAAGGGCTACCGCATGACGAGCTCGTGCGGATCGTCGAGACCATGGAGGAAGACATGCGTAACGCTTCCGCCGCCATGGACTTTGAGGAGGCGGCGCGTTTGCGCGATGCCGTCGTTCAGATTCGGGCGATGCTTGAAGGCGCATCTGAGGACGAAACGATCGAGCGTTTGCGTTCGCAGGCTCGCAAGGGCTCTACCTTTGCTTCGGGCAGAAAACGCCAGGGTGCACGATTCAGGAAGTAGCGAACAGACCCCGAGTTCCCTGTGGAGCTCGGGGCCTGTGTCGTTCGGACGTGAGAGTTCGTGCACTAGAGGTCTGCTATCAGCGCCTCGGCGCAACGGATGCCGTCGGTGGCGGCACTCATGATGCCGCCGGCATATCCGGCACCCTCGCCGCAAGGGTAAAGGCCCGGAGTCGACACGGCGTGGCATGTTCGATCGCGGGTGACGGTGACCGGGGAGCTCGAACGCGTCTCCACGCCAGTTAGGACCGCATCGGGGCGGTCATAGCCACACAATTTCTTACCGAGCAGGGGAATTCCCAAACGAAGCGATTCGACGATATGCTGCGGGAGGGCATCGTCGATCGCCGTCCAGGTCACGCCAAGTGGATAGGTTGGTTTTACCTTTCCGGATGCCGTGCTGGCGCGTCTAGCAAGGAAATCTCCGACGAGCTGTGCCGGCGCGTTCCAGTTAGAGCCACCCAGGCGATAGGCGGCTCGCTCGCAGGCGCGCTGGAGCTCAATGCCTGCGAGCGGATCATCGCTGGGGAGGTCGTCAGGTGTGACGTTAACGAGTAGGGCGGCATTTGCGTTGCGCCCGTCGCGAGCATTGAGGCTGGCACCGTTGACGCACAGATGGCCCTGCTCGGAAGAAGCCGCGACAACCTGTCCGCCGGGGCACATGCAAAACGAGAACACGCTGCGGCCGTTGGGGGGATGGGCGACAAGCTTGTAGGGGGCTGCTCCGAGTGCCGGGTGCCCCGCCGAGGGGCCATATTGGGCACGGTCGATGTCGCGCTGCGGGTGTTCGATGCGAACGCCCATGGCAAACGTCTTTTGTGCGAGGGCGACATCATGGGTTTTGAGAACCTCGAATACGTCGCGGGCAGAATGACCGCAAGCAAGGATGAGATGCTTTGTGTTGATTGACTCGCTTGTCGCGTCGTGGGACGACTGGATGTCGATACCGACAATGGCGCCAGATGTGTCAGTGTGAATGTCAACGAGTTTCGTTCGATAGCGAACGGTTCCTCCGAGCTGTTCAATGCGCTGGGAGATGCTGGTAACGACGGCGGGGAGGATGTCGGAGCCAATATGCGGTTTTGCATCCCATAGAATATCGCGGGGAGCGCCCGCTTCGACGAAGGTCTCGAGGATAAGGCGATGGGCGGGATTTTTGGTTCCCGTATTGAGCTTGCCGTCCGAGAAGGTCCCCGCGCCGCCCAGACCAAACTGGATATTGCTCTCGGGGTCGAGGATGCGCTCCTTTAGAAAGAGGTCGATCGCATGTGAGCGGCGAAATGCCGGGTCGCCGCGCTCGATGAGCAAGGGCTTAAGACCCGCTTCGGCGAGCGTAAGCGCAGCGAAAAGGCCGGCGCAGCCGGCACCGACAACGACAGGGCGTTCTTGAGGTGCGTCGGAGACGGGGGAGGGGAATGAAGGTCCATCGTCTTCTATCGCGCGTACACGCGAGCGGTCACGCTCGGCAACGCTGTCGACCGCTTCTCGCTCGAGGTGGGGACTAGTCAGCTCAACACGA
Source organism: uncultured Collinsella sp. (assembly GCA_937980385.1). Classification (GTDB taxonomy): domain Bacteria; phylum Actinomycetota; class Coriobacteriia; order Coriobacteriales; family Coriobacteriaceae; genus Collinsella. The sequence continues at coordinate 41,101 of CALJPV010000066.1, read as the reverse complement.
AAGCTCAGGATAAAATGGACGTCTCGTTTTTTGCGAGCGTCGATTGACTTTCGGTGGAGCTCGATGGACTTGATCTCGGAGTCCTTGCAACGTAGGACGCGCTTGGCGACTCGCTTGCCAACAATAAGACAGGCATTCTCATCGCCGGCTTCATCGAGCGACGCGTTGACTTGGGTGATTTCGATCATCGAGGTCTCCTTAGAGGCAAGAAAGAGGCCGTCCGGTATCCCAGACGGCCCGAATGCGTTTTTGATTATAGACTGCGCGGCTACAGGCTGCTTGCAGCGCGAATACCCGAGATCCAGGCCCACGCAAGGTTAAAGCCTCCGCAATCGGCGTCGATGTCGAGCGCTTCTCCGCAGACGTAAAGCGGGGCGCCTGTGGTGCTGTTCACGTAAAGATTGGGTGTCGAGACGCACTCGATAGATATGCCGCCACGCGTGACCTGTGCTGAGCGCTCCTCTGCCGTCCCTTCGACGGACAGTTTAAAGTGCTTGAGGATTGAGACCAGGTGGATGACATCGCGCGAGCCGGGATGGCACCGCTCGAATGCCGTACAGACGACGTGTGAGAGCTGCGGGGCGAGCATGCCGTCAAGCCAGTGGGAGTTTCGGGGCGAAAAATCGCCGAGCACGTTGACACGCTGCTCGAGCGTATCGAGCAGCTCATCTTTGGAGAAATCCGGAAAGAAGTCGATCAGAACAGTGTCGCCCTGGTTGATACGGCGAGAGAGATTGAAGGCGGCGACGCCTGAGATGCCGAAGGCACGGAACAGCACTTCGCCATCTTCTCGCCAGAGCTCTTCGTGGCTGCGCGAGAGCGTTAAACGGGCTCGGACGCGCAGACCATCCAGAGTTTCGAGTGCCGTCTGGTCGCCGACAACTGATGCCGATACGGGGCACAGGACGGGGCACAGGGGCGTCAAGGGAAGGCTAAATACCTCGGCGATGCCGGTGGGGTTGCCGCCCGTAGCGATAACCACGGCCCTTGCCTGCAGGGCATCGCTCGTGCGAGGAGTATCGGCTAACGCCTTTCGAAGCGAACGGAGCTCCGTCTTTCGGTCGCCGTGCTTTTTGGGTTTGAGTACATGAGCGGGACGGTCGATCTGAAGCGTCCAGCCTTCGGAAGCCTTATGAGCCGCAATGACGTTAGTCCCGCAGAGTAGGGTGATGCCCAAACGCTCGCATGCATTGAGGAGTGCATCGCGAACCGACTCGGCGCGAAGGGAGCGCGGGTATAGGCGGCCTTCCTCATGGATCGTCATGATGCCCAGCGAGGAGAAAAAACTCTCGAGATCTTGCTCGGGTTGGGGGCCCATGATGGATTCGACAAAGGCGGGGCGGTTATATCGCCGAATGTCGATGGATTCGTTTGAGAGGTTGCAGCGGCCGTTTCCGGTTGCGAGCAGCTTGAGACCGCAGGCGACGTCGCGCTCGACGACGCAGACCCTTTTGTCGACACGCGCCGCCGTAATGGCGGCGGCGAGGCCCGAGGCCCCGCCGCCGATCACCAAGACGTCATAGAAGGCGCTTGCGTTCACTTAGGCCTCGTCTGTCTTGTGCGGGGCGATGGCCTCAACGGCGGAGACGGCCTTGGGCAGCATGCCATCGGGCAGTGCGGTCTCGACTTCACCCTTATCGCAGGCCTCGGCGAGTGACGGATTGATGGGAAGCTGACCCAAGATGTCGAGGTTGTAGCGCTCGGCGACTTCGGGGAGCTTGCTCTTGCCAAAGACCTCGATCTTCTTGCCGCAGTCGGGGCACTCGATATAGCTCATGTTCTCGACAATGCCCAGAATAGGGACGTTCATCTTCTCGGCCATGTTGACTGCCTTGGCGACGATCATCGAGACCAAGTCTTGCGGGCTCGTGACGATGACGATGCCATCGACGGGCAGCGATTGGAAAACGGTGAGCGCGACGTCACCCGTTCCCGGAGGCATATCGACCAGCAGGTAGTCGATGGGGCCCCACGAGGTCTCGCTCCAGAATTGCCTGATGGCGCCCGCGATAACCGGGCCACGCCAAAGGACGGGATCGGTTTCGTTTTGGAGCAACAGGTTGGAGCTCATGACCTTGACGCCGTGCTCGGAGATCTCGGGCAGCATGAGGTTGCCGAGGGCATGGACATGGCGTCCGCTCATGCCGAACATTTTGGGGATGGAGGGGCCGGTGATGTCGGCGTCGAGAATGCCAACCTTGTTGCCGCGGCGGGCGAGCTCGGTTGCGATGGCGCCCGTCACAAACGACTTGCCGACGCCTCCCTTGCCGGAAAGCACAGCGATAACGCGCTTGACCTCCGACAGCGTATTCTCTTCAAATTGCGACGGCGTTGATTGTCCGCCGGCTGCTTGTGTGTGCTCGCAACCCATGTATGACTCCTTTGTATATGTTGGGGCCGGGGCCCCGCGATGTGACACGAGCGTCATTGTACCCTCGTTTGCGAGCGGGAGTCATTTGCGATGCATTTGGGCCGAGCGTGCTTGCAATACGATGGGTCCAAGCGAATGGGCGGGCTTACTGAACTTTGCTGGCGAACTCGAGGTATTGCATGCGCTGCAGCTTGTCGATCGTCGAGGCGTATGGGCTGTCTTCAGATTCCAAGTCGTAGCGCAGCCCGTCGGCACCAAGATAGCCGGCGACATTGATGGTGGGCACATCTGACCTTGTTGCAAGCAGGGCCTTTTGATAGTCAGTGAGCGGGGCGCCGATCTTATTAAGGGTAATAGCTGCAATCTCGTTTGCCCCGACGGTGTCGTAGACGTTGAGCTCGGTATTGCCGGCGATTTCATAGTTAGCCCAGACGAAATAGGTCGACTGATAGATACGGAAAGCGTGGCTTGCCGTATCTTCCTGAGGGTACAGCTCGTCGTTGAGAGTCGTTGCGGCGCTCGGCTGATGGTCGCCAAAAAAGACAAGAACAACCGGTCTGCCGATATTGCGGAGCTCGTTGATAAAGTACTCGAGGTCCCGGTCGGATGCATTGATGCAGGTGAGATAGGTATTGAGCGCGCTATTGGCGCCCTCGCTGGCTCCCTCGACCCAATAGTTTGTCAGCTCTTCGGCGGGAACGGTGCCATAGTCGTAGCCGCCGTGATTTTGCATCGTGACGTCAAAGATGAACTGCGGGGCTTCGTCGGTTCTGAGCAGGTCGAGTATCTTGTCGTAGGTGGCGTAGTCGCATACGCCGGCATGGTAATAGGGCGCACCTTCGAAATCGCCGATTGAAAGAAAGTCTCCAAAACCCAGCTGCTGATAGATTTTATCTCGATGGTAGTTGACGGGGTTTTGCGGGTGCATAGCGGTAGTGGTATACCCAAGCTCTTTAAGGTCCTTTGCCAGGCTGTTGACGCCATTCATCTGATACAGCTGATAGGGGATTTTGCCTAATCCGACAAAGGCCGTTGTCGCTCCGGTCAAAAATTCGAATTCGGAGTTCGCCGTTCCGCCACCGGTGACCGAAGCGAGCATGGTGCCGCGAACAAGTGTGTCGGGAAGCGAGTTGTAGAATGCGGGACCGGTGTACCCGGCCGCCTGGAGCTGCTCAAAGCACGAAAGGTCGCTAAAACTCTCGTTCATGACGGCAACAATCGTCGGCTTGATTTCATTGAACTGGGCAACGGCCGCCGCGCGCTGCTCGCTCGAGCCATACGTGCTGTCGTAGGCGGCGGCGAGCTCCTGCTCGATGCTCTGCGCCTCATCGGGCGTATAGTCTTCGGGCTTTTCAATGGGCAACTCGTTGACCATTTCGGTGAACGAAGTGATAAAACCCTGAGACGCATACGTGGTGATGGGCTGCCAACGGTCAAATCCAAAATCCAGCGACTGCTCCAAGTCGATGTTGGAAAAGCCCAAGAGCCCCACAACGGTCACTAGCAGAAAAGCGCAGAGGTTAGCGGCGATTGCGGGGAAGACATGGGCGGGCGTACGGAGCTTTCGCGGTCGGATAAGCGAAAGAAGCCCCAGGGAAATCTCCAGCAGGGCGAGTGAGGTTACGATTCCTGCAGTGAAGGTGAACTCATATCCCTCACTTACTTCCATTGCGGTGCCCAATGCCAAAATGTCGCTCGGCAGGATGGCCTCGCCTTTAAACGTTATGACGAAGTGCTCGGCAATGCCAAGGGTACAACAGACGACGGGCACGAGGGCCATGACTCCTCCATGACGCTGTCCCAGCAAATAAAGGGAGAGCAGAACCGTCGCGAGCAGCCCAACGGAAAACCCGAATGAGTTGGCGGGAATGCGATAGAACGTTTCGTTGCAGGCAATTTCGAGTGAAACGAACGAGAGCGCTGAAACAGCGGCGACGACAAGGATGTCGCGGCAAATACAGGCAACCGCTCCCGTCGCAAGATCGGTTTGGTCGATAAGTCCCGAAACCAAGGGCTCGACAAGAAGTATGACGGCGGCAGCACCGATCGCCGAATAAGAAAGGACCCATAGGGAACAGTCCTCATTTACGAGCAATTGATTCGTAATCCATGCAGCTACCATGCCGAGCGGGATGAGGAGCATCGCGCACCAAAAGACGCGGGCAATGGGCGGTTTTTCGTTGTGTTTGATTGAAAAATACACGCGCACGACGACGGCGGCCACGATAAGGACGGCGATGAATATGGGCAGATTGGCCATGCCACTCGAAGTGATTTCAAGGGGGATATCTTCGGTCATGGACGTTCCTCTGTTACAGCAAATTAAGTTCAGTTTTAGATTACTCTAACCTTTCCACGGCATTTCGAGAAACAAAGCACCCGACACGCAAAGCAAAAGGTCTGCGAATCTTGTATTACGAACATCTGTGCGCGTTGAGTGCGTTAAACTCATCGACAGTGTGATTTGAGGTTATAGGAGGCAAGGAGCTTCCATGTCTGATTCTTCTATCGTTATCCGTGGTGCGCGCGAACACAACCTGCGCAATATCGATGTTTCCATCCCGCGCGACGAGCTCGTGGTCATTACCGGTCTTTCGGGCTCGGGCAAGAGCTCGCTGGCGTTTGACACGATTTATGCCGAGGGCCAGCGTCGCTACGTGGAGAGCCTGTCGAGTTATGCGCGCCAGTTTTTAGGCCAGATGGACAAGCCCGATCTAGACTCGATCGACGGCCTTTCGCCGGCCGTCTCGATCGATCAGAAGACGACGTCCAAGAATCCGCGCTCGACGGTGGGTACTGTAACTGAGATTTATGACTACCTTCGCTTGCTTTTTGCACGCGTGGGCACGCCGCACTGTCCCGAGTGCGGTCGCGTTATCGAGCGCCAGACCACCGACCAGGTCGCCGATAAGGTCCTGGCAGCGGGAGAGGGTCGTCGTGCGTTTGTGCTGGCACCGGTGGTGCGCGGGCGCAAAGGCGAGTACGCAAAATTGTTCGAGGATCTTCGGGCTGAGGGCTTTAGCCGCGTGCGTGTCGACGGCGAAGTACGCTCGCTCGACGACCCCATCGATCTGGACAAAAAGTTCAAGCACGATATCGAGGTCGTAGTCGACCGCATCGTGATTCGGGAAAACTCTCTGGGCCGTATCGCCGAGTCGGTTGAACAGGCGACTGCCTTGGCACACGGCAATGTGAACGTGTACATGCTGCCCGAGCGCGACGCTCCCGAGGGAACCGAGGGCGAGCTGCTGGAGTATTCGCTGGCACTGGCGTGCCCGGAGCACGGGCATTCCATCGACGACCTGCAGCCGCGCGATTTCTCGTTCAACGCGCCCTATGGTGCATGTCCCGAGTGCGATGGCCTGGGCTTTAAAAAGACAGTCGATGCCGAGGCGCTGATTGAAGACCCCTCAAAGTCGATTGCCGACGGAGTCTTTGGTAGCCTGTTCGGCAATTCCAACTATTATCCGCAGATTTTTGCTGCGGTCTGCAAACACTTTAAGGTGAGTGCCGATACGCCATGGGAGGACCTGCCCCCGCGGGTGCGTCGTGCGTTTTTGGATGGCATGGGCGACACGAAGATTTCGGTCGACTATCAAAAGCTCGATGGGCGTCGCAGCCAGTGGGACACTAAGTTCTCGGGTGTGCGCAATATCCTGTACGAGCGCTACAACGAGACGACGAACGAGAACACCAGGGCTCGCTTGGAGAAATACATTCGCGAGGAGCCATGCTCGAGCTGTCACGGTGCTCGCCTGCGTCCCGAGATGCTTGCCGTCACCGTGGGCGGCAAGTCCATTTACGATGTCTGCTGCCTGTCCTGTCGCGAGTCGCTCGAGTTTTTTGAGGACCTTGAGCTCACAGAGCGTCAACAATTCATCGGCGGTCGTATCGTCAAGGAAATCCTGGAGCGCCTGCGTTTTCTGGTCGATGTCGGACTCGACTATCTGACGCTCGATCGCGCCTCGGCGACGCTTTCTGGCGGTGAGGCCCAACGCATTCGCCTGGCAACGCAGATCGGCGCCGGCCTCATGGGCGTTCTGTACATTCTGGACGAGCCGTCGATCGGCCTTCACCAACGCGATAACGAACGCCTGATCAAGACGCTCGAGCGCTTGCGCGATATCGGCAATACCGTTATCGTCGTCGAGCACGACGAAGATACAATTCGCGCTGCAGACTACGTGATCGATATGGGTCCCGGTGCGGGCGTTAACGGCGGACACGTGGTCGCCGCGGGAACGCCTGCCGATATCATGGCATGCCCCGATTCCATGACGGGTGCTTATTTGACCGGCAAGCGGATGATCCGCGTGCCCGATGAGCGCCGCAAGCCCGGCCGCGGCTGTCTTAAGATCACGGGCGCCCGCGCTAATAACCTCAAAAACGTTACCGCCAAGATTGAGTTCGGTACGCTCACAGTCGTTACCGGTGTTTCGGGATCGGGCAAGAGCTCCCTGGTCACCGATACGATTGCGCCCGCGCTTACGAATGCCATCCATCGTTCGACGCGTCCTGTGGGGCCGTACAAGAAGATTGAGGGCATTGAGTGCATCGATAAGGTAATCGATATCGACCAGTCACCGATCGGTCGCACGCCGCGTTCGAACCCTGCGACCTATATTGGCCTTTGGGATGATCTGCGTGCGCTATTTGCAAGCACGCCGGAGTCGAAGGCGCGCGGCTACTCGCCGGGACGTTTCTCCTTTAACGTAAGCGGAGGTCGCTGCGAGGCGTGCAAGGGCGATGGCCAGATTAAGATCGAGATGCACTTCCTTCCCGATATCTATGTCCCCTGTGAGGTATGTGGCGGCAAGCGTTATAACCGCGAGACGCTCGAGGTTACCTACCGGGGCAAGACAATCTCGGATGTGCTCGACATGAGTGTCACCGAAGCACTGGCTTTCTTTGGGAATATCCCGCAGATTAAGCGCAAACTGCAGACCCTATATGACGTGGGTCTGGGCTACGTGAGCTTGGGTCAGCCCGCTACGACGCTTTCGGGCGGCGAGGCGCAGCGCGTGAAGCTCGCCAAGGAGCTTCATCGTCGCCAGACAGGCAAGACGTTCTACATTTTGGACGAGCCCACAACCGGCCTCCATTTTGAGGATGTTCGTCAGCTGCTCGACGTGTTGCAACGCCTGGTCGATGCGGGCAACACGGTTCTGGTGATCGAGCACAACCTTGATGTCATCAAGGTTGCCGACCGCCTGATCGATATGGGCCCCGAGGGCGGCAATGGCGGCGGAACCGTCGTGGTCTCAGGCACGCCGGAGCAAGTCGCGGCATGTTCGCAGAGCTACACGGGCAAGTTCTTGGCGCCGTTGCTCAAGCGTGACCGTGAGCGTCAGGCGCAGCTCGACGCACAGTAAAGAGATGTTGTAGCACCGACGCGCCACCGATTCCTTCTGATTCGGTGGCGCTTCTGTGTGTCGAGATGGCATATGCGGCGGAATTGGCCCTATACTTAATCCTTACGTCGCTCTGCGGGGGAAAGGATGTGCCATGGCAAAGGCTGTTAAGACGTCAAAAACCAATGCGATGCGCGAGCTGGAAAGCGCCGGCATCTCCTATGTTCTCCATACGTACGAAGACGATGGCGACGAATCGTCGGGGCTGGGCGTCGCGATTTCCGAGCAGCTTGGCGAGGAGCCCGGTCAGGGATTTAAGACCCTGGTCTGCACGACGCCGTCCAACGACCATGTCGTGTGCTGCATTCCCGTTGCCGACGAGCTCGACCTCAAGGCCGCCGCGCGCGCCGCAGGCGAAAAGTCGCTGACCATGATGCATGTCAAAGATTTGCTTGCCGCGACGGGGTATGTCCGCGGCGGTTGCAGTCCGGTCGGTATGAAAAAACGCTTCCGGACTCTGATTGATGAGACATGTATCCTTTGGGATACCATTTTTATCTCGGGCGGCAAGCGCGGCTATCAGCTTGAGCTTGCTCCCGATGACTTAGTTGCATTTTGCGGGGCGACGGTTGCCCCGATCACGAGAGAGGACTGAGCGATGCCGCAGGAAGAATCAAAGCGCGGAGCTCACTTTGCAAAAGGGTCGGCTCCTCAGACGCCCGCGCCCGAGGCCGCTTCGTTCGATAACGAGATTCGAAACGCCTGGTCCGCTGCCGCTGACCCGGGCGAGACGGCCGTGTACTTGCGTGCCGCCGGTGCCGGCACGGCACTTCCCCGTACGGTTCTTTCTTCGGCTCGTCCCGATGAGACGGCTGTCTTTTTGGCCGCCGCTCAATCGAGCGCCAGCGTGATGCCGATCGCCTCCGAGGCTCCTCGTGCGCCGCGTCCCGATGAGACGGCGGTGTTTTTGATGGCAGCCCAGGGAAAGAGCACACCGCAGAGCGCTCCTGCCGCTCATTCCGCCAAGCCCACGGCTCATGATGATGGCGAACCGCTTCTTTCGGATGACGAATGGTCGCCGCTTGGTTCGACCGATCCCGTCGAGGGCGTGGCCATCGACGGTGATGACGACTGGGACCCTCTGTCGTTTTCTGCCCGAACCGTCGCCGCCAATGAAGTTGACACGGTGTTTGGCGACCATGCCATATTCGATGATGATGCCGTATCCGGTAGCAACATGCCGAACAGCGATGACGCCGCACCTGCTGATGACGCCGTTTTGGTTGACGATCCCTTTGCGATGACCGGCTCCTTTGCCGTCGTGGACGATTTGCCGCCACAAGATGAGGTTTATGAGGACTCTCAGGACGACGTAGACGATATGGGTTCGTCGGACTACTCCACGGTTGGTCGTTCTGCTGGCCTTATGACCGTGCTGACCATCGTGTCGCGCGTCACCGGGTTTATCCGCACGTGGGCCATGGCGGCCGCCATCGGCATGTCGCTGCTCTCGTCCTCCTATCAGGTTGCCAACAACCTGCCCAACATGCTCTACGAGCTCGTGATGGGCGGCATGCTCGTTACGGCGTTTTTGCCGGTGTATATGGGCGTGAGGCGCGAGCAGGGCCGCGAGGCATCGAACGAGTATGTCGGCAATCTGCTCGGTATTCTGCTTCTGGTGCTGGGCGGCATCTCGCTGCTGGGCACCGTGTTTGCTCCCGGCTTTATTTGGACGCAGTCGTTCCTTTCGGGTAATGGCGACAGCATGGATACCGCTGCGTTCATGTTCCGCTTCTTTGCTATCCAAATTCTGTTTTATGGCTTGGGCTCGGTGTTCTCGGGTGTTCTCAACGCACACCGCGACTACTTCTGGTCGACGTTTGCCCCGGTTCTCAACAATGTCATCGTCATCGCCAGCTTTATGGGCTTTGCTCCCGTGTCTGCACAATTTGGCGAGCGGGTCGGCATTATCTTGATCGCAGCCGGTACGACCCTCGGCGTCTTTGTCCAGATGGCCTGCCAGATTCCCGCGCTTGGCAAGCATGGCGTGCATCCTCATATCCATATCGACTTTAAGGACCCCGCGCTGCGACAGACGATTGCGCTTGGTATCCCGACGCTGCTCGCCACGGTGTGCATGTTTGTCTCGACCTCCATTACCAATGCCGCCGCGCTGGTGGTGCAGCCCGAGACCGGCCCTTCCGTCATCGCATATGCGCGCCTGTGGTATACGCTGCCCTATGCGATGATCGCTGCCTCGCTTTCGACGGCACTCTATACCGAACTCTCCCACGATGCACAGGAGAAGGATTACGACAGCGTCCGCACGGGCATTTCGCGCGGTGTCGCCCAGATGCTCTTCTTCCTGATTCCGTTTGCGATGTACCTGATCGTCTTCGCCCGTCCGCTCAACATGATCTACTGCGCCGGCAAGTTCGATGAATCCGGTGTGGCGCTGGTGTCGGAGTTCCTTATCTATCTGGCACTTTCCCTGCCGCTCTACGGCGTGGTCGTGCTGATGCAGAAGAGCTTCTCGGCCCTGCTCGATATGAAACCTTATAGCCGCTATTGCTTGTACTCCGCTGTCGGTCAGGCCGGTTCGGTGCTGCTGTTTGGCGTGGTGCTGGGCTACGGTATGCCGGCAATTGCGCTTTCGTACGTCGTTGACTACGTGGTCTTGGTCGGATGCTCACTGTGGTGGCTGCGCCGTCGTCTGCATGGCCTTCAGGTCAAGTCTATCCTGCACGGCGGTTTCTTCGGCCTGTTGTTCGGTGGCTTGGGCGCTGCCGCGGGCGCCGGCGTCATGTGGGCACTTGAGCACTTTGTCGGAATGCTTGGCAGCTCGATCCTCATTACCCTGGGCTACGTTTGTGTTGCAGGCGTTGTCTCGCTTGCCGTGACTTTTGGCCTTGCCTTCGTCTTTAAGATGCCCGAGGTCTCGGCGCTGCTTCGTCGCAAGTAGGTGCGTGTGGCAGGTCACGACAACATTCCAACACTTGCCGAGCAGGTTTCGCGCGTTCCCACGCAACCCGGCTGCTACCTTTGGAAAGATGCCAAGGGCGATGTCATCTATGTGGGCAAGGCAAAAAACTTGCGTGCCCGTATGCGTCAATACGTGACGCTGCAGGACGAGCGTCAAAAGATCCCGCTCATGATGCAGCTGGTGGCGAGCTTCGACTATATCGTGGTGGAGACCGAGCACGAGGCATTGGTGCTCGAGCGCAATCTGATCGGCCAGTACCATCCGTACTTCAACGTCGACCTTAAGGACGATAAAAGCTATCCCTTTATCGCCATCACTAAAAGCGATCTATTTCCCGCTATTAAATACACGCGCGAGCGCCATAAGCCCGGCACGCGCTATTTTGGCCCCTATACCGATAGTCGTGCGGCGCGTGAGACCATCGATACGCTACGCAAGGTCATTCCTATTTGCTCGGCATCCTGTGCGGAATGGCGCCGCTGCCGCCGCATCGTCGAATCTCATAAGGGCGAAGAAGACATCGTCAATATGATTTGCGCGCAAAACGGGCGTCCCTGTTTTGACTACCATGTCGGGCGCGGGCCGGGCGCATGCGTCGGCGCGATTTCCCCTGCCGACTATGCCAAGAACGTCAAGCGTGTCGAACGTTTCTTGTCGGGCCATCGCAAGGATGTCGTCGACGAGCTTACGTCCGAGATGACGGAGGCAGCCGAGACGCTCGATTTTGAACGTGCGGCGCGCGTCAAGCGTCGCCTGGAAGTCATTAGGGGCCTGGACGATCGCCAACAGGTCGTTTTTCCATCGAGCGTCGATATCGACGTCATCGGCTTCTATCGCGAAGAGACTATCTCTGCCGCCTGTGTCTTTGTCGTTCGCGAGGGCCGAACGGTTCGAACTTGTGAGTTCATCCTCGATAAAGGCCTGGATGTCGACGAGGAAGAGCTTCAATCGGGCTTTCTTAAGCGCTATTACGACGAGACGGCCGATATTCCAGCCGAGATCAATCTCTCTGTCGAGCTTGAGGATGCTGAAGCGTTGGGGGAGTGGCTTGCGGGCAAGCGCGAACGCTCTTGCCATCTCCATAGGCCGCAGCGCGGCGAAAAGCACCGCCTGCTCGATATGGCTTCCAAAAATGCGCGCCATGCCCTCATGCGCTACATGATGCGCACGGGGTATGCTGACGATCGCACCAATCAGGCGCTCCTGGAGCTCGAAAGTGCGCTGGCGCTGCCTGCGCCGCCGTTGCGCATCGAGTGCTTCGATATCTCGACGTTGCACGGCACCTTTACCGTCGCTTCGATGGTGGTATTTACCAACGGCCGTGCCGACAAGGGCCAGTATCGTCGCTTTAAAATTCAGGCCGAATTGGACGAGGCGAACGACTTCGTATCGATGTCCGAAGTTCTGGGGCGTCGCTATGCTCCCGAGCGCATGGCGGACGAGCGCTTTGGCTCGCGCCCCGATTTGCTCGTTGTCGATGGCGGCAAGCCGCAGTTGACCGCTGCAATTAAGCAACTTGAGGCGCTCGGCCTCGATATACCAGTTTGTGGCTTGGCAAAGGCCGATGAGGAAGTTTTCGTGCCGTGGGACGAGACTCCCGTCGTGCTACCGACCGGCTCCGCTTCGCTTTATCTGATCAAGCAGGTTCGCGATGAATCCCACCGATTTGCGATTACGTTCCACCGCGAGTTGCGCAATAAGGCTATGACGGTTTCGGTGCTTGACGACGTTCCGGGCGTGGGACCCACTAGAAAACGTGCCATTATGCGCCATTTTGGCTCGATGAAGCGTTTGCGCGCGGCAAGCGAGCAGGAGATTGCGGAAGTTCGAGGCGTTCCGGCCGATGTCGCCAAAGCGGTCCACGAGGCACTTGTTGCATGGAATGCCGAGCGCGCCCAGGCATCGGCCAGCCGTTCCGAAAACTAAACGTGCTTCTAAACAACTGATATACATGATTGGCCGATTTTCAATCATTTATTTCGCGGCGATTACCTGTCGATTTCGGGTTTTATTAATGCTAAAACGTTTGACTAGCCATGGTGAACAACCCTGCTATCCTGCGGGTTGACGAAGACTGATATCTCACCTCGTCGATACATACTGTCTGGCGAATCGTTTGTCAATGAATTCGGTGAACGGTAGTAAATACCGTTCAAGCGTATGTATGTATCGGTCGCCGAGCGCGGCACCTCAGTTGGGTCCGTCGGTAGGTAAGGTATATATCGTCCGCAAGTTGCGCGGGGGCAAGTCTAGGTGCTCCCGGGTAAGATTCTCTATTGATAGGAGAAGACATGGCCATCATCAACAAGGGTATGTCCAGGCGTTCGTTCCTCGGCCTCACCGGCAGCGTCGCTGCTGTCGCAGGGCTTGGTCTCACCGGCTGCGGTGGCAGCTCCAACGACGAGGGTTCCGCTTCCGGTTCCACCGATTCCGCCAACCGTGGCGGCGGCGTGATCACCGCTGGTTCCGCTTACGCTCCGTCCAGCTTCGACCCCGCCAGCACCGGCTCCGCTGTGGGCCTGGGTGCTAACTGGCACGTCATCGAGGGCCTCTATGGCATCGATTACCACGACTACAGCACCTTCAACGAGCTCGCCACCGACGATCCCAAGTCCGTGGACGACACTACCTTCGAGGTCACCATCCGCAAGGGCGCCAAGTTCTCCGATGGCACCGAGGTCACTGCTGACGACGTCGTTGCCTCCTACACCGCTTGCGCTGCTTCTGCTACCTATGCTTCGTTCTTCCAGCCCTTCGAGTCCATCGAGGCCAAGGACGCCAGCACTGTAACGGTCAAGACCAAGGTCCCCAACTTCTCCCTGCTCAAGGATCGTCTGGCCATCATCCGCGTTACCCCGGCTACCCAGGCCGAGGAGGATCGCGCTAAGCAGCCGATCGGCTCCGGCCCCTGGATGTACGACTCTATCTCCGATACCGAGATCACCCTGGTTCCCAACCCCGAGTACAACGGTGAGTATGCTGCCGAGGATAAGAAGATCCAGTACAGCATCCTGACCGACCCCACCGCTCGCGTTACCGCTCAGCAGGAGGGCTCCACGCTCGTTATGGAGCTCGTCACCGCTGACGCCGTCGACCAGCTCGAGAGCGCCGGCTGCAAGATCGATAACGTCCAGGGTTTCGGCACCCGCTTCATCATGTTCAACGTCGCCAAGGAGCCTTGGAACAACGTCAAGGTCCGTCAGGCCGTCATGTACGCGCTCGACACTGAGAAGATGATTACCAACACCTTCGCCGGCCTTGCTACCGCTGCCAGCTGCTACCTGCCCAAGAGCTTCACCAACTATCATGAGGCTTCCACGGTGTACAAGACTGACGCCAAGAAGGCCAAGAAGCTCATCGAAGAGTCTGGCATCACCCCGGGCGCCATCACCCTGCGCACCACCGACAACGAGCAGATCAAGGGCATGGCCGCTCAGGTCAAGAACGACCTCGACGCTCTCGGCTTCGATGTGACTATCCAGACCGATACCTCGCCGGCCACCTACGCTGCCATCGACGGCGGCGAGGCCTACGATATCCTCCTTGCCCCTGGCGATCCGTCCTGCTTCGGCGCCGACCCCGACCTGCTGCTCAACTGGTGGTATGGCGACAACGTCTGGATGCAGACCCGTTGCCCGTGGAAGGATTCCGCTGAGTGGGCGAAGCTCCACGGTCTCATGGACGAGGCTCTTGCCGCCGAGGGCGACGAGCAGCAGAAGAAGTGGAACGAGTGCTTCGACATCATCGCCGACAACGCTGTTCTGTACCCCGTTGTCCACGTCAAGACCGTTTCCGCTTCCTGGGACGATCCGTCCACCGCGCCCAACGGCGAGGCCCTCGATGGCTTCAAGGGCATCGGCACGACGAGCATGTCCTTCAGGGGCGTTGCGACCGTCAAGGCGTAAGACTCGCTTGAGTCTGTATGCAGGATGTCGGCCGTTGGGACCGTATCCTCATAGTTGAAACAAAGACCCGGGCGGCAACGATGTCGCTCGGGTCTTGTAATGAGTATCCATACTCATATACCAGTTGGTCCTACCGACAAAAGAAAGGGGAGAGAACGTGAACAACTTTCTACGTTTGATTGGAAGGCGTCTCGTGGCGCTGCCGATCATGGCATTGGGCGTCACCGTCCTGGTGTTCTTCCTTATGTCGTTCTCCAAGACCGACCCCGCCTATACGGCGTTGGGTGACGGTGCCTCGCCCGAGGCGGTTGCCGAGTACCATGAGAAGTATGGTCTGGACGACCCCTGGCCCGTGCGCTACGTGCGCTACATGGGCGATCTGATCCATGGTGACATGGGCACCTATGGTGCTGCTCGCAACTCTGTTGCCAAGCGCATCTCCACGGCCCTGCCCGTCACGATGCAGCTGACCTTCATCGGTCTAGCCATCGGCGCGGTCGTCTCGTTTTTGCTCGGCGTCATCGCGGCACTGTATCGCGATAAATGGCCGGACCAAGTGATCCGCGTCTTCTCCATCGCCGGCTTGGCAACCCCGTCGTTCTGGCTTGCCGTTCTGTTGATCCTGCTGTTCTCTTCCTACCTTAAGGTGCTCCCGGCGTCCGGTGCTCTGCCTCACTTCACCACCAACCCGGCTGGCTATCTGGGACGTATGATCATGCCCGCTATCGCTCTGGCATTCCCGCTGACGGGCCAGATGACTCGTATCGTGCGTACGGCCATGGTCGAGGAGCTCGATAAGGACTATGTCCGTATGGCCCGCGGCGCCGGCGTTCCCGAGAAGGTCGTCGTCGGCATCAACGTTTTGCGCAACGCGCTGATCACCCCGGTCACCACCCTCGGTCTTAAGATCGGCTACCTCATGGGCGGCGCCGTCGTCATCGAGGTCATCTTCAACCTCCCCGGCATGGGTACTGCGATTCTGCAGGGCGTTCAGGGCAACGAGGCGAACCTGGTTCAGGGCGTCGTCATCGTCGTTGCTCTTGCCTTCATCATCATCAACATCGTGGTTGACATGCTCTACCTGCTCATCAACCCGCGCATCAGGACGGTGTAGATTATGGTAAAGATTCGAGAGAAGCAAACCGAGCAGCTCGAGAAGGCTGCCTCCAAGGGGCTCAAGCTCGGTGGCTGGAAGAAGATGACGCTGTCTTCTAAGATTGCCGCCGTCGTGCTGGTGCTGGTCGCCCTGACTGCGATTTTGGCGCCCCTTCTTGCCCCCTATAGCCCGGTCGAGATCTTTACGGCTCGCCAGGCTCCCGGCAACGGATTTATCTTCGGTACCGACGATAAGGGCCGCGACATTCTGTCGCGTATGCTCTACGGTGGTCGTTACTCGCTGATTATCGGCTTTGGTGCTACCGCCATGGCTTTGGTCTGTGGTTCCGTTGTCGGCGCTCTTGCAGCGGTTTCGCGCAAGTCTATCTCTGAGGCGATCATGCGTATCCTGGACATCATCATGTCCATCCCGGGTATCGCCCTCGCAGCCGTTTTCGTCTCCATCCTGGGCAATTCCGTGCCGTCGATCATTTTCGCCATCGGCTTTATGTACACTCCGCAGATCGCCCGTATCGTGCGTGCCAACATCGTGTCCGAGTACGGTGAGGACTATGTCCGCGCGGTCATCGTGTCCGGCGCCAAGGCTCCGTGGATTCTGATCAAGCATGTTCTGCGCAACTGCATCGCTCCGATCATGGTCTTCACCGTTACCCTGGTCGCAGACGCCATCATCTTCGAGGCCTCGCTGACCTTCATCGGCGCCGGCATCCAGGAGCCCACCGCTACCTGGGGCAACATCCTCGCCGACGCCCGCGGCGGCGTGCTCGCTGGCCGTTGGTGGCAGGCACTGTTCCCGGGCCTGGCCATTATGATCACCTGCCTGGCGCTCAACATCCTCTCCGAGGGCATTACCGACGCTATGGCTGCCGCTCCCTCCGCCGCCCTGGATCCGACCGATTCCTCCAAGCGTCGCGAGGCCGATCTGCTGGTCTCCGACCCCGTTCGTGCCTACAAGGAGCAGGCTCAGTCCCTCTCCGCTCGCCTTGGCGCCCTGCGCGATGTCGAGCTCAAGCGTAACGACCGCCATGTGCCCGACGAGTCTGTCGAGCCGATTCTCTCGGTCCGTGACTTCTGCATTCAGTTTGAGCACCACGGTGACATCAACGTCGTCGACCACGTCAACTTTGACGTCCGTCCCGGCCAGACCATGGGCCTGGTAGGCGAGTCCGGCTGCGGTAAGTCCATCACCACGCTGGCCATCATGGGCCTGACCGACGATGACGAGCACCTTTCTGGTGAGGTTCTCTGGGAGGGCCGCGATCTGCTCAAGATGAGCAAGAAGGAGTGGTTCGGCCTGCGCGGTACCGATATCGCCATGGTCTATCAGGACGCCCTGTCCTCGCTCAACCCCTCCATGCTCATTTCCGCCCAGATGAAGCAGCTCACCAAGCGCGGCGGCACCCGTAGCGCCGAGGAGCTCCTGGAGCTCGTGGGCCTCGACCCCAAGCGTACGCTCGAGAGCTATCCGCATGAGCTTTCCGGTGGTCAGCGTCAGCGCGTTCTGATCGCTATGGCCCTTACCCGCGACCCCAAGCTGGTCATCTGCGACGAGCCCACGACCGCTCTGGACGTTACCGTCCAGAAGCAGGTCATCAAGCTGCTTAACGACCTTCAGGCCAAGCTCGGCTTTGCCATGATCTTCGTTTCGCACGACCTGGCACTGGTCGCCGAGGTCGCCCATAACATCACGGTTATGTACGCCGGCCAGGTTATCGAGCAGGCGCCCACCAAGGAGCTGCTCACCAACCCGATCCACGAGTACACTCGCGGTCTTCTGGGTTCCGTCCTGTCCATCGAGAGCGGTTCGGGCCGCCTGCACCAGGTGCCCGGCGCCGTTCCGAGCCCGCGCGATTTCCCCAAGGGCGATCGCTTCGCACCCCGCTCGAGTCATCCGCGCATTGGCCTGGACACCCGTCCGGTCTTCAAGCGCGTGCCCGGCACCGAGCACTTCTATTCCGAGCTCCCCGACGAGGTGCTCAAGGCAAATGGTTTGACCCCTCACGCGGAGGTGATGTAGATGAGCGAGACCGCAGTCAACGGCGTCGAGCCGATCATCTTCCTTGATGACGTCCACGTCACCTTTAGGACCCGTACCGGCTCGATTCTGCACCCCAACCTGGTTCACGCCGTCCAGGGTGTAACGATTAAGCTCATGCCCGGACAGACCATCGGCATCGTCGGCGAGTCTGGTTGCGGAAAGTCCACCACGGCTAACGTCATGTGCGGCCTGCAGGCCCCCACGAGCGGCAAGGTCTACTTTAAGGGCAAGGACGTTACCAAACGTACCGCCGAGGACCGTCGCCACATGGGTCGCGTCATCTCGGTCGTGTTCCAGAACCCGGCCACGGCGCTCAATCCCCGCATGGTCGTTCGCGAGCAACTGCTCGACCCCATGCGCGTCCACAACCTGGGTACCGAGGCCGAGCAGGAGAAGCGCGTCAAGGAGCTCTTGGAGCTCACCGGCCTGCCCAGCTCCGCCGCCGAGGTTCTTCCCGGCCAGCTTTCGGGCGGCCAGCGCCAGCGCGTGGCAATTGCCCGTGCCCTGTCGCTGAACCCCGATGCCATCATCGCCGACGAGCCCACCTCGGCTCTGGACGTTTCGGTCCGCGCGCAGATTCTGAACCTGCTGACCGACCTTAAGAAGGAGCTCGGCCTGGCCATGGTGTTCATTAGCCATGACATCCAGACGGTCCGCTATATCTCTGACGACATCATCGTTATGAATGGCGGCAAGATCGTCGAGCAGGGCGAGGCCAAGCAGGTCTTCCAGCACCCTCAGGACCCCTACACCAAGATGCTGCTCGGCGCTGCGCCGTCGCTGCTGCATCCCAAGCTCGGCGAGTAGCCTCGCTTTCCCTCCCGTGCGCCCGGTTCCCTTGCCGGGCGCACCTCCGTTGCGATTTCGAAAGGTTGGGTTCACGAGCCATGCCAAGTGCTCAGGAGCTACAACAGCAATTTGGTGAATATCGAGGCGCCATGCCCCGTCCATCAGATTTCGATCTCTTTTGGAAGGATCGCATGGCCGAGGCTGACGCCGTCGGGCTTGACTATGCGATCGAGGCGGCATCGGTCACCGATGCCGTGACCTGCCAGCTTTTCGATCTCTGGTATACCGGCATGTGTGGCGCTCGCCTGCACGCCAAGTACCTTAAACCTGTCTCGGACGAGCCCATGCCATTGGTACTTCAGTTCCATGGATATCCAGGTGCGAGTCGCAGCTGGTTTGAGCAGGCATCGTTTGCGGGCATGGGCATGGCGCTCATTGCTCTCGATTGTCCTGGTCAAGGAGGTCCGTCCGAGGACATTGGCGGATTTGAGGGCACAACGGTCGCGGGCCATATCGTCGCCGGTATCGACGGTGACCCGGCCAACCTCTACTATGTCCGCTTGCACCAAGATATTCGCATTCTGTGCCGTGTTGTTCGCGAGCTCGAGGGCATCGATCTTGCCCGTGTGTTTGTGAACGGCGCGTCGCAGGGCGGCGGTTTGGGTATAGCGACCTGTGCGCTTAACAGCGAGCTTATCAATCGCGCCGCCATCCTCTATCCCTTCCTGTCGGATTTCCGCCTGGTCTGGGATTTGGATGCCGACGACATCGCCTACGAGGGCCTGCGCTATTGGTCTCGCTGGTTTGACGAGGACTCGACTCGTATCGACGAAGCCTATGCCAAGCTGGCGTACTTCGATTCCAAGAACTTTGCCCCCATGGTCAAATGCCCCGTGCTGTTTGGCACGGGCACAGCCGATATCGTCTGCCCTCCGGCGACGCAGTTTGCAGTCTACAACAACCTGACCTGCGAAAAGCGTCATGAGTTCTTTGAAGGCTTCGGTCACGAGGAGATTCAGGATTTTGACGATCTGATCATTCCGTTTTTCTGCAAGGGAGGGGAGGCTCATGTCTAAGTGCGAGAGCAATATCGATGAGCTGATTGTCCCCGAGCTTGCGGGAATTGCTGGGACGGTTTCGTCAAGGCTCTCTGATTTCCGGGATTGGCGCGGCGATGCTTCTGCGGATGTTTCCGAGTTGGAGACAGCCGCTTCGGACCTTGAGGTTTGCGGGCTGACCGTTACGGCGATTGATTTCGCAAATCCGTGCGCGCGCTACTCCGAGGTTTCCTTTGAGCTCGGCGGGTATGTCGTGCACGGCCGTTTGATTGAGCCTGTTGGTCGTGACCGGGCATCCGAGCTCGTGCCACTATGCCTGATGTTTCACGACATCGACCGACCCGTGCGCGGCTGGCATCACATGACGAGATTTGTCGCCATGGGGTATGCCGTCCTCGCGCTGGACGATGAGACTATTGGATCCAACGATCTGCAGCAGGGGATTACCTCGCCTGCTTTTGTCGAGCGTGTCCGTTGGGGCTGCGCGTTGGCGAAGGTTGCGCGCAATCTTGATGGCATGGATCCCGACCGCATCTTTGCATGGGGCGAGGGCCTTGGCGGCGGTGTCGCGCTGGCGGTTTCTGCTCTGGACGAGCGGGGCCTTGCCTGCACGGCGCTTGCCAATCCGCTTCCCAGCGGTCTCGAGACGCTGTCGCCTCGGGTTCGTGGCTCGGTGCTCATGGGCACATCGCTCATGGATACCGTGAGTGATCCCAAGGGTCAGTTTGCCGTATTCAACGGTCTTGAGTGTGACCGGAGGCATATCATCTATGCCAAATACGCTCACGAGCGCATCAATGCGTTCGAAAACGAAGTCGTCGACTTCTTTAACCAAACGTTCTATTCGTGTTCTTTGGCCTAGACGGCCTGGACACCGCCAACAAGAGTGGGCGGCATAGGGCTGCCCGCCAGACAACTAAGGAGATTCTTGTGGCAACTCAGAAATTCACCGGCGTTATCCCTCCCGTCGTTGTTCCCGATACCGAAGACCACCAGCTCGACGTTGCCTCCTTTGAGCGCAGCATCAACCGCATGATCGATGCCGGCGTCGATGGCCTGTTCTTCCTGGGCTCCTCGGGCGAGGTCGTCTTCTCCACCGACGAGCGCCGTCGCCAGATTGTCGCAGAGGCCGTCCGTATCGTCGACCACCGCGTTCCCGTTCTGGTCGGCATCATCGACACCGAGACCGAGCGCATGATCGAGCACGGCAAGGTCGCTCAGGAGCTGGGCGCCGATGCGCTCGTCGCCACCTGCCCGTTCTATGCCCTGCAGGGCATGACCGAGGTCGAGGAGCACTTCCGCATCCTTCACGAGGAACTCGACCTGCCCATCTTCGCCTACGACATCCCCGTGTGCGTCCACACCAAGCTTCCCTGGAAACTTCTTGCCAAGCTCGGCGCCGAGGGCGTCCTTGCTGGCGTCAAGGATTCCTCGGGTGATGACATCTCGTTCCGCTACCTCGTTCAGGAGAACGAAAAGAACGGCCATCCGATGAGCATCCTCACCGGTCACGAGGTTGTTGTCGACGGCGCTTACCTCGGTGGCGCCGACGGCTCTGTCCCGGGTCTCGCCAACGTTGAGCCCGAGGGCTACGTTCGTCAGTGGAAGGCCGCTCAGGCTGGTGACTGGGCTACCGTCAAGGCCGAGCAGGATCGCCTCAATGAGATTTCGCACATCTGGGATGTCACCTCGGGCGTCCAGGGCTATGCCGGTGGCGTCGGCGCCTTCAAGACCGCTATGAACCTCATGGGCATCTTCGACAGCCCGACCATGCCGCGCCCGGTGAAGGCCATGACCGGTGAGAACGTCGAGGCGATTCGCAAGGTCCTCCAGGACAACGGTCTCCTTTAAAGCTTTCCCAGGCACCCGACCTCGCCGTTCAACCGTGCGGCCATGACCCATTAGGTCAATGGCCGCACGGTTTCTCGGCGATCTCGGGCACCTGGAAAACCTTTACCGCGCTGTGACGGCTAGCCTGACGGCGCATTTCCTGTAGTTGTTTTTGTCTCCGAAGGAGAACGACATGGAGAACAAGTACGTCTGCTCTGTCGATATCGGCGGAACTAAGATCGCGACTGCCATCATGGAGTATCCGGCTGACGGCGGTGTGCCCCATCCCGTTTTTGAGGCTGAGGTTCCCACCGAGGCCCAGGAGGGTGGCGAAGCAGTCTTCCAGCGCATCGAGGCGTCTATCAAGGCAGCTCTTGAGGCAAATCCCGATGTCGAGGTCCTCGGAGTTGGCATCGGCGCTGCCGGTGTCGTCGACCCCAAGACGGGCGCCATCGCGTATGCCAATGAGATTATGCCCGGCTGGTCCGGTGTTCAGTTGGGGCCGCGTCTGCGCGAGGACCTCGGCCTTCCCGTTGCCGTTGTAGGCGACGTGCAGGCTCATGCTCTGGGCGAGGCCCACTGGGGCGTCGGCAAGGGCAAGTTCTCCGTCTTGTGTTTGGGCATCGGTACGGGCATCGGCGGCGCATATGTCGAGAACGGCCGCGTGATGCAGGGCTTCCATGGTGCTGCCGGCCATATGGGCCACATCGAGTGCTCGGCTGCCGCCGGCATTCCCTGCGCCTGCGGGCGTTCCGGCCATCTGGAGTCGGTTGCTTCCGGAACATCAATCGGGCGCATGTACGATGAGCGTTTTGGCCGCGTCGACCCCAGCCGTCCTTCGGTCGGCCGTGACGTGAACGACCTGTGCCGCGCAGGCGACGCAAAGGCGACCGAGGTCATTCATGACGCCGGCTTTGCGCTGGGCGCCAGCCTGGGCTCGCTCGCTAACATCCTGGACCCTGAGGTCATCGTGCTTTCGGGCGGCGTGATTCACCAAGGCCCCGATTGGCGTTCACAGACGTGGAAGGACTCGGTGCACGAGGGCTATGCCAGCCAGGCGCTCGACCCGCTTCAGGACACGCCGATTCTCATCGGCTCTCTGGAGGGCGACGCGCCGCTCATCGGTGCCGCCGAACACCTTCTTGCATCGTTGAAGTAAACATAACTACCAAGTGCGCCTTCTGAGGTGCCGCAGATTGACGTGAAAGAGGAGCGAAGCGTACTTCGGTACGCGAGCGACGGTTTGAACGTCAAGGTGCGGTGTCTCAGAAGGCTGTTTTGAGAAAGGTTGAGTCGAACATGACCGTTGATCCTTTGATCCAGTCCCTGAAGGGCAAGCTCGTCGTGAGCGTTCAGGCGTATATGGGCGAGCCGCTTCGTACGCCCGAGACCATGGCTCAAATGTCTCGCGCTTGCGAGCTTGGCGGCGCCGCCGCCATTCGCTGCCAGGGCCTTGCCGACATTGCCGCCATTAAGGGTCGCTGTGAGGTTCCCGTCATCGGTCTGTGGAAGGACGGGCACGAGGGCGTTTACATCACGCCGACGCTGCGTCACGCTCGTGCCTGCGTTGCTGCGGGTGCCGATATCGTGGCGATCGACGCCACCGATCGTCCGCGTCCCGATGGCAAGTCGGTCGAGGATACCTTCCGCCCGCTGCACGAGGAGGGTGTGCTCCTGATGGCGGATTGTGCCACCATCGAGGACATTCGCCGTGCGGTTGATATGGGCTTCGACCTGGTATCCACCACACTCTCTCACGGTGTCGCCGCCATCGACTGCACCATGGCCGATGGCCCCGACCTGCCGCTCCTGCGTCAGGCGACCGAGGAATTTCCCGGCCTTCCCATCATTTGCGAGGGTCGCGTGCATACGCCCGAGGAGGCTCGCGCTGCAATCGACGCCGGCGCGTGGGCCGTTGTCGTCGGCACCGCTATCACGCACCCCACGAGTATTACAAGTTGGTTCAAGGCTGCGCTTGAGGCGTAAGACGGGCCTTGTATCCGCTTGGGGCGGTATACTCAATAAAGGCAATTGATCGCGCGGGATCCGCTGGCCGGGTCCCGCGCTTATTTTAGGAGGCACACATGCAAAAGGGAGATGCCATGGATGCGGCGGAGCGCTCGGAGCGTATCCCCGATATCGTTATCATCACCGGAATGTCCGGCTCGGGCCGAACGCAAGCCATGCATGTGTTTGAGGACATGGGCTATTTTTGTATCGACAACCTGCCCCCACGCCTGATTGCCCAGCTTGCCGAACTCGTCGGCATCAATACAGGCGTGGGCAGGCACCTTGCCGTCACCTGTGACCTTCGTAGCCAGGGCTTATTCGATGAACTGCTCGATGCTGTTGCCGCACTGGAAGAGCGCGAGATGAGCTGCGACATCGTGTTTCTCGAGGCGTCTGACGAGGTGCTGATTCGCCGGTATAGCGAAAACCGTCGCCGCCATCCCATTGCAAAGCCGGGGGAGACCACGGCCGACGCTATTCAGCGTGAACGTCTGCAGCTGCAGGGCGTTCGCGATCGAGCGGATATGATTATCGACACGAGCCGCTTGCGCACTTCTGCCTTACGTAACAAGCTTCGCATGGCTTTTTCCGAGCTGTCCGACCAGCAGCTCATGGACGTTCACGTGTTCTCGTTTGGCTTTAAGCACGGCATGCCCGTCGAGGCGGACATTATGATCGACGTTCGCTTCCTGCCCAATCCGTTCTACGATCCCGAGATGCGAACCATGACCGGTCTCGATAAGAAAGTCTCCGACTTTGTTCTGGATCATCCCAAGACTCAGGAGTTCTGGAAGGCCTGGACGCAGCTGCTCGATACGGTCATGCCCGGCTATATCGCGGAGGGCAAGCCGCAGCTTTCTATTGCCATCGGCTGCACGGGCGGTCAACACCGCAGCGTTGCCATCGCCGAGGCCACGGCACGTTATTTGGAAGGCGCCCAATATCACGTGAGCATTTCCCATCGCGACCTGTCGCGCGCTAACACGAAAGCATAGGTCTGCATGTCGTTTACCGCCGAGGTGCGTGACGAGCTCGCGCGCTGCGAACCCGAATGTGAATACTGCGATTTGTCGACGCTTGCCGCCCTGACGCGTGTGAGCGGTACACTTTCGCTGGCCGGCTCCGGGCGGTATCGTTTGACGGTCGCGACCGAGACGGGCGCCGTCGCGCGCACGATGATCACGCTGACGCATCGCATCCTTAAGCTCAAAACGGAATTCACCGTTCGTAAATCGGTCTTGCATAAGGTCCGTAACTATCTCATTACGCTGCCCGATCAGCCCGACCTGGACAAGGCTCTGGTGCTGCTGGGCATTCTCGACCGCAGGGGAGGGCTCGTCGCTGGTGTTCCTCGGCACATCGTTGCCCGTCCCTGCTGCAGGCTTGCCTACATCCGCGGCGCGCTCATCGCCGGCGGTTTCGTGGCCGATCCCCGCGGCGACTTTCATTTGGAGATCGCGATGCAGGGCGAGCAGTATGCCCGGGGACTTTGCGATCTATTGGAGCAGATTGGGGTCCATGCGCGCGTTAACGCGCGGCGCGGATCCTTTGCTGTCTACATTAAGAGCGCCGAGGAGATCGAGCAGCTCCTAAAGCTGATTGGCGCCAAGCGCAGCGTTGCCGAGATCGAGGAAGCGCGCGCGGTCAAATTGGTTAAGAACGACGTAAACCGTCGCGTGAATGCCGAACTGGCCAATCAGACCAGAAGTGCGGGTGCCGCCCAGCATCAGCTTGCGTTGATCGATGAGCTCGAACAGCGGGGTTTGCGCGACGCGCTTCCGGACGCCTTGGCAGTCTTTTGCGACCTGCGCGAGCGCTATCCCGATCTGTCGCTGCGCGATCTGGGCGAGATGGCTGACCCTCCCTTGTCTAAGTCTGCCCTGTACCATCGCGTTTTGAGGCTTGAAAAGCTCATTGAAGCAAACAAGTAGTTTGAAGTATCGACTTATATACGGATTTAGCTGCTATTTTATTCTTTAAAACGTTTTAACGTAAATTTGATTTTCAATTTCGAGCATTCTCGTGAAATTCAAGTCAAAAAAAAGGTATATTAGGCGAGTGGTTAGTTTGTGGGCCTCAACGGCGGGCGCTGTAGCTCGCGGGGGCCTTACGAAAGGAGACACAATGGCAGTAAAGGTTGCTATTAACGGCTTCGGTCGCATCGGTCGTCTGGCTTTCCGTCAGATGTTCGGTCATGAGGGCTCCGAGATCGTCGCTATCAACGACCTCACCTCTCCCGATATGCTCGCTTACCTGCTGAAGTACGACTCCACGCAGGGCAACTACGCTCGCGATCACGAGGTCGTTGCTGGCGAGGATTCCATCACCGTTGACGGCAAGGAGATCAAGATCTACAAGGAGGCCGACGCCAACAACCTGCCTTGGGGCGACCTCGACGTCGACGTCGTTCTCGAGTGCACCGGCTTCTACACCAGCAAGGCTAAGGCTCAGGCCCACATCAACGCTGGCGCCAAGAAGGTCGTCATCTCCGCTCCGGCCGGCAGCGATCTGCCCACCATCGTGTACAACGTCAACCATGAGACGCTGACCGCTGAGGACAACATCATCTCCGCTGCTTCCTGCACCACCAACTGCCTTGCCCCGATGGCCAAGGGTCTCAACGACTTCGCTCCCATCGTGTCCGGCATCATGACCACCATCCACGCCTTCACCGGCGACCAGATGCCGCTCGACGGCCCGCAGCGCAAGGGCAACTTCCGTCGCTCCCGCGCCTGCTCTGAGAACATCGTCCCGAACACCACGGGCGCTGCCAAGGCCATCGGCCTGGTTCTCCCCGAGCTCAACGGCAAGCTCATCGGTGCCGCCCAGCGCGTCCCGACGCCGACCGGCTCGCTGACCAACCTCTACGCCGTCGTTGACAAGAAGGTTACCGTCGACGAGGTCAACGCTGCCATGAAGGCCTACGCCGAGACCATCCCCGATACCTTCGCCTACAACGAGGACCAGATCGTCTCCCGCGACATCGTCGGCGAGACCCACGGCTCCATCTTTGACGCCACGCAGACCATGTGCTCTGACCTCGGCAACGGCCAGACCCTCGTTCAGGTCACCTCTTGGTACGACAACGAGAACTCCTACACCTCTCAGATGGTCCGCACCATCAAGTACTTCGAGAAGTTCGTTGCTTAATTTAGCTTTTAGCGAATAGCTCGTTGAGCGTCTAAAGAAGGGCGCGGCCTTATAGGGCTTACACCCTAGGGTCGCGTCCTTTTTATAAGAAATCGTCTGCCGTAATGGAAGGCAGACACGTACGAAAGGTAGAAGCAAACATGGCCTTTACCAAGAAGACCGTCCGCGACATCGATGTCGACGGCAAGCGCGTTCTCGTCCGCGTTGACTTCAACGTGCCTATCAAGGATGGCGTCGTTGGCGACACCACCCGTATTAAGGCTGCCCTTCCCACCATCAAGTATCTCGTCGAGCACAACGCTCGCGTCATCCTCATGAGCCACCTTGGCCGTCCTGCCGGCACTGGTTTCGAGCCCGAGCTTTCGCTCAAGCCGGTTGCCGCCAAGCTCGCCGAGCTTTCCGGTCTCGACGTCAGCTTCGTCCAGGACACCTACGGCGAGGAGGCCGCCAAGGCCGTCGAGGCTGTCGAGCCGGGTAAGGTCCTCGTTCTTGAGAACGTCCGCTTCGATAAGCGTGAGAAGAAGAACGATCCCGAGATCGCCAAGAAGCTCGCTTCCTATGGTGACGTCTTCGTTCTCGATGCCTTCGGCACCGCTCACCGCGCCCAGGGTTCCGTCGTGGGCCCCGCCGCTTACCTGCCTGCTGTCGCTGGCTTCCTGCTCGAGAAGGAGGTCGACACGCTGACCGGTATCTTCGCCGAGCCCGAGCGACCCTTCGTCGCCATCGTCGGCGGTTCCAAGGTTTCCTCCAAGATCGGCGTTCTCGATCACCTCATCGACTCCGCTGACACCCTGATCATCGGTGGCGGCATGGCCTACACCTTCTTCCTGGCTCAGGGCCTGTCCGTCGGTCAGTCCCTCAAGGAAGAGGACTGGGTCGAGCGCGCCGGCGAGATGCTCAAGAAGGCCGAGGAGAAGGGCGTCAAGATCCTGCTCCCCATCGACAACCGCGTTGCTGATCACTTTGGCGAGGACGCTGTCCCCGAGGTTGTCGCTTCCGACGCTATCCCCGACGACCGTGAGGGTATGGACATCGGCCCCAAGACCGAGGAGCTTTACGCCGAGGCCGTCAAGGGCGCCAAGACCGTGTTCTGGAATGGCCCCATGGGCGTCTTCGAGTTCGACAACTTCGCTCACGGCACCCAGGCTATCGCCGAGGCTGTTGCCGAGGCCGACTGCACCTCGATCATCGGTGGTGGCGATTCCGTCGCAGCCGTCAACAAGTTTAACCTGGCCGACAAGATGAGCTGGATCTCCACCGGCGGTGGCGCTTCCATGGAGCTCGTCGAGGGTAAGGCCCTGCCCGGAGTGGAGGCGCTTCTCGATGCCTAATCGCACCCTTCTTATCGCTGGTAACTGGAAGATGAACAACGACGTCGCCGAGGCTGCCAAGCTTGCCGACGAGCTGGCCCAGGCTCTGCCCGAGGTTCCGGCTGGCGTCGAGGTGCTCGTCTGCCCTCCGACCATCGACATCACCACGGTTCATGACCGCATTCAGGCTGCCCCCATCGCCCTCGGTGCACAGAACGTGTACTGGGAGGCCAAGGGTGCCTTCACCGGTGAGTCTTCTTGCGACATGCTCAAGTCCGCTGGCTGCACCTACTGCATCATCGGTCACTCCGAGCGTCGCGACTACTTCCACGAGACCGACGAGGATCAGAACAAGAAGGCCAAGGCCCTCGTTGCCGCCGGTCTTGTTCCCGTCTTCTGCTGCGGTGAGTCCCTTGAGGTCCGCGAGGCCGGCACCTATGTCGAGCACGTCGTGAACCAGGTCAAGGCTGGTCTTGCTGGTCTTGAGATCACCTGCCCCAAGCAGGTCGTCGTCGCCTACGAGCCCATCTGGGCCATCGGCACCGGCAAGACCGCTACCGCCGAGGACGCTCAGGAGGTCTGCGGCGCTATCCGTGAGACCCTCAAGGAGATGTTCGGTGAGGAGCTCGCCAACGGCATCCGCGTCCTGTACGGTGGTTCCGCTAAGCCCGGCAACATTGCCGAGCTCGTCGCCAAGCCCGACGTCGACGGCGCCCTCGTGGGCGGCGCTTCGCTCAAGGCTGCCGACTTTGCCTCTATGGTCGTCAAGGCAGGCGAGTAGGACATATGGCACAGCGTCATCTTCCTGCACTCCTGATCATCATGGATGGTTGCGGCCTTGCTCCAGCCGATGGCGAGAACGCCGTCGCCGCTGCCAAGACGCCCTTCCTTGATAGCCTGTACGAGAAGTACCCCCACACCACGCTCGGTGCTTCGGGCGAGGACGTGGGCCTTCCCGACGGCCAGATGGGCAACTCCGAGGTGGGTCACCTCAACATCGGTGCCGGCCGCATCGTGTTCCAGGAGCTTTCGCGCATCAACAATGCCATCAAGGACGGCTCCATCGCCAAGAACGAGGTTTTCGTTAAGGCTATGGACGATGTCAAGGCTGACGGCAAGACCCTTCATCTCATGGGCCTTATGAGCCCTGGCGGTGTTCATTCTCATATGAGCCACGTCGAGGCTCTGGTCAAGATGGCTGCCGAGCACGGTGTCAAGACCGTTCGCGTCCACGCCTTCATGGATGGTCGCGACGTTGACCCGCAGTCCGGTGCCGGTTACATGAGTGAGTTCTGCGCCTTCCTGGCTAAGATCTCCGAGGAGACCGGTTGCGACGCTCGCGTTGCCACCGTCTCGGGCCGTTATTGGGCCATGGACCGCGACAACCGTTGGGAGCGCATCCAGCGCGCCTACGACGTCATGGTCAACGCATCCGATGCCGATACCGACCCTGTTGCCGGTATCAAGGCCTACTACGAGAAGGATCCGCGCGGCGACGAGTTCGTCGAGCCCTTCGCTGCCCACAACGAGGGCATCCACGAGGGCGACGCGGCCATCTTCTTCAACTTCCGTCCCGACCGCGCTCGTCAGATGACTCGCGTGTTCACGGACAAGGAGTTCGACGGCTTTGAGCGCGAGCAGATCAAGCTTTCGCACTTTGTGACGATGACCGAGTACGACCCGACGTTTGACGTCGAGGTCGCCTTCCCCAAGACGTTCCCCGAGAACGTTCTGGCCGACGTTATCGCCGCCAATGGCCTGAAGCAGCTGCACACCGCCGAGACCGAGAAGTACGCCCACGTGACGTTCTTCCTCAACGGCGGCATCGAGGAGCCCAAGGAGGGCGAGGAGCGCGTGCTCGTCGCTTCTCCCAAGGTCGCTACCTACGACCTGCAACCTGAGATGAGCGCTCCCGAGGTTACCGAGAAGCTTGTCGCCGCCATCAACGAGAATCGCGCTGATTTCTACATCGTGAACTTCGCAAACTGCGACATGGTTGGTCACACCGGTGTCTTCGACGCTGCCGTTAAGGCCGTCGAGGCTGTTGACGATGCCCTGTCCAAGGTTGTCCCGGCGATTCTCGCTAAGGGCGGCTTTGCGCTGATTACCGCCGATCACGGCAACGCCGATCACATGTTTGACGTTGCTTCCGACGGTTCCAAGCATCCGTTCACGGCTCACACCACCAACCGCGTGCCGTTCATCATCGTTGATGAGAAGGCACAGCTCACCGGTATCGAGGACGGCCGTCTTTCCGATATCGCTCCGACCATGCTCACCATGGCTGGTATTGAGCCTTCCGCCGAGATGACGGGTCGCGTACTCGCCACCGAGGCCTAATAGAAAACAAATACCGTTTTCTAGTAAGGGGGTTGTCCACAACCGGACAACCCTCTTTTTTGCGCTATTTCTACCTCGTCACCAAATGGCTGATGGGGGAGTGCTGGGGGTTGTGGTACAGTACTGGAGTTTGAATTGTTCTATTAAGGAGCTTATCTATGGGTCCGTTCCAGATTCTTCTGTTTGTCGTTTGGGCTGTCTCTGCCGTGGCGCTGACGATTCTCGTCCTGATGCATTCCGGTAAGGGCACCGGCGTTTCGGATATGATCGCCAGCTCGCTGTATAACTCCAGCTCTGCCACGGGCGTCATGGAGCAGAACCTCGATCGCCTGACGGTAATTATGGCCGTCGTTTTTGCCGTGTGTGTCGTCCTGTGCATGTTCTTCTTCCCGCAGGGTATCGTCGGCTACTAAGCACGAGCCGTATAAATACTTGAAAAGGGTTCCGCAAGTGCGGGACCCTTTTTGTTTACATATTTGTAACAGAGCCAAAATATCCCCACATACTTCGCCCAACTAAAGAAATTCTCGACCGTTGACGGGAATTACCCCCAAATCGTGTATAAAATGCGCTACTGTATTGCGAAACGTTGGTTCGTTGTGCATATCCAGCCATAGCAACGGGCGGCGTTTTGATGGTTCGGATCGGATTGTCTCGACATGTGTCCGACTGAACATTTCTTTGTCCTATCTCATAAGGAGGATGGCATGGCTGATTCTATGTTCCACCAGCCCGTTATGGGTCGTCGCGCCTTTGTCGGCGGTACCCTTGCTGCGAGCTCCATGGCTTTTCTTGCCGCATGTGGCAAGAAGGGCGGCGACGCTTCCGGTTCTGAGTCCGGTTCGAAGCTGAACTTCTACATCAACAACCCGGTCTGCATCGACCCCTACAACGTCCAGGAGGATCAGGGCACTCAGGTCGAGTACCAGCTCTTTGACGCTCTGACCTCTTACGACGCCGAGAAGGGCGAGATCGTTCCGCTGGCTTGCGAGTCCTTTGAGTCCAACGACGACGCCACCGAGTTTACCTTCAAGATCAAGAAGGCCAAGTTCCACAACGGTGACGACGTTACCTCTAAGTCCTTCAAGCTCGGTTGGGAGCGTCTGGTCAACACCAAGTCGGCTGTCGCTACCGAGTACGGCCCTTCCGAGGTCTCCTATCACCTCTCCATGGTCGAGGGCTATGACGATCTGCTTGCCGGTAACGCTACCGAGCTCAGCGGTGTTACCTGCCCCGACGATGAGACCCTCGTCGTCAAGCTGGCTTCCGCTTACGCCGACTTCCCCTTCGTCGCCTCTCACCCGGCTCTGGCCCCGGTTCCCGAGTGCGCCGAGTCCGATGTCAAGAGCTTCTACCTTGCCCCGGTCGGTAACGGCCCGTTCATGATGGACGGCAAGTGGGAGGATGGCCAGGAGATCAACGTCAAGAAGTTCGACGATTACTATGGCGACAAGGCCAAGATCGATGGCATCCACTTCCAGGTCATCAAGGACATGGAGACCGCTTACAAGGAGTTCCAGGCCGGTAACCTCGATGTCTGCGACGTTCCCGTCGCTCAGATCGATGCCGCCAAGAAGGATCGCGGCGTGTCCAAGGACGGCTACACCATGGGTGACGGCGAGCGCATGCTGCTCGGCGCCGAGCCTTCCACGTACTATCTGACCTGCAACACCACGGCCGAGCCGTTCAACAACGCCGACCTGCGTAGGGGCATCTCCCTGGCCATTAACCGTGAGGCCATCTGCAAGACCATCTTCAAGGGTACCCGTACCCCTGCCGACGGCATTGTTCCTCCGGGCATCGATGGCTACAAGGAGGGCGCATGGGAGTTCTGCGCCTACGATGTCGACAAGGCTAACGAGTACCTCGACAAGGTTGCTCCCGCTGGCGCTAACGGGGATCGTGGCATTAGCGTGACCCTGTCCTACAACCAGGACGGCGGTCACAAGGAGATCATGGAGTCCATCATCGGCGACCTCGCCAAGGTTGGCGTTACCGCTGTCTCCGATACCCCTGAGTGGTCTGCCCTGCTCGAGCAGTATCAGAACTTTAACTATCAGTTCGGTCGTCTGGGTTGGATTGCCGACTACCCGATCATGGACAACTTCCTGTATCCGCTGTTCCACTCCGACTCCCTCGGTGGCGACAACCGCTCCGGTTACAACAACCCCGAGTTCGACGCCAAGGTCGACGAGGCTCGTACTATTGTTGACGACGAGGAGCGCGTCGCTAAGATGCAGGAGGCCGACGCAATGGTCGCTGCCGACTGCCCGGTCATCCCGATTATGTTCTACACGCACACCATCGCCGGCTCCGATCGCATCAAACACCTCTATGTCGATCCGCAGAAGCACGCCGATCTGGGTACCGCTGAGCTCGCCTAAGAGTTTGCAGCTTCCGTGAGGGTCAAGTATTTACGTAGACCTCATGGGAAACATACAGTTCTCCCTAACCTGGGGTAAACTGGCTGATGGTAATTTTGGGATGCCGGTCTGGCGATCGGCATCCCATTTAGGTTAATCCCTAGATAGGGGAGTGGTATGGGTAAGTACATCGTTAAACGTGTGCTTCAGTTCATCCCGGTGTTTTTGGGCGTTACGCTGATTCTGTTCGCCCTCCAGAATATCGTGCCGGGAGATCCGATCAAGCTGATCGGTGGAGACAAGGCTCTGTCCCCCGAGGTGGAGCTTCAGCTTCGCGTCCGCTATCACCTGGTCCAGACGGACGAGGACGGCAACGCGATCCTTGACGAGAACGGCGACCCCGTTCAAACGTCGCTCGTGGACCGTTACTTGTATTACATGAACGGCCTGCTTCATGGCGATCTGGGCAATTCGTATCAGCGCAAGCTGCCGGTTACGGATATCTTTGCCCAGAAGTATCCGTATACGGTCAAACTCGCCGCGTGCGCCATCGTGCTCGAGGCAATTATGGGTATCGGTGCGGGTATCATTTCGGCGGTAAAGCGTTATTCCTTCTGGGATATTTTGGTAACGCTCACCACGTCGATCCTCGTTGCGGTCCCGGCCTTCTGGCTCGGTATGTTGCTGCAGCTGTTCTTTGGTGTCATCCTCAAGGACGCCACGGGCGGTGCAATCTCCATGCCGATCTCGGGTGCCGGCGGTTCCAGCTCTCAGTATCAGGATTGGATGCACTATGTGCTTCCGACCATTACGCTGGCTTCGGTTTCGACCGCTTATGCTGCCCGCATTATGCGCTCGCAGCTGCTTGACGTCATGAACCAGGATTACATCCGTACGGCAAAGGCGAAGGGTCTCTCCAATCGCGCGATCATCGTCAAGCATGCGCTTAAGAATGCACTCATCCCCGTCGTTACCTATATTGGTGTCGACTTTGGTGGCATGCTTTCGGGCGCCATCCTGACCGAGACGGTCTTTAACTGGCCCGGTATCGGCTATGAGGTCTATCGCGCCATTAGCATGCGTGACTGGCCCATCGTTATGGGCGGCGTTACGCTCATCGTCGTCGTCGTTATGGTGATCAACCTGCTCGTCGACATTAGCTATGCATTCCTCGACCCGCGCATCCGCCTTGGCGGTCCGTCGGATAAGGCCTAAGGGAGGTACGTCTCATGCAGGAAACTGATTCTCAGTCTCAGGAGCAGGCTACCGCCACCAAGGCCGCATCTGCTCCCGCCAAGTCCCGCACGCTGTGGGGCGACGCTTTTAAGCGTCTTCGTAAGAACAAGCTCGCCGTTATCGGTGTCTGTTGGATCATCATCGTCGTTGTGGTTGCCCTGACCGCAGATCTGTGGGCTAAGCCCTGGCTCGGTTCGCCGACGGCTTCCGACTCGACCACCATGGCCGAGACGTCGCTGCTGGCTCCGTGTGCAGAGCACCCGTTTGGCACCGACGCCCTTGGTCGTGACATTCTCGTCCGCGTTATCTACGGTGCGCGCGTTTCGCTGTCCGTCGGCATTATGGCCACCGCGATCTCCACGATGATCGGTCTGGTCATGGGTGCTCTGGCGGGTTTCTACGGCGGCATCTGGGATACGATCATCATGCGCTGTGCGGACATCTTCCTGGCGTTCCCGTACGTGCTGTTCGTTGTTGCCATGATCGCCGTTATCGGCCGTGGCCTTCAGAACGTCTTTATCGCCATCGGTATTCTCGGCTGGCCTTCGATTGCGCGCGTCTTCCGCTCTGCAATCTTGACGGTCAAGGAAAACGACTATGTTGACGCTGCGCGCGCGATGGGTGCATCCGATGCTCGTATCGTCGTGCGTCACATCTTCCCGAACTCCGTCGCCTCTATCGTGGTCTACGCAACCATGAACATTGGTGGCGCCATTCTGACCGAGTCCGCTCTGTCCTTCCTCGGCATGGGCGTTATTCCGCCTACGCCTTCGTGGGGCTCCATGATTCAGGACGGTCAGCAGTATCTTCTGACCGCTCCCTGGATGATGATCATGCCCGGTCTGGCAATTCTCTCGACGGTGCTCGCCTTCACCCTGCTGGGTGACGGTCTGCGCGACGCCCTCGACGTCAAGATGAAGGACGCATAAGGATGAAGAAGAACAAGAACTATGTGGACCTGAAGGACCAGCCGGTTCCCGAGGGCCAGCATCTGCTCGAGGTCGATGACCTTAAGATGTATTTCCATACCGAGGATGGCGTCGTTCGCGCTGTCGACGGTGTGTCCTACACGCTCGATCGCGGCGAGACCCTTGGCGTCGTCGGTGAGTCCGGCTCCGGTAAGTCCGTGACCGCCATGACCATCATGGGTCTTATCTCGATGCCTCCGGGAAAGATCGAGGGCGGCGACGTTCGCTATCGCGGTCGCTCCATCCTCGAGATGACCGAGGAAGAGATGCAGCACATTCGCGGTAACGACATCGCGATGATCTTCCAGGATCCTATGACCTCCTTGAACCCGGTCTATAAGATCGGCAAGCAGGTGGGCGAGGGTCTTCGTCTGCACCGTGGTTACTCCAAGCAGGAGGCGCTCAAGCGCGCCACCGAGCTTTTGGACCTCGTTGGCATTCCCGAGCCCGAGAAGCGCGTCAATGAGTATCCGCATCAGTTCTCTGGCGGTATGCGTCAGCGCGTCATGATTGCCATGGCCCTTGCCTGCGATCCCGATATTCTGATTGCCGACGAGCCCACGACTGCCCTGGACGTTACCATTCAGGCTCAGATTATTGAGCTTATGCAGGAAATGCAGGAGAAGAACGGCAACGCCATCATCATGATTACCCATGACCTGGGCGTCGTCGCCGATATGGCCGATAAGATCATGGTTATGTACGCCGGC
Source organism: uncultured Collinsella sp. (assembly GCA_937980385.1). Lineage (GTDB taxonomy): Bacteria > Actinomycetota > Coriobacteriia > Coriobacteriales > Coriobacteriaceae > Collinsella. The sequence continues at coordinate 5,573 of CALJPV010000066.1, read as the reverse complement.
CGTCCCGTCGAGTTCGGTACTGCTGAGGAAATCTTCTACGAGAGCCGCCACCCCTATACCTGGGGCCTTATCCGCTCCATCCCGGAGCAGGCCATCGATGAGAAGAAGCCGCTTACGCCGATTCACGGCAACCCGCCTTCGCTCATGAACCTGCCCGAGGGCTGCGTGTTCTCGCCTCGTTGCCCCTATGCAACCGATAAGTGCCGCAAACAGCGCCCCGAGCGTGTTGTCACCGAGTCCGGCCACTATTCTGCGTGCCATTATTCCGGTGACCCCGAGTTCCTTAAGAACGCTCCCGAGACGTCTCGTACGCGCAAGGATTCCAAGAAGGGAGGCGAGGCGTAAATGGCAGACAATAACGAGCGCACTCCGCTGCTGAAGGTCGAGCACCTCTCTAAGGAGTTCCCCGCTGAGTCCGGCATGTTCGCCAAACGTTTTTCCAAGCGTGTCGTCTCTGCTGTGAACGATATCTCTTTTGAGATTTATCCGGGCGAGACCTTTGGTCTGGTTGGTGAGTCTGGTTGCGGTAAGTCCACGACGGGCCGCACCATCATGCGCCTCACCAAGCCGACGGCCGGCAAAGTGTTCTTCCAGGGCAAAGATGTTGCCGAGATGAGCAAGCATGAGATCAAGGACATGCGTCGCGAGATGCAGTTCATTTTCCAGGACCCCTATGCTTCGCTCAACCCTCGTATGACCATCGGCGAGATCGTCTCCGAGCCCATGACCATTCACGGCGTGGGCACCAAGGAGGAGCGCATTGAGCGTGTCCGTGAGCTTCTCGACGTCGTTGGACTGAACCCCGAGCACATCAATCGCTATCCGCATGAGTTCTCGGGTGGCCAGCGTCAGCGTGTCGGCATTGCCCGCGCTTTTGCGCTGAAGCCCAAGCTGATTATCTGCGACGAGCCGGTTTCCGCTCTGGATGTGTCCATTCAGGCCCAGGTTCTGAACCTTCTCAAGGAACTGCAGGACAAGTTTGGTACCGCGTATCTGTTTATCGCCCACGACCTGTCCGTCGTACAGCACATCTCCGATCGCGTTGCCGTTATGTATCTGGGCAAGATGGTCGAGGTTTCGGACTGGAAGACGCTCTACAGCGAGCCCCACCATCCGTACACGCAGTCGCTGCTGTCTGCCGTGCCGGTTCCCGATCCGGATATCCAGAAGACCCGTAAGCGCATCATCCTCGCTGGCGATCCGCCGTCGCCGCTGGATCCGCCGACCGGCTGCCGTTTCCACACCCGCTGCCCGATCGCGCAGGGCATCTGCTCCGAGAAGCTGCCTGAGTTTAAGGAAGTTGCCCCGGGTCACTGCTGCGCCTGTCACTTCGCGGAGCCGTTCCCGATCAAGGAATCGCACATCGACTTGTAGTCGGTTGTTCTCGTCCGGGCCCGTGCTGGACTTAGTTTTCAGAACGTCCTCGACCATGGAAACCCCCTTATCCTGCTCCTTCGGAGCTGCGGATAAGGGGGTTTCCTGGTCTGCGGAATGTTCTGAAAACTAAGTCCAGCACGGGCCCTACGTTAACTCGGCAGGGGGAGTGCGATTCCTTGATCGCTCACTAAATCTAATGAGAAATTGAGTGAGGCCGGAGCTTTAGCTCCGGCCTCTTTATATAAGGGCTCGGCAAAGCCGAGCCACCAAATTTGCATCAGCCCCCCAGAACAGGTTTGAGAACGGTGCCTGAAGTATGTGCCCCTAGGGCAGGAATGAGGTTGCTTTCCAACGCATTCCGCAGGGGGCGGCATTATTTTGTAGCGCTAAGCGCGGATCAAAATAATGCCGCATGCCCGAGGACGCGTTGGAAAGCAACCTCATTCCGGCCCGAACAGGTCCGTCTACCTGCGCATTTACAAATTCGTAAACTTTTTTGAAAAAAGTGCTTGCGCAGTTCTTGAATCATAGGTTATTATCTTCCTCGTTGAACGCGCGGGTCCAACAAAACGAACTGCGAATCAACAACATAGCATGTCGGAGTGGCGGAATTGGCAGACGCGCTAGCTTGAGGTGCTAGTGACCGCTTTTTGGTCATGCGGGTTCAAGTCCCGCCTCCGACACCATCGCATTTGAGAAGCCTCTTCGGAGGCTTTTTTATTACCGATAGACGGTGAGGTTCACGATGGAAACGCTTGAGCGCAATGAGTGGGCAGACGTTGCCCAATTGGTCGAAATTACGAGCGATGCTGTCATTATCTGCGAGCTCGACGGAACCATTTTGCATGTAAATAATCGCTTGCTCGACTTGATGTGCGAGGAACGCGCCGACGTCATCGGTGGAGATGTCAAAGACGTCCTGTACTCGTCCGCTTTTGAACGTGCGACGGAACATCGTCTGCCATTTGTAACTGATGGCTCCGAGAGTGAACTGATGCTCAAGCTGAGCGACGGCTCCTTTATTCCCGTCCTGGTTTGTGCCGGCTCGGTTACGCCGCCTCGAATCTTTGGCCGCCGTGCGCCGCGCGTTCTGGTGGCACTCCATAGCATCGAAGAACAGTATTCGCACGACCGTCAGCTCAAGCGTGCGCTTTCGGAGCTTAGAGTGGCGAATAAGCGTCTCTCGGGTACATTGTCGGTCATTATGAGCACGGTTGGCTCCGATGAGCTGCCCAGTTTGTTGGATACCGTTTTGAACCAGCTTGTAGGAACGCTCGATGCTTCGGGTGCCGCTATTTATTTTTCTGAGAGCGGCGGTTTTAAGCTTCGCGGTGTCTCCAAGGAGCTGCACGACAGCTACCTGCCCGAGTTTTTGCCGTATGGCGCTGGCATTCCGACGTATGTTCTTCGCGAGTCGCGTGCCTGTCGCTTGTCGATTCAACAGGACCTTGAGGGTGATAGGGCTGCCTCCGGTATGTTCATGGACCTGGACAATCGTTCTAAGCACCTGTTGCGCGTGCAGGATATGCCTCCGTACCGCAGCGAGATCTGTCTTCCCGTTTTTTACGGTACGCAGATCCTTGGCGTGCTGGAAGTTGGTTGGAAGCGCCCTCAGGCACCGCTCGCCTATGACGTTAATGTACTCGAGGTCATTTGCGATTACCTGTCTATCCAGCTGGTCGGCATGGCATCGAGCCTTCGCTCTCGTCGCACGGCCGAGCTCGGCCGCTCGCTCAATGTCTTACGTGATGAGTTGTTTACCTTTCTAGACGATTCCGCCGCGGCTACCCAGGCGGTATCGTCCGAGATTTGCAATATGCTCAACTGCCATTTTTGCCCTGTTGAGTATGACGCCAGTCTGGACTCTTACGTCATAGATTTTGAAGGCGGCAGTCGCGTTGCTTTGCCGGACGATCCCGAGAAGCTTTTCTTTTCCACGACGGCGCCAGCGGCACGTCTGGGGGCTGGCCCTGATGGCTTTGAGGCATCTGTTTTGGGCGGTACGAGTGCCGAGGACCTTAAACACGTTCGTATAACTCGCGTTGACGAATCGATGCCTATGGGAGGCTGGCTTAGGGTGCATGGTCTGCCTTGCCAGGGTCTCTACGTCGACACCGGCATCGAGGCGGGGCGCCCGCGCTCTGAGGGTGATGGCAAGCACAGCAACGACGCGATCGTTCCTGCTTCTGTTGCGAAAGGCCCGACGACGCGCGCGCTGCTGCTTCGTGACGGTAGTCAAGAGCCGATTGATGACCTTGAATATGACTACTTGGTGCACTTGGCGCATGACTTTGAACTGATCTACGAGGGCGAATCTCAAAAGCGCGAGGAGCGCCATATCGCTCAGACCCTCCAGATTGGCATGAGAAATTCGCTTGGTGACGTTCCGGGTATCGCGACCGATTCGGTATACCTTTCGGCAACGAATTCGGCATTGGTCGGCGGCGACTTTTATACGCTCGTCCGTCTTCCCGACGATTGCGCCGTTATGATTTTGGGCGATGTATCCGGCAAAGGAATCGAGGCGGCGTCGATGTCAGCGCTCGTCAAGACGGCGCTGACGGCCTATGCCTGGGAGGGTGCGGGGCCCGCCCGTATGGCCCGCTCGCTCAATAGCATGCTCATGGGCTTTTCGAGGGTCGAGACGTTCGTGACGGCGTTTATCGCCAAGATTGATCTTAAAGCGGGTCGCGCTACCTATTGCTCTGCGGGGCATCCTCCCACTATGGTCATTAGACCGTCGTCGACGCCGCTTGGCGGTGGAGAAACCCGAGGGGGAGAAGTGGAGCTCCTTGGGTGCCAATCGGGCGTGATCGGTGCCTTTGAGAGCATGGTGTACGAGACAGGCGTGTTTACGTTCGCTCCTGGTGACATGCTATTCATGTATACCGACGGAACAATCGAAGCACGTGATCGCTCGGGTGCTTTCTTTGGCGAGCAGCGCCTTCGTGACCTTCTGCTCTCTGTCTCGGGTGAGGGCGTATCGGGAATCTGCGGTAAGGTCTTGGGAGAGCTTGACCGCTTTACCGAGTCGGCGCTGGACGATGACATCGCGCTGGTTTCCCTTGAATTTTTACGAGGTCGATCGTAGACCTCGACGCGTAACGGGCAAAATCTTCGCAGTTACAGATACGTATGCATCGAGCGAGCTCTTTTGGGGAACCATGGTCGTATGAATGAGTGGAATGACATAGCGGTTCTGACGCCACCGGGTGATGTCGACATCGCCTCGGTGTCCGTGCTGCGCCCACGGTTGGATAATCTGATCGACCGGGGCGTGCGCCGTGTTGTCATCAATTGCCAGGACGTGGGCTTTATCGACTCGACGGGTTTGGCGTTTTTGCTTACACGTGCCAGAGAGCTCATGAGGCGAGAGGGCCTGCTTTCGCTCGTTAACGCCTCCGATGAGGTCATTCGCTTCTTGGAGATTGCCCGACTTGTCGACATCCTTCATGCTGCGGGTCCGGCGCGTGAGTCGATTCCCGCCATTCCGGTGGGAGAGTTGCCACGATGGAGCAAGAGCATCGAAGTGCGGCGAGGCATAGAGAACCTCCCGTATTATCGGCACCGTGTGGCCGAGCTTCTCGAATCGCTTCCCCTGAGGCGTGATGAACGTTATGACGTCGCATTGGCGCTGGGGGAGGCATTGGGTAACGCGTATGACCATGCGGGCGGTGTTGGCTGTATCCTGACGGTTCAGGCCTACGGGGACCGTGTTGTGCTCGAGGTGCTTGATCGGGGCGCTGGCTATTCTATCGATGGGGCGAGCGAGCCGGTGGCATCCGAGGAACGCGGACGTGGTATCAAGCTTATGCGCATGCTCGTCGATAATGTGGAGGTTACCCGTCGCACGGATGGTGCCGGCACACGCGTTCGGATGGTGAAGCTGTTTAGCTCGGCATTGGAATCGTGCGCTTAGCGCCTTGGGTTGACATGATTTCCCTGCGTGAACTTGCTTTGAGCAACTTTTTTGAAAAAAGTACTTGCGTCTTTTGGATAACTCGCGTAAATTAATAACCCGCAAGCGGACATGGCTCAGTTGGTAGAGCACAACCTTGCCAAGGTTGGGGTCGCGGGTTCGAGCCCCGTTGTCCGCTCCATTGCATTTCCGGACCGTTCTTAACGGTCCTTTTTCGGCGAAGTGGCCAAGTGGTAAGGCAGAGGCCTGCAAAGCCTTTACCCCCGGTTCGAATCCG
>CALJPV010000065.1:0-47136 GCA_937980385.1 uncultured Collinsella sp. | reverse complement strand
GGCAGCACCGGCGCGAATGGCGGCTCGCTCCTCGTCGAGCTCGGCCGTGACGGCGGCATGCGCCACCGCGTCGCAGGTCTCCCCCGCCGCCTTCACAACCGGCCACTCGGCAAGCAGCTCGTTGACGGAAGGAATGGCGCGCAGGCGGGCGCGTACCTCATCGGACATGTTCTGGCTATCGCTCATGTGCGGCCTTTCAAAAGAAACGTGGATCAGTCGAATACATCAGCTGAGTCAATTACTCGTTATTATCCTCGCGCGCCGCGATCTTTTCCACGCGAACGGCGTTTTCCTGGGTGAGCGCGGCGCCCGTCAACGGGTCCCAGCGCAAAGGTGTATGGTCGAGCGGACCCACGCCCAAGGCCTGAGCGCCACCGGCATCGGCGCCAAACGAACGCCCGCCGGGGGCGGCCGACGTAAAGATGCACGCCGGATGCAGATACGGCGTCGTCTCCACGCGCACGCGGTCGCGGCCCATATCGCTCACGAGTTCGACGATCTCGCCGTCGGCGATGCCCATGTACACAGCGGCATCGGCATTCATCTGCACGGCATCCAGGTCCGACCCCACCTCGGCGGCACCGGCCGCCGCAAGCCTGCGCGAGGTGTGCGACTCAAAGGGACGGTTGCCGCTAATGAGGCGAAACATCCCCGGACCGGGCTCCACCATGGGCGCGATCCAACCGGGAACGCGGCCCAGACCGGCTCGCTCCCATACGTCGCTTGCCAGCGCAATTTTGCCGCCATCCAAGGGAATCGCCGGCTCGCCCGTACGCGACGGCAACGCAACACCCGTGTCGGCCCAGCCGCGCTCCTTGAGCTCGTCCAGATCGATCCCAAACGGTGCCACCTGGGCAGCCGCCAGATCGTCAGACGTAAACTGGAAGTACTCGCCCACGCCACACGCCTGCGCCAGACCGGCAAAAATCTCCCGCCCCGGTCTCGTGTCGTCATGCTGCACGGGCAGCACGGCATTGCGGTAGAACACGCGCGCATCGTTGGCGCCTATCACCGTTCCCAAGCCACGGTCGGCCTCCAGATACGTCACGTCGGGCAGCACGAAGTCGGAAGCGCGCGCTGTCTCGGACCAGCGAATATCAATTGTCACGAGCAAGTCGAGCTGCTGTAAGATGCCCAACCAAGCCTGCGCATTGCCATAGCCCGCGCCGGGATTGCTGGCGTAAACGATCAGCCCGCGCAGGTCCCCGGTAAGAATCGACTGACCGATGGTCGTGCACAGGCCGCGCACCGGATCGACCAGTGGATAGCGCTCGGACCCCAACTTGGGCCCACGTGGCATCGGCGGCGTCGCAAAGCGTGAGGGATCAAGGTCGCCCAGCGCAAGCGGTGTGGGTGGATTGAGCGCGCCGCCCGCATGTCCAATACAGCCCAGCAGCACATCAACCATGCAGATAGCTCGCGCGGTCTGGGTGCTATTGGCATACGCGATACCGATACCACCATGAAAGCCAGCGTCCACCACCGCAGCAGGCGCCGCGGCAGCTAGATCGCGCGCCGTGGCGGCGATCTCTGCGGCCGGCACGTCGCACATCGACTCGGCCCACTCAGGCATCCAAGCAGCGGCCGCCTGCGCCAGCTCATCAAAGCCTGTGGTGTAGCGGTCAACGAACTCGTGATCGTACAGATCCTCGGCAATCAAGATATGGACAATACCCAACAGCAGCGCCAAGTCGCAGCCCGGGCGCACGCGCAACCAGCGGTCGGCAATAGCAGCCGAACCGCTGCGCCGAGGGTCAACCACGATAATCTTCGCCCCACGCCGGCGCGCGTCGTTGAGCGCATCAACGGCCCCCATCGTCGACGAATCGACGATGGAACGCCCCAGGTACATGATGCAATCAGTATGCGCCAGGTCGGAGGCGGGACTATAGCCCAAGCTGTGCTCCCAACCGGTAAGTCGGCTTACCTCGCAGGCACCGTCGGCACCGTACACGTTGGGCGAACCAAGCGCATGCATAAAGCGATAGGCCCAGTAGCGGTCGAACGAGGGCACGCCGAGCGTCATGCCCAGCGCACGAGGCCCACACTCGCCAACAATCCCCAAAAGACGGTCGGCAATCTGAGCAAACGCCTCGCCCCAGGTAATCGCATCAAACCCCGAGCCATCAGCTCGTCGGCGCATGGGGTGCAAAATCCGGTCGTGCTCGTCAAACGGCATAGACAGGCGATGCCGCCCGCGGGCGCACAGGGCACGCGCCGCGCACGGATGCCCCGGCACCGGCAACTCGGCCACCACGCGACCATCCTCAACATGGGCCGCAAAGGCGCAATCGGCATAGCATCCCCCGCATGTCGTCACTACGGAGCGACCGTCACGCTTCACAGCAGATGCCATCTCGATTACCCCTTTCATCAGCCAAACACAACAGGCCAAAAGCCCGGCAACGAGCCCCAGACCCAAAAAGCCTCCCGCACGGCAACGCCCCGCGGGAGGCCCAACGACAAACAGACGGTATCTTACGCCTCGGACTTCTTGGCGTAGATAAACCAGTAGCCGAGCGCGATCAGGACCGCGCCGCCCACGATGTTGCCCAGCGTGGCGGCGGACAGGTTAAACGCAATGCCCGCGGCGTTGAGTGTATCGGCACCGGCGACGTCGGCACCATAGCCGCACGCGTGCATCACGGCACCCATGGGCAAAAAGTACATGTTGGCAACGCAGTGCTCAAAACCGCAGGCCACAAAGGCGGCGATGGGCAGCAGAATGCCCACGACCTTATCGACCACGGTCTTGCCGGCGGTACCGATCCACACGGCCAGGCACACAAAGATATTGCACAGGATGCCGCGGAAGAAGATCGTCACCCAGTCGACCGTCACCTTGCCGGCGGCGACGCTCACCATGGAATTGGCGACCGCCTCGCCGTTGAGCTTGTAAATGCCAGCCATGTACACCAAAAAGACGATGAACAGGGCACCAGCAAAGTTACCAAGCCACACGACGACCCAAGCCTTGAGCATCTGGACCAGGGTGATCTTTTTGCTCTTGAGCGCGCAGACCATAAGCGAATTACCGGTGAACAGCTCGGCGCCGCACACCAGCACGAGCACCAGGCCCAGGCAAAAGCACAGGCCGCCCACGACGCGCTGGGCGCCCCAGCCCAGCGTGCTATCGCTCAAGAACACGGTAAAGAACAGGCCACCGAAGGCAATAAACGCACCGGCGAACATCGCCAAAACAAAGGCCTTTACGACCGGCAGGTTGGCCTTGGTCACGCCGGCGGCCTCGGTCTTGGCCTCGATCGCGGCGGGTGCCAGGCAATCGGGAGCGGGGTACTCCACCTTGGAATCTGCCATGTCAATCACTTCTTTCCTAATCAGCAGGGACAAGCGCTCCTATTGCTCTTGCCCCAAGCGGACAAAGTGGGAAAAGTCGTTGGCGGCCACGGCGTCGTACACGGCGTCGACGGCGTCAAAGACTTCCGGGGACATGGGGTTGTAGAACTCCGTGTCGCCCGGCTGAATCCCAACGAAGACGATATCATCACACGATTGCTCAATCTCTTCGATCAGAATCGACAAGGGAAGCGAATGCGTGGTGAACATCGACTTGCGGGCGACATCGCGCTTGTCGAGCAAGCGGATGGCGCCGACGGGCAGCGCCATGTCGGCGGCATCGACCAAAACCAAACGCGGCGGACGCTCGCGCTTGACCTCGATGATGTCGTCCTCGGGCGTTTGGCCGCCGTCGATGGTGTACCAACCGGCGATCGGTGCGTCTTCCATCTTTTTGGAGAGCACGGGGCCGGCGGCATCGTCGGCACGCAGCACGCTTCCCGCCGTGAGCACGATACCCGCAAACGGGGCGCCGTTCACACGTCCATCCACAACGCAACCCATTACTGCAACCTTCCCGTCAGATACACGCCCGACACATCGCGCACGCGCTCAACCAGATCGCGGAACTTCATCAGAAACGCGACCTGCTGGGCATGCAGGCCAAAGTCGTCGTCGAACACCGAGATGCCGGCCTTGGCCGACCCGCGAAAACCGCGCTCGTCGAGCAGCGCATCGCAGGCCTCGAGCAGCGACGGCACCGCCGCCTTGTCGAGCTGGCACTCGCCAAAGGAGCGGATGGCCTCGAACTTGGTCTTGGCCTCCCCCTCCGGCAACGCGTCGATAAGCGTATAGAACACATCCACCGGCACCGATAGGCGCGGCTCAAAGCAGTCGAGCACGCCGGTGTGGTGGCCCACGGCGAGCGTGTAGTACAGCACGTCGCAGGCCTCCTGGGGAACGTCTTCCTCGGTCTCCACAAACTTACGCGTGAGCTCGTAGAAGACCACCTGGTCGGGCGCATGGCCCAGGCAGGGGTCGGCGACGCCCTCGGCGGCCTCGTCGCTTGCGCGCGAGGCATCGCCAAAGGAGCCGCCGAGCATACCGGGGCCCGCAAAGTAACCAGAGCGGTCCGTGAGCTCCATCTAGCGACCTCCGGCCAGCACCAGATCCTGCAGCGCCGAGTACACCTCGACGCGGCGCGGATCGTCCTGCTTGTCGATGAGCAGCGCCATGGCACCGCGGATATCGCCCTTGGGCGCGCTCTCAAGCGTATCCATAAACTCGTTGGCCAGGTCGCGGCCGTAACGGTAGCCGCTCATGGCGCGAGCTTCGCGCTCGATGGCAACGCGCAGCTTGTACGGCACACCGGGGTGCAGGATATCGGCCTGCTCGCCGGCGGCCTCCACCGTGGTCTCGGCATGGAGCTTTTGGTCCAGCAGACCGAGCGCCATGGCAAAGCCGTAGATGGTCTGCGCGGGGCTGGGCGGGCAGCCGGGGATGTAGACATCGACCGGCAGAATCTTGTCCGTGCCGCCCCAGACGCAGTAGTTGTCGTAGAAGATGCCGCCGGTGCAGCCGCACGCGCCATAGGACACCACGATCTTGGGATCGGGTGCGGCCTCAAAGGCGCGCAGGGCCGGCATGCGCATGGCACGCGTCACGGCGCCGGTGTACAGCAGTACATCGGCGTGACGGGGCGAGGGCACGACCTTGATGCCAAAACGCTCGACGTCGAAGACGGGCGTGATGGAACCGAAGATCTCGATCTCGCAGCCGTTGCAGCCGCCGCAGTCAACACGGTAGACGTACACCGAGCACTTGATCTTCTTAAGAAGGGTCGCCTTGGCCTTCTCGATGCTCTCGTCGAGCTCGATCTTGGTCGGGCGGTACTGGAGCCGCTCGGGCAAAAGCGTGGGTTCGGCCATGGTTACTCCTCCTTCGTTTCAAAATCCATGATGATGCCCTCGACCGGCGCCGGACCGGCGGGAATCTCGGGCGCATCGGGGTTGAGCTCGCGGTCGATATACTCCGGGTTCACGCCGTGGCCGCCTAGGTACTCCATGCCGGGGCCCTGGGGCTCGCCGGACGCAAGTGTCTCGTTGGCAGCCATACCGGCAGCGTTGCCGGTCTTTACGGCCGAGGCGGCGCGCAGGGCGTCGAGCTCGCGTTTGCACTCCTGGCACATACCGACGGTGCGGGCGGCCTGCTCGGCCTCCATGCCGCCGGCCTTTTGCAGCAGGCGCTTGGCGTAGTCGATCTCCTTGTGCGGGGCAAACGGCTTGCCGCAACGCGAGCAATGCTCGAGCGTGTAGACGCTCTTGCTGGTGAGGTCGTCCTTGCTCATGACGGCCAGCTCAAACTCCTCGGTGAGCTTGATGGCCTCCATGGGGCAGGCTTCCTCGCAACGACCGCAGAAGATGCAGCGACCGTAGTCGATCGACCAGGTGATGGTATCGGCCGCAAGGTCGGTATCCATGCGAATGGCATCGGCCGGGCACGCCACGCCGCAGGCACCGCAGGCGATGCAGAGCTCGGCGTTGTGCTCGGGCTTGCCGCGCATGTCCTTGTTGGTGGGGAACGGCGCAAACGGGTACTTGACCGTCGCGTCGCCGGCCTTGGCGTTAACCTTCCAAAGCTTCAGCATATTAGAGCGCCTCCTCATCGAGCGGAGCGGCCATGGTGCCCTCGCCCGCAAGCGGCGACTTGTCGCGCCAGACGTTCTCGAACTGCTCCTTGTCGAGCACGTGGTCGCGCTTGGCGGCGACATCGGTCACCGTCACGCGGTCGGTGCAGGAGTAGCACGGGTCGAGCGAGCCGACGATCAGCGCCGCGTCGCCCACGGTGTTGCCGCGGAACATGTAGCGCAAGACCGGCCAGTTGCTGTACGTGGCGGCTTTGGCGCGCCAGCGGTAGCACTTCTGGTTATTGCCGAGCATAGCCCAGTGCACGTCCTCGCCGCGCGGCGCCTCGGTGGCGCCGATGGCGTACTTGTGCGGAGTGTACTCCCAATCCGTGGTGAGGATGGGGCCCGACGGGCAGTTCTCGAGCATGGTCTCGATCATGTCGATCGAATCGTAGACCTCCTGGATGCGAACGGCGGTACGGCCGAAGGCATCGCAGGTGTCGGCCGTGGCAGCATGCATCTTTTGGACATCCGGATCGGCGTAGCCGTCGAAGGGATGGTCAAAGCGCACGTCGCGGGCATAGCCCGAGCCGCGCATGAGCGGGCCGACCGGCGAGAAGTCGCGAGCGATCTTGCGGTCCAGAATGCCGATACCGCTCGTACGCTCGATAAAGTTGGGCGTGGAGAGCAGCACGTCGACGAGTTCTTGAACCTCGGAGCGCAGCTGGTGGATAGTCGCGAGCGTGGAGAGCTTCTGCTCGGCCAAAATGTCGCGACGCACGCCGCCGATCACGTTGAGGCCGTAGGTCTTGCGGTGACCGGAGAGCTTCTCGGCCAGGTCCATGGACTTCTCGCGGACGCGGAAGAACTGTTGGAAGCCCGAATCGAAGCCCGTGTAGTGCGACGCCAGGCCAATGTTGAGCAGATGCGAGTGCAGGCGCTCGACCTCGAGCATGATGGCGCGGATGTACTGGGCGCGCGGCGGGACATGAATGCCCTGGGCGCGTTCGACGGCCTCGGCATAGGCCACCGAGTGGGCGCAGCCGCAGATGCCGCAGATGCGGTCCGCGAGGAACGTCACGGCGTCATAGTTCAGGCGCGCCTCGGCGACCTTCTCCATGCCGCGGTGCACGTAGAACAGACGGTAGTCGGCGTCGACGATCGTCTCGCCCTCGACGAACAGGCGGAAGTGGCCAGGCTCATCGGAGGTAATGTGCAGCGGGCCCATGGGGACGAGCGTGGTCTCCTTGCCCTTGGTGTCGGCCAAGAACTCGTAGTTTTCCATGTCGCTCGCGGGAGCGGGACGGAAACGGTAGTCCATGGAGTCCTTGCGCAGCGGATACAGGCCGCTGGGCCAATCGTCGGGCAGCACCAGGCGGCGACGATCGGGCAGACCCTCGGGAATCAGGCCGAACATATCGCGCAGCTCGCGCTCGCCCCACACGCAGGCGGGGACGAACGGCGTCACGGACGGGAACGTCATCTTGGCGGGATCGACCTCGGTGCGCACGGTCACCCAGCCGGGGTCCTCCCCCTCCATGGAGATGACGTAGTACACGGCGTAACGGCCGCACAGGCTGCGCTCATCGTTGCCGATGATCACGGGAATCCAGCCGTAGCGCTCGTAGTACAGGTAGTGGACGGCCTCGGGCAGTTTGTCCTGCTTGACGGTAATCGTCAGCTGGTCCTCGCACTGCCACTCGACCTTCTCGATGCAGCCCGGAACGGCGCGGCGCAGGGCCTCGACATGGCTCTCGCAGCGACGGGCATACACCTTGTTCTCAGTTTCAATCATTCGTTACTCCACCTCGCTCTGAGCGGTCTCGGTACCGAACACAGCGCGGTACATCGGCGTCGCGTGAAGTTCCTCGGTGCTCTGCTCGAGTACGATGCCGGTCGCGGTCTCCACACCGTGCACGAGGGGCAGCGGGGTGGCGATGCCAAACCACAAGATCATGACGGCCAGGATGATTTCGGGGATAAGCATGAGCGCCGGGGCCTCATGCTTGCCCATGCCCTGGGGCGCATGGCCGAATACCGACTTGAGTGCGATGCGGGTGAGCGCGGAGATGGCCACGGTAAGACCGAGGGCGACCACGACGACCAGCCACATGGGACCGGCGGTGACACCGGCGACAAAAGTCAGGAACTCGGAGATAAACATGCCAAAGGGCGGGAAGGCACCAAGACCGAGCAGCGCCAGGACGGCGAGCGCGGCGGTTGCGGGAGCAACCTCGACGACACCCTGAATCTTAGCCAGGCTACGCGTGCCAAAGGCGTGCTGGATGTTGCCGGACACGCAGAAGGCAAGCGTCTTGGTGAAGCCGTGGAACACGCAGTGCAGCAGGGCCGCGGCGATACCCAGCGGGCCACCGATACCCAGGCACAGGGCGATAACGCCCACGTTCTCCACTGACGAGTACGCAAAGCGGCGCTTGAGGTCGTCCTGGCGAAACATCGAAAGTGCCGCCACCAAAATGGACAGCGTGCCGACGATCAGCAGCAAAAGCTGCGGATACTCGGCGCCCACGGCCTGGATAGTAAAGCCGTAGAAGCGCATGATCACGAGCATGGCGCACTTAAGCAGCACGCCCGAGAGCAGGGCCGAGACAGGGCTCGGGGCCTGGGAGTGGGCATCGGGCAGCCAAGTGTGCATGGGGAACAGGCCGGCCTTGGTGCCAAAGCCGATCACGATAAAAGCAAAGGCAAGGCGCATGAGCGTCGGGTCGAACTGGTCGGCATACGGCAGCACACACGACAGGAATGCGGCCTCGTGGGCGTTGGGAATCACGTCGGCGGCGTTGGCGTAGATCAGCAGTGTACCGAACAGGCCAAAGGCCACGCCGGCGGTGCAGACCATCGCATACTTCCAAGAAGCCTCGAGGGCCGTCTTGTTCTTGTAGATACCCACGAGGAACACGGTGGAAAGCGTGGTTGCCTCCACGGCGGCCCACGTGAGGATCATGTTGTTGGACAGGCACGCGAGCAGCATGGTGAACACAAACAGGCTAAACAGCGCAAAATACTGCTTGGCGCGCTCGGCGGGCATGGAGCCCTCCTCGATATCGGCCTTTACATAGGGCAGCGAGAACAACCCTGTAAGAAAACCGATAAAGCCGATGAGCAGCACAAAGATGGCACCCAGCGAATCGAGGTGGAACCACAGGCCAAGAGCGCTCGCGGTTTCGCCGCTCATAAGGACGTCACCGGCCGTCATAATCGACAGCACCAGGACGGCTGCGACGGAGACCAGGTTAAGACCGGCAAACACGTTATAGGACGTGTTCTTGGGCAAAAATGCCATGACCAGCGAGAACACCAAAGGAGTCGCGAGCAGGGCGAGAATCAACGTTTCCATGGACTACCCCCTCAGCTCGGACAGGTCGCGCGCATCGAGCGAGTGGGAGTCGTCCCAAATGCGACGCACGACGATGGACATGATGATGACGGCAAAGATGGCGTCGGTGGCGATACCGATCTCGATGATCTCGGGAGCGGTGGGGGCCAAAAGCGCGAGCGTCACGTGGCTGCCGTTTTCCATGAGGCAGTATCCAAAGATCTGCTTCATGATGTTGCGCTGCGAGATGATGCAGGTGAGGCCCACAAAGAAGTGAGCAAAGCTAATAGCGAGCGCAGGCGTTGCGACCTCGGCCGTGGGCAGGCTGATCTGCGTCACGACGGCAAAGCAGATCGCGACCTCGACGGCGATGATGCAGATGGCCCACGCGGGCTTAAGGCCGGCCTTGAGCGATGCGTCGCTCGGCTCTCCCATCTTCTTGTATGCGCGGTTGAGGATATAAGGGACCAGGACGACCTTGGTGATAAAGGCAGATCCAGCCCACATAAGCAGCTCCTGCGCACCGGTGGTGACACCGAGCGTGGCGAGCAGCCCCACGAGCACCAGCGACTGCACCGCATACCAGCTGATGGCGTGCTTGATGTTCTTGGAGACGACCACCATGGTGGACGTGACGATCAGAAGGCCGCCAAGGATGTTGACGATCGAATAACCCATGTCGTTCTACCTCCTAACCGATCCAGCTGGCCGAAAGCGGGCCGCTGACGATAACCATGATGATGAGCACGATGAACACGAACGCCATCGCGCGGGGAAGCGGGGCTCCCGCGGCGACCTCTTCGCTCGGCTCGCCGGGCAGGCAATAGCCCATCCACTTGAGGAACCAGGCAAAGGTGGCGACGGTCTCGGCAACCATGATGCACACGAGCACCAGGATCGCAACGTTGCCGGCACCCACGGAAAAGCCGCCGGCGATAATCTGGAACTTCGAGAAGAACGTGTTCATGGGCGGCACGCCGGCAATGGCAAGCGCCGCGACACCAAAGCCCACGCCCGAGATCGGGTACTTCTTTACGATGCCGCGAAGCTTGGGCAGCATACGCGTGCCGAGGGTAAAGGAGAACGAACCGGCGATCAGGAAGAACAGGGTCTTGGCGAAAGCGTGGTTAAAGATGTGGCACACGGCACCGTCAAAGGCCAGCTGGCTGCCAAAGACCGAAAGGCCCAGACCAAAGAACACATAGGAGAGCTGGGCAATCGTGGAGAAGGCCAGCAGGCGCTTCATGTCCTTTTGCGGCAGGTACATAAGGAAGCCAAAGAGCATGGTGACCATGGCGTCGATAATGGCGACCCAGCCCACGATCTCGGGGATCTCGCCGGCAGAGACGAGTGCACGCGCGAACACGCACACGCCGACCTTAACCATCGAGGCGCCATGCAGGTAGGCCGAAACAGGCGTCGGGGCCTCCATGGCCGAAGGCAGCCACATGTACATGGGGACCTGCGCGGACTTGGCCCAAGCGGCAAAGAGCACCAGCAGAAGGACGATGGCCTTGAGCTTGGCGTCGAGGCCGGCGATCGCGGTGATGGCGAAGGTGCCGGTGTGGGCAAACACGATGGCGGCGCCCAGATACAGACCAAGCGCACCGATATGCGTGATGATCAGGGCCTTCATGCCGGCCTTCTTGGCCGTAGGCGTCATGTAGTAGCTAATGAGGCCCCAAGAGCACGCACCCGTGATCTCAAAGAACACGAGCTGGCCCAAAAGGGTCGAGCTGTACACGAGGCCGGCCATGGCGCCGATGAAGGTCGCGAGGTACGCGTAGAAGCGACGACGCGGCGCGTCGGGATGCTCACGGTTATTCTCGCTCATATAGGGAATCGAATAGATCACGACAAGCAGGCCGATACCCACAAAGGCGGGCGCGAGCAGCGTGCTCATGCGATCGAAGGTGAATCCCATGACGAGGGTCTGCCCAAACGAGATCAGGGGGACCTGCGTGTCGGGCATGCCGGCGCCGGCGAAATTCGCGGCGAGGGCGATGGTGCAGACCGTCGAGACGGCGGCACCCAAAACGCTGAACCACTTGGCGTACGGACGGGGGAACAGGGCGACGAGCACCGAGGCCACCATCGGGGCCGCGATAGCGACCAAGCCGAGAAGGGACAGACTGGCTGCAAATGACATTGTTTCTCCCTTCTCCTACACGCCGACGACCACGAAGACAAACGCCAGAACGGCGATGCCCACGACGGCCCAGGTCTGATTACCGAGTACCTTAAAACGCGAGCGCGAGCAGGAGTTCTCGATCACGCCGCATACGACAAAGTCGATAAGGCACTTCACCAGGAAGATGACCGCGCCCAGAACGGCGGCGGCGCCCACGGTCGCGGGCTCGCCCCAGGGGACGAAGATCGCGCAGAACCAGGCGACGACCAGGACCTGCTTCATGGACATGGCAAGCTTGGCCATGGCGAGCGACGGGCCGGAAACCTCGGCGAGTGGACCTTCCTGGAGCTCCTGCTCGGCCTCGGCCTGGTCAAACGGCAGCTTGCCGAGTTCCATGTAGCAGGCAATCGCAAAGGCGATGCCGGCGAGGATCACGGCGACCGGTGCGTCGATGGCGCCCGTCATGATGTGCTGGCCCATGGTGGCGATGTCGGTGGAGCCGCACACCAGGGCGGCGGCAAACAGCGCCAACAGCATGGACGGCTCGATGAGCACGCTCATGAGCAGCTCGCGAACGCCGCCGATACCGGCGTAGGCGTTGGACGAATCCACACCGCAGAGGGCGAAGAAGAAGCGGGCGAGCGCCAGGCTATACATGATGGTGATGGCGTCACCAAAGACTGGGATGGGGCTTTGCGCCGTAAAGAGCGGCAGGCCCATCGCGAGCATAAAGGCGACGGCGAAGAACAGCGGCGGCATAATGCGCAGCGCAAAGCTCGCATCCTCGCTCTGGGACTCGGGGCGCGCAAAGAGCTTGGCCAGGTCGCGGTAGTCCTGCATGATGCTGGGGCCGCGACGGTTGTGCATCTTGGCGCGGATAACGCGACCGAGACCGGAGAAGAACGGCGCGACGGCCATGACGACCACGCCCTGCAGAACGGCAAGTACGATGTTGTTCATGCTCTCCCCTCCTTAACCCATTTGCACGGCGAGCACGAGGAATACCACGAGTGCCGCGACGATGTAGCAGATATAGATGCTGTAGTTGCCGCCCTCGAGCTTAGTCGCGAGGTCGGCGAGCTTCTCGACACCCTTATGCGGGGCATCGACGAGAACCTTGTCGGGTACGGGCTCCACAGCCTCGGCCACACCGGTGAGCTTCTGGAAGAAGTGAGCGATGGACCAGCAGACGGCAGTGCAGCGGTCGCGCAGCGTGTAGAGCGGCTGCATAAACCAGGACACCTCGGAGGCAAAGGTCGTGGCCACGACGGGCATATGCTCGTTGGGAGCATAGCCGCATGCCCACGGCTGGGACTTCTGCACCTTGCCGACGGTCTTGAGCTTGCGATAGCCACAGGCAAGGCCGACGAGCACCACGAGCGCAATGGCGATAGCGGGCGTGGAGGTGGCAGCGCCGGAGTACTGGTTCATGAGCTCCATGCCCTCGGCGGCAAACACGCCACCGTACGGATGCAGCACGGACGCGGCGACATCGACCAGAACGGGCGCGATCACGGGAGCGCCAATGCCCAGCACGACGCAGATGGCCGCGAGCAGCCCCTGCGCAAACACCATGGGGGCGGGAACCTCCTTGGCATTGGCCGCGGCCTCGGAGCGGGGCGCGGAGGCAAAGGAGACGCCATAGGCCTTGACGAAGCACGTGACGGCCAGAGCGCCGGTAATGGCAAGCGCAACGGCAGCGAACACGGCCACGATCATGACGGCCTTGTCGCCCTGCATGGCGGCGTTAAAGAGCGACTGGTAGGTAAACCACTCGGACACAAAGCCGTTGAAGGGCGGGATGGCCGAGATGGCAAGCGCGCCAATAAGGAAGCAGATGGCCGTTGCCGGCATACGACGGAACAGGCCGCCCATCTTCTCCATATTGCGCGTACCCGTGGAGTACAGCAGCGCACCGGCGCCCAAAAACAGCTCGCCCTTAAACATCGCGTGGTTAAACGTGTGGTAGAGGGCGGCCATCAGAGCCAGGACGGCGATACCGACAGAGTTGAGCGCCATGGCGGCCATGGAGGCGCCGACGCCGAGCAGAATGATGCCGATGTTCTCGACGGAGTGATAGGCCAGCAGGCGCTTGATGTCATGCTCCTGCAGGGCGAAGGCCACGCCGAGGACCGACGAGATCGCACCGAAGACCATGACCATAAGGCCCCACCAGACCTGAACGCCCGAGGCGGAGAGCAGGTCGAGACCAACCTTGAGGATGCCGAAGATACCGATCTTGATCATGCCGCCGGACATGAGGGCCGACACGTTGGACGGCGCCTCGGGATGCGCCTTGGGCAGCCAGCCGTGCAGCGGGATGATACCGGCCTTGGCGCCAAAGCCAAAGAAGGCGAGCACGAAGCACACGGATGCGACCGCGGGGCTAAACTGCGTGGCGCGGAAATCCGCAAAGGCAAACGAGCCACCGGCGAAGTTGGTCATGGTGAGGAAGCTCGCCATGATGAGCACAAAGCCCACGTGAGCGATCACAAAGTAGAGCCAACCGCCGTGGATGGAGTTCTCATTCTCCTCGATCACGACCAGGAAGTACGAGGTCAGCGACATGAGCTCAAAGGCGACCAGGAACCAAAACACGTTGTCGGCGGTGATGACGAGCATCATGGACGCCACGAAGGTGTTAAAGAAGAAACCGGCGCGGCCCTTTTTGCCCGGGTACTCATCAAAGTAGTTGAGACCGTAGATCGAACCGGCAAACGCGAGCACCGAGATGAGCGCCACGAACAGGCCGGACAGCTGATTGAGCAGCAGCTGGAAATGGGCAAACGGGAAGAACACGATGGCGTCGACCGACGTGACATCGCCCAGCACGGCCTGGATACCGGCCACGAACGAAAGCACCGCGGCGACGGCGCCGATAAGGCAGCCGGCGGTCTTGGCGGCGTTATCGGCCTTGATCAGCAGAACCGAGGCGAGCGCACCGATGCACGAGACGGCAAGCGATGCGATAAACAGCGTCATGCTATCCATTGTTTACG
This sequence comes from uncultured Collinsella sp., assembly GCA_937980385.1. Lineage (GTDB taxonomy): Bacteria > Actinomycetota > Coriobacteriia > Coriobacteriales > Coriobacteriaceae > Collinsella. Next base: position 32,746 of record CALJPV010000065.1, on the reverse strand, counting down.
CTCCCTTCTGCTTTCTCGGACAGGCCCTGGGCCACAGCGGTAACGTCGACGACCGGACCGTTTTCGATCGAGCGCAGGCGCTTGGCCTCGTCGAGCTCGCGATCAGCCGCGCCGCCCATGACGGTCAGCGCCTTGGTGGGGCACGCCGCCACACAATGCGGGCCGTCCGGATCGAAGGCGCACAGGTCGCACTTGACAGCGCAGGTGTACTGGCCGGGAGCCCACGTAAGCAGGCTGCTCAGGGACTTAGGATACGAAGGCGTCGGGTCGCACATGCCTGCGACACCGGCGATAGACGTGCCATCGGGATGGATGGCTCCGAAGGGGCACGCGATGGCGCACAGCCTGCACCCGATGCACTCCTGCTCCTTGACGTGGATGCGATCGCCATCGTGCTCGATGGCATTCACCGGGCAAACCTCGGCGCAGGGGGCACCCTCGCAATGGTGGCAGGCAAGGGCGGCCGAAATACCGCCGGTCTTCACGAGCGCCAGGCGCGGCGTATCCTGAAGACCCTGCATCCGGTGAGCGTCGGCACAGGCGGACTGGCATGTTCCGCAGCCGATGCACCTCTCCGGGTTGATGTCGATGAAGCGGTTCATCCCCACTTCCTTTCAAAATAACGGGCCGGGCTCCCGAACGTACGGGACGCCCGGCCCAAAAAGCCAACGAGAACGGGACTACACGATTTGATTCACGTGTGTCTCGTCGTCGAACTTGGCGGCGCCGGGCTCAACATCCTGGGGAGCGGCGGCGTCCACCAGAGCCTGCTTGAGCTCGGTGTACTGACGCTCGACTTCGCCCTCGGCCCAGACCTGGTCGGCAATGGCGTCGACCTGGCAGGCGGAGAACTTGTCCTCGGGCGTATGCGAGACCGGGTCGACCTTGTGCATGGTCAGCTCGTTGCACTTGCCGATCCACCACTGGTAGGTCATATAGACCGTGCCCTTATTGATGCGGTCGCTCACGTCGGCGCGGCTGTATACCTGGCCGCGGCGGCTGTGAATCGAGACGATGTCGCCGTTCTTGATGCCGCGCGCCTGGGCGTCCGCGGGATTCATGCGGACAAAGCCGGGCTCGTCGGCGAGTAGCGCCAGCGTCTTGCAGTTGCCGGTCATCGAACGGCAGCTGTAGTGGCCGACCTCGCGGACGGTGCACAGGATGAGCGGGTACTCATCGTCGGGAAGCTCGGAGGGCGCCTCCCAGTCGTGCGCCATCAGGTTGGCGCGGCCGTCCTTGGTGGTGAACTTGCCACCAGCGAACATGTCGGGCGTACCGTGGTCGTTCACATCGGTGCTCTTGACCGGCCACTGAGCGTAGCCGCCCTCGGGAGCCATCTTCTCGTAGGTCGCGCCCACAAAGTTGGGGCACAGGCTAATGCACTCGTTCCAGATCTGCTCGGTGTTGTCATAGTGCATGGGGTAGCCCATGCGCGTGGACAGGTCCGCGAAGATCTCCCAGTCGTGACGGCACTCGCCCTTGGGCGGAACGGCCGCGTCAAAGTGCTGGAAGCTACGGTCGGATGCGGTAAAGACACCCTCGTGCTCGCCCCAAGAGGTGGCAGGCAGGATGACGTCGGCGAGCATGGTCGTCTGCGTCATAAAGATGTCCTGGCAAATGAACAGATCCAGCTCGGAGAGCGTCTTGCGCATACCGGCCGAATCGGGCTCGGTCTGCACCGGGTCCTCGCCGTAGTTGTAGAAGCAGTGCACCTTGCCCTCGTCGACCAGGTGACCCAGGTCGGTGAGCTTGTAGCCCTCCTCGAGCGGGAGCTTTTCCTCGGGTACGCCCCAAGCCTTGGCAAACTTGGCACGCACTGCCGGGTCGGTGACCTTCTGGTAGCCAGGGTACAGGTTGGGCAGCATGCCCATATCGCAGGAGCCCTGGACGTTATTCTGGCCACGCACGGGCGCGAGACCGGAATTGGGTTTGCCGATCTGGCCGGCAACGCAGGCGATGGAGGCGATGGTATGCACCGTCTTCAGGTTCTGCTTCTGCTGGCATACGCCCATACCCCAGCCAATGATGGCAGAGGGCTTCGCCGTGGCGTACATCTCGGCAGCTTGGTGGATCAACGCGGGCTCGACACCCGTGATGTCCTGTACGGATTCGGGAGTGTAGTTCTTGATGGTCTCCCACCACTCGTCAAAGCCGTTCGTGTGCTCGGCGACGAATTCCTTATCGTAGAGGCCATCGTTGACCAAGCAGTTGGCAAAGGCGTTGAGGAACGCGACGTTGCAACCGTTCTTGATCGGAAGGTAGATATCGGCGATACGCGCGGTTTCGATATGGCGCGGGTCGGCGACGATGATCTTGCAACCCTTTTCTTTGGCTCGCACGATACGCCTTGCGACGATGGGGTGCGAATCGGCAGGGTTATAGCCGAAGAGGAAAATGCAGCCCGCATCCTCCATACCGGGGATGGAGCATGACATGCAACCTGAACCAACCGTGTCCATCAGACCGAGGACAGTAGGGCCGTGTCAAGTACGGGCGCAGTTGTCCACGCTGTGGGTGCCGATACACGCACGCGTAAACTTCTGCATGACGTAGTTCGCCTCATTGCCGCCGCCTCGCGAAGAGCCGGTGGTCATGACAGCGTTAGGACCATATTCGTCAATTATGGCCTGCATCTTAGATGCGGTGAAATCCAGTGCCTCGTCCCAGCTTACGCGCTCAAGATCCGCGCCCTTGGTGCGACGGATCATCGGGTGCAGTACGCGAGGAGTCAAGATCTTGGTGTCGTTGATGAAGTCGTAGCCACTCATGCCCTTAAGGCACAGCTCGCTCTGGTTGGTGATGCCGTTGAGCGGTTCGGTACCCACGACCTGGCCGTTTTGGACCAGGAGGTTAAACTGGCAACCGGCGCCGCAATACGGGCAAATCACTTTATGCTTCTCCATGACACCCTCCTTCCTTTCTCTGCTACCGAATACTCGGTACTTATTTGACAATCATTGGGCCTGTCGCCCCGACGCTTACGCCTCGTTTTCGATGGTGGCGCGGGCACGCTCGGCAGTCAGCTCCGCCAGGCGCTCCTCGTCTACCAGGGTGAGGCCCTTGGTCGGGCACGCCTCGGCACACGCCGGACCGCCGGGACGGTCCACGCACAGGTCGCACTTGAGCACAAAGCTCTTGGTCTGCGAACCCACGCGCACGTCGCCCATCAAGACGGGGACCTGCGTGGTCGCCACGCTCACGGCGCCAAAGGGGCAGGCCATGACGCAGCTCTTGCAGCCGATGCAGTTGTCCTCGTTGACGCCGATACGATGGTTCTTTGGATCAAAGAACAAGGCGCCCGTAGGACAAGCCTTCGCGCACGGAGCGTCCTCGCAGTGGTGACATGCCACCGGCGCGGAGATCTCGTAGGTGCGCGTCACGCGCAAGCGAGGTGCGGCGATGTTGCCGGGAATATCGTGTGCCTCGATGCACGCCGCCATACAGGTTTGGCACCCAATGCAGCGCGAGGAATCGGCTACGACTCGTTTATTGCCCATGTTGTTCACTCCCTCCTGAATCCCATGCCGGAGAGACCCTGTCGACGTTGCCCCGGACCGCCCGTGGTCCGGCATCGACGTATCGAGTGCATGCGGCGAAACAGGCACTTCGATAGAATTCCTCCAACGATATACAGGCTAAATATACGCAGTTGCAGGTGGAAAACTTGAGCATAGGCCCTGCAATACGAGTGTATTGCAGGGATTTTGGCAGGTTGGAATTATTCTCTAGAAGCTATAAAGGTGAGTGTATTACATGCGTACGCATCAGAGATTTTTACGCGTTCTCTTTTTGGATGTACTACGCTTGTATTCAAGTTAATGGTTATTTACTTGAGCGAAATAAAGTAATCGTTATAAGATGCTCAAGTATCGGCACGTGCCGCATTTGACCGACTATATTGCACGCTCATTAAAGGAGGCCAGTGATGTCATCGACTCAAAAACGAGCCATCCTGCAGGTGCGCATTCGCGAGGAAGACAAGTAGCATGCCGAGCGTCTCTACGACGCCATGGGCACATCGCTCGCCGAGGCCGTTCGCCTTTTTGTCGCGCAGAGCATTTTGATGCGCAAACTTCCCTTTCAGCCGGTCGCCGTGCGCTCAAAGGACGGCACCGCCGCCTATGGATCGCTCAAAGCATATGGTGACCCCAATCGCCGCGCCGAGGAGCGCAATGCCTGGATTGAGTACCTTGCTACAGAAAGCGACGATTCGATTTTGGGTCCCGAGGAAGTAGATATCCATGAGTAGCACCATCATCGACGAGACCGTCATCCTGCGCTACCTGCTTGACGACGACGAAGTTCTGTCACCGCGCGCCGCCAAGGTCATCGCCACGCGCACCGCTCGCGTCTACCCCGAAATCATTACGCGCGTCGCCGTTACTCTGCGCGACGTCTACAAGGTCCCGCGTGTGGAGATTGCGACGGCCATGACCAAGCTGCTCGATGACGTCATGGTCGACGAGCCCACCGTTGTCGCCCTTGCCGTCAAACTCTTTGGCAAGACCCATATGGACTTTACCGACTGCCTCCTCGCAGCCCGAACCGCCATCTACAACGATGATGTCGTGAGCTTTGGCAAGCCCATCATCCAAGGCATGATCGACTACCGCCGCCAGCGCCAAACCGCCGCCGACGCCCGCGACCGCGTCGCCGAAGCCCGCAGCCAGAGCACCGACGCCACCATCGACAAGCTCCGCCACCACGGTCGCCACTAACCGGCGGGTAACGGCATCGCCCGCCCCTCAGCCCCATCCCCTCCTAAGTTGCGGTGAAATACGGACTGATTTATGCCTTTAAAGGCCTCAACAGTCCGCATTTCACCGCAACTTATTGAAGGTTGGCTGCGAACGATTTCGCTATCGGGAGTCAGCGTAGGGCTTTGTTGTCGGAATGCCGTAGCCGCGCATCATGGCACCGAACGATCCTACGTCGTAGGTGTCCGAGAGTTTGAAATGAATGACGTTGTGGCCCATGGCGCGAAGGTTCGCGTCGCGCATGAGGGCCGCTCGATACGTTTTTGCCGCCGCCCGCTCTGGATCATTTTGTGCCTCGTCTTCAAACTTGCCTAGCCCATGCAGCTCTGCCAGCGTCCATGAGCCGTCTGGCATCTGCCAGCCATAATCTGCTAGATAATAGCCAGCGTTTCCCGGTCGCGTTATCTCAACTTGAAGCTCGGGCGCGGCAACCCCAGCGAGAATCATCGCTGCTCTCGCCTCGGACTCGCCGCCATTGTCTGACCTGCCGTCCATATGCTCAAAAACGTCAAAAGCACGCGCGATGCCATGCAACCCTCGGCAATTTGCCTGCGCATATGCACGCAGCTCTTCACGTTCGACATCGTACTCACGGGCCAAGCCATCGACATAGCCCAGCGCATAGCGAAAGGCGCTCGTTCGGGCGATATCGACCACCGTCCGATAGGGGTCTGTCAGCGTAAACGGGCCGAGCCGCCATACCTCGCCCGGGCGCCAGCGCTTGTACTCAACGAACTCATACGTATCACGCCTTGTAGACCGTCGCAGCAGCACTTGCACTTTATCCAGAAGCGTATACGCCGAGCCGATGCCGTAGAGCAGCGCTGCTGTCGATCCGCAAAACACAGCATCCGGTTCAACAACCGCAATAGCGGATGCCAGCTGAAAGATACGATCTTCAACCCCAAGATTATTCCAATAGACCGGATCCGCATACACGTGGTTGTAAAGACGAAGCATGAGCTCTTCCTGCATAAGCTCACGCGCACGGCGTTCATCCCAAGGATCAATTGTTATAAGCAGCTGTCCATCTTGATGAATTCCAACAGCCGAGAATAGCATTCTTGCATATGACCGCGGAAAATGTTTGCCTTTATCGAACATGGCCAACCCCATAACCATCATGGCGGAGAGAATAGCATTACGCTATCGCATGCTTCCGTCCGCAGGCCTTGCCAAAAGCTGACCAAAAGCTTGACGCCGCAGGTCAGAGCTTCAAAAAATATTTCCACTCTCGGTAGACGGTCGCTACGACCCTCCCAACGGCATCAAAATCCAACCTTACAAATAGTTGCGGTGAAATACGGACTACATGGGCCAAATAAGCCAAAAAACAGTCCGTATTTCACCGCAACTTAAGAGGGGATGTGGGGTCCCGGCATGTATATGAAAATGGCTCTGGTTCCTAAAGGAATCAGAGCCATTCATCTATCTTATGGAGCGGGCGACGGGAAGTCCAAGGATTTGCTTCGCAAATCCTTGTTTCGCTGCGGGCCATCGGCCCTTGCGTGCTGCGCTGGAAAATGCTCACGCATTTTCTCAGCTTCGCACCCTGCCGGGTTCGATTCCCGTCGCCCGGCACGCTTATGAAAACGGCTCTGGCACCAAATGGAGCCAAAGCCGTTAAAACTATCCTATGGAGCGGGCGACGGGAATCGAACCCGCGTCATCAGCTTGGAAGGCTGGGGTTCTACCATTGAACTACGCCCGCAAGATATGGTCGGGACGACAGGATTTGAACCTGCGACATCCTGCTCCCAAAGCAGGCGCGCTACCAAACTGCGCCACGTCCCGAAGGTGTTGAGCAGCTAAGGTCTAAACCTTGCGTGTCCCAAAGCGAAGGAAATTATAGGTGAGACTCCCCGCCTGTGCAAGCATTGATACCTTAGCTCCTCGAATGTGCAACAAAACGATTATGGAGCAGACCGATCACAAACGCCACCAGGGCGACCGGCGCCCACGCGGCTCCAATGTCCGCCAGCGGTAGCGCATCGAAAGGCAGCCACGCACCCGCAAAGAACGCGTCGCGAACCGAGGTGATCACGCTCTGCACCGCGACAACGCCGCCGACCCAGAACCACACCTGCGGATGCGCGTCGCAAAAACCGTGCACCAGCCCCATAAGCACCAGCACAATGGCGACGGGGTACAAGGCGTTGAGCATGGGCACCGAGAACATAAGGATCACGTCGAGGCCCACGTTGGAGAGCACGCACGAAAACGCTGCGAACACAAAGGCGAGAACCGCGAAGGGACGGCGCATGGCCTCCTCAGAGGCCTCCGCTCCACCTTTAACCACATACGTCTCGCAGAAGTAACGCGAGCAGCAGCTGATGAGGCCGATGCACACGTTCATGCAGGCGAGGAAAAAGATTGCAAAGACCACGACCGTGCCGACAAGGCCAAAGTGCATAGACGCCGAACGGGCGAGGATGGCAGCACCGTTGGTGGCATCGGGCATCACGGTGCTGAGCTGCGTGCCGGCAAGCGCCAGGCCGCAGTAGATGACGGCCATGAGCACGCCGGCGATCACACCGGAACGCGAAATCTCGAAGGCTACGCGCTTGTCATCGGTAACACCCAGCTCGTGGATGGTCTCGGCGATGATGATGCCGAAGGCGAGCGACGCGAGCAGGTCCATGGTCTGATAGCCGGTCAAAAAGCCCCGCACGGCGGCACCGGCATTGTAGGGAGCCTGCGGCGCGGCAGCGGGACCCAGCGGCGAGATCACGGCGGCGCCCACAACCAGCACGATGAGCGCAATGAGCGCGGGGCCCGTAATGCGACCGAGCACGCGCGTGATGACGCCCGGACGCAGTGTAAGCGCAAACGCGACCACGAAGAACCCGATGGCAAACACCAGGCGAGCCGTGCCGAGCGAAACGCCCTCAGGCAGCAGCGGCACCAGCATCTCGAAGGCCGTGGAACTCGTGCGCGGAATAGCCAGACACGGGCCGATGGCCAGATACACCGCCGCGACAAAGAACTCACCAAACTTGGGGTGCACGCGGCCGGCAAGCTCGCGCGCCGTTCCGGCAAGCGCCACGGCGATAAAGCCCATGACGGGCAGGCCGATGGCGGCAATCAGAAAGCCGAGCATGGCGACCGGCGTGGCAGAGCCTGCCTGCAGCGCCAGCAGCGGCGGAATAATGAGGTTGCCGGCGCCAAAGAGCATCGAGAACAGGGCGATGCCGACGGTGACGACATGGTCGGAGCGCAGACCGCGCGAGGCGGATGAAGCCATGGGACCACCTTTCGAGTCGAAACAAAAACGGGACGGGCAAAAACACCCGTCCCGCAAGTATAAACGGTCTAGCAGCTTTAGCAGGCTAAATCGCGCAGAGCATCGATAGCCGTGTCGACTTCTTCGGTCGTGTTGAAATACCCAAACGAGAAACGAACGACGCCCTGGCGCTCGGTCCCCAGCGCACGATGCATGAGCGGAGCGCAATGGGCGCCGGGGCGCGTCGCAATCCCCCACCCTTGCATGAGCGCGTCCGAGATCTCGGCAGAGTCGATATCGCCCACGTTGAGAGACACGATCGCCGAGCGCGCGGGTTGGTCAAACGCACCGTAGAGCTTAATCCCGGGAATCTCGCGAACGCCGGCGAGGAAGCGCTCGGCAAGTGCGCGCTCGCGTGCCGCAATCGCCTCGACCCCACCCTGGGCCTCGATAAAGTCGAGACCAGCGGAAAGGCCCGCGATGCCGTGACCGTTGAGCGTGCCCGCCTCCAGACGCGTGGGCCACTCAAGTGGCTGCAGCGTATCGAAGCTGTGCACGCCCGTGCCGCCCATGGCCCACGGAGCCACGTCAATGCCCTCCGCCACGGCCAGCCCGCCGGTCCCCTGCGGACCCATGAGCCCCTTGTGGCCGGTAAAGCACACAATGTCGAACCCCATGGCCTGCATATCGATACGCGCCGTACCGGCAGACTGAGAGGCGTCGACGATCACCAGCGCGCCGGCCGCATGGGCGATGGCCGCCACGCGCGCAATGTCGACCGCGTTGCCGGTCACATTGGAGGCATGCGTCACCACCACGGCACGCGTGCCAGGCGTGACCAACCGCTCGAGCTCGTCGTAGTCGAGCACGCCATTGGTATCACAGCCCGCATGCTCAACCGTCACACCCCGCTCCGTCGCCAGACGATTGAGCGGACGCAGCACGGAGTTGTGCTCGAGCACCGTTGTGACCACGCGGTCGCCGCGGCGCACCACGCCATTAATGGCGGTGTTGAGTGCCGCGGTGGAGTTGGGCGTAAAGCACACATGGTCCGCCCTCGGGCAACCCAAAAGGCGCGCGAGCTTGGCACGGCAAGCGTGAATCGTACGAGCGGCATCGAGGGCACCCGACGTGGCGCCGCGCCCGGCATTGCCGAGCGAGCACATCGCCTGCGTCACGGCATCGATGACCGTTTGCGGCTTGTGCATGGTCGTCGCCGCGTTATCCAGGTAGATCATCGCACGACCTCCCACATATCAATCACGGTATAGCCCTCGGTGGGAACGCCCGCCGCGGTAAGCTCGCTGCGCAGCAGTTCCTCATCGGCAGGCAACGCCTTCCACGCCAGACCGCAGCCGGCAGCGACCTCCCCGGGCACGGGAATCGCTCGCCCGGGAAGGCCGCGCTCGATGCACAGGGACTCGCAGCCCATGGCGGCCGCCGTGGTGGGAAACGTGATGACAAGCGCCGGGCGCTTCTCCCTCATGGCAACTCCAACCAATACGCTACGGGCGCACGACGCGCACGGCCTGCTCCATCTTCTCCACGATCACGTACATGTTGGTGACCTCGCCCACGGCAAGCTGGTCCTTAATGCCATAGTGGTCGAGGCAGGTGCCACAGGTAAGAATCTCGACGCCCTGCTCGGCCAGTCCCTTAAGGTCGTCGAGCACCGGAGAGCCCTCGACGGTGAGCTTGGCGCCGCCGTTGTAGAACAGCATAGTCGCGGGCAGCTCCTCCTGCTGCGTCACGGCAAAGATGAAAGCCTTCATGAGCTTGTGGCCCAGCTCGTCGTCGCCACGGCCCATGCAATCGGTGTAGACGGAAATGACGAGTTTGCCCTTGCCGGCGCTGGTATCGCAGAAGGCAGCGCCATCCTGCTCGGGATCGGCAACGGCAACGGCGCTAGAGGTCGCCACGGTCACGTGCCACTCGGCGTCAGAAACCTTCTCGACCGAGGCCGTGCAGCCCTTCTCCTGCGCCATCTTGGAGATGTTCTTGACGGCGGTCTCGTTGTCGACCGAGGTCACGACGGCGCCCTCGCCATCGAGCTGTTTCAGGGCTTTGAGCGTCTTGACGACGGGCAGCGGGCAGGCATCGCCCATGGCATTGACTTCAATCTTGGTAGACATAGCAAATTCCTTTCGAAAGAACCGTTCTAGAGAACGGCAAACAGTTACATAAACGTGCGGGCTAGCGAACAACGCGGACGGCAGGACCGCCCGGCACCGGCTCGCACACGCGGCCGATTGTGGCGGCAACGCGTCCTTCGGCATCCAGGCGACGCGCAAGCTCATCCACATCGACAGCAGGTGCCGCGATAAGCAGGCCACCAGACGTCTGCGGATCGTATAGCGCATCCAGCATGCCAGGCTCCAGGCCCTCGTCGGCAGCCACGCGTGGGCCAAAGAAGTCCTGGTTGCGGTAGGCGCCGGCGGGGATAATGCCAAGACGCGCCATGTCGAGCACCTGGTCAAAGAGCGGTACCGTTCCCGACGCAAGCTCGATCTGCACGCCCGAGCCCTCGGCCATCTCGCACGCGTGCCCGATCAGGCCAAAGCCCGTAATGTCGGTGCAGCCGTGAAGCTCAAGTCCCTCGGCCAGACGAATCGGCGCCTCGTTGAGGGTTCGCATCGAGTCAAACATGGCTGCGGCCTCGTCCTGCTCGATGAGCTCGCCCTTAATGGCCGTGGTGATAATGCCCGAGCCGACCGCCTTGGTCAGCAGCAGAACATCGCCCACGTGCGCGCCGCTGTTGGCGAGCATGCGGTCGAGCGTGACAAAGCCGCTCACGGACAGACCGTACTTGGGCTCGTCGTCGTTGATGGTGTGGCCGCCCGCGATGGAGCAGCCCGCCTCGACGCACTTGTCGGCGCCGCCCGCCAGAATCTGACCGGCAACCTCAACGCCCAGACAGCTCGGGATGCACAGCAAGTTCATGGCATGGCTCGGTCGTCCACCCATGGCGTATATGTCCGACAGCGAGTTTGCCGCCGCGATCTGGCCAAACAGGAACGGGTCGTCGACCATCGGTGGGAAGAAGTCGATGGACTGCACGAGGCCCAGATTCTCCCCTACGCGGAAGACGCTCGCATCGTCAGAGGTATCGAACCCCACGAGCAAGTTGTCGTTATGCACATTGGGTAAATCGCCCAGGACCTGGGCGAGGGCTCCGGGAGCCAGCTTAGCGGCTCAACCGCTCGCGGCCGTCATAGACGTGAGCTTAATCTGATCGTCAGCCATCGATACCTCCTCTCAAACACAAACAATGCATCCCAGTATACGCATGAACGCGCTTCCACGGCCGATACATCACCCTAGCGCCTGTGCGCGAATCGCCGCGCCGATCGCTCCGGCAAAGCGAGCCTGGGGCGAGGTGGTCACCGGCGACCCCAGTAGCTCGCCCAACCGTTCAACGACATAGGCGTTTTCGCACAGGCCGCCGGTCAGATAGTACGGGGCGCCCGCGGCCTGCCCGGCCATGGTCGCCACGCGCGAAACCACGCTGTCGATCACGCCACGCGCAATGTTCTCGCGCGGCTCACCGCGACCGATCAGGCTGATAACCTCGCTTTCGGCAAACACCGTGCACATGCTGCTAATCTTGGTGGGCTCGCCGGAACGCGCCAGGTCGGCCATCTGCTGCTGGGAAATGCCTAGGCGGTCGGCCATGATCTCCAGAAAGCGCCCCGTGCCGGCAGCGCACTTGTCGTTCATGGCAAATTTGACCACGCGGCCGCCTTTAAGCTGGATGACCTTGGTGTCCTGGCCGCCCACGTCAATCACCGTGCCGTGATCGCCAAACAGGCGCACGGCACCGGTGCCGTGGCAGGTGATCTCGGTCACGACCTTGTGCGCATAGGGCACGGCGACACGGCCGTAGCCGGTCGCGACCACACGCACATCGTCGCCCGTCACGTCATAGCCCGCCGCTGCCAGTGCCTCGCGCAGCCGCTCGGAAGCATCGACCGAGGAGAACCCGGTTGGCTGCACGCACGTCCACGCCACCGAACCCTCCCCATCGACCACAGCGGCCTTAGCCGCCGTAGACCCGATATCGATCCCGATCCCTATCATGGCTCTCTTCCAATCTAAACATCAAAGGTAGCGGCGCGTTCAGGCGCCTTAGCTCTAGGTTTCTCATGTGCCGGAGATTGCCCCGAAAGAGGAGCGCAGCGTACTTTGGGTACGCAAGCGACGGTTTGAGGAGCAAGATCCGGTGCCTGAGGAAGCTAGAGGGTTTCGATGAAGGCGGCGATGCGGGTCTCGATCTGGCCCATGTCGCCGTTGCTGTAGTCGGTCTCAATCTTCATGTACGGAATGCCCGCACCCTCGACGGCCTCCTGCATGCGCGCACTCTCAACGTTGAAGGTGTGGCACGCCTGGAGCACGCTCTCCACCACGCCATCGACGTGATACTTCTCGCACATGGCCAGCGAGTTTTCCATACGGCCGTCGTTGGGCGTCATGACCGAGCAGTTGATATCCAGGTAGCGGTCGGCAATGGCGCGCAGGATGTCGGGAGCCTCCGAATCGATCATCATGGCCGCCGTGCGCTCGCCCGAGCAGTCGTCCATGCACACGACCACGCCGCCGTTGGACTCGATGGTGCGGCCGATTTTGTTGATCACGCCGCCCACCGGGCAGCCGGTAATCAGAATGCGCTTGGCATCCGCCGCAACCGGGCGCTCGCCCGCGTCGTAGGCCTCGCGCAGCTTGGCGACCTTTTGCTCCAGCTGCTGCGTATAGGCCTCGATATCAAAGCTAAACGTACCGGCAAACATAGTGCTCATCAGGTCGACGCCGCTCATGGCCGCCGGCTGGTTGGCCTGCAGCGCAAACATCTCGAGCTGGGCAGCACGCAGGCGATTGCGACGACGGACGGCAGCGCGCAGGTCGTCATCGGTGATCGTAATACCGTAGAAGTTCTCGAGCTCCTCCTTGAGCAGACGGCACTCCTCGTACCAGCCCTCGCGCTCGTAGGCGCGATCGCGACCCTGTGGCAGGTGCAGAATGTGCGTGCGCTTGAGCTCGTTAAGTAACTCGTACATCTTCTTCTTGCCGTCGCAGGTGGTCTCGCCGATGATCATGTCGCTAAAGTACGTAAACGGGCACTTTTGCGAGTAGGCAAAGCCGTACGTCGACTTGATGAGCGGGCAGAGGTTTGCCGGCAGCACCTTCTCGGCCTCAGGAATCACCTCGTCGGACGTACCACACAGAGCGACACTTGCGGCCCCCGCGGCATCGATAATCTCGAGCGGCGTATAGCTGCACAAAAAGCCGACCAGGCGATTACCCGCCTGCTTGTAATCCTTGACGCGAATAAACGCCGCCTTGCGTTGCTCGTTGAACTCCTCAAACGTGCGCGGCAACGGCTGCTCAATATTTTCCGACATATAGCTCCTTAACAAACCTTTTAACCAACCAAGGAAACGGCTTTCCCAGGTGCCCCAGGTTGCCGTGAAAGAGGAGCGCCGCGTATTTTTGTACGCAAGCGACGGTTTGAACGGCAAGATCGGGTACCTGGGGAAGCCGCCGGGACGGATAGCTCTAAATAGTTTCCAGGAAGGCCTCGATGCGGGTCTGGAGCTGACCGGCATCCTCGCCGGCGTAGTCGGTCGTGATGTGCATAAACGGAATGCCGGCCTCCTCGGCGGCCTTCTCCACGGCAAACGATTCCATCTCGTAGAGCGTGCAGAACTGCAGGGCCACGTCGACGATGCCGTCGGCATGCAGGTCCTTGGCCATCTGGACAATGTCCTTCATACGCTGGTCGTTGGGCGTAAAGACAGCGCAGTTGATCTTAAAGTAGCGCTCGGCGATGGCGTCGAGCATCTCGTCGACCGTCTCGCCGGACTCGTCGACCAGGTCCTTGTAGTAGCGCGAGCCCGTGCAGGACTCCTCGCCTACCACAACGCCGCCGGCCTTCTCGATAAGGTTGAACAGTTTCCAGTTGGGCACGGCCATGGGCGTACCGGTGTACAGGATGCGCTTGGTGCCCTTGGGCGCCACGCCCTCGCCAGCCTCAACGCGCTGCTCGCACTCAGCCGCCATATCGTTAATGGCTCCGGTCAGACGCGGCGTGTCATCCATAAAGGCGGCCTGAACGGTCAGCAGGCTGTCGAGACCGCTGATGGGCGCCGGATCGGCAGCGCGGGTCGCAGCCAGACGCTGCAGGGCGCGACGCTTCTCGTTGACGGCGTGGGTGGCAGCCTTCAGGCGCTCGGGCGTAATCTTGACGCCGCACTCGTCCTCGAACTTGGCCGCGAGCTTCTTGACCTCGGCCTTCCAGGTCACGAGCGTCGACTCGTCGTGCACGTTGGGGATATCCATGACGTACATGTTCTTTTGCGTGGCAAAGAACTCGTAGGCCTTCTTCTTGCCATCGCAGGTGTTCTCGCCCACCACCAGGTCGCTCGACTCAATGTAGGGGCAGACCTCGCCCAGCTTAAAGCCGGCAAAGCTCTTAATGAGCGGACAGGTGTTGCGCGGCAGATGCTCCTCGACCTTGTCGGTCGCCCAGTCGGCACCCGAGCACAGGCCCACAGGAATGCCGTCACAGGCAAGTACGATCTCCTCGGGCACGTAGACGCAGAACGAACCGACGATCTTGGTGGCCTCGCCGGCCTCCTTCTTGTCGAGCATCTCCTTAATACGGCCACTGTGGATGTTGGTGGCGACAAAATCCAGGTAGGACGTGGACTTGGGGCGATTATTCTGCGTCAGGAACATATCGCCGTACATCTGGCCCACGGCGCCCAGCAGCATGTCGTGGTCGGCAAGATTCATGCCGAGGCTCTCCCACATCGGATGGAAATCAAATTCTTCAGCCATGACGGTTCCCCTCTCGAACCAAAAACGGATAACAGCGGTATCGATGCACGACGGACGGCGATTGCCCGGCCGTGCTCAAACCCGGAATTTTGGGGAACCTGCTTTGCAGCTGATTATTTAGTTGTGCGTCGTCTCTCCCGGAGCCGTGAACATACCTGCTCATATGCGACTCCGAGCCATATATAGGGCGCGCGCGGCAACGCGGCGAATGTATGTCGTCTGCGGCATATGCGCACCCTCCTTTACAAGTTAAGGTCAACTATATCAACGGTCGTCGACCATGCGAACACCGTTGACATTCGTACGACAGCGTCGTGTGCCGTCGTTTAATAAATAATTATCTGTGTTGATAAGAGTTTGTCATCCATCATTCGGCGAACGGCAAGACAAAGCCGCCGAGGCTTATATCCCCGACGGCATTACCCGGCGCTATCGACAAACCAAATGGATCTTACTCGCATCGAAGTGCATGCGCAGCGTCTCGCCTGCTTGCGGCAGCTCGTCGACAGGCACGCCCACCTTGTTGACCTTCCACTGCAGACGTGTGGGCGCATCGACGCGCGGCACGTCCAGCAGCACCAGCCGCTCAAAGCGCGAATCGCTCACACGGGCCACGTGCAAATCATAGCTGTTGCGGCCCCGCTCCGCGCGATTGTCAACATGGAAGTAGCTTGCGCGAATGCCCAGGTACGCCACATCATCGGGAACCTCGCGACCCACGTTAAAGGTCATGCCCCAGTCGAGGGCCTCAACTTCTTCGTCGCCGATCTTGCGCGCCCGGCTTGTGTTCTTGCAGCCCGTCAGGCGCAGCGCCGCCAGCGTCTGCGGACGGCGGACCACATCCTCGATGGAGCCGATCTCCTCCACATGCCCGTCGTGCATCACGCAGATGCGCTGGCACAGGCGGCACGCTTCGTCGATGTCGTGGCTCACGTAGAGCACGGTGCGGTTGCATACATCGAACAGGTCGAGCATGTTCTGTTCGAGGGCGCTCTTAAGATAGGAATCGAGTGCGCTCATGGGCTCGTCGAACATAAAGATGCCCGGGTGTGCCGCCACCATGCGGGCAAGCGCCACACGTTGCTGCTGACCGCCCGAGAGTCGCGCGGGATAGCGGTCGGCAAAATCCGCCAGACCGAAAATGCCCAGATAGCGCTCGGCGAGCTTTTTGCGCGCGGCGGCGTCGCCCGCATCCTTTACGCCGGCGCATACGTTATCGGCCACCGTCATGTTGGGAAACAGCTGATAGTTTTGGAACAACAGGGCGCATTTTCGCTCCTGGGGGGACAGGTTGATGCCCGCCGCCGAGTCAAAAAAGGTCACGCCGTTGACGGCGATCTTGCCCTCGTCGGGCGTCTCCACGCCAGCGATGCAGCGCAGCGTACAGCTCTTGCCGCAACCCGAGGCGCCCAGCAGCGCCACGCGCTCCTCGTCGGCCTCAAGCTGCATGTCGAGCATAAACCCGGGATAACGTTTCTTAATATCCAAAACGAGCGACATAGCTTATCGACCTCCCTGCGGCGCCGCATCATCGCGCATAAGCTCGACCAGCGCCTCGCGATCGATACGCAGGGCATCGCCGCCCGCCGGGTCGAGCGAATCGCCCTGCCCGACGAGCTCCTTGGCCTGTTTACGCTCCGCACGGGAAAGGCCCCGCTCGCGATACTTTTGCGAATGAGCGGTGTACATGTTGATAAACAGGATGACCAAGAAGCTAAAGGCGATTACGACGACGACCCAAAAGAGGGCCACGGACGTGTTGCCGCCCATCCACTCAAAGTAGATGGCGATGGGAATGGTCTGCGTAATACCAGCGTAGTTGCCCGCAAAGAACAGGGTGCAGCCAAACTCGCCCATCGCGCGGGCAAAGGCAAGCACCGTGCCGGCGGCAATCGAGGGCCAGCCGAGCGGCATCATAAGCTTGGTAAAGATGCGACGCTCGGACCAGCCCAGCGTGCGCGCCGCATCGAGCATCTGCGTGTCGAGGCTCTCAAAGGCTCCGAGCGCCGTGCGGTAGACGAGCGGGAACGACACCACCACGGCAGAGATCACCGCCGCCGGCCACGTAAAGACGATCGAGACGCCGTGCGCGATAAGCCACCGACCGACCCCGGTCGAGCGGCCAAACAGCATGAGGAGTAGAAAGCCACAGACCGTGGGCGGCAGTACCATAGGGATGGTAAAGACCGAGTCGAGCAGGCCCTTGATGCGACTCGAGGTACCCATAGTCTTCCACGCGGCGAACAGGCCCAGCGCAAAGGAGATCAGCAGGGCAAGGCCACTCGTTTTTATGGACACCCAAAACGGGCGATAGTCGATGTCGCCCAAAAAGGGAGCCAGAGAGGTCAAGGGCCCCTGCTCATCCCGCATCACGACAGACGATGCTTCTACCATTTGAGCGCTATCAAGCCAACGCGCGCCGCCCTTGGCATCACCCGAGGCTGATGCAATCACCACATAGCGGTCCCCATCCGCGCCACGCTCGTCAAAGCCATAGGTATACCCGCCAGCATCAAACGTTGTTTCCGCCGTGACATACCAAGGAAGGTCCACGTCACCCAGCTGCGCACCTCCCATGCAGTTTGCGCTGTCGAGATCACAGACGAGGGCCTTGAGACCCGATACGCACTCGTTGTCCTGCGGATCCAATCCATATTTCTCGACCGCCTTGGGCGATATCCACACCACAACGCGATCGGCAGCAGGCGCCACTACAAGGTCCACGTCCTCGTCAACGGGAAACCGGTAGCCCTCAGGCTGGCCCTCCATGATACGGGCGGTCCCCTTGGCCAACCGCTCAAAACCCTCGATCCCATAGGAAAGCCCATGAGCGGTCGCAGCAACCTGGGCCCCGTCCTCAGTGTCCCCAGCAAACGCAAATCCCGGCACCCAACAAAGCGCGAAGGTCAAAGCACAGGCGACAAGCATGCGGAATCTATTAAGCACGAAAAGCTCCAAGAGAATACAAGGACGGAGTGAAACGCAAAACGATGGAATTATCGCGCCAAGCCGCACTACGCGGAAAGTTCAAAGCCGTACTTAGCCCAAATCTTCTGAGCTTTCTTGTTGGTCAGACAGAAGTCGATGAACGCCTTGGCCTCGTCGTCATGCTCGGAGCTCTCGGCAACGGCACCCGGGTACACGATGGGCTTGTGCGAATCCTCGGGGCACACGAAGGCCTCCTCGATGCCGTCGTAGCGGAAGATATCGGAGCTGTAGACAAAACCGGCCACGCAGTCGCCTGTAGAGACGTAGGCGGCAGCGGTGCCCACCTTATCGGCCAGTGCGACCTTGTCGGCGATCTCGGGAGCATACTCGCCGTCGTCGCCCTCGGTACCGGTATAGAGCCCCACGGAAGCCAGCGCCTGGTTGGCGTACTTGCCGGCGGGGACGGTCTTGGCGTCGCCAATGGCGATCTTGCCGTCCAGATTCGCGACGTCGGCGATGGCCTCGACCTTGGTGTCGGAGCCCTCGGCGCGAATGATCACGAGGTCGTTGACGAACATGTCCTCACGCGTATCGACGTCGACGAGCTCGGCGGCTTCGGCGTCGTCCATGGTGCCCTTGGAGGCTGTGATGAGCACGTCGACAGCGGCACCGGCGCGCATCTGCTCGACAAGGTCGCCGGAGGCCTTAAGCTGCGTGTCTGCAAACGTGGTGCCGGTCTGCTCTGTGTAGAGCTCCTGAACCTCGGGCAGAGCCTTCTCGAGCGAGTTGGCGGCAAAGACCTGCAGCTCGACGGCCTTCTTGGAAGATGCCTTAGCAGAACCGGCATCGGATCCGGCCGGCTCGGACGTCTTGCTGCCCGAGCAGCCAGCAAGATCAAGGCCGGCAGCGGCGACAGCAGAAAGCGAGACGAATCCGCGGCGAGAAACCATATCGAACATATTCAACCCTTTCGGACCTTGTGCCCGGGTACCCCACCGCGGGCTTTAATCTGCAATCAGATTATACTTTTGCGCGAATAATGTTAGTGAGAAATTATTCTCGCCTGAGAATATAGTTTCGAGTTACCGCACACCTCGGCGTCGATTCGGCGGAAAACAAAAGCGGAGCGACCGATAAGGTCGCCCCACCGCAGGTAAATAGCTTAGTTGGTATGTCCGCCGCCCGCTGTCATCTGAGCCGCGTGCTCCAGCTGGTCCGCTATGGCCTCCCAGCTTTCGCGGGCGGCCTTCGTGGAACCGGGAAAGTTTACGACAAGTGTATGACCTCGTTGCATGCAAATAGCACGCGAGAGCATAGCGCGGCGCGTCTTGGTCATCGAGTACGCACGAATTGCCTCTGCAATACCCGGCACATCGCGGTCGCAGACGGCACGCGTCGCCTCGGGCGTCACATCGCGCATCGAAAGCCCCGTGCCGCCGCAGGTGAGCACGACATTGGCGTGGCACTCATCGGCGGCTTCCACAATGGCATCACCAATCTCGCTGACGTCATCGCGCACGACCACATGTGAGGCGACCGTCCAGCCCTGCGCCTCGATAAGTTCCTCGAGTGCAGCTCCAGCCTCGTCCTGGGCAAGATCGCGCGTATCCGAGCACGTCACAATCGATATCTTCAGCTCCACAGCATTCCTCCTACAACACGGCGCCCTCGGGCAGGTCGACGCGAACAACGTCCACGACATCTCCTGCCTTGAGCTCGCACGGTCCTTCATCAATACGCAGCAGGCAGTTGGCCCGCTGCATCGTGCCGAGCAGCGCCGAATTCTGCGTCTTAGCCTCGGTCACCAACAGCTCACCGGTCTCGGGGTCGCGCAAAACCGTGGCGCGATCGAAGAAGCGTCGGTCCTGGCGCTTTTTAACACCGTGCGTGAGCGTCGCCTGCTGCACGGGACGCGCAACCTCGGCAAAGCCACGCATCTTGCGGATCGCAGGACGGGCGAGCATCTCAAAGCCCACATACGCCGCGGCCGGATTGCCTGAAAGCCCCAGGTAGGGCTTACCCCCGAGCAAGCCAAACGTGATGGCCTTGCCCGGACGCATCGAGATGCGATCGAACAGCACCTCGCCCTCGCGCCGGACGAGTGCCGTCACATAGTCGTAATCGCCCGCCGAGGCGCCTCCGCTCGTAATGACAAAATCGCACTCTTGCACCGCGCGATGCACGAGCTCGGCAATCGCCTGCTCATCATCAGACGCAATGCCGTAGAACACGGGCTCGGCGCCGGCGTCGAGCGCCTCGGCCATCAACGCCGAGGAGTTGGAGTCGCGAATCTGCCCGCGCGCCGGCACGTTACTCGGTGCGACCAGTTCCGTGCCCAGCGAGATGATGCCCACACGTGGGGCAGCGTGCACCTTCACGCTCGCGTATCCGGCGCTTGCCAGCAGACCCGCACCCGCCGGAGCCACGACCTCGCCGGCGTGCATCACAACATCGCCGGCATGGGCCTCCTCGGCGGCAGAGCGAACGTTCTCCCCTACCTTGGCCGGCGCAGAGAAGCGAACGTGCGAGCCCTCGTTGCCGTCGCCATCAAGCACGTCGACGATCTCGTACTTCACCACGGCATCGGCACCTTCGGGTACCGGCGCGCCCGTCATGATGCGGACGGTCTCGCCCGCGCCGACCACGCCCTCAAACACATGGCCCGCGGCCTCGTGTCCGATAACGTCGAGCGTCACCGGCGCCTCGCCAGATGCCTGCGCCAAGTCCGCCGAGCGCACGGCATACCCGTCCATGGCGCTGTTAGCAAACGGAGAAATGTCGATATCGGCCACAGCATCCTCGGCCAAGGGAAGACCGGCGGCCTGCCACACGGGAATCTCGACGAGATCGGTCGGAGCAACGTGCGACAGAACGATCGACTGCGCGTCCTCCAGCGGAATAAGTTTCTCTGCCATATGCACCTCTTTAATGCCACGGCGCACAACAGGGACGCCGATTCTTTATGCTTGTCTCAGTATAATCCCCCGACGCGCGACCGCGATTTGGCCTGTACCCGCAAATACACCTGTCGGCCGCAAGCCGCGAAACAGAATGGAAACCAACCCACCGGCTCGTCGCGCTTGCCGCGTTTTATAATGCTTGCGTTGCAACCTAAAAGAGGAATATATGGCTCATAACAACAAACCCGAAAGCGCAAACGAAGCGCAGAATCATTCCCAGCCGCTCGACGATGGCGGTTTTTTCTCCCTGAACGACGTCATCATGGCCGGCAGGCGTCAACTCACCCGCTCCGAGCAGCTCTTGGCCGCCGACACGCGCCGCAACGCCCGCAACCTACTCGCGAGCGCCAAGTTGCTCGTACTCGTCGTCATCGTCTCGCTCGCCATGGGCGTTGCCGCTTGGGCATTTTTGGCCTCGCTGAATATCGCGACCGATTATCGCGAGCACCACGTGTGGATTTACGTGTTGCTTCCCGTTGTGGGCGTTGCCACCGCATGGGTGTACAAAAACCACGGCCTTGCCGCCAAACGAGGTAACAACCTGGTCATCGACTCCGCCCTGGGCACACGCCTTATCCATATGCGCATGGCCGTCCTCACCTTCGTCTGCTCCACGCTCACGCACCTAACGGGCGGATCGGCCGGCCGCGAGGGCGCCGCGGTGCAGATTGGCGGCACCATCGCCAGCAACATCTCGAGCCTCGCCCACCTCAAAAAGCATGACCACCACGACCTCATGCTCGCCGGCATCTCGTCGGCCTTTGGCGCTGTATTCGGTTCGCCCCTTGCCGGAGCTTTCTTTGGCATGGAGATGTGTTTTATCGGCAAGATCGACTACACCGCGGGCATCTACTGTCTGGTCGCCTCGTTTACCGGCTACTTTACATCACTCGCCCTGGGTACCGAGTACGAAGCGAACGTCATCGCCAGCGTTCCCGCCATGACGCCCAAGACAGTCGTCATCATTGTTATCAGCGCAATCATCTTCGGTCTGGCGGCACGCCTCTTTGCCTGGTCGGTTCGAACCGTCAAGAGCCTGTACGGTCGCTTTATCACCAATTACCTCGTTCGCGCACTTATAGGCGCACTCGTGGTTTTGGCCGCCTATGCCCTCCTCGACGCCTGGGACTACGCCGGCCTTTCCACGTGGCTTTCCGGCGCCGGATTTGCAGGCAACACCACCCTGGCGGACGCAGCCATCAAGTTGGTCGTCACAGCGCTCACCCTGGGCGCCGGCTTCCAAGGCGGCGAGGTCACGCCTCTGTTTGGCATCGGTGCGGCGCTCGGCGGCTGGATCGGCTGCCTCGTCGGAATCGACCCCAGCTTTCTGGCGGCTCTCGGCATGCTCGGCGTGTTCTGCGCCGGCCTTAACGTGCCCATCACCACCTGTATGATGGCCATCGACCTGTTCCACGGCACGGCAGCCGGCTTCTTCGTGATCGTGGCGTTTATCAGCTATCTTGTCGGCGGCCACCGCGGCGTATACCCCGCGCAGCGCATTGTCTCGCCTAAACGCCGTTCGCTTATTGTGGATGAGGGCGGTACGGTAGCGGATGCTATCGAGCGCCACAACGACCTGATAGAGTAGACGTTAGTATTCGCCGTGCAGCCACAATCGGGGGCAATTCGACCTGAGCGCGACCGCACCGTCACGTCATACGCCAGGAGTCGCCCCATGCACGCAACTGATTTTGGTCGCACGCTCATAATCGCCAACCCTGCCGCCCAGTCGGGTGCGGCGCGCGAGGTCGCTGAGCGCCTGCAGCGCTTTTTGGACATGACCGCGCGCTCATCCCAGTTTGACCTGGTGCTGACTGAGCGCATGGGACATGCCAAGGAGCTTGCCGCGCAGGCTCAGGGCTATCGCACCGTTATCGCCCTTGGCGGCGACGGCGTGATCCACGAGGTTGCCAATGGACTCATGAAGCAGGATGAGGCGGTCCGTCCCGCCCTTGCCGTCCTACCCGTAGGCTCCGGCAACGATTTTGCCCAGACCCTCGGTATCGACGATTTCTCCGGCAAAGATTTTGGCGCGCTGCTCACCTGCGAGCTGCAGCGCCAGGATATCGGACGCATTCGCTCATGGAACCCCGCAAACGGCAGCGGCGAGGCTACCGTTGAGTACTACGACCAAACGCTTTCGGTCGGCATCGATGCCGCCATCGGCCTGGGCACCACCGAGCTGCGCAAAAAGACGGGCCTCGCTGGCGCTCCGCTCTACACCCTCTCGGGTCTGGAGCAGTTTGGTCTGCGCTACCGCAACTACCCCATGACAGTCAGCTTTGACGGGGCGCCCGCCGAGCGCGTAAGGGCGATCATCATGGCGATTCAGCTGGGCCCCACGTATGGCTCGGGCTATCGCATCTGCCCCGATGCCGACCCCTGCGACGGCATGCTCGACGTCTGCTACGCATGCGGCCCCGTCCCTCGCGCGATTGCCCTGCCTATGTTTCTTTCGGCCAAGGACGGCCACCATACCAAGCTGCCGCCGGTTCGCATACGCCGCTGCCGCCATGCCGAGTTCACGTTCGAGGAGCCCGACTACCCCATCCAAGCCGACGGCGAGCCCATCGTCGCCTCGCGCATCGAGGTCGACGTCCTCGGCGGCGCCCTCCACGTCTGGCACCCAACCCGCTAACCCAACCTAAGTTGCGGTGAAATAGGGACTGTTTATGCAGCTAAAGCCGCAAAACAGCCCCTATTTCACCGCAACTTATGAGGAGGCTATTCGTCGCTGCCCGGCTTGCGACGGTTGGCCTTTTTAATGGCGTTGAAGTGCTTATCATTGAGCCTGCGCTGGCGAGAGCGCTGAGGCACCTTGGTCTTTACGCGTCGGCGCGGTGGACGGCCACGACACTCAAGCTCTGCCCTCAGCTTACGCAGACAGCTTGCACGGTTCTGGAACTGGCTGCGGCTCTCGTGCGCCGTCACGGTAATCCCCGAAGGGATATGTTTCATGCGCACCGCCGAGTCCGTCGTGTTCACGCCTTGCCCGCCCGGACCTGTCGCGCGAAACACCTGTACCTCGCAATCGCGCGCCAGCTCCTCGACCGACATCTCGGCATAGCGCGCACACTCGCGCCATCCCATCTTGTTCTCATCCATATCAACACCTCCCCTCATACAAAAAATGTGACAAAGGGAAAGTCCCTTTGTCACATCGCATACCAATCGCTTGTGTTGCGCGCTTAGGCGAAGGTGATCTCGCCGGTCTCGCAGTCCATATCGGCGATACGGGCCAAGCTCTCGACGCGGAAGCCACGCTCGCGGAGCTTATCGCCGCCGCCCTGGAAGCCCTTCTCCACTGCAATGCCAATACCGGACACCTCGGCACCCGCAGCCTCGCAGATCTTGATAAGGCCCTCGAGCGCGCAGCCATTGGCCAAGAAGTCGTCGATGATCAGGACCTTGTCGCCCTCAGACAGGAAGCGCTTGCCAACGATGACCGGGTACTCCTTCTGCTTGGTAAAGGAGTAGATGGTCGTGGCATACTGCTCGCCGTCTAGGTTGATGGACTGTGCCTTCTTGGCAAAGACCACCGGCACGCCGCCAAAATGCTGGGCTGCAATGCAAGCCATGCCAATGCCCGAAGCCTCAATCGTCAGAATCTTGTTGATCTCGACACCCTCGAACAGACGGGCCCACTCGGCGCCCATGTGGTCGAACAGCTCAACGTCGCACTGGTGGTTGAGGAAGGCATCAACCTTAAGGACATTACCGGCCTTTACGATGCCGTCATGGCGAATACGATCCTCAAGCTCCTGCATGGCGCAACCCCTTCTCGCGGCAACGATACCGCGCGATTAATAAACGTTGTTCGATAGTCTACCACGGACCGACCCCCGGCCGCCCCACAAGCCCCTACGCACCATAAAGCCGCAAGACCAGTAGATAGGCCCAATTCGTGGCAGGCCTACCCCCACACGCTAATGGCGGGCGCGTATCTTCACCAAACGCACCAGGGCGAGCGCAAAGCCCACGGCGGCCACAGCCATGAGTACGTAGAACACCGAGCGAAAGCCGAACAGGAACACATCCGGACGGCCTGCAACGAAACTGGTCACGGCCTCGCCCATCGCCACGCTCATCTGCCCATACAGGATATGCGACGCCGCCGTAATGCCCACTGCCATACCCGCATAGCGCGCCAGGCTACCCAGGCTGCCCGCAAAGCCGAGCGCTTCGCGCGGAGCCGAGCCCATGTACAGCGAGTTGTTGGGACTCTGGAAAATCGACGTACCGCACGACATAAACGCGACACAGCACACGATCACAGGGATAGAAGAGTGCTCATCGAGCGTGCTTACCGCAAAAAGACCGCATACGTACACGCCCAGGCCGACCGCAGTGGGACCCTCGCAGCCAACACGGTCCGAAACCGTTCCCGAAAGCGGGCCGATAAAGGCATTCACCATCGGCAACGCCAAAAAAAGCAATCCGGAAATGTCGGAACCAAAGCCGTGGGCGTCCTGAAAATAGAACGGCAGGATAAACTCAGATGCGCCAATACCAACGAACACGATGAGCATGCAAGCAAGGTTAATGGTGAAGGCCGAATTTGCAAAGCAGCGACGAGCAGCCTCGATCAGGGGCATGGGGCGCTCGCCGGCCTCCGGCTTAACATGCGGCAGCGTGTAGAGCCCCACGATAAACGAGATGACCCCAATGGGCAGGTTGATGAGGAAGATGCTCTCCCAGGGAAAGCTTGCCACCAGCATGCCACCCAGCACGGGGCCACACATCATGCCGAGGGCCACGAAGGTCGCAAGAATACCCATGGCACGACCGCGCTCGCGAGCCGGAAACGACTCGGTGATGATACCCATGTTGTTGGCCATGGCCGCCGCGCAACCGACGCCCTGAACGATGCGTGCCAGAATAAGAACTTCGAGCGAGGCCGAAAGGCCGCAAAGCAGCGAACCGGCCGTAAAGACGATTACGCCCAGCTGGAATACGCCGACCTTGCCGCGCACGTCGCCCAGGCGGCCAAACGGCAGCATAGCCACGCACGTCGCAAGCAGATACACCGAGCTCACCAGCTGAATGCGATCGAGGCCCACGCCCAGCTCCTTTTGCATCACGGGCAGCGCCACGGTCACGACGGTCGAATCCAGACACGACATAAACGTCATGATGAGCACGGTAAACAGAATCGCCCATTTATTCTTGCCATGGGTGTCGCCCTCAAGGGCAATGCGCTCACGGCGCAGCTGCTCTGCGGTTTTCTCCATATCCATCCTTTCGAGTGGCGCAACGCAAAAACGGGGCCCCAATCGCCTGCAAACTGCCGCGATTGGGGTCCCGCCTACGGAATCGGAACGAAAGGTCGCCGAAGCTTTCTGCCAGCATCGGCGCCTTGTACGGAGCTAGCCTAGCACTGCTCGAGTGCCTGCTCAAGGTCGGCAATCAAGTCGGCCGTGTCCTCGAGGCCGCACGACAGGCGCACCATGTCGGCGGAGATGCCACAGGCGATGAGCTCCTCATCGTTCATCTGGCGATGTGTGGCATTAGCGGGATGCAGGCAGCAAGTGCGGGCGTCGGCCACGTGCGTGGCGATCTGGGCGAGCTTGAGGCTCTTCATAAAGGTCTCGGCCGCCGCGCGACCACCGTTAAAGCCAAAGCTCACAACGCCGCAGGTACCGTTGGGCATGTATTTCTGAGCGATGTCGTAGTACTTATCGCCCTCCAGGCCCGGATAGCTCACGAAGCGTACCTTGGGATGACTCTGCAGGAACTTGGCAACGGCCAGGCCGTTCTCGCAATGACGCGGCATGCGCACATGCAGGCTCTCGAGCGAGCTGTTCAAGAAGAAGGCCGCCTGAGGGTTCTGCATGGGGCCGAGGTCGCGCATGAGCTGAGCGGTTGCCTTGGTAATGAAGGCGCCCTCACGACCGAACTTCTCGGCATAGGTCACGCCGTGGTAGCTCTCGTCGGGCGTGGTGAGACCCGGGAACTTGTCCGCATGGGCCATCCAGTCAAACTGGCCGTGGTCGACGATCACGCCGCCCAGGTAGGCAGCATGTCCATCCATGTACTTGGTGGTGGAGTGCGTAACGATGTCGGCGCCCCACTCAAAGGGACGGCACATCACGGGCGTCGGGAAGGTGTTGTCGACCATCAGCGGCACGCCGTGATCATGCGCGGCCTTGGCAAAGCGCTCAATATCGAGCACGGCAAGGGCGGGGTTGGCGATCGTCTCGCCAAAGACGAGCTTGGTATTGGGCTCAAAGGCTGCCTCGAGCTCTTCATCGGTGCAGTCGGGGGCAACGAACGTGCAGGTCAGACCCATGCGCTCCATGGTATGGGCGAGCAGGTTATACGTACCGCCGTAAATGGCAGAGCTCGCGACCACATGATCGCCGGCACCGGCCACATTAAAAATCGCGAGGAAGTTCGCAGCCATGCCCGAGCTCGTGAGCATCGCGGCGGTGCCTCCCTCCATCTCGCAGATCTTGGCGGCAACCAAATCGCACGTGGGGTTCTGCAGACGGCTGTAGAAGTAGCCCGACTCCTCCAGGTCAAACAGCTTGCCCATGTGCTCCGACGTGTCGTACTTCCACGTGGTTGACTGGTAGATAGGCACCTGACGCGGCTCCGCATCACCCGGGCGATAACCGCCCTGAACACACGTCGTACCGATGGTCTGCTCGCTCATATCCAACTCCCTTACTTGGGTTTTGTTTTATTCGGTTCACGATACCGCTACCGCACACCCCTCTCAACCCATCCTCAAGGTGGGTTATGAGACAAATTGATCAGGGGTATTTATCTCAAGCCTTGGGCATTTGCTCGATAGATAAAAATGAGGCACACATGAAGCTCTCGATGATTACATGCACCGTCGCGGGTACCATAGGCGGGTACACCATGACCAAGGAGACAACGATGAAGCAAATCGATACGGCCCAGCTCGATATCGCCGCCTGTCAGGCACAGGCTGCCGAATACCACGCCCGTGGTTTTAACTGCGCCCAGGCCGTCGCCTGCACGCTCGCGCCCGCCGTCGGGCTCGACCCCCAGGTCGCCTTTACCCTCACCGAGGGCTTTGGCGCCGGCATGGGCGGCATGACCGAAACCTGCGGCGCCATCTCGGGTGCTGTGGCCATCATGGGCTTTGTAATGAGCGACGGCATGGAAAACCCCAAGACCAAGGGCCAGACCTACAAGCTGTCGCGCGAAATCGCCAAGCGTTTTGGCGAGAAGAACACGACGACCGTCTGCGGCACGCTCAAGGGCGTCGGATCGGACAAGGGTCCGCTCCGCAGCTGCCCCGGCTGCATCGACGATGCCGTCGAGATCGCCTGCGATGTACTAAAGCAGCTCGCCGAGTAAACGGCGGCAACATAAAATGACGGCCGGCGCGCTTGGGATCCATCCAAAAGCACGCCGGCCGTCGCCGTTAGAACTCGGCAAATACGGGAGCGCTGACCTCGATCTCCTCGCGCCCCGCCATAAGCTCGCGCATCTTAGCGCAAAACAGCTCCTGCTCCCCCGCTTTAAACACCAAATGAAGTGTCACGGCATCCGCGTAATCGGTATCCGAAACCTTGGCACCCGAATCCTGCGCCAAACGAAGCACCTGCTCATACTGCGGATAGGCCACATGCACGTCAACAGGCACGACGCTCGTCATCTCGACGATCTGCCCGGCCTCCCGAGCAGCTGACACCGCCGCCTGCGTCGCCGCGGTATAGGCACGTACCAAGCCACCAGGCCCTAACAGCGTGCCACCAAAATAGCGCGTCACCACGCAGCAAACATTTTTGAGCTCCGCACCGCGCAACACCTCGAGCGTCGGCATACCGCTCGTGCGGCTCGGCTCACCGTCATCGCTCTGGCGCTCGCGTCCATCGACCAAAATCCACGCGGGAACATTGTGTCGAGCGTCGTAATGACGCTTGCGAACCATCTCGATAAAGGCATTCGCCTCATCCTCGGACTCAATATGGACCAGTTGGGCAATAAAACGGCTCTTGCGGTCCACAAACTCGCCCGAAGCCTCAATATTCGATTGCAGAGTAAAATAGCTGTCCAACAAAGCCCCTCAACAAAATAAAGCGCAGCAACAAACAGCCTCAATAATACGGCAAAGGCCGTACCGTTGACCTCGCCAACAAGAACGGAAACGCCAATGATACCGTCACCAACAGCGAGAACCCGTCAGCGCGAGCAAGGTGCCTTGAAAGACAAGGGCATTGACCTTATGGTCATGCCCGAAGGCTTGAAAGGCAGATTGCCGCGCTGACGGGTTCGCAGCGTCAACATAGTTGCCAAGTGGGCCTATAAGCCGGGTTCTGTCGTGAACGGTCATTTATCTTGTCTGCACGTTACCGTGCAGCTCCACGCACGCTACCCGAACGCGGACCGGGCCGGCCCATAGCGTTCCTATTCGCGCTTGCTCCGGATGGGGCTTGCCAAGCCGCCGTGTTGCCACGACGCTGGTGGTCTCTTACACCACCGTTTCAGCTTTTCCCTTTACGCCTTGCGGCGCAGGTGGGAGTCTTCTTTTCTGCGGCGCTTTCCGTCGGATCACTCCGCCCGGCCGTTAGCCGGCATCCCGCCCTCTGGAGCCCGGACTTTCCTCACGCGTACTGCAAGCAGCACATCGCGCGACCGTCTAGCCCACTCAGCAGTGCAAGAGTGTAGCACACCGTTGCCGCAAGCAATGGCACAACACAAGCGTTCGACACGATAAACCAAGAACCACGCTATACAGTACAATAGGGTCGTCGATGGGCAACGTCGTCAGTCGAGACGCGACCGCGCTCCGCACCCCTCCGTCTACTCGGTGCGTTCCCGCCTCTTCCCCGAGGCGGGATGTCGGCTTTTTTCATGCACCGACAACCCAATAGTCTGTGGACAGTACAGGCAGCATTGCGCCCTGGTAGCATCGCGCGCATCAGCAGCAAATGCAAAAAGGGACCCGTCCATTGCGGACGGATCCCTTAAAACAAGTGATCGTCAAACCGATTTACTCGGCGTCGGTCTCCTCGTCCTTCTTCTCGGAAGGCAGCGGGGTAACCTCGATCTCGACGCCCAGAGTCTCAGCAGCAGACTTCATGGACAGGGAGATACGACGACGGTCGAGGTCGATCTCCATGACCTTGACCTGAACCTTGTCGCCCACGTGGGTGACCTGAGAAGGCTGATCGACGTGCTTGTTGGCCATCTCGGAGATGTGCACCAGGCCCTCGATGCCCTCGCCCAGATCGACGAAAGCGCCGAACGGGACAAGCTTGGTCACAGTACCCTCGACGATAGCGCCGACGGGGTACTTCTTGACCAGTGCGCGCCACGGATCCTCGGTGGTCTGCTTGAGACCCAGGGAAATGCGCTCGCGGTTGAGGTCGACGTCGAGAACCTCGACCTCGACCTCCTGGCCGACCTTGACAACCTCGGAAGGATGGTTGACGTGGTTCCAGGAGAGCTCGGAGATGTGGATGAGGCCGTCGATACCGCCGAGATCGACGAAGGCGCCGAAGTCGACGATGGAGGAAACGGTGCCCTGGAGGCGCATGCCAGACTTGAGCTTGGACAGGATCTCGGAGCGCTCGGCCTTACGGGACTCCTCGAGCACGACGCGACGGGAGAGGACGACGTTGTTGCGGTTGCGGTCCATCTCGATGACGCGAGCCTCGATGCGGGTGCCCATGTAGGAGGTGAGGTCCTTGACGCGACGGAGGTCGACGAGGGAAGCAGGCAGGAAGCCACGCAGGCCGATGTCGAGGATCAGGCCGCCCTTGACAACCTCGATAACCTCGCCCTCGACGTTCTCGCCGGAGTTGAACTTCTCCTCGATGCGGTTCCAAGCACGCTCGTACTCGGCACGCTTCTTGGACAGGACCAGACGACCGTCCTTGTCCTCCTTCTGGAGAACCAGAGCCTCGATGGGATCACCGAGTGCAACGATGTCTGCAGGGTTAGCGTCCTTGCGGATGGACAGCTCGCGGACCGGGATAACGCCCTCGGACTTGAATCCGATGTCAACGAGCACCTCGTCATGCTCGATCTTAACGACAGTGCCGTTAACGAGATCGCCCTCATCAAAGTCGGTAATCGTACCGTCGATGAGGTTGTTCATCTCCTCCTCGTTGACATCGTCAAGAGAGAAAATGGACGAGTTCTGAATCTCACTCAAAGGTGGACCCCTTTCGAACTACGGGGCCCCGATTGCTAGGACCTACAGAAGGGTGCGACAAGCACACAACGTTTAGGAACACTCGGGAGCCGACAGATACTAATGTGACGCTTATGCAATCACGTTCGTATAGGTTACGGGGAAATCATTTCGATTTCAAGCGTGAACTGCGATTTTTTACTCGTATGGAGACTTTTTCGCAATCTTGTGGACGACCGTCTCCATAAGTTGACGATAGGCAGTTAGGCATACGGCTTTGCGGTAAAGTATCCGGAGCCAACGATTCTGGAACGATTTTTCGAGAAAGGTGCCCGCGTGCTCAAAGCAGTCGTTTTCGATATGGACGAGACGCTTCTTAGCATCAACCTCAACGCGTTCATCCTTCGCTATTTTAAGGATGTCTCGTCGATGCTCGCGGATATCGGACGCCGCAGCCGCGGTGGCACGATGGCACGCCTCGGCACCATCCTGGTCGACCTCAACGCCAACCGCCGAAGCGGCACGGACAACCGCACCAATCTTGAGTTTTACCGCACCGAAGTCGAGCGCCGATGCGGCATCTGCCTCTCCGATCCGATCATCTACGAGGCGTTTACCTACTACGACCGCGAAGTTCTTCCACACAAGAATGACGATGTCATCAACGCCCACGCCATGCCGGGCGCACACGCCGCTCTCCAGGCCGTACAGGACGCAGGACTGCGCTGCGCGCTCTTTACCAACCCCAGCTTTCCCCAGGGGGCCATCGAGTGCCGCATGGGTTGGGGCGACCTGGCCGACGCCCCCTTTGAGCTCGTCACGCACATGGGAAACACCACCCGCTGCAAGCCCGATGCCACCTACTATCTCGAGCAGCTTCAGGTGATGGGACTCGACCCACACGAGGTCCTTATGGTGGGCAACGATCCCAAGCGCGACTTCCCTAGCCCCGCCTGCGGCATTCAAACTGCCTATGTTGGCCAGGGAAAACCCGGCCGAGCCACCTGGCACGGAACCATGGAAGACTTCGCCCGCGATTTCAACGCCGTAGTCGAGGCCTTCTACGAACACCAAGTAGCCGACGAACTGTCCTAGCAAACTTGGGTTTTGCCGATCATGATGTTGAGGATCTCGACGTCGGTGTCCTTCATACCCACACGGCCCACGTAGCCCATGCTGGCGATTGTCTGCTCGACGGTATCCTGGATCAGGCCCTCACCGGCGCGGAAGCCGCGACCCTGCATGGCCATATCGTGACCCAGAATCGCCGCATCAACGGCAGCGGAAATCTTGGCGGCACAGCTTGCCTTGGCGCCATCGCACACGATGCCGCCCACGTTGCCGAGCGTGTTCGAAACCGTCGCGCCAATCTGCTCGCGCGTGCCACCGCACAGCCAGGTAATCGCAGCGCCGGCGCCACACGCGGCGCAAATAGCACCGCAAAACGCCGAGAGTGCACCGATATAGCTCTTGATATGCACGGCGATAAGATCGGACAGCATCACGGCGCGCACCAGGCGCTCGTGGTCGCAACGCAGGTACTCGGCATACTCCATGACGGGCAATGCGCAGGTAATGCCCTGATTGCCCGAGCCGCACACAATGGCGACCGGCAGCGCGCAACCGTTCATGCGGGCGTCGGACCCTGCGGCCGCACGGGCACGGGCGCGGCAGGCGACGTCATCGGCACGAGCGCCCAGCAGCGTACGACCCACCTCGGCGCCCCAAGCGTGCGCAAGGCCCTCGGCACTGATTGCGCCATTCAGCTCAATCTGGCGCTCAACGGCAGCGCGGGCGTCCTCAATGTCACCGTCCTCGATAAAGTCGATGATGGTCTCAATCGACATGGGCGTATCGGCGTTATCTGCCGCCCGCTCGGCCACGACGCGCTCGGCGCAGGCGGCACACTCCCCCGCCGACTTGCCAC
>CALJPV010000064.1:0-2031 GCA_937980385.1 uncultured Collinsella sp. | reverse complement strand
GGCCACATTAAGTGGCCTCCGGCTCGTGCGGAACTCGCGACAAACTTAACCCCTGTGCCGCCCGGGCCGGGAATCCGACGTGCTCGTTGGGGCAACGTTCCCTGCCAAAAAGGGACAGGTTTATTTTGGTCGGTTTTATCTGGGGAAATGTCGCCCTCCAGCGTTGATCTGCTCTCATCTGTCGCATGG
Organism: uncultured Collinsella sp.; assembly: GCA_937980385.1. Lineage (GTDB taxonomy): Bacteria > Actinomycetota > Coriobacteriia > Coriobacteriales > Coriobacteriaceae > Collinsella. The sequence goes on along the minus strand of CALJPV010000064.1, from coordinate 1,842 downwards.
AAATCGGCGGCGTTTCCATTTAACGCAAAGTGGGCCGCCTCCCCTAGTAGGAAGCGGCCCCAAATCTTACGAATAGACGATGGTAAAGGGTACTTCTGTTTCGGTCTCTCCTGTTGATGTGCATCTCGTGCCCTCGAGGGTTACCGAGACCACCTGGTCGACATTGATCAGCTTTGTCGGAACCGAGATGTTCTCCCCGCTATTGCGCGTCAGCGAAACATAGGAATTGTACGCGCCTGTAGCATCGTCTTCGATAATCTGCTCCGATCCATCCTTGTAGGTAACGGTCAACTTTTTCGTGACTGCGTCAATGCCCAGATCGTCGATGTGCGTCTGGATGGAAACCGGGCTAATCTCAAGAGGCGAGTCATCGGAGCGGAGTTCCTTTGTATCGACGTACGCTCCAACGCTAAACTCGGGCGTCGATGCCTCGAGCAGCTTCGCGTCCTCGCCTTCGCCCTCAGTCCAGCAGATATTCCAGGTGACCGCATGTCCCAAATCTCGCTCGCGATCCCACGAGGCAAAGTACATCGTGCCATTAATGACCGTGTCGCTTGATGTGTCCTTATCAATTGTGCAGCGTGTATCAGCCCATTCCTCGCCGAAGTTCATGCTGGGCGTGCCGATGCCTTGTTCTTCTTCACCGTAGAGAACAAGTTCGCCTGTCTCTGCTGCCGGCTTGTAGTAGTTAACGCCATTTGGATTGGACAACGTAAACGTCACGGCTCCGCAGCCGTTTTGGTCAATAGCCATCTCATGGATATCAAGCGTATAGCCGTTACCCTCGACGGACAGATTAACCTCCCGAACTGCGCCCTCCAGGCTTTGGGGCGCGATGCCGTCACCAAACTCTCTGGTGTAGGTGTATTTAGTCCCCGATGAGCCGCCGTTGGTCCAGGTAATGGAATCCCCGTTGCCGTGGTTTCCCCAGGCTGAGGCAAAATAGCTGGAATTGATAACGGCGTAGGCGACCCCTCCGGTCGCCAACACTCCGACAAGACATCCGATTACGGCAACATACAGTGGCTTCGCGTGACCCTTTCGACGAAGCGGCTCGCCAGCCGCAGCATCAATAACACGGTCGGCAAGATCGCTATCGGCTTGGATGGACTCGAAGGCCTGCTTGATTTGATTGGATTTCACGGTCGCCCTCCTCTAGGATGAACTTGAGCTTCGATCGACCGCGAGCTAAACGCGTTCGAACGGTCGCGGCTGGCACATGCAGTAACTCGGCAATCTCTGAGGTCGAAAAACCCAGATAGTAATAGAGCACGATGGGAACACGGAATCGCTCCGGAAGTCGCATAACGTCTGACAGGACCGCCTTGGTCTCCTCCTGCGCCGTCGAAAGCGAATCGGCCAGGTTCTCAATATCCTCCACACGCCTCCATGGCTTTCGAAAGAGCGATTTGCATTCATTGATCGTGACCCGGATAAGCCAGCGGCGAAGATGCTCCCAACTCTCAAATTGCGTATCGCTTTTGAGCAGCTTAAGAAAGACATCTTGGGCAACATCATCGGCATCTGCGCGATCGCGCAGATACGTCAATGCGATTCGAAACACGACATCCCGGTGATCTTCGACCGCCTGTCTAAAAGCTTGTTCTTCCATAATCACCTCCCGGTGACGGTAATGATTCTTGATGAGGTCCTCACCATAGATACGCTCTGGCCGGACGAAATGTTTCAAAGTCAAGCAGGAAAAACCTACCAAAATAAACCTGTCCCTTATTGGCATAAAGGAATCCCCTCCTGTGCGTGAGGGCGGATTCCCGGTCCGGGCGGCGCAGGGGTTAAGTTTGCTGCTCTACAGTCCTGGCTCGCACGGAGGCCACATTAAGT
>CALJPV010000063.1:0-40783 GCA_937980385.1 uncultured Collinsella sp. | reverse complement strand
ACGTTCTTTAATGACCAGTCGTTTAAGAACATCCCCAATGACTACACTCAAAAACCGGCGCCCGCCGGCGATGTTGCCGGCGGGCGCCGTTGTCTTGAAGACGAAATGATCCGTTTTCCTCCGTCCCCAAGGGATCATTACAGCGAGTCGATAAAGCGCTGTTGGGCGGCGCGGCCGGCTTCGTCCCACTTAAAGACGCCGGCGTTGTCGAGCACGTGGCCAAACACCATGCCGACCTCCTCGTGCAGGATATCGATGGCGTTATCCGCCGTAAGCTCATCGGCGCGGCGGGCAAAGACGTCCTCGGCCCATGCGGCGTGGCTGCGGCAAAGGTCGTCGCCCTCGAGCGCGCCGGCAAGGTCGTAGCTGGTATCGGCTTTAGCCGCCAGCAGGTGCTCGCGGACAACGCCGAGCTCGGGAACCAAGCGCGGCGGCAAAATCGCCAGGCCCATGACCTCGATCAGACCGATGTTCTCCTTTTTAATATGGTGATACTCGGCATGCGGGTGGAATACGCCCAGCGGATGATCGCCGGTCGTGATGTTGCAGCGAAGCGTTAGGTAGGCCTCGTAGATCTCGCCGCCGGCGTTGCCGCGGGAGTCGACGCGGCGGATGACGGGCGTCACGGTGTTGTGCGCTACGCCGTCGGCCGTGTGCGCGATAACGCCCACAGACTCGTCGGTCCACTCGCGCCAGGCGAGGATAATCTTCTCGGCAGCGTCGAGCAACTGGGCGCGGTCGTGCGAACGAAGTCGCAGCACCGAAAGCGGCCACTGCAACACGGTACCGCTGACCTGGTCAAAGCCGGGCACGTTAAACTGCGAGACTTCGGTGGCATGCATCATGGGGAACTCGTGTGCGCCGCCCTGGAAGTGGTCGTGCGACAGAATCGAGCCGCCCACGATGGGCAGGTCGGCGTTGGAGCCGATAAAGTAGTGCGGGAACAGGTCGACAAAGTCGAGCAGGCAGGTCAGGCTCTTGCGATCCACGTGCATCGGGCGATGCTTGGAGCTCATGGCAATGCAGTGCTCGTTAAAGTACGCATACGGGCTGTACTGGAAGCCCCAGCGCTCGCCGTCGAGCTGGATGGGGATAACGCGCAGGTTCTGACGGGCGGGGTGGGCGCCGCCGTCGGTTGCGGCGGAGCGTCCAGGGTAGCCTTCGTTTTCGATGCACAGCTGGCAGGCGGGATACTTCTCGCCCGTGTTCTTGGCCGCACCGGCCGCGGCGATATCGCGCGGGTCCTTCTCAGGCTTGGACAGGTTGATGGTGATCTCGAGGTCGCCCCAGTTGGTGGGGGTGCTCCATTTGATATTGCGCGCGATGGCGGCGCGGCGCACGTAACCGGCGTCACAGCACAGGCCGTAGAACCAGTCGGTCGCGGCGCGGGGCTCGTTGACGCCCATACGTCCGTTGAACTCCTCGTTTACAACCGAAGGCCTCGGCATGAGCGTGCCCATGATGCGCATGGCGATGCGGTCGCGTCCCGATGTCGTATCCTCGGCGGCACCGTTGGCAACGGCGACCTCGGCAAGTGCGGCAAGCGTGCCTTCAAGGTCAAAGTTGGGCAGGGTATCGGGGTGCAAGAGCGAGAGTTTCTCGACCTGGAGCGCCCAGGCCATGTCGAGTGCCGGCCCCGTGGCGCCGATGCACTCCAGAATGGTGTTGTATGCCCAGATGCGGTCGTCCTGTCCGACCATCGATCGGTGGATAGCATACTCAATCAGGCCCTGCGCAGCCTCGCGCACATCAGTCATTACAGCCATGCCGCGTAAGCCCCCTTGTCAGAAATCGCGTAGTGGCGGGCAGAGCCCTCGCCCAGCCAGCTGTTCATCTTGGTGATAAAGGCGTCGACGAGGTCGAGCGGCACGAAGGCCTGAATGGTGCCGCCAAAGCCGCCGCCGTGGATGCGGACGGCGCCGCGGCCGTCGAGTACATGCTCGGCCAGTGCCAGGGCATACATCGAGGGCTGTTCGGAGCCCAGCTTGGCAACGACGTTTTGCAGGTACATGGCAGAGCTGGCGCCCGACTCGCGCGTCAGGACCAGGAACTGATCGATATCGCCGGCGTTAAGGGCTGCCCAGCGCTTATCGACCAGGCCGTTTTCATACCAGTAGTGAACGGCGCGCAGGCAGGCGCGGTCGCCCAGCTTGGCGCGCAGTTCGGGGAGCTTGGCGTCAAAGTCGGCAACGTCGACCTCGCACAGGCGTGTCTTGCCAAACTCGGCGGCGATGTCTTGCATCTCGCGCGGAACGGCGGCGTAGTCGTCGGTGGCGGCCACGTGGTCGGCACCGACCTTAACGAGCACGAGCGCATAACCGTGATCCTCAAAGTTGAGCTCGAGCTTCTGGGTCTTAGGCTGGGCTTGATCCTCAAAGTCCATGTAGGCAAGGCCGCCCAGGCACACAGCGGCCTGGTCCATAAGACCGCAAGGCTTGCCGTAGTAGTTGTTCTCGGTGCGCTGGCTCATCTGGGCGAGTGCGACGGGCTCAATCGCGGGCGCGCCCCAAAGCGTCTCCATAGCGCGGCCGTATGCCGCCTCGACAGCAGCGGAGCTCGAAAGACCGCCGCCCGAGGGGACGGAGCAGGTAAAGGCGAAGTCGAAACCCTTGGGCTCAACACCAAGCGCTGCAATCTCGTGGGCCATACCGCGCACGAGGCTTGCGGACGTGCCCTTCTCGGACTCCTGAACATCCAGCGTGTCGAGCGTGATCTCAAAGGTAGGGTAGCCCTCATCGGCAATGCGGACCTTGTTGGAGTCGGTTGCCACGGCGATGCCGTCGACAGCGACATCGAGCGAGCCAGCGATAACGTGGCCACCCTCGTGGTCGGTGTGGTTGCCGCTGATCTCGGAACGGCCGGGCGCGTGCACGTAGAGCACCTGGCGCTCGTCGATGGGGCCAAACTCCTCCTCAAACAGCTTGGTGAGGGTGGCGAGTATCTTTTCGTCGGGGGCGGTCATACGGGTCCTTTCCTTGACGCCGGAGAGACTGGTCCGTGTCATTATGAGTACGTTAACAATATTGAGCACCACAAACCAGACGTTCGCGGCGCCGCACGTTAAAGGGTATGTTAACGTACTCATAACACAATGTATCTCCTTTTTTGAGAATCTGGTAATCGGTAGATTTTCGGCCGTGAACGGTGTGGCCGTATGGACATATGGAGCAAAAGAACCGCTGATAGAAAAAGTAGAGTACGTTAACATGCGTCCGACGATAGCGGGCTTCGGCGCGGGGTGTGTTTCTGCCCGGGCCGACATTCGCACTATTCAGATCTTGCGAGAGCGAAGGTGATTTTGTGGCAAGGTGCCCTTTCAACGATACGGGTACGCGTCCGGTATCCATGGCCGACGTTGCCCGCGCTGCCGGTGTTTCGCAACAGACGGTTTCGCGCGTTGCCAACGGATTGCCCAACGTTAACGAACAGACGCGCCAGCGCGTGCAAGCCGCTATGCAAGAGCTCGGCTTCCGTCCGAGCTATGCCGGCCGTTCGTTGCGTGACGGCCGTTACCATTCGGTCGGCCTGTGCGTCAACGATGTCACCAAGTTTGGCAACCTTTCAATGATCGACGGCATCGCCAGCGCTGCTCGCGAGCATAATTGCGCCATCACACTGGTCGAGATGTCCAAGACCGAGGAATTCTCTCTTGCCGAGGCAACACGCCGTATGGCCGCGCTGCCCGTGGACGGCATCATTATCGGCATGAGCCGTATGGCTCCCGATTTTGAGACGTTCGATCCGTTGCCGGGTATTGGCACGGTCATCGTTACCATGTATGCGCACCCGCGGGTGACTACGGTTGACTCCGATCATTACGGCTGCTCGCTCTTGCTTATGGATCACCTGTTTGAGCTGGGGCACGAGCAGATTCGCTATATTGGCGGCCCGTCGTTCTCGGTCGACGAACAATTTCGTCGCGCCGGTTGGCAGGATGCACTCGAGCGTAAACACATCGAGCCGGCAGAGCCGCTCGAGGGCGACTGGTCTGCCAACAGCGGTTACGAGGCCGGTAGGTACCTGGCCGAGCACGATCGCACCATGACGGCGATCTATGCGGCAAACGATCAGATGGCAAATGGCGCCATTGCAGCGCTGCGCGATAGCGGCTTGCGCGTGCCCGAGGACGTGAGCGTGGTGGGCGTCGACGATTCGCTCGATGATTTTGTCGCACACAACGAGCTCACGACCGTTCGATTTGATTTGCATCAGCGTGGACGCGAGGTGTTCGAGCACGCGGTTCCCAAGGCGGGGGCAACGGACAAAACCGTCGCCATTCGCATCCCCGGTCAGCTCATCGTTCGACATAGCACGGCAGAGCCTCGCGCATAGTTTTTGCAGGTAAACGGAGCTTTATCGCATTTCAATAACAATCGATAAGGATGCCGGTAGATAGCTGTGGCTCTAAAGGCGAGTGTTATGATAGACGGGTTCTTTTGTCTATCTAGGAGGCTTTGCCTGATGGAGATCACCAAGGATATCCGCTATATTGGCGTCGACGATCACGACATTGACCTGTTCGAGGGCCAGTACGACGTGTCCGAGAACGGCATGGCATACAACAGCTATGTTATCTTGGGCGATAAAATTGCTGTCGCCGATTCGGTCGACGCTGGCTTTGTCGACGAGTGGCTCGGCAACCTCGAGGCCGTGCTCGATGGTCGTACGCCCGATTACCTGGTCGTCCATCACATGGAGCCCGATCACTCTGCCGGTATCGCTGCCTTTATGGAGCGCTATCCCCAGGCCCAGATTGTGGCTAGCATGGGCGCCTTCCGCATGATGGTCAACTACTTTGGCACCGACTACCCCGAGCGCAAGATGGTCGTCAAAGAGGGCGATGTGCTCGACCTGGGCGGCCACAGCCTGACCTTTATCGGCGCCCCCAACGTTCACTGGCCCGAGGTGATCTTCTCCTACGAGTCCACCGACAAGGTGCTCTTTAGTGCCGACGGCTTTGGCAAGTTTGGCGCCAACGACATCGAGGATCCGGAAGGGTGGGCTTGCGAGGCTCGCCGCTACTACTTTGGCATCGTCGGTAAGTTCGGCAAGTTCGTGCAGGCCGTCCTCAAGAAGGCCGCCGACCTGGACATCCAGATCATCTGCCCGCTCCACGGCCCCGTGCTGACCGAGAACCTGGGCTACTACCTCGACACCTATAACACCTGGTCGAGCTATCAGCCCGAGGACGAGGGCATCACGATCGCCTATGCGAGCGTGTATGGCCATCTGAAGGCTGCCGTCGAGGAGCTCGCATCTGCGCTCGGGGCTCGCGGCCAGAAGGTCTCCGTCTTTGATCTGGCTCGCGACGACATGGCCGAGGCCGTTGAGGATGCGTTCCGCTACGACCGTCTGGTGCTCGCCTCCATTACCTATCAGGGCGAGATCTTCCCGTGCATGAGCACCTTTATCCACACGCTCGCCGAGCACGCCTATCAGAACCGTACGGTGGCGCTTGTCGAGTCCGGTTCCTGGGCGCCCGCAGCTGCCAAGGTTATGACCAAGGACCTCGAGGGCATGAAGGACATCACCCTGACGCAGAACAAGGTGACTGTGCTGGGCTCGCTCAACGACGCCTCTCGCGCCCAGATCGAGGCCCTCGCCGACGAGCTTTCCAAGTAGCGATATTTCGCTTTTAACGCTCAACCACCACAAAGGGGACAGGCACCTTTGTGGTGGTTTTTGTTTAAGCGCCGGCGATGAGGAGATTTGGGCGGGCGTCGTCGACGATCTCGGCGATTGAGGTGGCGACGGCCTCGTCGGGATCGCGGTCCATCACGATGGTGTCAACGTCGGCAAGCTCGGCAAAACGGTACATGCCGCGTCCGTTGACCTTACTGGCGTCCATGAGGGCGACGCTTTGACGGGCGGCACCGACCATAGCCGTTTTGGTCTCGGCCATCTGGGGAAAGTCGGTCGTAAAGCCGCAACGGGGGACAAAGGCGCCGGGGCACATGACGGCCAGATCGGCATGGACCATTTGGAGCGCCTGCATAGTGAGCGGTCCGTACAAATAACGATGGCCTTTGCGCAGTGCCCCGCCCAGCATGACGACATCGACTGAGGGCATGCTCTCGTCGATGTAATCGGCAATGGTAATGTCTGCCGTGATGACGGTGATACCGTCGCGCTGATCTAGGAGCCGGACGAACTCGAGCGCCGTGGTGCCCGAGTCGACGAGCAGGGTGTCGCCGTCATTGACGAGCTCGATGGCGCTTTGTGCGATGGCTTGTTTGGCGGCGACATTGACGTTGATGCGGCGATCCTGGGTGGATACGGTCAGTCGCTTCTGGAGAGACACAGCGCCACCATGCGTGCGGCGCAACTTGCCGGACTCGGCGAGCGCGTCCAGGTCGGCGCGGGCGGTAACGGAGGACACGCCAAAGGTCTGGGCGATTTCTGCCACTTGCACCGAGGCGTTATGCTCGAGCATCTCCATGATGGCGGAACGACGTTCATCGGCGAAAGCTCGGGTTGTTGCGTGGGCCATGTTTGCTCCATTCTCGGCTAAATTTGTAGGAATTGTGTTGAGTCTATTTTCGTTCATTTTCTTTTTGAGTAAGAAAACGCCTTTCGATTACTTATCTTTTCTATAAAAGAAAGACGCTGAACGCCCAAAATTCAATATCGAATACGCCCACTCGGCTCCAATTCCTTCCGCTTACTTTTCAAAAATGACTGTATTGACCTGCATGGGCTCAATATCTCGCACGTGCAAAGCTGCTGAATTTCATACAATGAGCGCAGCAAAACGCAAGGTAAAACGCCTTGTGAACAACTACGCCCGATGTCCAGATGCGGGCGAGGGAGAGGAGCAAACGCTCATGGCACTTGTTACCACCGAAAAGATGCTCAAGGACGCTCAGGCCGGCCACTACGCTGTTGGTGCTTTCAACGTCGAGAACCTCGAGTTTGTTATGGCCGTTCTGGCCGCTGCCGAGGAGACCAAGTCCCCCGTCATCATGCAGACCACCCCGGGCACCATCAAGACCGCTGGTCTGGACTACTTCTACGGCATGGTCAAGGCTGCCGCCGAGCGCGCTTCCGTGCCCGTCGCTCTGCACCTCGACCACGGCGATGGCTATGACCGCTGCATGCAGGCTTTCCGCACGGGCTACACCTCTGTCATGATTGACGGTTCGCACGAGTCCTTCGAGGACAACATCGCCCTGACCAAGTCCGTCGCCGACGCTGGCCGCGCCATGGGCGTGCCCGTCGAGGCCGAGCTCGGTAAGGTTGGTGGCAAGGAGGACGACGGTCCCGCGGTTGAGGGCGAGAGCCCCTACACCGATCCGGCCGAGGCCAAGGAGTTCGTCGAGCGCACCGGCTGCACCTCCCTCGCAATTGGCGTTGGCACCAGCCACGGTGTGTACACGAGCGATCCGCACATCGAGCAGTCCGTGGTCAAGGCCATCCGCGACGCCGTCGACGTGCCGCTGGTTCTGCACGGCACCTCCGGTGTGCCCGATGAGCAGGTTGCCGAGGCTGTGAAGAACGGCATCTGCAAGGTCAACTACGCCACCGAGCTGCGTCAGGCCTACACCAAGGGCTTCATGGCCTACATGGCCGAGAACCCCGCCTGCTTCGACCCCAAGAAGCCGGCCAAGGAGGGCATGCGTGAGATTACCGAGCTGGTTAAGATTCGCATGACCAACCTCAACTCCGTGGGCAAAGCAGAGTAACAGCAAGGGTACTCCGGCTCGCTACATATCCCGGGGAGGGACGAGGGCTTAATCCCCCAATCGTCCTCGGGCATGCAAAAAGCCTCGCTGCGCACTTCGTGCGGCGAGGCTTTTTGCCCCCTGCGGAAAGATTGGGGGATTAAGCCCTCGTCCCTCCCAAGTTGACCTTCTCGAGGTCGTCGCCCTTGTGGCGTTAGGGCGGAAAAATAATAAGAAGCCTTCGCGCTGCGGAATGATTTTGGAAACTAAGTACGGGACCCGCCGAAACCGTCCTGCTCAATCGCCCTTGTGGCGTTGGGGCTGAAAGGGTGGGACGCGTGGGTTATTTGGTTGTTAGGGTTAACAGGTCGTTGGGGGTTTCGAGGTTGTAGGTGGCATTTGGGATGTCTTGGTGTGATCCCCATGCTGCTCTGGCAAAACTGACCCCTGCTGAAGTTGCGCATTGTTCGTCGTAGACGGTGTCGCCAACGTAGACGACGTTGCCAGGATTCGCGCCCGCACGTCGGAGATATTCGAGCATGGGTGCGGGTGCGGGTTTATGTTCGGTTGTGTCTTCGACAAGGATGATGTGCTCAAAATACTTATCGAAACCAAGGGGTGCAATTTCTTTTGCGTATTCGTCGCGCGCACGTGAGGAGACGATGCCAAGTTTGCAGCCGCTATCGGCGAGTGTTGCGATGACTTCAAGCAAACCTGGAAACACGCTGATGGTGCTTTTAAAGCTGGCGGCAACTTGGCACCAGCGATCCAACGTTGCCTGCGAGTAGATTCCAAGTTTCTCAAGGGCATCCTTGCCGGGTATGCCGAGGGCAAATTCAAGCTCGTGTCGGGGGAGCGTTTTGCCGGTCTCTTCTTGGACAATCTGGACAAGCGATGATAGAACGCTTTCTTCTGTATCTGCCAATGTCCCATCAACGTCAAACACGATATAGTCAAAGTACTTCATATAGCAGCTCCTATCCGTTGTTTGCCTGCAAGTTTGATGCAGTGACAGAAGAAGGGCTAGCGGGATTTCTGCCTGGTACTATCGAGATTCTGCCTCGCTGCTCGATAGCTCGAAGGAGTGCATCCCATTTGTTCTTTAAATACCTGGCCAAGATGGCTTGCTGTCGCAAAGCCGCATTGGCGCGCGACTGTCTGGACCGTTCGCGTGGTGTGTGCCAAAAGTTCGCAAGCACGGTTTACGCGGTATGCGCGCAGATATGCCGCCGGGGTCGTTCCTGCGCAAGCTTCGATAATGCGGTAGCACTCTCTTTCGCTTACGCCGGCTGCAGATGCCATCTGGGGCACATCTATAGCGGCTGCATAGTTTGTGCGGATATAGTCCAGGATTGCCTTGAACTGTACGTCGCGGTTGGTCATCCAAGAGGCGTTGTCGGAGGAAAAGAGCGGTTCGGCCTTGGCGTAAATCTGAATCCAGAGCTCTGACAAGCTATTCCGAAGCGCCATCTCGTTCTGCGGCCGTTGAAGGTCGTGGCTAAAGGAGCTCTTCAGCAAATCGATAAAGGGCATATCGTCGGGATTGGTGGGCGACCATTTGAGCACATCGACGCCTCGACATTGAAGCAATGGGTTGATGTAGCGCTTTTGGAGACGTCCCGCGGGATCGCCGAGCATCGACGGCTGAAAGATATGCAGCATTTGAATGGCTGGAGCCGAATTGGGTGATTGCAGCGTGCTGTGCAAAACGCCGCCGTTGATAAAGCCGGCGGACCCTTCCTCAAAGCGTACGTGCTCATGAGCCGCGCGCGTTCGATAGTCAATCGCTCCCTGCTCCATGTAGAAAAGCTCAACTTCGGAATGCCAGTGCCAGGGGACGGAATTGCCCGGATAGCGAGCGAATTCTGCGCGTTCGGCAATATAGGGCCAGTCTTCGGCGGTCTCGGGAAACGCTTCCTCGCGTCCTCCGCGGTGCAATTCTATGTGATCCATGTTTCGCATGGCATCAGTATAAAGCGCGATGGGCTTAGATTGCTCTTGCCTGTTCGGGGAACGCCTTGTCTAGGGATGCTTGGAGCTTTTCGAACGATGCTCGCAAGTTGTGGCTCTGGTTGGTTGAGCGTTTGGCTTTTGTGGTGGGGGAGTCGAGGAGGCCGTCTCTCTGTGTCGGGGGGAAGGAGAAAAGGTCTGCATGTCTTAGGGATGGCTGCTGTGCTGCGTCGTTGGAAGAATGCATGCTTATGTGGCCTCCTCGATGTCCACCAAAAGGTTGCGCACGGGGTGTGCTGCTAGGTCCCGTGCGTTGGCAGTATTATGCCGCGAGCGCAGATAAGGAAGCGCTAAAGAAAGGCTTAATGAGGTTTGACGTTGCGATGAAACCGCAGGTCAAAGCTATCGAGTAACACTCTTGAAAGGTTTTGAGCTTAAGGGCTTTCTAAGGTTTATGGCGCGGATGTGGCTCGCCTGTGCGGAGCGTGTGAATGCTCGCTCCTAGCGCTTCGGCTCTGCGGTGCGCACCTGTTCGATGACCTTTTCCATCGTGGCGTCGATGCGGTCTTTTTTGAGCTCGCATTCCCAGATGGTTATGGGTGTCCAGCCCATTTGAGTGAGTGCTGCCACGGCAGCGCGGTCGCGCTCGACGTTGCGACGGAACTTTGCCTCCCAAAACTCAACATTGCGCTTGGGCTGGCTCGGATTGCACTTAGGGCAGCGATGCCAAAAGCAGCCGTTGACGAAGATGGCGATCTTGCGCCCGGGAAAGGCGATGTCGGGTTTTCCGGGCACCTTCCATTCCAGACGGTATCCCGTAAGGCCTGCGGCGCGCAGGCGCTGGCGAACGAGCAGCTCAGGTTTGGTGTTCGCACGCTTGTTGCCCTTCATGGACTTTTTTATAGCGGCGCGACGGCGCACGAGCTCACGCTCGTCGGCAGAAAGGTCCGAGGTATCGATGCCGTCGAGCAGACCTGGTTCGGGGCGCTTTTTGCTACGGCGCTTAGGTGCGCGCTTGGGTTTGGCGGCAGACTCGTCGGCCATGGCGGCCTCGGCGTCATCGGCGGCGCTTGCCTCAAGCCGGTCTTCCTTCAGCTCAATTAGGGCATCAATGAGCCCCTTGTCGGCGGGCATCCATTCCACCGTGGCAAGCGAGGTGCGCGGAATCCAGCGGATATCGAGCTGACGGTCGTGCTTCTGAGGCTCATCGGATTCATCGGCGAGCGAGCAGTAGTAGCACTCCATGGAGAGATGGAAATCGGGGTAGTCGTACTCAACGGTATAGAAATCGCGCAGGTTGGTGACTTTGACCTGCAGCTCTTCCATGAGCTCGCGGCGTACGGCGTCCTCGGGCGTCTCGCCGCGCATGAGCTTGCCACCGGGGAACTCCCAAAGTCCCTGCATGTCGCCATAGCCGCGCTGCACGGCAAGCAGCTCGTCAGATCCTTCCTTGCGAATGATCCCAGCGGCAACATGAACAGTCTTCAACAGGAGTCCTCTCTCAATATCAACACGTGGCAGGCTAGCTACCCGTACCTTACACAACGGTAAGGCAAGCGTAAGCCATATCGATGGTAGCCGACTCGGCTTCTTGCGACTATAGATGCCGTAGACTAATCGCAAGAAAGGACTCGGTATGCAAACCACGCACATGGCGACCCCGGTACTGGAGGTCGCGCATCTCGAAAAGGTATATGGAGCGCTGGGCAACGTGACCCGTGCGCTCAACGACGTCAGCTTTACCGTCAACCGCGGTGAGTTCGTGGGCATCATGGGCGCTTCGGGCTCGGGCAAGTCGACGTTGCTCAACTGCGTGTCGACCATCGATAGCGCCACAAGTGGCATGATCCGCATCAACGGCCAGGACGTGACGCGTATGAAGCAGGCCAAACTCTCGCAGTTCCGCCGCGAGGAGCTCGGCTTTATCTTCCAGGACTCCAACCTGCTCGATACGCTCACGGCACGCGAGAACATCGCCCTGCCGCTCACTATCGCCCGCACAAACTCGGCAGAGATCTCGACCCGCGTGCAGGATGTGGCCGCGCGCCTGTCCATCAGTCAGGTGCTCGACAAGTATCCCTACCAGATGTCCGGCGGTCAGCAGCAGCGCGTTGCCGCGGCTCGCGCGCTCGTCACCGACCCCACCATGATCATGGCCGACGAGCCCACCGGTGCCCTCGATTCCAAGAGCGCTCGCCTGCTGCTCGAGAGCCTGGAGGCGCTTAACCGCCGCCTGCGTGCCACCGTGCTCATGGTCACGCACGACAGCTTTGCCGCCAGCTACACGAGCCGTGTGCTGTTTATTCGCGACGGCAAGATCTTCACCGAGCTGCGCCGCGGCGACACCGACCGCCGAGAGTTCTTCGACCGCATTATGGAGGTCGTTGCCATGATGGGCGGTGAGGGCTCCGATGCTCTGTAAACTCGCTTGGGGCAACGTCCGCCGCGCCGGCCGCGACTACCTCGTCTACCTTTTGACGCTCACCCTGGGCGTTACGGTCTTCTATGCCTTTAACACCATCTCGATGCAGGTCGACATCGCCGGAATCGATGAAGAGGGCTTGGCGCAGGTTATGGGCAGCATACTCGGCGACCTGACGTACTTTTTGGCCGGTGTCATGGCCTTTTTGATGGTGTACGCCAATAACTTCATCATGAAACGCCGCAAGAAGGAGTTTGGCCTGTACCAGGTGCTCGGCATGGGGCGCGGGCGCGTCGCCACGATCATGGCGCTCGAGACGGTGATCGTTTCGGTCGTGGCCTTTGTCGCCGGCATTGTGCTGGGTGTGGGACTCTCCCAGCTCATGACGTTCTTTACGGCCTCGCTTTTTAAGACACAGATCGCCAATTTCCACTTCTTTTTCTCGGTGCATGCGTTCAATCTGACCCTTGCCTGCATGCTCGTAATGTTTGTGCTCACGCTACTGCTGAACCTTCGCGCCGTGCGTCGTACCAAACTCATCGAGCTTATGGGTGCCGAGCGTCGCAACGAGAGCATCAAGACACGCAACCCCTGGATCGCGATTGCCATCTTTGCCGTGGGCGTGGTGCTTGTGGGCGTGGCCTATTACCGTCTGCTACGTGATGGGTTCCCGCTAACCGCGACGGACAGCAAGCTGCAAGAGGCCATGAGCCAGTTTGGTATTACGACCGCTATGGTTACCGTGGGCACCTTTGCCCTGTTCTGGGGACTCTCGGGCATGCTCATCAAGCTGCTGCAGAGCCTGCGCAGCGTGTATTGGCGCGGCCTCAATATGTTTACCGTGCGTCAGCTTTCGGCCAAGGTCAATACGGTGTGCTTTTCGATGGGCGTCATTGCGATGCTCCTGTTTTTGGCCATCACCTCGGTGACGTGCGGTATGTCGATTGCCAACGTGATGAACGAGAATCTGGAGCGCTATAACCCTGTTGACGTGTCTCAGACGTATGTCTATTACACGCCCGAAACGCTCGACTACTACAAAGAGTATGTCAATCCGTCTGAGGCCGATCGCATGGTGCTGGCCGATGCAACGGTCGATTTGTACCCCGCATGGCACGGCGATCCATGGCACGGCGATCGTATCGATTCCGATAACGTTGCAGACGGCATTAAGGGCAAGTCGGCGGACAACAACGACGAGACCGGCAAGAAGGTCAATATCGCCGATGTTGCCGGTGAGCATGTGCAGATCGATTCGTATCTGAGTTACCCGGTTGGCGGCTCGAATCCTTCGGTGACCCCAAGTGAGATGTGCAAGATCATGGGCGAAAAGCTTCCCAAGGCGTTCGGGGGTAGCAATGCCGATGCGATGGGTCTGTTTGTGACGCCGGCGAGCCAGTACAACAAACTGCGCCAGATGATGGGCGAGGAGCCGGTGCACATCGGTCACGACCAGTATTTGCTCACGTGTGATATGGGCGGCGAGCTGGTCGACCTGTACACCAAATACATGGCCGGCGGCCATACCCTCACCTTGGGCGGGCATACACTCAAGCCCGCAGCCGATAAGTCGGACGAAGATACGGCGGCCATCGCCAACTCGGCGATGGGCAGTAATCCGGGTACCGTCGTCGTTGCCGACGAGCTGTTGTCCCAACTTAATCTGCAGCCGTATTCCAGTAGCCTGCTCGTTAACTACAAACAGGGGATGGATACGACCGAGGCAGACGAGAGCATTAAATACACTGTGCTCGACAATCTGCTCGTTGACGGCAAGGAGCCGGGGTCGTGGGGAACCTTCATCACACGCTCCGAGATGTACACGCAGGCAGCGCAAATGAACGGTCTTATTAGCTACCTAGCCATCTACATCGGCTTTGTATTGGTCGTTGCATGCGCGGCGATTCTGTCGATCCAGCAGCTCTCCAATGTGGCCGACGGCAGCCGCAGCTATCGTGTGCTGGCACAGATCGGCTGCGACGATCGCCAGATTCGCCATTCGGTGATGGCGCAGCAAGCGGTATTCTTCCTGTTCCCGCTGGCAGTGGGCCTGGCACACTCTTTTGTGGCACTTAAGGTGATCATCGAGCTGGTGAGCACGTTCGGAGATATGAGCATCGGCGGCACCGTGGGCCTCACCTGTGCAATCTTCCTGGCAGCATACGGTGGCTACTTCCTGGTGACCTACCTCATGAGCGCCGGCATGGTACAAGCTGCCATCGCTACCCGCTACAGCGAATAACAAGCGGGCAAAACGGTCGCAAAACCAGAGGCGTGTGACCGCCGCGAAGGGGCTGGGGACCTCTTGCGGCGGTTTTTTTGCCTATCTGGTGCGTTTCGGATGCAAGTGAGTAGACTTTTTTGAACTTGCCGAGCACGTCGCGACAAATGATCTATAAAACTGCAGGTCAGAGCTGTGGCGTTTTGGGGCATGCTTGGCCTCCTGCAAAAAGCCTACTCACTCGGTTTTTCTGCTAGAAGACCGCCACGAGGTAAGGCAACTCCCCCGGGTAGTCGTTGGGGACGTTCTTAAACGACTAGTCAAACAAGAACGTCCCCAATGACTAGAAAAGGAACGTCCCTAACTGCCGCATCCGGAGCAAGACAACGCCGCAGGTAGAGGACGGATAGCGAGCGGGTCGCATTTGAGACAAGGTGAAGTGAAACGAAAGGGCGCTGACCTTCTGGTCGCGCCCTTGAAGTTGAACGTCAGATTGTACAGGTGCGGCCCGCGCAGCGTCGAGCCGTTACAGCGTTTGGTAAAACGCCGTAACTCTAAATCCGCTCCGCGATCTCGTGGATGAGGTAGTCGGTCTTTTCCCAGCCCAGGCACGGATCGGTGATCGACTTGCCAAAGACGCCGCCGTCGACCGGCTGGTTGCCGTCCTCAAGGTAAGACTCGATCATAAAGCCCTTGACCAGCTTGGAGATGGACTCGTTGCGGCGGCAGCTGTCGAGCACCTCCTTGCAAATGCGATACTGCTCAAGCGGACGCTTGCCCGAGTTGTCGTGGTTACAGTCGATGACCGCTGCCGGATTGGCATAGCCGGCGTGCTCGGTGTAGCGCTCGGCCAGGCGCTCCAGGTGTTCGTAGTGGTAGTTGGGGTAGGTGCGCCCATCGAGACCGATGTAGCCACGCATAACGGCGTGTGCGAGCGGATTGCCGTCGCACTCGACCTCCCAGTTGCGGAAGATGAAGCTCTGGTGCGCCTGCGCGGCGTAAATGGAGTTGAGCATAACGGTGGTGGAGCCGGCGGTGGGGTTCTTCATACCCACGGGTACCGAAATGCCGCTCGACACCAGACGGTGCTCCTGGTTCTCGACCGAGCGTGCGCCCACGGCAACATAGCTCAGCAGGTCAACGAGGTACTGGTAGTTGGACGGATAGAGCATCTCGTCGGCGGTGAAGAAGCCCGTTTCCTTAATAACGCGCAGGTGCATATGGCGGATGGCCTTGACGCCCTCGAGCAGGTCGTCGGGAGCCTCGGGGTTGGGGTTGTGCAGCAGGCCCTTGTAGCCGGTGCCCTTGGTGCGCGGCTTGTTGGTGTAGACGCGCGGAATGATGATGAGCTTGTCCTTGACCTCCTCGGCGGTTTTGGCCAGTCGGTTCATGTACTCAAGCACCGAATCCTCGCGGTCGGCAGAGCACGGGCCGATGATGAGCACCTTGCGTGCGTCCTCGCCGGTAAAGACTTTGGCGACCTCGGCGTCAAATGCCTGCTTTTTGGCGGTAAGCTCGGCAGAAAGCGGCATTTCCTCGCGGATCTCCATGGGGATCGGCAGCTTGCGTTTAAATTCCATGGCCATAGGGGCCTCCTCAATCTATAGAAAGAGCAATAAGCGTATTGTTGAGTGTTCGGCATTATCCGCTGTCGCACGCTAAAGTGCAAGTCCTTGTCACCCTGAAACCTTCTAAAAAGGGACAGGTTTATTTTGGTAGATTTATCTGGGGAAACGTCGGAGGATGTCGGGAGGGAGTGGCGCCACACGGGACCCTAAGGCTGTTGTCGGTCCCCCAGGAAACACTCCGTGGGCAAAAAATGCCAAATATGAGTACTGTTGCTAACCTAGTAACATATCCGTCTAGCGAGATGATAGACAAAGTGATAAATATGTTCATTAACGTTGGCAGGCAGAAGCCTGCTAACGGTCGTTTTGATTAATTTGAAGGCGTATAGAGGCCGCAAAGAGGTCGTTTGAGGCGGTTTTGGCTGTTACTAAAAAGGTAACAGTACTCATATTTGCCCTTTTTTGCCCACGGGGTCTGGAAAACGCCGTCAATGAGGTCTCAGGGAAGGCGCTTCGAGGGCTGCAAAACAAAAACGGGGGCGCAGTTCATCCTGCGTCCCCGTTCTCGGGCGTCATCCGTTTCCTGCGGCCGAATCTACGCCGCCTCGTCGAACTGCGAGTTGTACAGGTCGGCGTAGAAGCCACCCTGGGCGAGCAACTCGTCGTGTGTGCCCTTCTCGACGATGTCGCCGTCGCGAATCACCAGGATCACATCGGCGTTGCGGATCGTGGACAGGCGGTGCGCGATGACAAAGCTGGTACGGCCCTGCATCAGCGCATCCATGGCGCGCTGAATGAGCTCCTCGGTGCGGGTATCCACGTTGGAGGTCGCCTCGTCCAAAATCAGCGCCGGGCGGTCGGCCAAAATGGCACGAGCAATGGTCACGAGCTGGCGCTGGCCTTGCGACAGGTTGGTGCCTTCCTCGTTGATCATAAAGTCGTAGCCGCCGGCGAGCGTATGGATAAAGTGGTCGCAGCGCGCGGCGCGTGCGGCGGCCTCGACCTCGGCATCGCTCGCATCGGGACGTCCATAGCGGATGTTCTCGCGAATGGTTCCGTTAAACAGCCAGGTGTCCTGCAGCACCATGGCGAACTCGCCGCGCAGTGCCGCGCGGTCCCAGTCGCGCACGTCGATGCCCTCGACGCGCAGCGAACCGCCGTCCACGTCGTAAAAGCGCTGCAGCAGCTTGATGAGCGTGGTCTTGCCGGCGCCGGTGGGGCCGACGATGGCGATGGTCTGGCCGGGTTGCGCCTCGCAGCTAAAGTCGTGGATGATGGTCTTGTCGGGCGTGTAGCCAAACTTGACGTGATCAAACTCCACATGGCCGGGGCGCTTCTCGGGAATCTGCGTGTCGGCTTTCTGCTCCTCCTCGGGCGCGGCCAGGAACTCAAAGACGCGCTCGGTGGCGGCGGCCATCGACTGCATCGTGTTGCTCACGTTGCCCAGCTGCTGTATGGGTTGCGTAAAGTTGCGAACGTACTGGATAAAGCTCTGGATGTCGCCGGGCGTGGCATTGCCGGTCAGCGCGAGCTGTGCGCCCACCACGACGACGCCCACGTAGCCCATGTTGCCCACCAAGCTCATAAGCGGCATCATCAGGCCCGACAGGAACTGCGAACGCCAGCCACTAATAAAGAGGCGGTCGTTTTGACGGTCGAACTCTTCGATCGAGGCCTCGGCGCGGTCGAACACCTGAATAACGTTCTGGCCGGCAAAATCCTCTTCGATAATGCCGTTGACGGCGCCCAGGACTTGCTGTTGCTCGCGGAAGTACGGCTGCGAGAAGTGAATCATTACGGTCAGGATAATCGCGGCTGCCGGCAGCGTGAGCACAGTGACGCCGGTGAGCGGCAGACTGATCGAAAGCATCATGACGAGCACGCCGATAATCTGCGTTACCGACGTGATGAGCTGCGTCACGCTCTGGTTGAGCGACTGGCCCAGCGTGTCGACATCGTTGGTGATGCGGCTGAGCACGTCGCCCTTGCTGTGGCCGTTGAAGTAGCTCATCGGCACGACGGCGATCTTGGCGGCGATCTCCTTGCGCATGCGATAGCAAATCTTTTGCGTGACGCCGGTCATGAGCCAGCCTTGGATCAGGCTGCAGACAGAGCTCGCCAGATACAGACAGAGCAAAAAGCCGAGCGTTTTGGCGATCCAGGCAAAGTCGACATCGCCGGTGCCGTTGACCTTGGCAACCAGGCCCTCGAACAGTTTGGTGGTAACCTGGCCGAGCACCTTGGGCCCCACAATGTTAAAGATGACCGAGCACACGGCAAAGGCGACGGCGGCAAACACGGCAATCTTGTGCTGGCCGATATAGCCGAGCAGCTGCTTCATGGTGCCCTTAAAGTCCTTGGCCTTTTCGCCGCGACGCATGCCGCCCATGCGGCCCATGGGTCCACGCTGACGGGTGGGCTTGGGAATTTGAGTCTTGGTCTCGTCTGCCATTAGCGCTCGCCTCCTTCCATGACGGCTGCAATCTCTTCTTGGGTAAGTCCCAGCTCCTCGGCGGAAAGCTGCGACTGTGCAATCTCCAGGTACGCCGGGCAGTTGTGCAGCAGCTCCTCGTGCGTGCCGGTGCCCACTACGTGACCGTCGTCGAGCACGATGATCTGGTCGGCGTGCATGATGGTCGCGATGCGCTGGGCCACGACCACGAGCGCGGCGTCGGTGACGTTTTTGGCGAGCTCCTCGCGCAGGCGCGCGTCGGTCTTGTAGTCGAGCGCGCTAAACGAGTCATCGAACACCACGACTTCGGGCTTCTTGGCCAAGGCACGGGCGATGGCCAGGCGCTGACGCTGGCCGCCCGAGACATTGGAGCCGCCCTGGCTGATGGGGGAGTCGTAGCCGCCCTCGCGCTCGGCGATAAAGTCCTCGGCCTGGGCGATGCGCGCGGCCTGGCGCATGTCATCATCGCTTACCATGTCGCCGGCAAACTTGAGGTTGCTCTCGACAGTGCCCGAGAACAGGCGACCCTGCTGCGGGATGTAACCGATGCGGCGGCGCAGCTCGGAAAGGGTCATGTCGCGCACGTCGATGCCGTCGAGCGAAATGCTGCCGCCCGTGACGTCGTATAAGCGCGGAATCAGCTGTACGAGCGTGGACTTGCCCGAGCCCGTGGAGCCGATGATGCCGAGCATCTGGCCAGCATGCGTGGTGAAGTTCACGCCGCTGATCACATCGGCGCGGGCGTCGGGGTACTGGAAGCTTACGTCGCGGAAGGTGAGCTCACCGCGCGGCGCGCTGGCTGCGGGCAGCTTGGGCGAGACGGGGTCGTTAATGCTCGTGGGGCAGGTGATAACCTCCTCCACGCGCTCGGCGGCAACCTCGGCGCGGGGCAGAATGACCGACACCATGGTGAGGATCATAAACGCCATGACGATTTGCATGGTGTAGGAGATAAACGCCATCATGTTGCCGACCTGCATCACACCGTCGGACACGCCCTGCGCGCCAAACCACACGATAAGCACGGTGACGCAGTTCATGACGAGCATCATGAGCGGCATCATAAAGCTCATGGCGCGGTTGGTGTAGAGCTGCGTGGTCATCAGGTCGAGCGAAGCCTTGTCAAAACGCTCGAGCTCATGCTCCTCGCGGTTGAACGAGCGGATGGGCATAAGGCCGTCGAGCAGCTCGCGGGCGGTAAGGTTCACGCGGTCCACGAAGCTCTGCATCTTTTTGAACTTGGGCATGGTGAGGCCCATAAGCACGCCGACGACAGCCGAAACCGCGATGATGGCCACGGCGATGGTCCACTCCAGGCCGGTGTGGTTGGCCAGGACGCGCATGACGGCGACGATGCCCATGACGGGGGCCATCAGGCACATGCGGATAAACAGGGTTGCGGCCATCTGGATCTGCTGAATGTCGTTGGTGCAGCGGGTGATGAGCGAGGCCTGGCTAAACTTGCCCACCTCGGCCGGCGAGAAGTGCATAACCTTGTTGAAGGTTTCGCGGCGCAGGTCGCGGGCAATGGAGCAGGCGGTGCGCGAAGCCACGGCGCCGGTCAGGATGGTGGCGACGAGCGAGACCAGACACAGACCAAACATCGTGGTCGCCATGCGGCCCAGGTAGGCGTTCTGCACGTCGGCGGGGTCGATGCCCTGTGCCTTGTACTCGTCCTGCACGTAGCTCACGGCGCGCTGGGTGACGATGGAGCCCGACATGGAGCCCATTTTGTCAGCCATATCGTTGGCGCCCTCGACGAGCTTGCCCTGATCGATAAGACCGCCTTCAACGCCTAGGCGCAGGCTCTTCATGGTGATCTTACCGCCGTCGGCGTCGATCTGCTTTTGCATGCTCTGCGCGGCTGCGGCCTTCTGCTGCATCTCGGCGAGCTGCTCGGGCGTCATCGCTGCCATCTGCTCGGGGGCGGGCATGGCCTGAGCGGCGCCGCCATCGCTTGCCTCGGTGGATGCGCCGGTCATGTCGCCCATGGAGTCGGCGTCAATGCCCTGGTTGAAGGCGAGCACGACGGTCTCAGGCAGGCTCATGATGTCGGCAATCTTGTCGCCGTCGCCGCGCTCCTCCTCGGTGCCCTTGTACGTTCGAATGCCGTTATTGTCCGCCTTACTAAACACGGCCTCCACAGCTTTGGCGTCCTTGGCGCTCATAAAGAGTTCGAGGTCGTCGAGCGATTCGGCGCGAATGGTGTCGGGCACGGGCGAGGCGATGCCGCCTTGCTGCACGCCCACGTCGACGATGTCGCTCATATAGGTAGGCAGCGCCAGATCGGCGTTGCAGCTGATTACGATAAGTACGATAGCTGCGAACAGTGCCAGGACATGCTTTTTAAAGAGCTTGAGAATCCTCACTCGGCATCTCTCCTTTCTTGGTTGCGGTCGATAATTTCGTTGGCACGTCTTAAAAGGCGCACCATCTCTTGGGTATCTGTTTCGCCGAGCTGCTCGAGGAAAGCCGTGGTGCGGTCCTCGAATTCCCGACGCTTGATTTCAAGATCATGGAATCCCTTGTCGGTCACCGTGACGTGTACGCGACGACGGTCGGTTTTTGAGTGCTCACGCTCAACCCAGCCCTTGGCTTCGAGAGCGCGTAGGATATTGGCGATGCGGGCACTCGAGACCCAGGCGCGATCAGCGAGTTCGCTCGGCGTGAGCGAACCGCCGGCGAGTATGAGGGCGCGCATGACGGCCATCTCGCCGCCGAGAGCTTTGTCCGCAAAGCGCGAAACGCGCTGGTGAATGCCGCCAAACTCGGTAAGGAGCTGACGCCCAAGTTCACGGAAATCGGTATCTTCCACCGAAAACCCCTAACACTAGAAACTATTTTCGGTGAAAGATGATACCCTTGCACGCGCACCCTATACGGTAGATTTTTGGGTCATGCCTAGAAAACTACCTTTAGGCGACCTCCGTACACCGTCGGTATCAGCAAAGCCAGGGGTAGATCTCTGGGCATGTCCCAAAGTCTACTCAAAGGTACTTTACCCTGCTAAAGCTGGCATAACAGCTAGAGCGAACGTCGTACAAAGGCAAGGAAAAATAACATACAAATCGGTGAACGGTAGTTGTTCGCGCTCGCATTTCCTGCGGGTTTGTAAAAAACGCCCTTATGATATAAAAAAAGAAACATATAACAGCCCTGATGAGGGAGGTGGCTATGTTATCCTTCTCAAACGGGTGAAATCTTGGGTTTTGGGTTGCAGTTCCAAGGTGGACAAACGTTTTTCCCTGCACCAACGTGTGATGAAGAACGGAAGAAGCCGGTAGTGCAAACCGAACATTCAAGAATTCAATAAGCAGCGGTGTGAGAGAGCGCCGCATTATACGTAACTAGGAGCGTGGTTACACAATGCAGGAGGCATGGGAAGGCTTCAAGGAAGGCATTTGGACGGGAGAGGTTGACGTCCGAGACTTCATCCAGAAGAACTACACCCCCTATGAGGGCGACGAGTCGTTCCTCGCCGGCCCGACCGAGCGTACCAAGGAGCTGTGGGGCGAGGTTCTCGACCTGCTGCTTAAGGAGCGCGAGCAGGGCGGTGTCCTCGATATGGACACCAAGATCGTCACGGGTATCGTGAGCCACCCCGCTGGCTACATCGATAACGCCCACCGCGAGAAGGAGACCATCGTCGGCCTCCAGACCGACAAGCCGCTCAAGCGCGCTCTGCACGTCAACGGCGGTATTCGCATCGCTTGCCAGGCCGCCAGCCAGCACGGCTACAAGGTCGACGAGAACGTTGTCGAGCGCTACACCTTCGAGCGCAAGACCCACAACGCTGGCGTCTTCGATGTTTACACCCCCGAGATGCGTGCTTGCCGCTCGGCTCACATCATCACCGGTCTGCCCGATGGCTATGGCCGCGGCCGCATCATCGGCGACTACCGTCGTGTCGCCCTGTACGGTGTCGACTACCTGATTAAGGACAAGGAGGCCCAGAAGGCTTCCACCCCGACGGTCATGACCGCCGACAACATCCGCGACCGTGAGGAGCTGCAGGAGCAGATCCGCGCCCTCGGCGAGCTCAAGATGATGGCCGAGACCTATGGTTTCGATATTTCCAACCCTGCTACCAACACGCAGGAGGCCATCCAGTGGATGTACTTCGCCTACCTCGCTGCCGTTAAGGAGCAGAACGGCGCCGCTATGTCCATCGGCCGTACCTCCACGTTCATCGACATCTACGCTGAGCGCGACCTTGCCAACGGTACCTTCACCGAGGAGCAGATCCAGGAGTTCGTGGATCACTTCATCATGAAGCTCCGCATGGTCAAGTTTGCCCGTACCCCCGAGTACCAGGCCCTGTTCACCGGCGATCCGCAGTGGGTCACCGAGTCCATCGGCGGCATGGGTGTTGACGGCCGTACGCTCGTTACCAAGATGAGCTACCGCTACCTGCACACGCTCGAGAACATGGGCACTAGCCCCGAGCCCAACATGACCGTTCTGTGGTCGACCCGTCTGCCCGAGAACTTCAAGAAGTTCTGCGCCAAGACTTCTGTCGCCAGCTCCTCGATCCAGTACGAGAACGACGACCTCATGCGCGTTTACCATGGCGACGACTACGGCATCGCCTGCTGCGTGTCCTCCATGCGCATTGGCAAGGAGATGCAGTTCTTCGGCGCCCGCGCCAACCTGGCCAAGTGCCTGCTCTACGCACTCAACGGTGGTGTTGACGAGGTCTCCAAGAAGCAGGTCGGCCCCAAGTATCGCGCCGTCGAGGGCGATACGCTCGATTACGACGACGTTGTGGCCAAGTACAACGACATGATGAAGTGGCTTGCTGGCGTGTACGTCAACTCGCTGAACATCATTCACTACATGCACGACAAGTATTGCTACGAGCGCATCCAGATGGCTCTGCACGACAAGCACGTGCACCGCTGGTTCGCTACGGGCATCGCTGGCCTTTCCGTCGTGGCTGACTCCCTGTCCGCCATCAAGTACGCCAAGGTCCACCCCGTCCGTGATGAGAACGGCATCATCGTCGACTTCGAGACCGAGGGCGAGTTCCCCAAGTACGGTAACGACGACGACCGTGTCGACCAGATCGCTCACGACGTTGTGCACCAGTTCATGGAGTACATCCGCATGAACGACACCTACCGCAACTCCGTGCCCACGACCTCGGTTCTGACCATTACCTCCAACGTCGTGTACGGCAAGAAGACCGGCTCCACGCCCGACGGCCGCAAGGCTGGCCAGCCGTTCGCCCCGGGTGCTAACCCCATGCACAAGCGCGATAGCCACGGCGCCATCGCTTCGCTGTCTTCGGTTTCCAAGCTCCCGTTCCGCGATGCTCAGGACGGCATCTCCAACACCTTCTCCATCATCCCGAGTGCGCTCGGCAAGGAGGACCAGGTGTTCTTTGGCGATATCGACCTTGATCAGCTGGGCGAGTAACTATTGTTAGTGCTATACTAACAATAACGATTACTGATTAGCGCGCCGGTTTCGGCCGGCGCCTATTAATCGAAGGAGACACATTATGAAGGTTTCTGAAGTTTCCGAGACCCAGGCCGATAACCTGGTCCACATGCTCGACGCTTACGCCGAGAAGGGTGGCCACCACCTGAACATCAACGTCTTCAACCGTGAGACGCTGCTCGACGCTCAGGCTCACCCCGAGAAGTATCCGCAGCTGACCATCCGCGTTTCCGGCTATGCCGTGAACTTCCACACGCTCACCAAGGAGCAGCAGGACGAGGTCATTGCGCGCACCTTCCACGACAAGTTCTAAAGGGATTTAACTCCCGCAGGGTTACTGGGGCCGGTTTTGGGTTATTTTCCAAAACGTCCTCGGACATGCGAGAAGCCCCCGCTGCTACGTGCGGCGGGGGCTTCTCGCGTCCTGCGGGATGTTTTGGAAAATAACCCAAAACCAGCCATGTGGGGTCCTTTGGAGTCACCCTTTAGGCGAAACTCTCCTAATTATTTGGATGAGTCGTTTACTTACTTGTACTGTTACCGTCTTCCCGCTGTTGTTGGGGTATGCTTTGTTCGTATGTAAACGTATGACATGTTGATGGGGGAGGGTGCTATGGCTCGCGAGGGCGCTCGTTCTAAGGATTCTGCTAAGCCTGGCATCAAGGAAGTTGCAGCGGTGGCGGGGGTTTCGCCTACTACGGTATCTCGCGTGCTTAATAATCGCGGCTACATTAGTCAGGAAACCCGCGATAAAGTTCATGCCGCGATGGAGCGCATCAATTACACGCCCAACGATATCGCCCGTGCCATGCTCAACGGTCGCCTGAACCTTATCGGCATGATCGTTCCCTTTGTGAGCAGCCCGTTCCATGCTCAGGTTGTGCAGGCGGTCGAGCGCACGTTGGCGGAAAACGGCTTTAAGATGTTGCTGTGCAACAGCGCCAATCGACCCGATCTTGAGCGTTCCTATATTGACATGCTCCGCCGCAATATGGTCGACGGCGTCATCGTCAACTCCCTCAATATCGGTGCCGAGGCATATGCCGAGATGGGCTTGAGCCTGGTTGGTATCGACTGCGACCTTGGCGAGGCCTCTGTTCAGATTGCGAGCAACAGCTATAGCATCGGCGAACTTGCCACGCGTCGCCTGATCGATGACGGGTGTTCGCGCATCTTGTGCCTGCGCAGCAATAGCCGCATGCGCATGCCTGCCAATAAGCGTACCGATGCCTACCTCGATGTTGTTGAGCAGGCCGGTTTGTCCGCGCTTGTCCGTGAGGTTGAGTTCGTTAAGCCCGACGACGAAAAGGGCGCGGTCGTTGCGAAGATCCTCGATGAGAACCCCGATATTGACGGCATCTTTGCGGGAGACGATACGATGGCGGCCATCTGTCTCAACGTGATGAAGCAGCGCGGCTTGAGCGCTCCAGACGATATTAAGGTCGTGGGCGCGGATGGTGCCCGTCGAACTATGACGTTTATGCCTGGCTTAACAACCGTACGTCAAGATATCGATCGCATCGGAGAGCTCGCGGCGCAATCCATCATCGCTCTTATTAACGGCGATAATCCCGAATCGAATATCAAGCTTCCCGTTGAACTCATTGAGGGCAAAACCGCGTAGTTCATCCCGTGCCAAAAGAATTCCTCAAACGCCTCTGATGACCGTTCACCGGCATATGCCAACCGTTTGCCGACGACTGGAACTGCGAAAAGACGTATTGATATGAAAACGTTTGACATATGAAAACGATTGACATATCTTGCCATTGTACCGAGTTAGTATGTCGTGGAAAGGAAGTCTCGGATGCACAAGGTGTATTACCAGCCTGAGGGAATTTGGGTAGGCGACATCATGCCGTACGGCGAGGACGGCACGTTCTATCTCTATCATCAGCGTGACACGCGTAACCCCGAACCTTTCGGAGAGCCGTTTGGCTGGGCACTCGCTACGACCAAGGATTTCGTCAACTACAAGGACTATGGGGAGAGCCTTGAGCGCGGCGGCGACGAGGAAGTCGACCAGTACATTTATGCCGGCACGGTGTTTAAGGTGGGCGACAAGTACCATGCGCTCTACACTGGTTGCAATCGCGATAAGGTCCGCGCACGTTTGATGAAGCAGGTTCTTCTTCACGCAACGAGCGACGACGCCGTCAAGTGGGAGAAGAACATCGCCGAGACGCTGCTTCCGCCCCAGGAGGGTTACGATGACCGCAACTGGCGCGATCCCTTTGTGCTTTGGGATGAGGAGAACGAAGAGTACATGCTCATCCTCGGCACGCGTGTGGGCGAGGACAAGCGTCTGATGACCGGCCGCCTGGTCAAGTTCACCTCCAAGGATCTGACCAACTGGGAGTTCCAGGGCGACTGGTGGAACCCGGGCCTGTACACCATGTTTGAGATGCCTGATCTCTTTAAGATGGGCGACTGGTGGTACCTCGTCTTTTCCGAGTACAGCGACGGCAACAAGACCCGTTACCGCATGTCTCGCTCTATCAACGGTCCTTGGATCACTCCTGCGGACGATTCCTTCGATGGCCGCGCGTACTATGCCGCACGTACCGCATTTGACGGCGAGCGTCGCGTTCTCTTTGGTTGGGTTCCTACGCGTGACGAGGGCGGCGACCCCAGCTCTTACCTATGGGGTGGCACCTTTATGCCCCTCGAGATCGTTCAGCGTGCCGACGGAACGCTCGGCACCAAGCTCCCCGACAGCATGCTTGGCGCCTTTGGCGAGGCTAAGGCAGTCGAGACCTTTGAGCTTTCCTGCGAGTCGGGCAAGGTCGAGCAGGTGCTCGCCGCGGATGCCGGCTCCACCTACTTGCTCGATGCCGACATCGAGCTCGCCGGTGACGCTGCCGGCTTCTCGGTCAAGTTCGCTGAGGACGCCGAGACCGGTCTTGCCTATGAGTTCCGCGCCAACCTGCGCGAGGGCAAGCTCGAGTTCACGCCGGCTCCCCAGTACCCGTGGTTCCAGGTCAACAACATGGGCCTCGAGCGTCCGTTGTTCTTTAAGGGCGAGGGCGCTCACCATGTGCGTCTGGTCGTCGACGACGACATCGCGACCATCTTTGTCGATGATGTTGCGCTCAACGCTCGCTTCTGCAACAAGCAGGGCCAGGGTGTGGCGCTTACCGTCACCGACGGTGCGCTCAAGTGCGCAAACGCAACGATCGCGTCTCTGTAGCGGCAACGAACCGTTTTATGATTTAGAAAAGGAATGGAGAGGAACATGGACTACAAGGCAGTGTCCCAGCAAGTCGTCGACAACGTCGGCGGACTGGAGAACATCGAGGGCGCCACGCATTGCGTGACCCGTCTGCGTCTGGTGCTCAAGGATACGAGCAAATACAACAAGGCCGAGCTCGAGAACATCGATGGCGTCAAGGGCGTGCTGTACAACAGCGGCCAGCTCATGATCATCTTCGGTACCGGTACCGTCAACAAGGTTTACGATGAGTTTATGGCTCTGACGGGCGTTAAGGAGATCAGTGCTTCCGAGGTCAAGGGCGCCGAGGCGGACAAGAAGGGCAAGTTCTTCTCGGTCCTCAAGGTATTCTCGGACATCTTTATCCCCATCATTCCCGCCTTCGTCGGCGCTGCAATCATCATCGGCCTTAAGTCGCTGATCGTTGCCAACGGCCTCTTTGGCATGGAAGGCAGCCTCGCCGATCACAGCGAGTTCCTCAAGAACCTCGCAAGCTTCTTTGCCATTATCGCCACCACGTTCGACTACCTGCCTGTCCTGGTTATGTACAGCGCGGTCAAGCGTTTTGGCGGTAACCCGATCCTGGGCATCCTCGTCGGTATCGTCATGGTTCACCCGAGCCTTATGAACCGCAACACGTTCGTTATGGACCCGACGGGTGCTGAGTACTGGAACTTTGGTCCGCTCTCCATTCCCATGGTTGCTTTCCAGGGCGGCGTATTCCCTGCGATCCTGACTGCCTGGTTTATGGCCAAGGTCGAGAAGATTGCCCAGAAGTACATCCCCGAGGTCGTTTCGTTCGTCTTTGTCCCGACCGTTACCCTGATTCTTGCTAACGTCGCCCTGTTCACCGTGTTCGGCCCGCTCGGCAATCTGATCGGCGACGTCCTCGCCGGCGTGATCGACATCCTGTACAACAGGATGGGCGTCTTTGGTGCCTTTGTCTTCGCCGCGTTCCTGCAGCCGCTTGTCGTTACCGGTACGCATCAGTTCATCCAGGGTATCGAGGCCAACCTCGTTGCCACGACTGGCTTCAACTACATCCAGGCCATCTGGTCGGTTTCCATCATCGCCCAGGGCGGCGGCGCCATCGGCATGTACCTCATTCATAAGAAGCATTCCAAAGAGCGCAACATCTGCATGTCGTCCTTTATCCCGACGCTGGTCGGTATCTCCGAGCCCGCTATCTTTGCTGCAAACATGCGCTATTCGATCA
The DNA here is from genome assembly GCA_937980385.1 of uncultured Collinsella sp. Taxonomy (GTDB): domain Bacteria; phylum Actinomycetota; class Coriobacteriia; order Coriobacteriales; family Coriobacteriaceae; genus Collinsella. The sequence goes on along the minus strand of CALJPV010000063.1, from coordinate 12,640 downwards.
TTCCGTTCATCTGCGCATGCATCGGTGCAGGCTGCGGCGGTGCCTTCGTGAAGTTCTTTGAGGTGCGCGCTATCGGTCAGGGTCTGACCGGTGTGCTTGGCCTGCTCATCGTTACGCCCGAGACTCTCGTGTGGTATGTGGCTGGCAATCTCATCGCCTTTATCGTGCCGATCGTCTTGATCTTTGCCTACAACAAGGCAAAGGGCGTTCCGACCACCGATGAAGAGGGCGCTGGCGCTGGCTTCGATGTCAGCTTCTAGTTGATCCTTTCAGCGTAACGTGCTGATAAGTCCATTTGAGGAAGGGCGTTCGGCTCATGTGAGTCGAGCGTCCTTCCCTATAGACGAGAAGGCCAATGGTGATGTTTAATCAAAAAAATAAGGTGACACGCGCGGACTATGAGCAGTGGCGAGCCGGACAGGATGAGACGGCGGCTCGCATCGCGTCCGACCCCGATAGGCTTTTGTTCCATGTGGAGCCTGAGCTTGGCTGGCTCAACGACCCCAACGGTTTGGTTCAGATTGGTGATACGTATCACATCTATCATCAATACGATCCGTTCGATGCTGCGCATGGCGGTCCAGTGCTTTGGAACCATCTGACGACAAAGGATTTTGTGACGTACGAGAATCGCGGCCCCGTGTTGTTCCCCGATTCCGATTTGGATTCGAGTGGAGCGTATTCTGGTTCTGCCTTTGTACGTGATGGCAAGATTCACTACTTCTATACCGGCAACGTTAAGCATTTTGACCGCGATGATTACGACTACGTGTTGACGGGCCGTGAGCAAAACCAGATTCATATGGTTGCCGAGAATCCCGACGAATTGGGCGAGAAGCGCATAGCTGTTGGGCCGGTCGATTACCCCGACGATATCGGTACGCACGTGCGCGACCCCAAGATCCTTGAACACGACGGTATCTACTACATGGTTCTCGGCGCTCGTACGAAAGACGATCGCGGGTGCGTGCTTGTCTATACCTCGCGCAATCTTGAGGACTGGAGCTATGCGACGCGCATTGAGTTGGACGAGAAGTTTGGCTTTATGTGGGAGTGCCCCGATCTGTTTGAGCTCGATGGCGAGCTTATTCTCGTTTGCTGTCCGCAGGGTGTGCCTGCCGATGGTTGGCATTACCGCAATCCGCATCAGTGCGTGTGGTTCTCCATCGAGGCCGATTGGGAGGCGCCGAGCTTTAAAATCGTCGGGCAGGGCATGCCCCCGATGGTCGATGCCGGTTTTGATTTCTATGCTCCGCAGTCCTTTGAGGATACTGCAGGCCGGCGTTTGATGATCGGATGGTCGGGTTGCCCCGACGCGACGGCAGAAAACCCGACGGTGGCGCGCGGGTGGCAGTGCGCGTTGACGGTGCCGCGAGAGCTGAGCATACGCGATGGTAAGCTCTGCCAGCGGCCGGCGCACGAGATTGAGAGGATGCGCGGTGACTGCGTTCGCGCGATAGGCGGTGAAACCGTTGAGGAGCCGGGCCGCCTGTTTGATCTTGTGGTTTCCTGCGAGGGCGCCAAGATGGTCGAGCTCGAAATCCGCAAGGGTGTCTTTGTGCGCTATGCAGACGGGATGCTTACCCTCGACATGGGTGACGAAGGCTATGGGCGCGACCAGAGGTCGATTGAGCTCAGCGAGCTTCGCGACCTGCGCGTGCTTTCGGACACTACGATGGTCGAGATTTTTGCAAATGGCGGCGAGGCGGCACTTACGAGCCGTACCTATTCGCCGGCGGTTCCGGCGATGGAGCTGCACGCCGAGGGCGCGGCATCGATGAATTTCTACCGCCTCGCGCATTAACCGTGTGTGGAGCACGATTGGACTTGCTGGGCGGAATGTGTCGCAGTTGCCGCAGCGAACTACCGTTTATCGCGTATAGCGACCGTTTGCGGAGTAAGTAACACTTAGTAATAAACCGTGTAGAATCTCAGATTAGCACGGAGTTTTTCCAGGGAGACGCTGTCCTTTGTTGTGTGCAAGGGGCGGCGTCTCTTTGGCGCTCTGCCGCCGTTGTGCAACAGTGCGGCGGCGCGTGCCATGTGTTGAAAAGCCAATGTTGAGATGGGTCGTGATGATAATGGGCAAGTACGTAATCGTGGTTGAGTCTGGTTCGGATGTGACGCCGGAGCTCTGCGAACGCTACGGTATCGTGCGCGTACCTATGCATGTCACGATTGGTGACGAGACCGTCGAGGACGGCTCGATCGATCCGCTCGAGATTTATTCGCGCTGCAACGAGTTTGGCGTGATGCCCAAGACCAGCGGCTGCGCGCCGGCAGATTTTGCGCACGTGTACGATCGCATCCATGCCGAGCAGCCCGATGCGACTATTCTGCACCTTGCGTATTCCGAGGCCACGACCTGCTCACACCAGTCTTCTAAGATTGCCGCCAAGGGTCGCGACTACGTCTACTCCATGGACACGCGTTTTGTCTCGGTGGGCCAGTCGCTTGTTGCCGTCGAGACCGCCAAATACATCGAGGCTCACCCCGATGCCACCGTCGACGAAATCTTTGCATTTACGAACTCCGTCATGGACCGCGTGCTGTTGGGCTTTGTTCCTACCGACCTTGCCTTCCTTAAGGCGGGCGGTCGCTTGTCCAACGTCGCGTTCCTAGGCGCCCATCTGCTCAAGATTAAGCCCTGCATTGAGGTGACGGGCGGCAAGTTTGTGGCGACCAAGAAGTTCCGTGGCTCTATGCTTAAGTGTGCCCGCGCCTTTATTGACCACATGGTTGCAAAGGGTGATATTGATTACTCGCACATTGGCTTGGCGTATTCGGTGGGCCTTTCCCAGGAGCTGCGCGACGACATGGAAGTCTATGCGCACGACCTGGGCTTTGAGGACGTTACCTGGACTCAGGTTGGCGGCGTCATCTCGAGCCATTGCGGCCCGACCGCCTTCGGTGCGGTGCTCACGCTCAAGGCGTAAAGGCTGCAGACGAACTTTTTCTCGTTTTCGCGAGTGCTCAGCAGCCATATGATCGATATAGGTCCCTGCCATGGCGGTAGGGGGCAGATTAAAGCATGCCACTCTGGCCCGAGACGTTTAAACGCAAGCGTATGGGCTAGAATGGCTCTGGCATTTATGTAACTAAAACCAAAGAGAGGCAAGGTAGCGGGAATGGCTGAGATGACGCTCGAGGGTGTGGACGCTCGTCCCGAGGACTCTGCGTTTGCCCTGGGTCGCGTGCATTCGATCGAGACGATGGGAACGGTCGATGGTCCCGGCATTCGCTTTGTGGTATTTGTCCAAGGTTGCCCCATGCGCTGCGCGTATTGCCACAATCCCGATACTTGGTCTGTTAACGGCGGCACCATGGTGACTGTCGAGCACCTCATGGACGAGTTCCAGAGCAACCATGAGTTTTACCGCAGCGGCGGCATTACGGTTTCGGGCGGCGAGCCGCTCCTGCAGCCCGAGTTTTTGGCCGACCTGTTCCGTGCAATGCACAACAATCCCGATGGCCGCGTGCATACCTGCCTCGACAGCTGCGGCTATGCGTTCGATCCCAACCACCCCGAGAAGTTCGATGCCGTACTCAACGAGACCGATATGGTGCTGCTCGACATTAAACACGCCGATCCCGTCGAGCATAAAAAGCTGACCGGTTGCGATCCCGCACGCATTCTGGCGTTTGGCGATGAGCTTGCCCGTCGCAAGATTAAGGTCGTTATCCGCCACGTGGTGGTGCCGGGCATTACCGACACGGTGGAGGAGTGCGAGGCGCTCGGTCGCCTGATTGCCCCGTGGCATAACGTGGTCGGCCTGGAGATGCTGCCGTATCACACGATGGGTGTCGTCAAGTACGAGCAACTGGGCATTCCCTATAAGCTCGAGGGCGTGCCCCAGATGGATACCGCGCGCATGCCCGAGCTGCGCAATGCCGTTATGACCGGCATGAAAAAGCGCCGCACGGAACTCAAAAACGCCATCGGCTAGCGAGCCATATTCGCTCCCCAAAGGCACTCATTGGGGACAGACTTAAATGAGTGCCCCTGGGCACCAAGTTGATTGCCAAAGAGCCCCGTCAAGTTGCGGTGGAATAGTTCTTGTTTTTCGGCTTATGCCGCTCAAATAGGAACTATTCCACCGCAACTGCGTTTTGGGCGGAGATGCGCAACAGAATCGCGCCATTTGGATAAATACGCTTGTGGTTTCTTTAAAGACGCCTTAAACGCCGCTGAATATCTTTGGAAAGAAATGCCTGCTCGGTATTATGCTGCTCGTATATGAACGGTAGCAGTCAGGAGACCACGTGCGAAACAACGCATCGCGGGACGAGTATATGCCGCAGCATAGCAGCAGATATGAGACGAAGGGCACGCCTTCGCGTGGCCTTGCTGACGTTCGCATCCGCGTGACGAAGATTGCCGCCATTGGGATGCTAACGTTGGCGGTTATTATCCTCGGAATTACCGCCAAAACCTATGCGTCGGAGCGAATGGCACACTCAGATGCGTCAACGGTACAGACGCAAAACGAGAAGGTTTCAAAGTCCAAAGCGTCGGCAGATCTCAAGACGAAACTTTCGAAGGCAGACTTCAACGATATCCCTTCGGGTGATACCGTTCAGACCTTCTCGTTGGTAGATAACAAGACTCCTACCTTGGAGGATGAGAGCCTTGCCTTGCTCCAGGATGTCCTGAGTCGGGCGCAGGAGCTAGGCGATGTGGGCGTGGTGTTCTACGACCTGTCAAGCGGCAAGGGCGTGACGTATAACCCCGATGTCGAGGTTTACGGCGCGAGTAGCTACAAGGCGCTCTATGCGTTGTACATCTGCGAATCTCTGGTCGAGACGGGTCAGGTTTCACTCGATGATTCCCTTGGCACCTATGGTGGCTACAACATGGGTTGGCAGACGGTGCGCGACCTGATCGATGCCGCGGTCGTTAATTCGGACAACGATTCGTTTATTGCGTTACGCGCGGCGTTTGACCGTGTCGGTTACGAGGATTGGATTGCCAGTCTTGGCATCGATTACGATACCGCACTCGATCCGATGAGCGATTTTCCCACCTATTGCCCGCGCACCTCGGCCAAGTTGTGGCGCGAGATGAGCGAGTATTTGAACCGTGATACCGAGACGTCGCAATGGCTATCGGATCTTCTGGCCTCTACGACCCGGTCCTTTATCCGCGACGGCATTGCGGACGACCAAGCCCTGGTGCGCAACAAGGCCGGCTGGATTAGCGAGGATGGTTGCTATTCGACATGCGATGCGGGCCTCATCGATGTCGATGGCGACACCTACATTATGAGCATCATGGCATCGATGCCATGGAGCGATCGCTCGAGCGAGCTGGTGGCTGCGATTGCTAAGATATTCTTTGATACGCGAACTGCGCTGGCCTAACGTGTTCGTTTGACGAGGTCAAACAAAATGCTGGTACCATACCGTGGTTGAGAATTTCGTATAGGTTTGGGGAATGGCATGGCTACCATCGCGATTATCGGTGCGCTCGAAAAAGAGATCATGCAGATTAAGGAAGAGTTGAGCAACGTTTGCATGGTACAGGAGGCGGGCTTGAACGTTGTGACCGGCGGGCTCGACGGCCTGTCGATTGTCGCCACGACGGCGGGTATGGGCACGGTAAACGCTGCCGCCGCAACACAGCACCTCATTAGCAAGTATGCTCCACAGGCAGTTGTGTTTTCTGGTATCGCAGGTGGCCTGAATCCCAAGCTCCATATCGACGATGTCGTCATTGGCAAATGCCTGCGCTATCTAGATACCGATACCGCGCTTATCGCCGAGTCTGCACCGGGGCTCGAGGAGTTTGTCTCGACGCCTGCGCTGGTCGATATTGCCGCCGATGTGCTTGCTGAGCGTGGGTTTGTTGATGCTTCGACAAATGCGACCGCTTCGAACGAGGGCGCAAAGCAGTTCCTGGTCGGCACGATTGCCACGGGTAACCGCTTTGTGACGGGCGCCGCTATGCGCAATGATGCCATCGAGGCGACGCATGCCGATTGTGTCGGCATGGAGGGCGCTGCAATTGCCCATGTCGCAACCAAAAATGGTGTCGATTGCCTGGTGCTGCGTGCTATCAGCGATAATTGTGACGAGGCGTATGATGCGATTTGCGACCGCGAGTTCGATTTGTTCGAGTATGCGCGTGCCGCAAGCGATATCACGCTCGATATCGTTCGGCGCATTGCCGCTGCGCAATAGCGCGTTTTTTGCAAGATCCTACGACCAAGGAGTGTCCATGGCCGATTCCATTAACTACCAGCTTGCCAAGTTCGTTGCCAGCTATGGCAAGGTTTCGCAGATCCCCGAGTCCACCTGTCCCGAGGTGAGCTTTGTGGGCCGCTCAAATGTGGGCAAGTCGTCCATTATGAACAAGCTCTTTGGCCGCAAGAACCTGGTGAAGGTTTCGAGCACGCCGGGCAAGACGAGCAACATCAATTTCTTCGAGGCCGACGACGTGCACTTTGTGGACCTGCCGGGCTATGGTTTCGCCCGTCGTTCCAAGGCCGAGCGCGACCGCTGGGCCGAGCTCATCGGCGACTTCTTCGACTCCGAGCGCAGCTTTAACTTGGTTGTGTCGCTAGTGGACATTCGCCATGACCCCAGTAAGCTCGACCATGACATGATCGACTACCTGCAGGGCAACGAGTTCAACTTTATCGTCTGCCTCACCAAGGCCGACAAGCTCAGCCGCACCCAGCAGGCCCGCCAGGCAGCTGCCATCAAAAAGCAACTCAACGTCCCGGCCGAAAACGTAATCATCACAAGCTCCCAAACCGGCACCGGCATCGACGAACTCAAGCGCCGCATCGCCGAAGCCTGCCTCTAATAAGTGCCCTAATCTAGCAAGAGCCCCTATCAATAAAAAGCCATAATTTCAGCCCGGCGCCCCTTCAAAGCGTGGGTCCCTGTAGACATCGCTAGCCACGTTGCCATAGGGCCACCCAGGGGCATCCCCTTAAAAACAATCCGCAGCACGAGGCCCGCTTATCCGCAGCTCCGAAGGAGCAGGATAAGCGGGCCTCAAGTGCGAGGACGTTTTTAAGGGGATGCCCCTGGGTGGCCCGGACAGACCGATCGGCGATGTCTACAGGTACTCGATTTGAGCGCCCTCGGTGTCGCATGTCAGAATATGCGTATCACACTTAGGGAACTGCTCGCGCAGCTTGACCTGCAGGAACTTTGCCACGATGGTGTCGTCGGTCACAGCCATAAGGGTCGAGCCCGATCCGCTGATCCAGATGGTCTTGGCGCCGCCGTTAAGGCAGGTGTCGCGCACGGCGTTGTAGTCGGGAATCAGACGGCGACGATAGGGTTCCTGGATGCGGTCGTCATTGGCGGCGGCAATCAGGTCGAGGTTGCCGGACTCAAGACCGCGCGTCATGCCGGCGATGCGGCCCATCTGCCATACGGCGGTGGAGAGCGGAACCTCCTGCGGCACGACCTTGCGCGCCTCGCTCGTATGCACCTCGTAGGGAGGAATCACGGTAATAAAACGCAGGCGATCGCTCACCTCGTAGCGCAGGCACTGGGGGAGCGAATCGGTCGGCGTAAAGGAGCAGACGGCGCCGCCCAGGATAGCGGGGGCGACGTTATCGGGATGGCCCTCGACCTCGGTGGCAATGCGGACGAGCTCGGCACGGTCGACGGTGTGGCCTGTCAGCGCGGCGGCGGCCATAATGCCGGCGACGACACAGGTGGAGCTGGAGCCCAGGCCGCGGGCGACGGGAACGTCAGTCTGAATGTCGATGGCGACGGGGAAGGCCGGCTCGCCCCATGCGGCCAGTGCATCCACAAAGCTAACGTAGACCAGGTTGTTCTCGTTTTGGAATTCCTCGGGGCAGCCCGTGATGGTGAGCTTGTCGGCGCGCTCGAAGGTGAAGTGCGAGTAGAGGCTGACGGCCATGCCGAGGGTGTCGTAGCCAATGCCTAGGTTCGCGCTGGTGGCGGGGACGGTGATTTTGATCATGGGAATCTCCTGGGCGGTCTGCCTGTTTAGTTCGCTGCTCGGGCAGTCCTGGCTCGCTCGGAAAGCACATTAAGTGCTTTCCGGCTCGTGCGGAACTCGCGACGAACTAAACAGGCAGACCCGCATGTCAGCTCGTCATTATCCCGGGGGTTATCTGATGAAAGAAGGTGCGCCGGCTTTCGCCGGCGCTTAATAAGGGGTTTTAGTTGGAAGCCATCTTTTTTGCTGCAGACTCTACGTAGTTGGCCATGTCGGCTACGTCGCAGACGTCTTCGAAGCGGACGGGCTTGGACTCGAGCTCGGCGAGCTGGACCGGGGCAACCGTGTTGGTTGCCTGCTCGAGCACGTGCATAGCCTCAAAGTCGTCCTCGGGAACGTCGAGTCCCAGGGCGTCGCAGCAGGCGCGCGGGAACTTGTAGGGGCTGGCGGTCGAAAGCAGCACGCGAGCCTTGGCGCCCTCGGTGGGAGCGACCTTTTCGAAGACGTGATAGCCGCAAGCGGTGTGCGGGTCGATCACGTAGCCGTTTGCATCCCAGCAGCTCTTGATGGCGGCGCGGACCTCGTCCTCGCTGGCCCAACCGCAGCCAAAGACGCTCTGAATCTTTGCCAGCAGGTCGGCGGGAACTTCGTAGCGACCAGTCCGCGCCAGCTGCTCCATAAGGCCGGCAACGAGCTCACAGTCGCCATCGGACAGGAAGTAGAGCATGCGCTCCAGGTTAGAGCTGATGAGGATGTCCATCGAAGGCGAGATGGTCGTGAAGAACGGGCGGTTGCGGTCGTAGACGCCGGTGGTCAGGAAGTCAGCCAGCACGTTGTTCTTGTCGCTCGCGACGATGAGCTTGGCGACGGGCAGACCCATGCGCTTGGCATAGTAACCGGCCAGGATATCGCCAAAGTTGCCGGTCGGTACGCAGAACTCCACGGCGTCGCCGGCCTCGATGGCGCCGGCGCGCAACAGCTGCGCATAGGCGGCAAAGTAGTAGACGACCTGCGGTACCAGACGGCCGACGTTGATGGAGTTGGCGCTCGAAAGCACCGTGCCGGCGGCATCCAAACGCTCGGCGAGCTCCTTATCGGCAAAGATGCGCTTGACGGCACTCTGGGCGTCGTCGAAGTTGCCGCGGATGCCGCAGACGGCGACGTTGTCGCCCTCCTGTGTGGACATCTGCAGATTCTGCACACGGCTGACTTTGCCCTCGGGATAAAAGACGGTGATGCCCGTACCCGGGGCGTCGGCAAAGCCGGCGAGTGCTGCCTTGCCCGTGTCGCCCGACGTGGCGGTGACGATCATGATGCGCTCGGCGCCGCCGTCCTTGGCGGAAGTGCGGGCCATGAGGCGGGGGAGCATCTGCAGGGCGACGTCCTTGAAGGCGCTCGTGGGGCCGCCAAAGAGCTCCATCACATAGGTCTGAGGGGCGTCGGTGCCCGGTGCTGCGTCGAGCTTGACGAGAGGCGTGACCTCTTCACTCGCGAACGTGCCGCGGTATGCCTCGTCGACACACGCCGAAATTTCTTCGTCCGTGTAATCGTTCAGTAACATTCCCAACACATTTTGAGCGATTTCAAAGTACGATTTATGAGCAAGCGAGCTGATATCGACCTGCTGGGTGCCAAGCTCGTCCGAGACAAACAAACCCCCGTCGGGAGCTATGCCGGTGCGGATTGCCACCTTACTTGAGCATGATAAAGTGCGTCCTCGTGTACTATGATAAGTTCCCATATAACAGTGCTCCTCGGATACCTTGGTCCCAATCGGTGAACCCATGGTATCAGAGCGCGCAAAACAGGTTTGCAGAGGCTTTTAGAAAGGTAACCTCCACGCCATGATAAAAATTGCCAAGTTTGGCGGCTCGTCGGTCGCCGACGCCGAACACTTCAAGAAGATCAAGGCCATCGTCGATGCCGACCCGGCTCGCCGTTTTGTGGTGGTTTCTGCCTGCGGCCGCCGCTTTAAGGGCGACACCAAGGTGACCGACCTGCTCTACCTGGTTAACGCGCACGTTAAGTATCACGTTTCGTGCGAGGAACTGCTCGAGGACATTGGCCAGCGCTATTTTGATATCGCTGACGAGCTGGAGCTCACCTATCCCATCCGCGAGGAGTTCGCAGCCTTTGCCGAGCGCGCCCGCTCGGGCGGCTACTCCACCGAGGAGCTTGTGAGCCGCGGCGAGTACTTCACCGCTCGCCTGATGTCCGAGTACCTGGGCCTGCCGTTCCTGGACGCCGCGACGGTTGTGGCGTTCCATCACGACGGTACGCTCAGCATGAACCGTACCTCCGAGCTGGTGCAGGAGTACGGCCAGCAGGGCGGCTTTGTTATGCCCGGTTTCTACGGCGCGACGCGTGAGGGCCAGATTAAGCTGCTCGATCGAGGCGGCGGCGATATCTCGGGCTCGATCCTGGCCAAGTGCCTTGGCGCCGATCTGTACGAGAACTGGACCGACGTTTCGGGCTTCTATTCTGCCGATCCGCGTATTGTTCCCGAGGCTCAGCCCATTGCGCGCGTTACCTACGAGGAGCTGCGCGAGCTTTCGTACATGGGCGCAAGCGTCCTGCACGAGGAGGCCGTTTTCCCCGTGCGCGAGGCAGGCATTCCGCTGGTCATCAAGAACACCAATGCGCCGCAGGACCCCGGTACCATCATTAGCGAGACGGCTGACGAGGGCGAGGCAGAGCCCATCATTACCGGCGTGACCGGCAAGCGCGGCTTTGTCGCCATCAACGTTGCCCGCGACCGCACCAAGCCCCGTGTTGGCTTTATGCGCCGTGCGCTTTCGGTGTTCGAGCGCTATGACGTTTCCGTCGAGCACATGCCTACCGGTGTCGACCGCTTTGGCGCCGTGGTGCAGGAGCAGGATGTGCACGACTCGCTGTACTCGCTCGTGAGCGACATTCAGCAGGAGGTCGAGCCGCTCGAGATCGAGGTTGTCGAGGGCTTGGCGCTTATCGCTACCGTTGGCCGCAACCTGCGCGGTCGTGCCGGCATCTCGGGCCACCTGTTTGGCATGCTTGGCCAGGCCGGCGTGAGCGTGCGTATGATTTCGCAGAGCTGCGACGAGATCAACATCATTATCGGTGTCGAGGAGAAGGACTTCGACCTGGCGATTCGGACCATTTACCGTGCCTTCTCCGACGAGAACGGCATTGTGAAGGTCTCCGACTTGGAGGCTCCCGCACCGGTCGATCCCGCCCTGGCCGCGCTCCGCAGGTAGCTGCCGTCCCGGTGCATTTTTGGGACAAGTGCCAAAAATCTACGGCGGGGCGTTTCGTTTCGGTTTCGTTTCGACGGGGCGGGTTTCGTGTCCGCCCCGTTCTTGTATACACTGGCAACAATAATCAGCCTGCTCGGCGTGCGGGCAAAAGCCAAAACCTTTAAAGGGGGAAGCATGAAACAGTACACGGTTGCTATTTTGGGCGCCACGGGAGCCGTGGGCACCCAGATGCTCGAGTGCCTCAACGAGCAGGAGTTCCCGGTCGGCAAGCTTAAGCTGCTGGCGAGCGCGCGTTCTGCGGGCAAGACCGTCGAGTTCCGCGGCGAGCAGATCGTGATCGAAGAGGCTTGTCCCGAGGCCTTTGAGGGCTGTGACATTGTGCTTGGAGCCGCCGGCGACGACATCGCGAAGGAGCTACTGCCCGAGGCCGTCAAGCGCGGCGCCGTCGTGGTCGACAACAGCCATGCCTTCCGCATGGATCCCGAGGTGCCGCTGGTCGTGCCCGAGATCAATGCCGACGATATCAAGTGGCATCACGGCCTTATCGCCAACCCCAACTGCGCGACCATTATCGGCCTGGTTCCCACGTGGCCGCTGCATCAGCTCGCCGGCGTGAAGCGCATGATCGTTTCGACGTATCAGGCGGCTTCGGGTGCCGGCGCTCCCGGTATGGCCGAGCTCGAGGCTCAGCTGGCCGCCCTGGGCCGCGGCGAGGAGATTCCCGAGCCGCGCGCGTTTGCCGCCCAGCTGGCGAGCAACCTGATTCCGCAGATTGGCGGCGTCAAGGAGGAGGGCTTTACCTCCGAGGAGATGAAGCTGCAAAACGAGGGCCGCAAGATCATGCACCTGCCCGAGCTGCGCGTGAACTGCACCTGCGTGCGCGTGCCCGTGCTGCGTTCGCACTCCGAGAGCATTACGCTCGAGTTTGAGCGCGATATTACGGTGGAAGAGGCCCGTGCTGCGCTGGCTGCTGCTCCCGGCGTCAAGCTGGTTGACGATATGGCTGCCGAGGATGCACACGACCGCTTCCCCATGCCGATGGACACGTCCGACCAGGACCTGATTTGGGTCGGCCGCGTGCGTCGCGACATCTCGAACCCCGAGGCCGCGCGCGGCATCACCTTCTGGTGCTGCGGCGACCAAATCCGTAAGGGCGCGGCAACCAATGCCGTCCAGATCGCTAAGCTGCTCTGCGAGTAGTGTGGCCTGTCCGGCGGGGGCCGGGCTTAGTTTTCAGAACGTCCTCGACCATGTGTGGCGCCTTGTCCTGCTCCTTCGGAGCCGCGGACAAGGCGCCACACTGGTCTGCGGAGTGTTCTGAAAGCTAAGCCCGGCCCCCGCCTGCGGTGACGCTGCTGCGAGCGGCCTGCGATGGGGCCGTTGTTGGTTGAGGCCGCTGGGCTGATGTGGGGGCACGTGGCCGTTGCGGGCCCTGGTCCCGGCGGCGCATGTGTTGTAGTATCTTCCAGGCACTGTCGGG
>CALJPV010000062.1:0-40782 GCA_937980385.1 uncultured Collinsella sp. | reverse complement strand
TGCGAACCTCCAGTCCGGACCGCTTCACGGTCCAACTTTCTGTCCGCACCCCCTTTAAGCTGTTAAAAGGCCTATTCAGTCCTTATTTCACCGCAACTCAGGGGGGATAAGGCGCTAGTGCTATTCGAAACGAGATTCCAGACTCGATAGTCCATTCAACGTCAGGTCGTTGGCGACCGCCGAGACGCGCTCGATGGGAACCGAGCCGTCCGACAACGCCCACGTGCGATAGATGCCGATAATGCCGGACAGCAAAAACGCCAGGTAGTAATCGAACATCTCGTCCTTTAGACCCTCGGGCAGCAGATCGCGCTCGGCAATCTCGTGCTCAAGCGGCACACGCAGACGAGCCATAAAGTCGTCAAGCGGAATGTTTTCGATCAACTGGCGATTAAGCACCAGGTTGTTGCACAGCGCCTCGTTAACGGTCTTGAAAAAGGACGCCGCAGCGCCAAGTGCGCGCTCATTGGTGTCGCCGCCCATGGAGGAAAGCGTCTTCTCGACTGAATCGACGATCATCTCGACCACATCGACGGCAATGGCGTCGAGCAAGCCGTCGACCGTGCCAAAGTGCACGTAGAAGGTCTTACGGTCGACATTTGCCTCGCGCGCGATAGCGCTCACCGTAATATCGGCCAGGGGCTTTTCCATAAGCAGTCGCTCAAACGCCGAAAGAATCGCATTGCGACTACGGACGATACGACGGTCAAGGCGCGGTTTGGTGGTAGCCATAGACGTGTCCCCTTCATGTCAACAGCCCACCTGTAAGTCCTCTACATGTGGGAGATAATCAACGTAAGAGGATTATCCTACAACTCACATCGCAATGACGAGCGTCATCAAGAACGCACGACTCGCCCACTGAGTCCTAGGGCCGCTTCTTTTTATTGAGCGCCGCCGGGGAAACGCGAATGCCGTCGCCAGTCTGACGAACGTAGGTCTTGCGAGCCGGCTTAGAGGCCACAGCAGCCTTTTGAGCACGCTGATTGGGGTCCACGGTAACCTGGGACGCAGGATGTGCCTTAACGGGCGCAGAGGGCGCCTGAGGCGTGCGTCCGAACTTTCGCATCACACGGTCCCAGCGCGCATGAATACTCTCGTTGTGAGCACTCTTAAGGCCCAGCAGTGGGGCAGCCAAAATGGTCGGCGCGATAAAGGTGATCAGACGCCACAGTAGATAGCCGGCAGTAGAGGCCGTGCCAAAAAAGTGACCCAAAAACAGTGCGAAGCCACCCTCGGCGCCACCAGTACCGCCGGGCAACGGAACGGCGGAGCTCAGCAGCTGGACAAAGGCGCTCGCGGCCATGACCGAGAAAAAGTCAACTTCGTGGTGGCCAAAGGAGAGCATCAAAAAGTACGGAACCAGGTAGAAAAACGCAAGCTGCAGCATAGTGATGACGACCGTGAGCAGCATGGACGAAAAATGACCGGCAGAAAGTTTGAATTTCTCGGAAAACGAGTAGATCTCGCCATCGACAAAGGTGCGCCAGCCCTCGATCTTTGTAGCCGAGACGCCCATTCGCTCGAGCCAATTGATGATGCAGTGCGCGACGCGCGTGACGGTCTTGGGCATGAGCGCGACGGCAAAAATGCCAAGCAGAATGCAGCAGTGACCGCCAAAGCTAAAGACGCACAGCAGCGTCATGTCGCCATAGCGCTCGGCGAAAAACGGCATGCGGGCAAGCAGCAGAATGGCGCCCCATGCCACCAGGCCAAACTGGTACACGATAAAGCGCGTGAACTGCGTGGCACCTGCCTCGCCCACGTTTTGGCCGGCTTTGGTCAGGCGGTAAATCTGGGCAGGCGTAGAGCCCATCATCATGGGCGTCAAGTTGCCAAAGAAGATTCCGCTCGCCTCGACCGAAATGAGGTCGCGGATGCCGACGGGCGAATCGGGGTCGAGCCAAACGGCAATTGCGTACGCCACGATGCCAAAAACAAGATACAGAAACATACAAAAGCATGCAGCAAAGAGCCAGGGCATCTGAACGCTGGACATAGCGGCCCAAAACTGCCCCATCTGCCCGGTCACGACCAGATAGACGATATAGCCAATCATCACAACGCCGATGAAGATAGCGCCGCGACGCGCGCTCTTGTTGTCATCGCCGCCAGAAACCTCAACCTGAGGCTTAGGCGCATGCTGAGAGGACTCCGTCATGAGGCTCCTTCTGACCGTCAAAGTATCTGGCCTATTGTACCCGTATGGGAGATGAGCAAAACGTAAAGCTATGAGGCAAATGGGATTAACAGACCAGCTCGCATGCATTAAAAAACCCGACCTTCTAAATGAAGACCGGGTATCTAAACATGGTAGCCCGTACCAGATTCGAACTGGTGATCTCCGCCTTGAGAGGGCGGCGTCCTAAACCGCTAGACGAACGGGCCATAAGCCTCAGCAGAAAAGAAGTGGTAGCCCGTACCAGATTCGAACTGGTGATCTCCGCCTTGAGAGGGCGGCGTCCTAAACCGCTAGACGAACGGGCCACATAACATCTGCACTGCCGTGCTGCAAGGAAATATAATACGGGACAAAAAACGCGAGCGCAAGAAGAAATTCCAAATTGCTCAGATTTTGTCGTGAGGTTATGAAACACGCAGGTCAAATAGGTAGCTCATTTGGGACGGAACCGAAGGATGATTATCCAAGGTGCAGGTGAGCCAGGAGGGCTTCGCGCTCGTTGGGAACATTGTCCTCGATCACAGCGTCGAGGGCGGCGTTGAGCAGCTGCCCCAGTTCCGGCCCGGGCTTGACGCCGACGCGGATCAAGTCGCCGCCGTTGATGGCAAGCATCTTGAGCGTATAGGGCTCCCCCGCCTCAAGCAGGTCGTGGGCGAGCGAACGCATCTCCTCGATCGTCTCGACGTAATAGAAGCACGACGGCGCCTTGCCCAGCGTATCGGCACGTTTAAGGTCCATGAGCTCGTCAATCAGGCGCGGCGTGTCGACGCCCTCGCCCGAAAGCGCGCACATCATATTGAGCAGGCAGGATCGCTCGGGACGCAGCGGCTTGTCATGGTACTTGATAAGCAGGCACACGTCGCGAATCAAATCGTGCGAAAGCGCCAGACGATCCATAATGGCGCGCGCCTTCTTGGCGCCAAGCTCGGGATGACCGTAGAAATGGCCGCTGCCCGCATGGTCAACCGTAAAGCAATCGGGCTTGGAGACGTCATGCAAAAACGCTGCCCACATTAAGCTCGGCGAAGGCTCCACGCCATCGCACAGCGCCAGCTCCCCTGCCACCGTCAACACACGAGCGATATGCTCGTAAACATTAAAGGCATGGTAGACACTGCGCTGGTCAAACCCACGAGCCGGCGCAAGCTCAGGCACAGCGGCACAAATAAGCTCGGGGTAGCGCAGCATCGCGTCTCCCCCATGACCGGTCGAAAGAATGCCTTCGAGCTCAATGCCCACGCGTTCGCGTGCCACGGCGTCAAGCAGCGGCGAGCATTCGGCAAGCGCCAGTTTGGTCTTAGGCTCGATCATAAAATCCAAGCGGCAGGCAAAACGCACCGCGCGCAGCATGCGAAGCGCGTCCTCGTTAAAGCGACGCTTAGGATCTCCGACGGCACGGATAAGTTTACGCTCAAGGTCGCCTTGGCCATCGTAGCGGTCGACAAGACCACGATCGGGATGCCAAGCCATGGCATTAACGGTAAAGTCACGGCGCGCCAGATCGTCCTCAAGCGAAGCCGCACGCTCCACACTCTGGGGATGGCGGCCATCGGTGTAAAAACCGTCCAGGCGATACGTCGTGACCTCAATGCGCTCGCCATCGCAAATGGCCGTGATGCCGCCAAATTTAATGCCCGACTCAACCACGGCAATGTCAGCCGACTCGAGCGCCGCCTTGGACTCCTGCCACAAGCCGCTGCAGCACATATCAACATCGTGGCTGGGGCGCCCCATCAGGGCATCACGCACCCAACCGCCAACGTACCAAGCCTCAAGACCGGCTGCCTCGAGCGCACGCAGGACACGGATGGAGGCATCTGAGGGCTGCGTACCGTTGAGCGAAACATTGCACATAGCTATGGCCTCCTGCGACTATCAAATTGGCTATCGATTGTATCTGCAAGAAGTCTAGCAAGAAACAGCCTCTTCTGCACACGCAAGTCCCATAAACAAAAACGCATCCGTCCTGGTCTAAGACGGATGCGAATTAATCGAACTATTCAGGCAAGGCGCCGGAACTAGCAGACCTGGCGAACCTCGATGTGCTTCTTATATTCGTCCACATTGGCAAAATCACCCAGACCGGCGCACTCCACCACGTTGGCGCCGGTGGCCATTGAGAGACGCAGGGCGTCCTCAACGCGCTCGGGGGCGTCGTGCCACACGGACAGGAAAGCGGCGAGCGAGGAGTCGCCGGCGCAGACGGTCGACAACACCTTGACCTCAAAGGTACGGTTGGCAAACCAGATGTGCTCGCCGTTGGAGAAGTACGCGCCGTCGCCACCAAGGGTCAGCAGCACGTTCTTAGCGCCCTTGGCATGCAGCTCGGCCATCGCGCCCTTAACGGACTCGTCGTCGCCACCGCTCACCTTAATGCCAAAGATGTCGAGCAGTTCATCGTCGTTGGGCTTAATGAGCAACGGCTCCATGGCAATGAGGTCGGCCAGCTGATGGCTCGAGATATCGAGCACGAACTCGGCACCCTTTGCCTTAACACGGCGAAGTACCTCGGCCAGGAAACCCTCGGAGGTGTTGGGGGGCAGCGAGCCGCTAATGACCAGGCAGGTCATGTCCTCGAGCGAATCAATGAGCTCAAACATCTCCTGCTCGTTGGCAGCATTGATGGCAGCGCCTGCATTGACCATGTTGTACTCGGTGTCGGGACCGGCGTTGAGGAAGACATTGACGCGCGTGATGCCGTCGGTCCACACGGGCTTGACGGGCACGCCCAGGGCCTCGGCGCCCTTAACGATGAACTCGCCCGAGAAACCGGCAAAAAAGCCCAGGATCGTGGTGTCGACGCCGTAGTGATCGAGGGTGAACGAGACGTTAAGACCCTTGCCGTTGGGCGTATAGACCGCGTTGCGCGTGCGGGTGACGGTGTTGGCGGAAAGACCATCGCAGGCAATGTTGTAGTCAATGGCGGGATTTGCAGTGAGCGTGTAAATCATGTAAGTTCCTTTCACAAGGCAACGTGTTAGTGAAAGTATATTCCACGCTTCGGGAAAAGACCATAGCAACTCGGCGAACGGTGTAGAACGCGTGCAGGGCGACGGGATGACGGGCAAAAGAAACAGGGTCCTTGTCCTGTCGCTCGCCCACAATATACAAAAATGGCGCCCCGGCCAAAACCGGGGCGCCATGCACGCGAAAATAATGAGTTTCGCTTACTTGCGATCGAGCTTGCGGACAGCAACGCGCTTGCTGTACTCATCGACGTGGCCGAAGTCGCCGATGCCGACGGACTCAGCGACGTTAGCGCCGGTAGCCATAGCGAGCTTCATGGCCTCCTCGACGTTGTCGCGATCCCTGTACCACTTGTGCAGGAACGCAGCGAGGGTGCAGTCGCCGGCGCAGACAGAAGAGACCAGCTTGATGTTGAACTCACGCTTGGCGTACCAGATGTCCTCGCCGTTAGAGAAGTAAGCGTCGCCGCGGCTACCACGGGTGAGCAGCACGTTCTGAACGCCGGCGTCGTGGGCGAGCTTCATGGCAACGCGGACCTCGTCGTCGGTGTCGACCGGCACGCCGAAGATGGCCTTCATCTCGTGATGGTTCGGCTTAATGAGCAGCGGCTTCTTGTGAGCGAGCTCCTTGAGCTTCTCGGAGGACAGGTCCAGGACGACGTCGGCGCCACGGGCCTGAGCATGCTCCATGACCTGAGCCAGGAAGTCGGGCGTAGCTTTGGGAGGCACGGAGCCGGAGACAATCAGGCACTCAAGATCGCCCGCGGTGTCCAGGATGTTGTAGAGCTCCTTCTGATGCTCCGGCGTAATCGGGGCGCCGGGGTTCAGGATGCCGTACTCGTGCTGGCCATCGTTGACGTAGGTGTTGATACGCGTGATGCCGTCGGTCCAGACCGGGCGGCACAGGCAACCCAGGTTCATGACCTCCTCGACGATAAACTTGCCCGTGAAGCCAGCGAAGAAGCCGAGCGCGACGGTGTCGACGCCCATCTTCTTAAAGGCGAAGGACACGTCGAGGCCCTTGCCGTTGGCCGTGTAGCTGGCCGAGCCGGTGCGGACGTTCTCGTCGGGCTCGAGCGGAGAGCTCGAAACCGTCATGTCGACAGCCGGATTAGCGGTTAGCGTGTAGAACATTTACAGTACCCCCTGTATATGTGAGGGCCGCGTGGCCGGCCCATTCCAACCACGCGGTTACCTCTGATACCAAATTAGCGAGCTGCGGACTCGAGCAGCGCCTTGACCTCGGCGGCGGTGTTGCAGGCGAGAGCCTTCTCGGCGAGCTCGTCGCACTCGGCCTTGGTCCACTGGCTGATGGTCTTGCGGGCGCGCAGGATCGACGGAGCACTCATCGAGAACTCCTCCAGGCCCCAGCTGATCAGCAGCGGCTCGAGCAGCGGATCGGCAGCGGCCTCACCGCACATGCCGACCATGATGCCGGCCTTCACGCCGCTCTCGATGATGTTCTTGAGCGAGCGGAGCACGGCGGGATAGTACACCTGGTACAGGTTGGAGATGGTGTCGTTGCCACGGTCGGCGCACATGGTGTAGCCGATCAGGTCGTTGGTGCCGATGGAGAAGAAGTCGGCGACCTCGGCCAGACGGTCAGCGAGCAGCGAAGCGGCAGGCGTCTCGACCATGATGCCGACCTCGATGTTCTCGTTGAACTTACGGCCCTCTTCGGTCAGCTCGGCCTTGCACTCCTCGACGAGCTCCTTGACGGCCAAGACCTCCTCGACGCAGGTGACGAGCGGGATCATGATCTTGACGTCACCGAAGGCGCTGGCGCGCAGCAGGGCGCGGAGCTGGACCTTGTACTGGTCGGGGTTGGCCAGGCAGTAACGCACGGCGCGGAAGCCCATGAAGGGGTTGTCTTCCTTGACCATGTGCAGGTACGGAATCTCCTTGTCGCCACCAACATCGAGCGTGCGGATGATGACCGGAGCGCCCTTGAGCGCGCTGGCGACCTTGCGGTAGGCGTTGAACTGCTCCTCCTCGGAAGGAAGCTCGGCAGAGTCCATGAACAGGAACTCGGAGCGGAACAGACCGATAGCCTCGGCGTCGTGATCGAGTGCATTGGGCACGTCATCGGGGTTACCGATGTTGCAGGCGATGATCTTCTTGATGCCATCGGCAGTCACGGACGGCTTGCCGCGGAAAGCCTCGAGGGCCGCCTTCTCGGCAGCGAAGGCCTCGGCCTTGGCGGTGTAGGCGGCGAGCGTCTCCTCGTCGGGATCGGCCTCGACGATGCCCTTGCCACCGTCGACGACAACGGTCATGCCGTTGCGCAGCGCGGTGCAGCTGTTGGAAACCGAAAGGACAGCCGGAATCTCGAGGGCGCGCGCGATGATCGCGGAGTGCGACGTGCGTCCACCGGTCTCGGTGACGATACCGGCAACGTGGGCCTTATCGATCGTGGCGGTCATAGACGGCGTAAGGTCGTGCACGACAACGACGGTGTTCTCGGGCAGGACGGAGAGGTCAACGACCTCCTTGCCCAGCAGCTCGGCAAGAATACCGGTGCGGATGTCGGCGATGTCGGCAGCGCGCAGACGGAACATCTCGTCGTCCATGGACAGGAACATGTTCTCGAACATGGTCGAGGTGTCCATGAGCGCCTGCTCAGCGCAGGTGCCGCCGTCAATGGCGGCGTTGATGGCGTCAGTCATGCCCGGATCCTGAGCAAGGACAATGTGACCGCTCATAATCTCGGCCTCGGCCTCGCCCACCGTCTCCTTCATGTGGTCGGCCTGAGCCTGGGTCTTCTCGCAGAAAACCGAAAGAGCGGACTGATAGCGCTCCTTCTCTGCTGCCGAATCAGCAACCTCGTGCGGCTCAAACGTCAAGTCGGGATCGACGGCGACCATGACGGTGCCGATACCGATACCCTCGGATGCGTTGACTCCCTGATACATTCCCATTCCTCTCTCCGTGTCATGTGATAAAGCGTTTTGCCATATCCATGACAAAAGAGCGCAGCTACCTTAATACAGGTCACTGCGCCCCCAAGTATGAACTTAATTGTTCAACATGCGACCCGTTTGAGTTCTACTCGCCAAGACCGCTCTTGATGAGCTCGATGGCAGCAGCCAGAGCCTCGGCCTCGTCGGCGCCGTCGCACTTGACCTCGACCTCGGTGCCGCAGGGGATACCAGCAGCCATGAGGGCCATCGGGGACTTGCCGTTGACCTCCTTCTCGGGGGTGACGACCGTCACGTCGCAGGCGTACTTGCCCATGGTGGAGGCGAAGAGGCCAGCAGGACGCATGTGAAGACCCTGAGGATTAACGAGGGTAGCCTTCTCAGAAACCATAATTGACTCCTTTTTTGTGTTTAACCCCTGTCAGCCATGCGACAGGAGCCATACTCACGACGTTGTTTATATTAACTCACATCAAACTGTTTTTCATTGTGTTTCGCACGAATTATTGGACGGATGTCGTTGCTGGCCGCTTGCTCGCCCACAGAGGGCCGGTCGCGGCCTGTGAGATTTCCTGCTCTACAGTCCTGCTCGCACGAAGAGCACATTAAGTGCTCTTCGGCTCGTGCGGAACTCGCGATAAATCTCACAGGCCGCGACCGGCCCTCTGTGGGCGAGCAAGCTGCGAAAACTCGATCGGTCCAGAGCAATATCGTGCGAACGGAATTCTGGCTGAATATTTGTCCGCACGGACGATCCGATAGACAGGCCGCGCTATCCCCTTCTTCTAAGTTGCGGTGAAATAGGGACTGGATTTGGGGTTGAATCGTTTAAACAGTCCCTATTTCACCGCAACTTATGAGAGGGATAGAAAAAGGCGGGGACTCCTGGTGGAGTCTCCGCCTTATATACAAGGGGCGATGTTACTCGCGAGTTGCGGGATTAGACCAGACGGGCGTTGATCGTCTTGGCGATCTCGGCGGCGTCGGTGGAACCCTTGACGGTGGCACGGAAGCCCTCGTCCATGAGCGCCTCGGCGACCTTGGACAGGATCTTGAGGTGCGTGGTGCCGGCCTGGGCACCGGGGATGAGCAGGGCGATAGCCACGTTGACGGGAGCACCGTCCATGGTGTCCCACCCGGTCACGCCAGAGTCGTCCTTGACGACGATAACGGCGGCCTCGGTAATGGCATCGGACTTGGCATGCGGAATAGCGAAGCCCTCCATCATACCCGTGGTGCCCTCGGCCTCGCGAGCCAGGAAGGCGTTCATCACGGCATCGGCGTCGCCAGCGACACCGGCCTTGACGGCCTGGTTGGAGACAAAGCTAAGGGCCTCGTCACGAGAAGCGAAGTTCTCGGCGACAAAAACGTTCTCGACCTTCACGAAGTCGGCAGCCTCGGCCTTGGGGGCCTCGACGGCAGCGGCCTTGGGAGCCTCGACCGGCTTAGCGGGAGCGGCAGGAGCGGCCTTCTGGTTCTTCTCGAAGTCATACTTCTTGAAGGCAACGAACAGGATGCCACCGACCACGGCGCCGATGAGGATCGCGAGGACCCACAGCGGACCGTTCTCGACAACGGGCAGGACCAGGAAGCCACCGTGGGGTGCCGGATCGTGGACGTTGAACATAATGGTCAGGATCGAGGCGATAGAGGAACCGAGCATCATGATGGGCATGACGGGCCAGATGTTCTTGGTCATGAACGGAATGGCGCCCTCGGTGATGTGGGTGCAGCCAAGGATGAGGTTGACGACACCGGCGTCATGATCCTCCTGGCTGAAGTACTTCTTGCCGACGATGACGGCGAAGGTGGTGATCAGCGGCGGAACGATGCAGGCGGCGGAGACGGCAGCCATGAAGTTGGTGCCGAAGTTGTAGGTGTCGGTGCCGACACCGGCAGCCAGAGCCTCGGTGAGCATAGCGGTACCGGTGACGTAAGCAGCCTTGTTGACCGGGCCGCCCATGTCAAAGGCGCACATACAACCGATAGCAAGACCCAGGACAACAGCGCCAGAGGCAGACAGACCCTTGAGGAAATCCATCATGGCGGTGTTGATGGCAGCCATGGGGCCGGAGATGCCGAGCATGACCAAACCGACGATAGCAGTCGAGAACAGCGGGTACAGGAAGATGGCCTTGAGGCCGTCCAGGTTCTTGGGCAGCTTGGCAAAAACCTTCTCGAGCAGAAGGATGACATAGCCGGCAAGGAAGCCGCCGACAATGCCGCCCAGGAAGCCGAAGCCCACACCGGTGCCGCCAGCATCGATCATGTGTGTATCGGCGTTAACAGGCAGACCCTGGATGGCAATCATACCGGCGACGAAGCCGGGGACGAGTGCCGGGCGCTTGCCGATGGACTCGGCGATGTAGGCGGAAAGCACGGGAACCATGAGGTTCATGGCAATGCCGCCGATGATCTTGAGCATAGCGGCGAAGCTGTTGTAGTCGGCAGCCGTCGAATCGAAGGACGTGATGCCCCACAGGAACGAAACGGCGGTCAGGACGCCACCGGCGACGACGAAGACCAGCATGTGGCTGACGCCGTTCATGAGGTGCTTATAGATGATGTGACCGATGGATTCCTTCTCCTCGACCTCATCCTCGACATCGGCAGCAGCGGCAACCGTATCGTCGCCCTTGGCGGCGAGTGCGCGGTCGATCAGCTTGCCGGCAGCCTCGACGGACAGAGCCTTGGAAACACCAACGGAAACCATGGGCTTACCAGCGAAACGCTCCGCCTGGACATCCTTGTCGGCTGCGACGACGACGGCCTTGGCACCAGCGATCTCACTCTTGGTGAGCTCGTTCTCGACACCGACCTGGCCATGGGTCTCGACCTTAATGGTCAGACCGCGCTCGGCAGCTGCCTTCTCCAGCGCCTCCTTCGCCATGAAGGTGTGCGCGATGCCGGTCGGGCAACCGGTGGCGGCGATGATGTCAAACTTAGCCATGTGTCCCTCCTTCTTGAGTACTGCGCCCGCAGGCGCTCCCCTACACGCGCTTCGATGCGCGTTTTTCCACATCTGAAAGATACCAAGTCACCGCTTAGACGAGAAGAAATACAGCTCATTTCTCCGGTGAAAGGTTCTTTCATTACCGTAAACGGTCGATGAAAGTTTACCATCAACTATTGAAACGGCAAGGTGTATCTTGTAATTGAAAATGCCCCTATACTACGACATTACTAAACAAGTCCGATTTTTATGCCAGCCAGGAGCCATCCCATGTCCGATAGCAGCAAGAGCGCACTCTCCCTAATTAGCACTCACAGGGGGTACAGCGAGTCCGAGCAGCGCATTGTCGACTATATCCTAGAGCATCAGTCCGAGGCACCGCGCCTGACAGCTGCCCAGCTCTCGCGCGCCGCCGCAACCTCCGAGGCAACCGTCTCGCGCTTCTGCCGCAAACTGGGTTTTGGCAGTTTTCGCAGTTTCCAGTTTTCACTAGCGCGCGATCTGGAAAGCCAGCGCAATGAAGGCCTCACTGACGAGGTCTCGCTCGACAATATGGAGCAGAGCCTCAAGAATATTCTCGCTGCCAAGGTCAGCGAACTCAATGCGACTATCGATGGCATTGATCACGACACGCTGACAGCCGTCGTGCACGCGTTTAAGAACGCAGGGGCTATCGAGTTTGCAGCCGTAGGCAACACCAACGCCGTCGCGCTCGACGCGACGTTTAAGTTTTCGCAGCTGGGCCTACGCTGCATGGCAAGCACCATCAGCGAGACCTCGATTGGTTTTGCGCTCACGTTGCGCCCCGGAGATGTCATCGTGCTGATCTCGAACTCCGGCAAGTCGCGTCGACTGAATCGCATGGCAAAAGCGGCTCGCGGCTGTGGCGCCACCGTTGTCGTCATCAGTAGCGACAGCAAGTCCCCGCTTGCTCGCCTGGCAGACTACACCTTTAATACTGTGAACCACGAGGCACTGCTCACCACGGGCGACTTTGCGTTCTCCAAGATGAGTGCCACGATGATCATCGAGGTTATCTACAACTTCCTGCTGCCCGAGATTGAAGACGCCCGCGAGCATATCAGCTACTACGAGGAGCTCATCCAGCCGGATAAGGTCGTGGAGTAGGTTTTATCAGGGGACGTTATGTACCGTTCCGATAAAACTATGCCGGTTTACTACGATGAAATCGGAATATGCGACCACATCGTGTTTTAAAAGAAAACCGCAGGGGTTCTACCTGCGGTTTTCTTTTTACAATTTTAGCTGTGCTCGAGCTACGCCGATTCATCGTAGTAAACCGGCATAGTTTTTGACGGTCGGGCCAGACAAGCAAGTGGCGGTACAACAATTGCTGATATTTTGTCCCCGCCAACACTGTCAGCTCGTTCTAACCTCGAGCCTCTTCCAACATCTGCTTGGCATGTGCCAGGCTTGCCTCAGATTGATCGCCACTCAGCATACGGGCGATCTCTGCGATGCGGGCGTCCCCGGCCACCTCATCCAGATGCGTCTGGGGAACGTCGCCGGGCTCTTTGCTCACCACGTAGTGTTTGTCGGCCATGACAGCGACCTGCGCCAGGTGGGTTACGACAATCACCTGATGCGTAGCGGCGAGATCTGCCAGCACGCTCGCGAGGGCACGTGCTGTAGAGCCGCCGACACCGGCATCGACCTCGTCGAACACCAGCGTATCCACGCCGTCCGCGTTACCGAGAACGACCTTGCTCGCCAGCATGACGCGGCTCAGCTCGCCGCCCGACGCAATGCGGCGCAGGGGGCGCGGCGTCAATCCGGCACCACTGCGATACAAAAGCTCATAGCTCGAAGGCCCCGCCAGCGTCCATTCGGCACGCGGAAGATCGCGCGACTCCCAAACGAGCTCGGCGTCGCCCATCTCCAGGCGCGCCATCTGACGGCCAACCTCGTGGCAAAAGCGAGGGGCTGCGGTATTCCGCACGCGTTTAAGCGCCTTGGCAGCAGCAAAAAGCTCGCGTTCGGCACACCCGAGCGCCTCGCGAGCCTTCTTGATCCGCTCATCACCATCATCGACCAGCGACAACAGCTCTTGTGAGCGATCGCGCATGGCAAAGACATCGCCCATGGTGGGTCCCCACTGACGTAGCAAACCCTTAAGATCGGAATAACGCTCGCGCATACGAGCCAGCTCGCGCGGATCGAAAGCGACCCCATCGCGATAGGCGCGCAGCTCGTTGGCACAATCCTCGAGCGAGATGCAGGCATCCGAAAGCGCATCGGCGATGTCGCCCAGCTTGCGGTCGACGGTCGCCATGCGGGAAAGCTCCGCCACGGCACTGTTCACGGCATCGAGCGCTCCCCCTTCAGCTGCAAGCGATGCATGGGCATCGTTGGCCGTGGCCACCAACACCTCAGCATGCTCGGAGCGCGGCAGCAGCTCCTCGAGCTCCTCATACTCGCCCGGTTTGGGGTCGACCTCGGCGATGCGCTCCATGGCGAAGCGCGCCTCCTCGACGCGACTCCCCTGCGCACGCGAGGCCTCTTCGACGCGACGGACCTCCTTGGCAGCCGCACGCGATGCCTTAAAGCAAGCACGGTAGTGCTCGAGCGCCTCGAGTGCCGGGCGCCCTGCCCAGGCATCGACCATGGCAACATGATGCGCCGGGTCGAGCAGGCGCTGGTGCTCGTGCTGACCGCAAAGATCCATCATCACGCCGACGCGCTCCGAAAGTTCGCGCACGCTGGCGATGCGGCCGTCAATTTTTACGCGGCTGCGGCCCTCGGCAGAAAGGCTGCGCTGCACGGTGAAGCCCTCCGTGTCGTGCGGGCCATCAAACAGGCGCGCCTCGACGCTGGCAAGCGCCTCGCCCTCGCGCACCGTCGACGAATCCGCTCGCTCGCCCAAAATGAGCTTGAGTGCCGAAAGCAGCGCGGTCTTACCGGCGCCGGTTTCTCCAGTCAGAACCGTTAGACCCGTGCTCGGAACCAACGTCGCCTCGCGAATGAGTGCAATGTTGGAAACCTGCAGCTCATCGATCATGACGCACTCCGTAGAACACGCGGCTCACCGAGTTATAGAAACTCTCGGGACCATAATCAAGCAGCAGCACATCGCCGGGACCACGGCGCACAGCCACGCTCTCGACCGTGCCATCGCAGGTAATAAACTGTCCATCGATGGCGATCGCCGGAACGCTCGGGCGGTCATCGGACATAAAGATCTCCACGACATCGCTCGGCGAGGTCAAAAAGGCGCGAGCCTGAATGGTATGCGGAGCGATGGGCACACAGACCATGCCCGTGTAATCGGGGCTGACAATGGGGCCGCCGGCGGAAAGCGCGTAGCCGGTGGAGCCGGTCGCCGTCGAAACGACGACGCCGTCACCGCGCAGGCGGTCGATATGATGGCCGGACACCGTGATGTCAAATTCGACCATATCGGACAGGGGCCCGCGCGTAAGCGCCATATCGTTGAGGGCAAACGTGCGCACGACATCCTTCGTGCCGTCTTCGCGCACCGAGACGATATCAGCGGCGATGGTGGCGCGGCGGCTCACATGGAGCTCGCCGGACAGGGCATCGCTCACGACCTGCAAAATGTCGCGCTCCTCGGGGCTCGCGGCCGTCAAAAAGCCTAAATGACCGTAGGAAAGACCCAAAATGGGGATCTCGCGGTAGTTGAGAATGCGGGCGGCACGCAGCAGCGTACCGTCGCCGCCGAGCGTAATGACCAGGTCGGCATCGTCAACATCGGGCGTGCTCTGGATCTTGGAGCGCTGGTCGGCAGCCCATGCGACCTCGTAGCCCTGGCGCGAAAGCCAAAGCTCGAGCATCAGGCCGCTCTCGACCGCTTCTTGCTTGTAGAAATTGGGAACCAGAAAGACCTTCATAGCGTTGCAGCTTTCTCGCTCAAAACCGATACCTGGGATTGCAGCTCATCGTCGGTGCGTTCGCCGGGGGCAAACCTCGTGCCGTACAGGAAAAACTCGACGTTGCCCTTGGCGCCATGGATGGGCGACACGCACACGTCGAGCGGGAACAGGCCCTTGGCAGCAAAGAGTTCAATCGCCGCCACGAGCGTATCGCGGCGGACGGCAGGGTCGGTCACGATGCCACCCTCGCCCACCAGCGCAGCCGGCGCCTCGAACTGCGGCTTTACCAGCGTGCAAAACGAACCCGAAGGCTTCAGGCACGCCAGCACGGCGTCGATGATATTCGCGATGCTCGTAAACGACACATCGCACACCGCCAGGTCGATAGAGCCGCCGTAGCCGAGCTCGGGCAGCTGCGTCACGTTGGTGCGTTCATGGAGCGTCACGCGATCGTCT
Source organism: uncultured Collinsella sp. (assembly GCA_937980385.1). Classification (GTDB taxonomy): domain Bacteria; phylum Actinomycetota; class Coriobacteriia; order Coriobacteriales; family Coriobacteriaceae; genus Collinsella. The sequence goes on along the minus strand of CALJPV010000062.1, from coordinate 25,456 downwards.
TGGCGCAGCGACCAATCAAACTGGGCGCGACCCACATCGACCGAAACGACTGTGGCGGCGCCGCGCTTGAGCAGGCAATCGGTAAAGCCGCCCGTGGAACAGCCCACATCGAGGCAAGCAAGGTCCGTCGGATCAATCCCAAACGCATCGAGTGCACCCTCGAGCTTGAGCCCGCCGCGCCCCACGTAGGGAATACGACCCTTCACGTGCAACGGCAAGCCGGGCGTCACCTTAAGGCCCGGCGAGGTCAAACGCTCGCCGCCACTCGAGACCAAGCCGGCCATAAGAGTGCGAAGGGCATCCGCGCGATCGGCGCAGATGCCCTGTGAAATCAGTTCGTCATCAAGACGCACGCGTTTCATGAATGCCATCAACCATTCGTATCCGGAGACGCGGCCTGGCTATCCTTGGATTCATTTGCCGCATCCTCATCGTATTCCTGCTCAAGCTTATCGGCCTCACAAGGCGTCAGCTCAAACTTATCGACCATGTCGACCGCACGGGAGCCCAGCTCAATCGCCTCGTCAAACAGATCGAGCGAACGCTCCAGGGACGTATCCTTGGAGCGAACGGTCGCGATGATCTGGTCCAAGCGGTCCGAGATCTCGTCGAAGTTGCGGACGGAACCCTCTGGCATGGCTACTCCTCGACGGTACCGGTCTCGGCCTCGGCGACCTCAGCGTCCTCGTCGAGGACGCCGGCCGCAGCCTGAGCGGCGGCAACCTTGGCAGCAGCCTCGGCGGCCTGGGCCTCCTCGCGGGCACGGTCCTCGGCCAGCAACTCCTGATACAGGTCCTCGCCCGGCAGCTCTTCGCTACGAGCGATCTTGCCCAGCACGCCGTTGACAAACGACGCGGACTGATCGGTGCCATAGGCCTTGGCAAGCTCGACAGCCTCGTTGATCACGATGGCGTCCGAGACCTCCTCGTCGGTGAGGAAGCGCATCTCATAGACGGCGATGCGCAGCAGATTGCGGTCGGCACCGGGCATGCGCATAAGATCCCAGTTCTTAGCGACGGAGCGCAGGGCGCAATCGATGCGGTCGATGTGCTCGTAGGCACCGCGGCACAGCTCCAGCGCATAGGGGTCGAGGGGACCCTTCGAGATCAGGAAATCGCCCTCGAGGACGCGCTCGAGCGGGCTGTCCGTGGCCTCGGCCTGGAACAGCAGCTGCAGCGCCTGACTGCGGGCAAGCGTACGCCCGCGATAAACCTTAAGGCTCAAAGGTTACTCCTTGGGGAAAACGAGGCCGTCGATGCAAACGTCAACGCGCTCGACCTCGACGCCCACCTGGGCGTCGATGGCGGCAACCACGGCGGCGCGAACGGCCTCGGCGAGTTTCTTGAACGGATAGCCAAAGAACACCACGACGCGCACGGTAAGTGCGAGCTTGTCACCGATGACCTCGGCCTCGACCGCCGGCTCGGAAGCCGGGGCCTTGGACGAAAGCATCATGGAGACAAGGTTGGTGGCAAGGTCCTTGACGCCCACGGAGGCGATGCCCTCGACATCCGTGACGGCGCGCGAGACGATGGCGGTCAGAACATCGGGCGAAATGCCGATGCCGTCAATCTTGATTTCCTGGGGCATGAGTCCTCCTAGAAGAGTTGGTTGCTAGACGCGGGAGACGAACTTGCCGTCGCGGGTGTCAACCTTAATGACCTCGCCCTCGTTGAGGTACATGGGGACCTGGATGACAGCGCCGGTGTCGATGGTGGCCGGCTTGGTGGAACCCTGGACGGTATCGCCCTTGAAGCCCGGGTCGGTCTGGACGATGGTGGTCTCGATAAACATCGGCGGGGTCACGCCCATGAGCTCGTCGTCGGCGAAGAGCAGCTGGCAGGTGTCGTTCTCGCGCAGCCACTTGGCGTTCTCGCCCACCATGTCCTCGGGAACGGGAACCTGCTCGTAAGACTCGTTGTCCATGAAGATGTAATCGGCGCCGTCGTTGTAGAGGTACTGGAACTCACGGGTGGTGAGCATGACGCTCTCGAACTTGGTGCCGGCGTTGCAGGTGTTCTCGACGACGCGGCCGCTCTTGATGTCGCGGGTCTTGTAGCGCACGAAAGCGCCGCCCTTGCCCGGCTTGACGTGCTGGAACTCGACAATGGTGTAGACCTTGTCCTTAATGCGGAGACCGAGGCCGTTCTTGAAGTCGGCGGTAGAGATAGTAGGCATAGCGACCTTTCTTGTTATTGGCGAGACGCACAAGCGTCCAAATTACATACGAGCGAAATTATACACTTGCAGACGCCGGCTGCGGCGAGTGCATAAAAAGAGAACGCGGGACGCCCGAATCGATCCAGACGCCCCGCCTCCAAAAACCCAAATGGATGGTTTAGCAATCGATAATATGCAGGTCGTGCGGGGTCTTGGTGAAGGGCTCATAGCCGTTCTCGGTGACGACGCCGTAGTCCTCCAGGCGCACGCCGCCCACGCCGGGCAGGTACACGCCGGGCTCCATGGTGATAACCGAGCCGACCTCGATGATATTCTTGCTGCGGTTGAAGTTAGGCAGCTCGTGGATGTCGATGCCCACGCCGTGGCCCAGACCATGGTTGTAGTAATCGCCATAGCCGGCATCGCCGATGATCTTCTTGGAAAGCTTGAAAATGTCGTTGCCCTCGACGCCCGGATGGATGGCGGCGACGCACTCCTCATGGGTGCGACGCACGAGCGCGTACAGGTCGAGCTGCTCCTGGGTGGGCTCGCCCATCACGACGGTACGCGTCATGTCGGAGCGGTAGTCGCAGTAGCCCGCACCGTAATCCATGAGAACAAAGTCGCCCTTCTCGATCACGCGGTCGCTCGGGACGGCATGCGGGTTGGCGGTGTTGGGACCGCTCGCGACGATGGAGCCAAAGGCCAGACTGTCGGCGCCGTTGGCGAACATAAAGTTCTCGAGCTCGTTGCGGACCTGTTTCTCGGTCATACCGGGCTTAATAAAGCCGAGCATGTGCTGGAAGGCGGCATCGGTGATCGACTGCGCGTGGCGCATGAGCTCGATCTCCTCTGCATCCTTGATGGCACGCATCTTGCGGATGTCGTCATGCATCAGCGGCAGCATGCAGGCAACGGAGCGGTCCTCCAGACCACGCTGAATACCCTGGTAGAAGTTAATCTGCATGTCATCCTCGACGGCGCAGACGCGGCATTTGTTGGCCGCAATCTTGCCGGCGACCCAGCCGGGGATGATGCCCTCGTCCATGTCGTAGACCCAGGGGCTGCCGGCGGGCGTGTTCTCCTCAAAACTGTTGAGATAGCGCGAGTCGGTGTGGAACAGGCACTGATCGGCCGTAATAAACGCGGCGTGAGGGAACTCGAAGGTGTAATCGAAAACGCCCTTCACGCCCGTGAGCCAACGGAGATTGGCCTCGTCGCGCACGACGATGGCGTCGTAGCCGCGCTCGGCCATCAGGGCACGGACGCGCTCGATACGACCGGCAGGACCGGCAGCAAACTCAGACATGCAGATTCCTTTCTTGTTGTCCTCATAAAAGCGGGACGGGTCCCGATCGAAAGACGGATTCGCACGCGATCCGCAACCGAATGAAAACCCGCACCTCAACATGATACGAAAGACGATGGATGTCAATAAAACTTAGAGAAGTTCTTTGCGAGAAGCCAAGTAGGCGTGAGCATGGCGCTCAAGAACCTCGTCCTCAACGCTCGTTAGACGAATGGCGCCAAGTGCCGCGGGCAGCGGCAACATACTGCGGTTCGAGCGGACAAACTGCTGCCTGCGGAATTCCTCGATATATGCGGCGGGCTCCAGATCGAAGGCAAACTCCTCGATACCAAAGTCCTCCAGGCAGTCATCGACCTCAAAGACGTAATCGATATCGAAGTCGCAGGCATCATGTGCTAGGCGCGCCTCAAAGCGCATACCTTCGGACAACAGCTGGTAGGCAGGGACCTGCGAAGCGGCATCGCCCAAACAGGCGCGCAGGGTACGCTCCCCCGTCTTGCCAAAATCGAGCGCATGGCGGGCGCTCGGGTTCGTGGCCATCAGTACGTCCTTGCGGGCAGTCTGAGACCACTGAACGGCATTGACGAGCGCGACTTCCTCGCCAGCGAGAATCTCGGGGACGGTCTCGGTAAACTGATTCCAACGGGACTTGCTGCTCGAAAGCATGGTGCCAACAAGTACCGCATAACCGAGCTTGAGGTCCTCGGGGTCCGCTTCGCGAACAAGGTCGAGGTCACACACGACCAAGCCCGGCTCGGGACGGAACGCGATAGCGGGAAGCGCATTCGCCGACGAGGCGACGAGTGGCTTCATGGTCGTCGCGACCGTGAGCATGGCGTCGAACGTCGTCGGCAGCAAGGCGCACTCGGTGCGACCGCACCACTGATTGGCACACCAGCAAACGACCGAGCAGGTCGCCGCGTCGCCGACAGCGACAACGAGATCGTCGCAGGTAATGCCGTTAGCCGACAGGGCGCCAAAAACGGTATCGGCATCGGCCAGCGTAGCACCGGCAGGCGAAACCTCGAGGACAAGCGGAGACACGGCAAAACCGGCGTCGACCAGCGCATGCTCGACAACCTCGCCAAAACGCTCGGATGTGGCGCTGTTCCAAATCACCATCGCCCGCTTGGGTTTGCCCACAGCCGAGGCAAACATGCGCGACAGCTCCTCGAACGCGCCCAATCCGACGCGGACATCGACACTGCGGTTTTGGAAATTGATAAGTTGACGGCGAATCATAGCAGTCCACGCTCCAAAAGCATCTCGGCACAAAGGTAGGAAACGTCCTCGAAGGACTTGTTGCGAATATCAAGGGTAAGATCGGCAGCTTGACGATACAACGGACGGCGATGCTCAAAGAGCAGCGCCGCGTGCTCGGGCGAGCGGAAATCGGGACGCGTGTCGGAGCGGCGGATCTGGCGCATCGAATCCTCAAAATCGCCCTCGAGGTACACACAGGTACCCATCTGGTGCATGAGCTCGATATTGACCGGCGTCTCGACAATGCCGCCACCGCACGAAACCAGCAAGCTGCGCTCGCTTTGGAGCGAACGGAGCGCCGAGGTTTCGAGCTCGCGAAAGCGCTCCTCGCCCTCGGTTTCAAAAATCTCGGTTACCGATTTGCCGCAACGGCGCACGACAAGGCGGTCGGTATCAATAAACCGACGCTTGAACATCGTGCCCACGTTGCGTGCGAGCGTCGATTTGCCCGCACCCAAAAACCCGATAAAGAAGATATGGTCGCAGCCGTGCTTGGTGTGCTGGGACATGACGAAACCTATTCCTCGCAGGGAAGGTCGCGCAGGGCCCGGCGCTCAAAGATACGGAAGATCTGCGTATACCACAGGTCCTGAGTTGCCTGCGGCTTTACCAAGATCGTGTCGACGCCGGCAAAATTACCGCTCCACACGTCCGTGTACAGCTGGTCACCGATCAGCACAGCCTCATCGGCCGTGGCGCCCAAGCGCTTAAGTCCGGCCTTAAGGGCAAACGGTGCAGGCTTCATGGCATGGCTGATGGCCTCGAGCCCCAGCTCGCGTGCTGAGCTCATGACCTGGTCGCGATGCCAGTTGTTCGACACCATGCACAGCTTAAAGCCCTTAGCACGAGCGGCGTCGAGCCAGGCCGAGACGGCAGCGGGAACCTGCTCGGTATCACGCGGCACCAGGGTGTTATCGCGGTCGAGCAAAATGGCGCGCTTGCCGTCGGCCCACAGGGTATCAAGGTCGATGCGGTCGACCGAGGCAACATATCGTTTGGGGCTGAAAATCCTCATGTTTAATTCCAAGACTGTTGGTGCTCTTCGTAGGTCTGAGAGAAATACTCCTCGTCCTGCGTAATGTAGAAATACAGGTCATCGGAGTCGGTGGGCTCAAGGGTTGCCTTGAGCGCCTCGAGTGACGGAGAGCAGATGGGCGTGGGCGGCAGGCCCTCGTGCTTATAGGTGTTATACGGGCTATCGCTCTGCAGGTCGTCGGCGGTAACCTCGCCGCCGGTGACATACATCATGGTCGCATCGCTATTGAGGTAGCGCAGACCATCGAGCTTGCCGGCAAGACGGTTGTAGAACACCGAGGCGACATGCGCGCGCTGCTCGGCGTTGAGGCCTTCGCGCTCAACGATGGAAGCGAGATTGATGATGTCGTAATCAGACATCTCCACGCCGTAGCGCTCCTTGATTTTGGCCTCGCAACCGGCAAAATCGAGCGACTTGTACTCGGTGTTGAATTGATCGAGCATGGCGCGAATCACATCATCGGCGCTCGGGTCCTTACCCAACGAATAGGTCTTGGGGAATAGGAAGCCCTCGAGCGAATCGTTTGCAGCGCCTTTTAGGAACGGATAGTCGTTCACATAATTGCTGGCCTTCGCCTGGTTGAGGAAGTCCTCTTTTGAGATACTGTCGTACGCCTGGGCCACGCGATCGGCGACCTGGTCAACCGTCAGGCCCTCTGGGATAGTCAGTGCATCGGAGCCCGCATTGGGGCCCTCCATGAGCTGCTGAACGACCTTGGTCGCGTCCATGAGCGTCGTGAACGAGTAGGTGCCGGGCTTGAGCGACATGTCGGCGTTGAGCTTTTTGACCGCCGCGTAATAATCCTTGGGATTTTCGACGATATGGTTCTCGGAGAGAATCGAAGCGATGCTGTCACCCGAGGCACCATCGGGAATAGTGATAGTAACCTGCTGGCCAGCAGTGACTTTCGCATCCTCACCGGCAAAAAAGCCCTTGACAGCCGGTACGGCGAAGAAGGCGATGGCAGCAAGAACGATCGCCGCAACCACAGCACCGATAATCATAGGCACCGGCGAGCTTTTCTTTTGGGCACCACGGCGAGCGCGCGTGTTATAGCTCGAGCGCGTGGCCGGAGCAACGCCGTGCGAGCCATGAGCATGATGTGCGTGGGAGCGTGATTGCGGCGCCTGTCCCTGCGTGCGCTGGGCAGGAGCCTGCTGCTTAAAGCGGGAACCGCCCGCGGGCTGGGCAGTATGGGCAGCAGACTGCTGAGCAGGACGACGAACAGGCTGCTGGCCTGGACGCTGAGTGGGCTGAGTGGGGCGAGAAGAGGGCTGCGCCGAACGTGCGGCGGGTTGGGCCGCGCGCTGAGTCGGTTGCATCGGACGCTGACCGGACGATACAGGGCGTGGCGCAGGCTGTCGTGTACGATTCGGCTGGCGCGGATCGAAAGCGCTAGACATGCGAAACCTCCTCGTTTTTGCGATCGAGCCACGTCTGCAAGAACAGGCTGGCGGCGATCATGTCGATCTTGCCCCTCATCTGCTTTTCGTTGAGTCCCTGCTCGCGCAGGATACGCTTGGCCTCTTGCGAGGACAGGCGCTCGTCCTCAAACTCCAGCGGAAGATCGAGCTCGTCGGCGATCTTTTGCGCTACGGCGGCAGCGCGCTCGGCCTGGGGGCCAGGCTCGCCGGCCATGGTCAGGGGACGCCCGCTTACCAGGATGTCGGGCTCATAGTCCTCGACCAGGTAACGGAATGTCTTGGCCATACCGGTAACCTCGGCGGCCGGGAGCACCTTGACGGGCATCGCCATCTTGCCATCACGGCTCGAGACGGCGATGCCGATCCTGGTCTCCCCTATGTCCAGCGCGAGCGCGACCACAGCGACTACTTAGGCGCCGAGCGCGGTCTTGGCGGCCGCGAGGGCATCGGCGATACCGGCGGCGTTCTTGCCACCGGCTTGGGCCATGTTGGGACGGCCGCCACCGCGACCGTCGACCAGGCCCGCAATCTGCTTAATCACGTTGCCGGCGTGGAAACCAGCCTTCACGGCGTCGTCGGAACCGGCGGCGAGCAACGCAGGCGTGCCCTTCTCGGTCACGCTGGCAACGACGCAGGCGACAGGGCCGGCGACCTTCTGGTGCACGGTATCCCAGACGTTGCGCAGGTCAGCAGCCTCAAGGCCCTGGAGCTCAGCGACGACGAGCTTATAGCCGTCGAGCTCGACGGCACCCTCGATGGCGCTGGAGATAGCGTCGGAGGAGCCACCGGTCAGCGCCTTCTTGAGCTTGTTAGACGTCTCGCGCAGCTCGGCCTGCAGGTTCTCCACACGAGCGGGAACCTCGTCAACGCGGCACTTGAGCGCAGCGGCAGCGGCGTCAACGAGTGCCAGGCGGTCGGCCATGTAGTCGAGGGCGCCCTTAGAGGTAACGGCCTCGATACGGCGGACGTTAGAGCCCGTGGAGGACTCGGAGATAATCTTGAACAGGCCGATCTCGGCAGTGTTGGCAGCATGCGTACCACCACAGAGCTCGCGGGAGAACGGCTGGTCCTCGGCGCCCACGGAAACGACGCGGACGACGTCGCCATACTTCTCGCCAAAAAGGGCGACGGCGCCGGCGGCCTTGGCCTCGTCGATGCCCATGACGCGGGTCACGACCGGCTTAGATGCAAAGATCTGTTGGTTGACCAGGTCCTCAACAGCCTTGAGCTGCTCGGAGGACAGGGCCTCAAAGTGCGTGAAGTCAAAGCGCAGGTGCTCGGGCGTCACCAGCGAGCCAGCCTGGGAGACATGCTCGCCCAGGACCTGCTTAAGGGCGGCGTCAAGCAGGTGGGTGGCGGTGTGGTTGCGGCGCAGGAAGCCACGGCGCTCGGCGTCGAGCGCGGCGGTCACGGTAGCACCGACGGTCAGCGTGCCCTCGGCGACGTGCGCAACGTGGGCATACAGGCCGTTGTGGTTCTTGGTATCGGAAACGGTCAGCGAAACGCCCTCGGCGGAAAGCTCGCCGGCGTCGCCCTGCTGGCCGCCCATCTCGGCATAGAACGGGGTACGGTCGAGCACGACCTCGACATCCTCGCCCGCGGCAGCGGACTCGACGGACACGCCGTTGCGCACGATGGCGACAACCTTGGCGCCCTCGATCACATCGTTGTCATAGCCGTCGAACTCAGTCGCAGCGACCTTGTCCGAAAGCTCGACCCACACGTCGTTGAAGCTACCCCAGGCGTCGCCCTTGGCATTGGCGCGAGCACGGGCCTTCTGGTCCTCCATGCAGACGGTGAAGCCGTCCATATCGACGTCATGGCCAGCGGTGCCGGCAATCTCGACGGTCAGGTCGATGGGGAAACCAAAGGTATCGTGCAGCTTAAAGGCGACATCGCCCGGAAGTACGGCGCCCTCGGCAAGCGCTGCCAGGGCCTCGTCCAGGTAGACGCGGCCGTTGTCCAGCGTCGTGGAGAAGCGCTCCTCCTCAGAGGCGACGATGCCCTTAACGAGCGCGACGTTCTTGAGCAGCTCGGGATAGGCCTCGCCCATCTGAGCGTTGACCTCGTCGATGAACTTGGTCAGGAAGGCGCCCTCGATGCCCAGCAGGCGACCGTGGAACACGGCACGGCGGAGCAGGCGACGAAGGACGTACTCGCGACCCTCGTTACCGGGCAGGATGCCGTCAGAGATCATGAAGTCGACGGCACGGGAGTGGTCGGCGATGATGCGCAGGGAGCGGCTGGCACCGGAGTAATCGTCGGCGTCATAGATCTTGCCGCTGATCTCCTCGCCCAGCTTGATGAGGTGCTGCATCAAATCGCCGTCGTAGTTGGCGGTCTTGTGCTGCATGATGGCGGCCATGCGCTCCAGGCCCATGCCCGTATCGAGGTTGCGGTGCGGCAGCTCCGGCATGGAGCCGTCCTCCTGGCGGTCGTACTGGGTAAACACGAGGTTCCAGAACTCAAGGAAGCGGTCGCAGTCGCAGCCGGGCTTGCAGTCGGGGCTGCCGCAACCGACCTCCTCGCCCATGTCAAAGTAGATCTCGGAGCACGGACCGCAGGGGCCGGTGGGGCCGGCGGCCCAGAAGTTGTCGTCCTCGCCCAGGCGGGAGATGTGGTCCTCGGCAACGCCCAGAGAACGCCACACGTCGTGGGTCTCGTCGTCCTCGGTAAAGACGGTAAAGTACAGGCGATCGAGCGGCAGCTTGAACTCCTTGGTGATGAGCTCGAAGGCCCAAGCGCAAGCCTGCTGCTTGGAGACGCCACCAAAGGAGAAGTCACCGAGCATCTCGAAGAACGACAGGTGACGGCCGTCCTCGCCGATGCAGTCGATGTCGTTGGTGCGGACACACTTCTGGCAGGAGATCGCGCCGATCTCCTTCATGGTCTTCTTGCCCTGGTAGTACTCCTTAAACTGGTTCATGCCGGCGTTGGCAAGCAGCAGCGAGGGGTCGTCGGGAACAAGGGACGAAGAAGGATAGAGCTTAAGACCGCGCTCCTCAAAGAAGTTGAGGAACTTGGAGCGGATCTCGGCCGTAGTCATTGACGGGTAGTCAGCACTCATAGAGGGAATCTCCTCGGTTTCACATCGAAACAGTTCAAACGTAACGATATTACCATCCCGCCGCGCAAGTGCAAAAAAGAGGGCCGACATAAAGCCGACCCTACAGCGAAAGTGCACGTTATTTAGGAGTATGCGATGCTTTGAAAAAGGCTACTGTAGAATTACATATAAGATTCACCCGGAAGGAGCGATCGATGAAAAGCAAACGATTTGTCCTGAATGCACTTCTGGTTGTAGCACTTTTAGCGCTTTTGGCTTTCTCCTGCTGGTACGCAAACCAACCAGCATTTGGCTACGTATTGTATGCAGTAATGTCCGGCGATAAAGCTTATTACACTCTACGCGCAATTGACGTTCTCTTTTTCTATGTAGCCGGCCCCTTATCAATCGCTTTGCTCGCGTTTCTTGTCATTTACAACTTCAAGAAACGCTAGCGGTGCCTATTTGGAATCCGAATCGTCCATGGAGCCGTCGATGCCGGTTTTGGTATCGTCGTCCGAGTTGGAGTCATCGTCCTTGGCGAAGGGATTCTTGAAAAAGCTCGTCGCATCGGGCTGCAGGCCCGAGAGCTTGATCCAGGGATTCTCGAGCTCGGGCTTGGGCATCGCCTGGGCCTCGGGCGCGGTCTCGTTGCCGATGAGCTCGGACTCGTAAATGAACGTATCGTCTCCAAGCGCGTCGTAGGCGGCGACCGGGTTGCCCTCGGCATCGCGATATGGCGTGCCCTTAAATACAGCGCCGTCGTATGCCACGAGCTGGCGACCGGTCTCGTTCTCAAAGTAGTAGACGAAAATGCCCTTGAGGGCCGCGCACAGCGGAATGGCGATGACCATGCCGATGGGACCCATAAGTGCCGAACCAATAACGAGGGCCGTCAGGCTCATGATGGGATGCACCTGCACCGAACTCTGCATGACCTTGGGGGAAATGACGTTATCGGTGACGTTTTGAGCCACCATGGTCACAACGAGCGTCCACAACGCCAGCATGGGGCTGAACATAAAGCCGAGCACCGTGGCGATCGCCGCGCTTACCCAGGGACCGACAACCGGGACCAAGTGCATGATGCCGGTAAAGATGGCCATGAGTGCCGCGTAGGGATGGCCAATGAGCGTAAAGCCGATAAAGGCGAGGATGCCACCGCAGATGGACGTCACGACCATGCCGCGCATATAACCGCCGACCGAGCGCGAAAGAATCGCGACCATAAAGCGGTACGAGGTCTCTTTTTCCTGTCCGATGATGGTACAGACCTCGTGGTGCATACGGGGATAATCGCAGGCAAGCCAGTAGGCAAGCACCAAACCCAGGAAGATTACGAACAGCTGCGAGGCCGTGTTGGTGATCAGCGGGAACACGCCGCGACCGAGCTCAGCGGCGATTTGCGATACGTACTTGGACGCCACAGTAACCAGCGAGGACAGATTATCGTCCAAGTACTCCTTGAGCGGCGTGTTGTTGAGCGTCTTAGCGTGCGAAATCATCTCGTTGAGATCACCGCCCGCAACGCGAAGCTGCTCAGGCAGACGGCTCAGGACTTCCATAATCTGACCGAGCAAAATAGGCGACAGGATGCAGACGACGCCGACGAGCACTGCCACAACCACGATCAGCGCGATGAGCGAACCGATGCCACGACCGACGCCGTGATGCTCGAGCCAGTTAGTGATCGGCGACATCACAAAAGCGATGATGGAACCGACAGCGAGAAACTCGATAACCGGCGCCAGGATACCCATAAGGTTAAAGATGACGGCTGCGATGACAATGCAGCCGACGACAGCCCAAATGCGAAGCGTCAGAATACGAGTATCGCGCAGCGTGCGGTCGGTTTGTTGGGGGTGCTCAATCATGAACGAGCCATCACTCCGTCGGGGTCGATCTTGTCCTGTATCTTCTTAAGGGTACGGCGCAGCAGGCGCGAAACCTGCACCTGCGAGATACCCAACTTCTTAGCGATCTCGATCTGGGTCATGCCCTTCACAAAGCGCAGCTCGATAACCTCACGCTCGCGCGGCGAGAAATCACGGATGGCTTCCTCGATCACCAGGCGGTCATCGGTAAAATCGAGCTCATTGTCGTCATCGACATAGCGGTCGAGAATCGAGGGGGCATCATCGGAATCGGACGCGCCGGGAGCCTCGATGGGTACCGAGGTATAGGCCGAGGAAGATTCCATGGCCTCCAGCACCTCGTCGACGGTCACGTCTAGGTACTCAGCGATTTCTTCGACCTTAGGCGAGCGCTGCAACTCGTTGGTAAGTTTGTCGGTAGCCTGGTTAACCTTGGCAGAAAGCTCCTGCAGACGACGAGGCACGCGCACGCTCCAACCCTTGTCACGGAAGTGACGCTTGATCTCGCCCAGGATGGTGGGCGTGGCAAACGTGGTGAACTCGAGTCCGCGCTCGGGATCAAAGCGGTCGATTGCCTTGAGTAGACCCAGGTATCCGACCTGCATCAGGTCGTCGAGCGGCTCGCCGCGGTTCTTAAATTTGTTAGCAAGAAACCTTACCAGGTTCATGTGGGACATGACAAGCTGCTCGCGTGCGTCCGGATCACCGGTCTCTTTATAGCGACGAAACAGCTCGCGGGTTTTCTCCTTGTCCCAAGCGGTCTTACCGCTCCGGGAACGATCGGTCATATTAGATATCCGCCTTGAGGTCGAGGGAAAGCGTCAGGGGCGCCGCAGTCTTTTCATAGGAATCGCACACGCTCGCCAAAATGAGCTCGGCATACACGGCAGCCTGGTCATCCTCATCGACAGTCGCCTGGTCGCCAAAGGTAAAGGTCATGCCCACGTGAGATTCGTCGACATCGAATTTGATCGAGATATCGTCGGAATCAACGGCCGTGCAGCCAAAGATAAAGGCTTCCTCGGCAGCCATACGAATGTCCTCGATGCGATCGACGGACATGGAGCACAGCGCACCGACATTAGCCGCCGTCATACGTACGAGGCGAGCCAGACGCGGGTCTCCGGCGACAGTCAGCGTGATGGGGCAAGTTGCTTCGCTACTCATCGCAGGACTCCTCGGAGGTCTCGGCGGGCGTGTAGGTGTAATACTGGGCTGCTTTAGCAGCAGGCTTCTGTGCATCATCGTCACCAGCAGCGGCATCGTCCCCGGCTTCGCCAATCAGGACGCGCTCGGTCGGCTGATCGGCTTCGGCGGCAGCGGAAAGCGTGCGCTCGACGTCGGCCGCGGGAGCCTTCACCTTATTAAAGAGCTTCTGTACGGCACCGGCCGCAGAGTCGGTCACGCTCGACACAACATTGCTGGCATCAGCCATGCTGCCCGTAACCTCAGAAATGTCGCGAACCACGGCTTCGACCTCTACGAGATTGGATGTCAAGGCGTCGACGGCGGTCTTGCTCGACTTGAGGAGCGGCTCCATCTGGGCAAGTGCCGGCGTAAGCTCGTCGACAGCGCCGTCGAGTTTTGCCACCACAGGCTGAGCCTCGGCGATGGTGTTATTGAGATCGCTTACGGTCTTATCGAGCGAATCAACGACGTTGCGGGTCTTGCGCAGGGTAAGCGCGAGCTCAACGATAGCCCACACACCGGCAATGGCAAGCACCAGCAGGGCGATTTGAATGGGACTCATACAAGCCTCCCGAAGGAATCGAAATACAGACGACTTTCATGGTACCCCAAAGAAGGGGAAGATACCCAAAGGGAATGCGCGAGGTGGCAAGGACCTACTTAGGCGCGTTACCGCTACGATCGCGCTCGCTTTGCTCTACGCGCCACTCTTCCCAGCCGCGGCCGGCAGGCTGCCAAAACGCACCGCGCTCCAGCCCCTCGGGCAAATAGCGCTGATCGACCCAGCCTTCGGGATAATCGTGCGGATACTTATAGACACCGTATTCGTCGCTGCCGGGACGGTGATGATCGCGAAGATAGCCGGGCACCTCGCGCAGCCCACTTGAATGAATATCGGCCAGCGCCGCATCGATCGAAGCCTCGCACGCGTTGGATTTTGGCGCCAGGCACACATAGAGCGCAGCCTGAGCCAGGTTAATGCGGCACTCGGGATAGCCAATGACCTCGGCAGACTTGAACGCGGCATGCGCCACCAATAGTGCCTGCGGGTCGGCGTTGCCAACATCCTCAGAAGCCTGAATCATAATGCGGCGAGCGATAAATTTTGGATCCTCCCCCGCATCGATCATGCGCGCGAGCCAATAGATCGTGGCATCGGGGTCGCTGCCGCGCATGGACTTGATGAACGCACTGATGATGTCGTAGTGCATGTCGCCGTTTTTGTCGTACGAAAAGCCACGGCGCGGATTGGCAATCTTCACGTCGTCAACAGTGATGGGATAGCGCTCCCCCGCCGCCGGCGCCGGCGTTCCCTCGGTATCGGGACGCGTGACGGCGATCTCGCTCGCAAGCTCGAGCGTCGTGAGTGCCGAGCGAGCGTCGCCCGCAGCCAGCGTGCAGATGGTCTTAACCGTATCCTCATCGGCCGAGAACTTGCCGTTCAAACCCTGCGGCGCCTCGAGCGCGCGCTCGATAAGCGTGGCGATATCCTCGTCCTTTAAATGCTCAAGCTCCACCACGCGACCGCGCGAGAGCAACGCCGAGTTGACCTCGAAGTACGGATTCTCCGTCGTGGCGCCAATCATAATGACGGTACGGTTCTCAACCGCATGCAGCAAGGCATCCTGCTGCGACTTGGAAAAGCGGTGAATCTCGTCGATGAAAAGAATGGTGCGACGGTCGTACGTATTCAGACGCGTCTTGGCCTCGTCAATCACGCGGCGAAGATCCTTTACGGTGCCCGTCACGGCGCTGACTTCGACAAACTCGCTCTTGGTATGGTTGGCGATAATATGTGCCAGCGTCGTCTTGCCCGTACCGGCCGGCCCGTACAGAATCACACTCGACAGCACGTCGTGCTCAATCGCGGCACGCAACCACGAGCCCTTACCGACAGCCTTTTGCTGGCCCACATACTCGTCGAGCGAATTGGGCCGCATGCGCACCGCAAGCGGCGCATTCTGAAAGGAACGCTCGCGCGTTGAAGCAGAAAAAAGGTCGTCCATAACCATCCCGTGCATCAATCAAATACGTTATCCGCTAACAGTATACCGAAAATATACGAACTACCGTTCGTTAATATAGGTACGGTGTGGAAACTTCAATCCCGGGAACAGCTTGCTCGTAAGTTCGCAGAAATAACCGTCCGTCATGCTCGCAATGTAATCCACGACCGCCTGGTCCTTATCGTCCTGCCATGCATAGGTGCGATCGTAGTAGGAAAGCTGCTGCTCAATGCGAGAAATGTGGTGCTTAAAGATATACGAGGACTCGTCTCCTTCGTTTATGTCCTGCAGGCAACGGTCGTAGAGCTTTTCGAAGGCCTCGCGCAGCTCCGCTTCGGAGTCGCCCTCGATACCGCCCTTGCTATAGATCTTCTCGTAGTTTTCACGCTTGGCCCGGCGGATCTCCTCAAACAGGTCCTCGCTCATCTCGATGCGCGGCTTGCCATAGCTGTGCTCGACGATATCGATAGAGGCATGCGTAAGGATCCAGCTGTTGTATGCGCCGCCCAGGTCATCGTCAAAGGCGTCGGGTGACAGCAGGCCTGCCGCAATGGCGTCTTGGCGATCGCGCCCCACATAGGCAAGGATGTCCGAGATGCGAACCACGCAGCCCTCGAGCGTCATGGGGCGCAGGTGCTCAATTGCGCTGTAACCTGTGGCAATGCAATCCTCAACCATCTGATCGAACTGGTCAAAGGAGCCTATGTCCGAGAGCTCAAACACGCGTTGCTCATACTCGCCGTTGTGGCACAGTACACCGTCGAGCGTCTGGAGCGACACGTTGCGGCCGTACAGCGCGTCGAGCACGCGGACCGACTGCACGTTATGGAAAAAGTAGCGGCCCGTACGATCGTGATAGATATCGTTGAGGAATCGCTCGCCGGCATGGCCAAAGGGCGTGTGGCCCAAGTCGTGGCCCAAGCCAATCGCCTCGATCAAATCGCAGTTGAGCCCCAGGGCACGTCCGATATCGCGAGCGATGCGCGAGACAAGCTGCACGTGCAGGCCGCGACGCGACAGGTCGTCGTTGCTGCGAAAACTGAAGACCTGCGTTTTGCCTGCATAACGGGTGTATGCGGGCAGATGCAGAATCTTTTCGGTATCGCGCATAAAGGCCGGACGCATGAGCGTGCCCTCGTCTGCAGCCCGATCGACACGTCGGATGACCTGGTCGTCACCGCATCGATAGGGATTAACGACACCCGAGGCGCGATCGGCAGCGATACGCTCGACCAGCTCGGGCGACAACACCGCGGGAATGCGATCCATATGCGCCTTGATGGCGGCTGTCTGTTGATTGATTGCCATGGCATGCTCCTTAAAAAGGGCGCGCAAACGGTTACAGCGTACTACCCACAACCTCGATTATGGCAAATATCGGCACTAAAAACGGCAGCAAAGGCAGGGAGCGTGATTTTGCAATGAGACAGGCGGCGGCAAGGGTCAGAAGCGCAACCGCAAACGCGACGACACCGCCCAAGGGATCGAGGGTACAAAGGGCAAAGAGCGCCTTGGCATCCCCCATGCCAATGCCAGGAGCGTGGCGAACACGACGCCAGAGCGACTCAGTAAGCACAAGGGCAAGGTAGACGATGACCGCAAGACCGGCGTGGTCAAGCGCCGTGTTAACACCCTTGTCGAGCCAAACGCCCGCAAACGCCGCCACCGCACACACACCGGCAAGCTCGTTGGGAAACCGCCGCTCACGGGCATCAATCGCCGCGCCGGCAAAGATGCAAATCCAAAAACGGAATATAGACCATCGAACACCTCCTTGGGCAGCAGCTCAAGCGCAAAAACCACCACAAAGGTGCCTGCCCCCTTTGTGGTGGTTTTGATGCTGGTTATTTGGCGCCCTGCATGACTTCGTCGAGGGTAACGCTTACGGCGTGTTGCGTCGGCACCCAGTCAACCTTCAAGAACAGAGCAGCCACCGTGATGGGGATATAGCTGAACATAAAGATCGGGAAGGTAAACAGGTTGGTCACCAGACGCCACTTTTGCGCACAGTGAATGTGCTTGTACTCAAAGATGGTCGTAAGCAGCGCCAGGATAAAGAAGGTCTGATACATCATCGCGAAGGTCATAATGAGCGAGGCGGCACACGCCTGCATCTCGACCTCGGTGGCCAAGAAGCCGTGCGAAAGACCGCCCACGATGAGGAAGGTAGCATTGGCGAGCATCGAGATCAGCGATAGCAGCATACCCGGAGCGATCGTCATAAACATGTCGTAGGCGGCAAAGCGATGATAGCGGAAGGTCGATTTGACCAGATGCTTACCGTAGGTAAAGAATACCTGGTAGAATCCCTTGGTCCAACGCATACGCTGTTTCCAAGACGCCTTAAACGTCACGGGCTGTTCGTCAAAGAACTCCGCCGGCGCATAGCCAATGCGAATGCCGTGGATAGCGCAGAACGTGGTGAACTGAATGTCCTCAGTCAGCGTGTGGAACTGCCAGCCGTGCATGCCCTCGATAACACTGGCAGAAATGAGATAGCCCGAACCCGATACAGCGCAGGAAGTCTTGCAGATGTTGCGCGCATTGTTAAGGAAGCGCGCCTCGCGCAGATACCACGTGGCGTTGGCCGCAGAGATCCACGAACTGCCGAAGTTCTTAGAGTTGCGATAGCTGGTGACCACATGAAAGCCTTGGTCAAAAGCATCGTTCATCTTGGATACGTAATCACGGGAAATGACATTATCGGCATCGAAAATAAAATAGCCCTCAAAGGTATCGGGATACTCGTTGAGAATGCGGTCGAAGCCAAAGTCCATGACCCAGCTCTTACCCTTGCGGGCAAGGTCATTACGCTCATAGACAATGGCGCCCGCGTCGCGCGCGAGCTGCGCCGTGTTGTCGGTGCAAGCGTCGGCGACCACGAAGACCTCGATAAGCTCGGACGGATAGTCCTGATCTTTGATGGAGCGAACGAGGTTGGCGATCACGGCCTCCTCGTTATGCGCAGCGATAAAGAAGGCATAGCGGTGAAGTTTTTTGGCCTTGGGAGGCGCGACCTCGCCACGGAGAGCGCCAATGACAAAGAAGACCACCTGGTACAGAAAGCAGACCGTGAGCAGCGTGACGACAATCTGGTTGAAGATCACGATGGGTGTGTTGGTTTGTAAAAAGGCGAGCATGCAGGCTCCCAGCAACGCGTTACGTAAACAATCGTATATCTTACCGCAGGCTTACCGAGTTCAAGAAACCACCTAATACTGGCTAGGCTTCGAGCAGACCGAGCTGCGGGACGATTTCGTCGCCAGCGACAGTGCGGCCGAGCGAACGAGGGGCCAGATCATCCAGAACCGCCGCAAGGTCCCACGGCAGCTCGTCACGGCACTCAATGCGCTCCCCCGTCACGGGGTGGTCAAACGCCACGCGCCAAGAATGGAGGAACTGCCTGGTCAGGCCCTGATCGGCACGCGCATCGCACTTGCCGTAGAGTGGGTCGCCCACGCAGGCATGGTTGATATGGCGCATGTGCACACGAATCTGATGCGTGCGTCCGGTAAACAGATGACACTCGACAAGCGTGTAGCCGTCGTCGAAACGCGTGGAATCAAAGCGCTCAAGCACCTTGAAGGTCGTGATGGCCTGACGGGCAAAGGGGTCATCGGAAACCGCCATCTTCACACGGTCGCGCGTGGAGCGGGCGATACCGGTGTTAATGGTTCCCTCGTCCATGGCGATGTGACCGTGAACGAGCGTGATATAGCGACGGTCGAGCGTGCGCGTGCGGATAAGATTTTGAAGCGCGCGCTGGGTGTCGTCGTCTTTTGCCGCGAGCATAAGGCCCGAGGTATCGCGATCCAGGCGATGCACGATGCCGGGGCGATCCTCACCCTGCACGGTACCCAGATGATCGATGCCGCAGTGGTAAACCAGAGCGTTCGCAAGGGTGCCGCTCTCGTGGCCGTGGGCGGGATGGCACACCAGGCCGCGCTGTTTGGAGAGCACGATGAGGTAGTCGTCCTCGTAACGAATGTCGAGAGGGATGGCCTCGGGAATCACATCGGTGGGATCATGCGGCTCGGGCAGGTCGACCGAGATGCGGTCACCGGAGCGCACAGCATACTTTTTTGATAGGCAGGTCTCGCCGTTGACGGCAACGGCACCGCCCTCGATCAGATGTGCGCAGGCAGAGCGCGTGGGACAGCCATCGTTGGCGCCCAGATAGGCGTCGAGACGCTGACCAGCGGAATCGTCGGCAACGAGAATATGGATGTCGGCCATTAACGCTCATTCCTTTCGCGAATCTTGCGGGCACGCTCCCCACGCTGCTTGGCTTTGCGTTTTGCGCGGGCCTCGTCACGAGCGTTGAGTTCGGCGGTCGCATCGACCTCGCGAGCGGCAGGGCTCAAGAACATATAACCGATAAGCGCCAGCACAACACCGACCGTAATGCCGATATCGGCCACGTTAAAGACAGGAAAGTCGATGAACGTGGTGGCAATAAAATCGGTCACGAAGCCAAAGGCGAGGCGGTCGATCGCGTTGCCAATAGCACCGCCCGCAACCATCGCCATGCCTACAACCTCAAGATGGGCGAGCTGGGGCGCACGAACGAGGTACACGGCAATAGCGATAATGACCGCCAACGCCAGCACGGCAAACGCGATGCCATGCCCCTCACCCATGCTAAAGGCGGCTCCGATATTGCGAACAAACAGGAAATCGATCACGCTGGGAATAACGGTCATATGCAGGGCATCGCCCACGGAACGAACCGCAAGCTTGGTCAGCTGGTCAACGAGCAACACAACGAGCGCCACCCCACCAGCAACACCTAACCGCCAACGCAAAGGCGGCGTCATATCCGCACCACGACCCAAAGAAATCCCCTACCCTCAAAAGCTTGAATTACGTTAAATGCAAGTAATCATCTTATAGTGACAAACGCAAAACGCACGGCATATTCGCCAACGAAAGCGAAATAACCAGCATAAAACGAAAGCGACATTCCGAAGAACGGAATGTCGCTTAATAGCTTTCGACTAAGAGCGAAAGCGAAAGAAAGCCTTTAGCTCCAGCAATGGAAACGCCGCGTTATCGTCACCAACAGCGAAAACGTCCCTAAGCGAGCAAGGTGACGTGAAAGAGGAGGGAAGCGTACTTTGATACGCGACCGACGATTGAACGTCAGATTGCCGCTTAGGGGCGTTTGCAGCGTCGGTAGGTTACGGCGTTCTACGAACGCCGTAACCTACAAAGCGTCGGCGCAGCGCTTGCAGATATGCGCGTGGCCGTTGTACTCGCCGACGGTGGTGCGATAGTTCCAGCAACGGTCGCAGCACTCGCCCTCGGCAGCCTCAATAGCAACGGAAAGCTCCTCACCCTGGGTCAGCTCAACATCGGAGACGATGTAGAACTCGGCCAGGTCGACGGCTTTGTCACCGGTCAGCAGCGCGTACATCTCGGCGGGAACGACCGCCTTGACGCGGACCTGCTGGCTCTTGGTGAAGGTGCCGGCAGAACGGGCATCCTCAAGGGCCTTGGTCACTGCGCTACGGAGCTCGAGCGAAGCCTCGAGCACGCCCTCAAACTCATTGGCCTCGTCGACCGTGATAGGCGACTTGTACCAATCAAGCAGCGCGGCGTACTTCTGGTGATCGACGCAGCCGGCGGGCGCATAGGCCATGGCCTCGTCGACCGTGTAGGACAGGATCGGCTGCAGGTCGCGCATGAGCATCGAGAAGAGCTCGGCCAGCACGGTTTGGGCGCTGCGGCGCTCGAGCGAGCCGAGCTTCTCGCAGTACAGACGATCCTTCAGGGCGTCGAGATACACGTTGGAGAGCTCGGTAACCACAAAGTCGTAAAGCGCACGGTAGGCGCGCGGGAACTCGTAGCTGGCGTAGGCATTGTCGACCTCGGCCTGGACCTGGGTCAGGCGGGCAACCATGAGCTTGTCGAGCGGCAGCAGGTCGGCAAAGGCGACGCCGTCGGTCTCGGGCTCAAACTGACCCTCGAGCTCGGAAAGCAGGAAGCGCAGCGTGTTGCGGAAACGACGGTAGGCATCGGACGTACGGGCGAGAATCTCGTGGTCGATGGAGACGTCGGAGCTGGTATCGACCGAGGCGACCCACAGGCGGATGATGTCAGCGCCCATCTCGTCGCAGACCTTGTTGGGGTCGATGACGTTGCCGAGCGACTTGGACATCTTGCGGCCCTGGCCGTCGAGCGTGAAGCCCTGCGAGACGACCGCCTTGTACGGAGCGTGACCGTTGGCGCCCACAGAGGTGAGCAGCGAGCTCTGGAACCAACCGCGGTGCTGGTCGGAGCCTTCGAGATACACGTCAGCCGGGTACTCAAGTTCGGGGCGATATTCGCAGACGGCCTTCCAGGAGACGCCGGAATCCCACCACACGTCGAGGATGTCCTTATCGGCCTTGAGGTGATGGCCGCCGCACTTGGGGCAGACGCAGGCCTCGCCCAGGTAGCTCTCGGGAGCGTCGGTGAACCAGGCGTCGGAGCCCTTCTCGTGGAAGAGCTTGATGACGGCGTCGAGCGTGGCATCGTTCATGACCTTCTCGCCGCAGTCGGCGCAGGTGTAGCTCGGGATGGGCACGCCCCAGTTGCGCTGACGGCTGATGCACCAGTCGGGACGCTGCTCGACCATGGCACCGATACGGTTGGCCGCGTGGGCCGGATACCACTTGACGTTCTCGCGGACCTCTTTGCCAGCCTGCTCGCGCAAACCGGTCTTGTCCATCGAGACAAACCACTGGTCAGTAGCACGGAAGAGCACCGGGTGCTTGCAGCGCCAGCAGTGCGGATAGCTGTGCGTGATCTTCTTCTCGAGGACCAAGGTGCCGCGCTCGCGCAGGAACTCGATGATGTGCGGGTTAGCCTCATCGGTGTCCATACCGCTGAAGGGGCCTCCGGTGCCAAACTCCTCGCCGGTGTAGAACTTGCCGTCGTCGTCGACCGGCATGCAGATGTCGGTGATGCCCTCCTTGAGGCAAGCAAAGTAGTCGTCGACGCCGTGGCCGGGCGAGTTGTGGACGATACCGGTACCGTCGTCGACACCGACGTAATCGGCCAGCAGCGCCACGCCCTCGACACCGTCAAAGATCGGCTGCTTGTAGTGGATGTGGTGGAAGGTCTCGGCGGGAACCACGTAGGGCTTGCCGTCGACCATGACCGGGGTGTACTCCCAGCCAAACTCCTCGCAGCACTTGGGAGCCAGGTCCTCGAGCATGACCTCGGCACGGCCATCGTGCTCAACGGCGACATAGGCGGCGCCGGGCTTGAGGGAAACGGCCTGGTCGGAGGGGATGGTCCACGGCGTGGTCGTCCAGATGATAAAATCGACCGGGCCGTCAAAGTTCTCGAGGCCGGCGGGCTTGGAGGTCATCTCAAAGCGCACGAAAATGGAGGGGCTCGTCTCGTCGGAGTACTCGATCTCGGCCTCGGCCAGCGCGGTGTGGCAGTGCTTGCACCAGTGAACCGGCTTGTGGCCGCGATAGATCATGCCCTTATCGAACATGGCCTTGAAGACCTCGATGTCGGCGGCATCATGCTGGTGATAGAGCGTCAGATAGGGGTTGTCCCAGTCGCCGAGCACGCCCAGACGACGGAAACCGGCCTTCTGAAGCTCGATGTTCTCGACAGCGAACTCGTTGCAGAGCTCACGGATCTTGGCCGTGGGGGTCTGGTTGAACTTCTCGGTGCCGAGCTTCTCCTCGACCTTGTGCTCGATCGGCTGACCATGGCAGTCCCAACCGGGGACATAGGGAACCTCATAGCCCTGCATCATCCAGTAGCGGTTGATCATGTCCTTGGAGATCTTGTTCATGGCGTGGCCGATGTGGATCGGGCCGTTGGCGTACGGAGGACCGTCGTGCAGCACGAACTTCTTGTGACCCTCGTTCTTCTTCAGAACCTGCTCGTAGACCTTGTTGTCCTGCCAGTCCTTGAGTCGCTTGGGCTCGGACTTGGAAAGACCGGCACGCATGGGAAAACCGGTCTTGGGCAGATTCATCGTCTGCTTGTACTCGTTTGCCACGGTACCCCTTTCATGTCGTGGGCGCGCACGCCCTCTGGGCACCAAAAAAAGCGCCCGTCCCTGCAAGCTGGGACGAAGCGCCACAAAACGGGCTGTGCGCCCGCAAAAGCTCTTCGCTTAACCACCCAGCTTAGATGCCCTCGCCCGCTTCTAGCGCGCTCGCATCCGTTACTCGGCTGGCCTGTATCGACGACCATCTCGGCGATATCTACTAAGACGTGCCTGTGCGGCACGTCCGTTGGGACCGCAGCTCCGGGGTGATTTTCATCGGTCGCATGCACGGGCTCTCAGCGCTCCCCGCTCTCTGTAGCATGCGGACGGCCGACTACTCGTCCCCATCAACGCTATGCGGTGTATGCTAGCACGTTCCTCGCCGGCGAAAAACCCTCAACACTGGTTTTATACGTTCGAAATTTCTCGCTATTACAGCCCTGCTCTAGGAGCAAAATACTTGAAAGCACTCTATCAAACGAAAGAAGGTTGCTATGCGCACGATTGGAATGAGCGACTACACCGTTGGCGAGGATTGCTTTGACGAGCTGCCCGCCGCACTGGCGGAGTACGGCGCGACAAAGGTCGCGATCATCGGTGGCAAGCGGGCACTGGCCGTAGCACTTCCCGGTATCGAAGCTGCGCTGGCAGGTACCGACGTCGAGATTCTGGAGACGCGCGTCTACGGTACCAACAGTACGCGTGCCAATATCGCCAAGGTCGTGAACTCCCCTGCCTGCCAGAAAGCCGACGTGCTCATTGCCTGTGGCGGCGGAAAGGCGCTCGATACCGTGAAGACGGCGGCCATCGAGCTCAAGAAGATCGTCTTCACCGTCCCGACGATTTGTTCCAACTGCTCCGCCGCTACCGCCATTGCCGTTGTCTACAACGACGACGGCTCGCTCGAGGGCTATTCGTACCCCAACCGCCCCGCTCACATCTTCATCAACCCCAAGATCATCGCCGAGGCGCCAGCGGAGTACTTCTGGGCGGGCGTAGGCGATGCCCTGTCAAAACAGCCCGAGGTGGAGTACGCCACGAGCGCCGGCAACTTGGAGCACACCGCCGGTCTTGGCCTGGCACTCGCCCACACCTGCTCCGAGCCGCTGTTTACCTATGGTGTGCAGGGTCTTAAGGACGTGCGCCAGGACCAGTCGACCGAAGCCGTCAAGCAGATCGCGCTCGACATCGTGGTCAACACGGGTTATGTCTCGAACCTGACCAACCAAAACGATTACTACTACAACTCGAGCGTGGCGCATGCGTTCTACAACGCCACCTGCAGCATTCCGCGCGAGGGCTCCTACCTACACGGCGAGGTCGTGAGCCTGGGCGTGCTCGTGCTGTTTGCCTATACGGGCGATACCGAGAACCTTGAGCGCTACGCTGCCTTTAACAAGCAGATGGGGCTGCCCGTAACGCTTGAGCAGGTCGGGCTTTCCGAGGCCGACATCCCTGCCCTATGCGAGCACGCGCATGCCACCAACGAATGGAAGCAGGGAAACCCCGAGCCTTTCACCGACGAAAAGTTCGCCGCCGCCATCAAGGCCGCCAACGCCTACGGCCACACGCTCTAGGCCAAGCCCAAAACCACCACAAGGGGGACAGGCACCTTTGTGGTGGTTTTTTATTGCTCCAACATTCAGTTCGCACTCGAACCCGATTCTATACGAGAAAGGGTCCGGGTACGTTTTTTGTTTATCGGTAATTCTGCGGAAGGACCACTCGGAACGGTAAACAGAAACGAACAGAGGCAGAGTACCATCGTGGTGATGGTATCCTGCCTTTTGTTTTGCGGAACCAAGGTCGCTTTATGCGAACTTGATCGCCACTTATATGGCGCATTGATGGCAATTGCTGCGTACGTGCGTACCGGGAGCCTGTACACCTCTGGCAAAGCGTAACACACTAGACTTTGTTCCAAAGTCCGTGTGCTAAGGGGGCAGGGCCCTTAGAATTCCTGTGGAGTGTGTACGCACGTACGCAGGAAAACAGCAAATTACGCTATATCAGGGCGTTCTTTCATTGGTGAGTATGGTATACACGGCTTAGTTCAACAAATAAGAATTTATATATAAAGGAGAATATTGATGAAAATGTTTTTATGTTCGCACTTTTCAAGTGTAGGAAGTCTGATAAAGGAAGAAATTG
>CALJPV010000061.1:0-121313 GCA_937980385.1 uncultured Collinsella sp. | reverse complement strand
CCTCGGAGGCACCCTCGGCGCGAGCCGGGGCCTCGGGCTTGTCAAGACGATCAAGCGAGATCTTGCCGCGATCGTCGACCTCGATGACGACGACCTTGACCTCGTCGCCCACGTTGAGGACGTCCTCGACCTTCTCCACGCGACCCTTGGCGACGCGGGAGATGTGCAGCAGGCCGTCCTTGCCAGGCAGCAGGTTGACGAAGGCGCCGAAGGGCTGGATGGAGACCACGCGACCGGTGTACTCCTCGCCCGGCTCGGGAACCTTGATGATGAGCTTGATGCGCTCGACGGCCTGGTCGACGGACTCGCCGGTGCCGCCGACAAAGACGGTACCATCCTCCTGGATATCGACCGAGGCGCCGGTCTCGTCCTGGATGCCGCGGATGACCTTGCCGCCGGAACCGATGACGTCGCGGATCTTATCGGTCGGAACCTGGATCGAAACGATGCGCGGAGCGGTGCTGCGCGTGGTGTGGCGCGGCTCGGGGATCACATCGAGCATCTTCTGCAGGATGAAGGCGCGACCCTCCTTGGCCTGCTGCAGGGCGCGGGCCAGGATGTCGAAGGTAAGGCCGGTGGCCTTGTTGTCCATCTGCAGGGCGGTGATGCCCTCGGTGGTGCCGGTGACCTTAAAGTCCATGTCGCCCAGGAAGTCCTCGAGACCCTGGATGTCGGACAGGACCACGGTCTTGCCCTCCTCCTGGATCAGGCCCATGGCGATACCGGAAACCGGGCGCTTAATGGGCACGCCGCCGTCCATAAGGGCGAGCGTGGAGCCGCAGGTCGAAGCCATCGAAGAGGAGCCGTTGGACTCCATGACCTCGGAGACGACGCGGATGGCGTAGGGGAACTCGTTCTCGTCGGGGAGCACCGGAAGCAGGGCGCGCTCGGCAAGGTTGCCGTGACCGATCTCGCGGCGCTTGGGGCTGCCCATGCGGCCGGTCTCGCCGGTGCAGAACGGCGGGAAGTTATAGTGGTGCATGTAGCGCTTGCCCTCGGTGGGCTCGATGGTATCAAGACGCTGGCCCTCGTTGAGCATGCCGAGCGACAGGACAGAGAGCACCTGGGTCTGGCCACGCTGGAACAGGCCGGAGCCGTGAACGAGCGGCAGGTAGTTATCCTTCACCATGATGGGGCGAATCTCATCGGCGGCACGGCCGTCGACGCGCTCGCCGGTCTCGACGACCATGGTGCGCATGGCCTTCTTCTCGAGCTTCTTGAGCGCCACGGGGATCTCGCGCTCCCAAGCGGCCTGCTCCTCCTCGGTAAACTCGGCGCGGATGGACTCCTTCAGAGCCTCGACCTTACCGATACGAGAAAGCTTGTCGGCGTCGCGAAGGGCAGCTGCCATCTCGTCGTAGTGGGCGAAGATGCGCTCCTGGACCTCCTCGACGGGCTGGTCGAGCGGGTACTCCTTCTTGACGATGGGGCCGTTGACCTGCTCCCACTCGGCGACAAACTCGTCCTGGGCCTGGCAGAAGGCAGCAAGGGCCTCCTGGCCAAACTTCATGGCGGCGAGCATGTCGTCCTCGGAGATCTCCTCGGCACCGGCCTCGACCATCGAGATGAAGTCGGCGGATCCGCCCAGCTCCAGGTCCAGATCCGAGCTCTCGCGCTCCTCGTAGGTGGGGTTGACGATAAACTCGCCGGTCTCCACGTTACGGCCGATGCGCACGCAGGCAAGCGGGCCCTCGAAGGGAACGCCGCCGAGCGTCATGGCCAGGGAAGCACCCATGACGTTGATGACGTCGAAGGGGTTGACCTGGTCGGCGACGAGCGAGGTAGCGACGATGTGTACCTCGTTGCGGAAGCCGTCCGGGAAGCTCGGGCGAATCGGGCGGTCGATCATGCGCGCGGTGAGCGTGGCCTTCTCGCTGGGACGACCCTCACGCTTGAGGTAACCACCCGGGATGCGGCCGGCGGCGTACATCTTCTCGTTGAAGTCGACGGTCAGCGGGAAGAAGTCGTAGTTCTTGCGCTCCTTAGAGACGACCACGGTGTCGAGCATCGTGGTGTCGCCCTGCTTGACCAGGCACGCGCCGGTGGCCTGCTTGGCAAGCTCGCCCGACTCAAAGGTGTAAGTCTTGCCGTACAGCTCAAAGGTCTTGGATACGAGTGTCATTGTTCTCCTTTACCCCACAGGCCCCTTGTCTGCGGGCTTCTCATGTGACGCGGGCCCCCTGCCCCCGCCACGCTTCAGAGCGTGATTGTTCACGCCCTTACACAAAAAGAGCGCCCCGCTGCGCAGGACGCTCTTAGCATGTACAAATCCTTACTGGATGTTGTCGCGGATGCCCAGAGCCTTGATGAGCTCACGGTACTCGACGATGTCGTTCTTCTTGATGTAGGAGAGAAGACGACGACGACGGCCGACGAGCATGAGCAGGCCACGACGGGTGTGGAAGTCCTTCTGGTGGGACTTCATGTGCTCGGTCAGTTCCTTGATGCGCTCGGACAGGATGGCAACCTGAACCTTGGGGTTGCCGGTGTCGACCGGGGTGTTACCGAACTGGGCAGTCAGCTCGGCCTTGCGCTCTTTGGAAACAGTCATTGTTTCACCTTTCGTTTCTTGTCGCCCGCGGGCGACATTATTCGCCTCGGACTGGGAAGCCGCCGGTGGAACGAGCATCCAAGGTCGAGGTACCAACAGGTCGGTATGTTACCACAAGCAGCCCACGCCTGCGCATCATCACCGACCCAACATGAATTCTATCGCACGGAGGCGCTGATCGGCGTGCGTCGCAGCCCAAACATGCGAAAGCCCCAATAAAATGGCAGCGGTATGGGGATCGATCC
The DNA here is from genome assembly GCA_937980385.1 of uncultured Collinsella sp. Lineage (GTDB taxonomy): Bacteria > Actinomycetota > Coriobacteriia > Coriobacteriales > Coriobacteriaceae > Collinsella. The sequence goes on along the minus strand of CALJPV010000061.1, from coordinate 118,517 downwards.
TCTCGGCCATGAGTGCATCGAAGGTCATGGACATGAGGGCGCGCAGCCACGCGACCTCACCGGTCGACACCAGCTCGGCACCCGGAACGCTCGACGCGCACGACCCGCACAGAAGCCCGCCGGCTTGGGCCGAAAAATGCGAGAGCATGGGATCGCCGCACGAGACGCAAGCCGAGAAATCGGGTCGGTAACCAACGTGCGACAGCAGTTTAAAGACAAAGGCCGCCACGAGCAGGTCCATGTGTGCCGAATCGAGCCCGCTACCGACAAGCGTGAGCGCCCGCTGCGTAATGGCAAAGGTAAATGGATCCTCGGCATCCTCGAACGAGCACACGCGCGCAACCTCGGCAATCGCGCTGGCGGCACAGGTCGTCTCGTAGTCAGGAGCAGCACCGAGCGGCGCCTCAATAAGCTCCGCCTGAGAAACAACGTCGAGCGAGCGGCCATGCGCCAATAGCATATCAACGGTGCAGAAGAGCTCGCAGCGGGCCGCAAGGCGACCGCCAGGCTTACGTGCGCCCTTAGCCACGGCACGCACCTGCCGCCCCCGTTCGTCGAGCATCGTCAAGATCAGGTCGGTTTCCTTGAGCTTAGTCTTGTCGAGGACGAGCACCTTCGTGCGATATGTCCGGGAGCCTGCCATGCGCGCCGCGCGTCCTTAGTCCTCGGCGTTGTAGCCAAAGCGACGAATCTGGGCCTCGTCGTCGCGCCAGCCGGCCTTGACCTTCACGTCCAGCTCCAAAAAGACTTGCGTGCCAAAAATGCGCTCAAGATCGCGACGGGCGTCGATACCGATATGCTTAATCATCTCGCCGCCCTTGCCGATGATGATGCCCTTTTGGCCTTCGCGCTCGACGTAAATGGTGGCATGCACGCGCAGCACCTTCTTGGTCTGCTCGAGCGCATCGCAGATCACGCCAACGGAGTGCGGGATCTCATCACGGGTGCGGTGCAAGACCTTCTCGCGCACAAACTCGGCAACGAGCGTCTCGTCGGAAGCGTCGGTACCCATATCCTCGGGGAACCAACGCGGACCCTCGGGCAAAAAGTGCGCAACGGTCTCGATGAAGGCATCGACGTTGAAGTTCTTGACGGACGACGTCACGATCTCGTCGTCATATTCCATGAGCTCGTGGGCGGCCTTAAGCTGCTCCATGACCTGTGCGGGGTCGGCCTCATCGGCCTTGGTGAGCACCAGGACCTTCTTGGAACGGGCATTCTTGACGCGCTCGGCAACCCAGGCGTCTCCCCTACCGATCGGTTTGGTGGCATCAATCAAAAACGCGACGACGTCGACATCGTTCAGTTCGAACAACGCGCTCTTGTTGAGCTCGGACCCCAAGCCGTCCTTGGGCTTGTGAATACCCGGGGTATCGACAAAGACCAGCTGGTAGCCGGGACGGTTGACGACGGCGCGCATGCGGCGGCGGGTCGTCTGGGCCACCGGCGAGGTGATGGCGACCTTTTTCCCATAGCAGGCGTTGAGCAGCGTGGACTTGCCGGCGTTGGGGCGGCCGACCAGCGCCACGAAGCCGCTGCGGAAACCGGGCTCAACGTCGCCAAAGCCCACGAGGCTATCGTCCTCGTCGCACAGGGCGTCGAGTTCCTCGTCGCTCATGCCCTCAAACGGGTCGAACTCCTCGACCTCCTCGCAATCCTCGGTCGCTTCGGCATCCACCGCATCCAGGGACTCGTCATCCAGTGTTTCATCGATAGGCTGCATGGTGTCGGACATGGAAATCCCTTTCTAAATAAAGCCGAGCGCATGGGCAAATATCAGCAAGCCCACAATCGCGGCGGTAATGGAAAGTACGTAAACGGAGGCGGCGGCGATATCCTTCGCGCGCTTTGCCAGCGGATGGAGTTCCTGGGTCGCCAGATCGACAATCGCCTCCATGGCGGTGTTGCACAGCTCACCGTGAATCACCAGGCCACAACAGATGATAATCGTGGCCCACTCGGCAATGTCGAGCCCCACGATGCAGCCGGCAATGACAGTGCACACGCCCACAACGAGCATGACCTTAATGTTGCGCTCGGTCTTAACGGCGGTGACGAAGCCCTCCATGGCGTAGGAGAACGACTTTAAGAAGGATGGATGGTCCTTGTTCGATCCGGGAATCATAGACGGCTCCTAGTCGTGGGCGTGGTTGGTGATGGGGCCGACGTGGACCAGCTTGGGGTCCTCACCGCGCTCAAGCGCCAGATCGCGCAGGATGGCGTCCTCGCGGGCCTCCATGACCTCGGCCTCGTCGTCCTCAATATGGTCATACCCCAGCAGGTGCAGCATGCCATGCACGAGCATCAGACGGCACTCGTCGGCAGGGCTATTACCAAAGCCGGGGGCCTGGCGGGCAATGACCTGCGGGGCCAGGATGATATCGCCGAGCTCGAGCGTCTCGTCTGCGGGAATATCCTCGTCAAAGGCCGAGTCGCACTCAAACGAGAGGACATCGGTGGTGCGGTCGATACCGCGCCACTCGTGGTTGAGCTCGTGCATCTCGTCCTCATCGACATATGAAAGGGAAATCTCGACTTCACGCTCAACGCCCTCGGCGGCAAGCACGACCTCGCAGATGTGCTCTACCTCCTGCGCGTCGAGCAGCGTATCGAGCTCGGCATCGTTGCTGATCAATACACTCAACGGGACTCCTTTCGGTCGTGCACGCGTTTCTCGCGCACATCATCATAAGCATCGTATGCGTCGACGATACGCCCCACCAAGGCATGGCGCACCACGTCGGCGCGCTCCAGGTGAGAAAATGCGACATCGTCGACACGGCCTAAAATCTGCTCGACGTCGGCAAGACCGCCGCGACGACCCACCAGGTCGCGCTGACTAAGGTCGCCGGTAATCACAAACTTGGAGTTAAAGCCCAGGCGCGTCAGGAACATCTTCATCTGCTCGGGCGTGGTATTTTGGGCTTCGTCGAGCACCACGAAGGCATCGCTCAGCGTGCGGCCGCGCATGTAGGCAAGCGGGGCGATCTCGATCACGCCGCGCTCCATAAGCTCATCGGTGCGCTCGCGATCCATCATGTCAAAAAGGGCGTCGTAGAGCGGACGCATGTAAGGATCGATCTTTTCCTCGAGGGTACCGGGCAAAAAGCCCAGGTTCTCCCCCGCCTCGACAACCGGACGCGTCAAGATCAGACGGCCCACCTCGTGACGCTTGAGCGCGGCAACGGCGAGCGCCATGGCCAGATAGGTCTTACCGGTACCAGCGGGACCCAGGCCAAACGTGATGGTATGCGAGCGGATGGCATCCACATAGCGCTTTTGGCCGAGCGTCTTGGGGCGAATGGCACGACCGCGATACGAAAGCAGCACATCATCGCGAAGCGACGTAGCCTCGTGCTCACCGTCGCGCAAGACGGCCAGACAGCGAGAGACATCGTCGGCAGACAGTGTGCGTCCGGCGGCCGCCTCGCGAAAAGCATGCTCGAAAAAACGCGCCACGAGCTCGACCTCGTCCGGGTCACCGCTCACGGCGATGCTGTCGCCACGGGCGACCACGTGGGCGCGAACCAAGCTCTCCAGCGCACGAAGGACACCGTCGCCGGCACCCAAAACGCGCGAGGGGTCAATTCCCTCGGGAACGGTAAGTCTAATCTTCGAGGCTTCCATGGACCTCCCTGCGTGCATGGACCAAGCCGGAATCATCGACTCCGATGATAGCAACATCGAGCAGGCACGGGGCTGTGAGTCCACAGGTATCGTCAAGACGGGCATGATGGAACGAACCGAGCGTCAGGTTGTCGCCATACTCGAGCACGGCGCGCTCGACGGTGCCCACGCGTCGGCGAGCGTCGGAAATGGCGAGTTCCTGCGCCGCGGCTCGCATACGACGGCTGCGCTCGGCCATAACCTCGGGCGGCACCTGGTCGGACATGTCGGCGGCGAGGGTACCGGGACGCTTGCTGTAGCGGAACACGTGCATGCGCGAGAAGCCCACGCGACGGCACAGCGCCAGCGACTCCTCAAACTCCTCGTCCGTCTCGCCGGGAAAACCGACGATGACGTCGCACGAAAGAGACGCCTGGGGCAAGTTGGCGCGAATCATGCGCACCGTCTCCTCGAAGTCCTCGGCGCTATAGGGACGGCCCATGCGATGCAGTGTCCTTGTGCAGCCGGACTGCACGGGCAGGTGCAAAAACGGAGCGATGCGCTGCGGATAGCGCGCCATGACCTTAAGCAGGGACTCGGAGATATCCATGGGCTCGACCGAGGAAATGCGCACATGCGGAATGGACGTGCGCTCCATGATCGCCTCGAGAAGCTCATCGATCTCGACGTGTTCGTCAGTCGCGCTCTTGCCATCGTAGGCGCCAAGGTTCACACCCGTCAGCACCACCTCGGGCACGCCGGCCACCTGAGCCTCGCGAACCTGCTCGAGTACGGACTCGACCGGCACGGAGCGCTCGGGGCCGCGGGCCTTCCATACAATGCAATAGGTGCAACGATGGTTGCAGCCGTCCTGGATCTTCACGCCCAGACGCGAGCGACCGAGCGCGTCGACCACCTCGCCGTCACTGCAGGCGGGAACGTCATCGGACTCAACGCCCAGCACCTCACAGACGCGTTCGGAGACATCGATCTTGGACGGCTCGGCGATCACGCGGTCCGAAAGCTCCAGCAGCTCCTCGGGGTGCAGATTGACTACGCATCCGGTCACGACCACATAGGGCTCGTTTGGATAAGCCAGCGCATGGCGAACGGCTTTACGGGTCTTGGCCTCGGCCTCGCCCGTAACGGCACAGGTGTTAATGACGATCAGCTCAGCATCCTGAGGCTCCACCATCGCAAAGCCCAGGCGCATTAGATCGGCAGTGATACGGTCGGACTCAACCCGGTTGACGCGGCAGCCGAGGTTGACGACAGAGATATGAGGTGCGAGCACGCGGGCTCCTTAATCGAGGATGTCGTCGAGAGCGCTCTTGATGCGATCGGTTACCGACTTCTTACCGGATGCGACGTCATCGCCCATCTCGTCGGCAAAGGCGCGAAGCAGCTCGCGCTGCTTGTTGGAAAGGTTCGTGGGGACGACCACGCGCACCTGAACGATAAGACGGCCACGCGAACCGCCACCGCCGATACGCGGCATGCCGTAATTGTTGACGCTCACGGTGTCGCCGTACTGGGCGCCAGCGGGGACGCACACCTTGACGACCTCGTCAGGCATAATGCCCTCGACCTCGATCTCGCAACCGAGCGCGGCCTGCGCAATCGAGATATCGCTCACCAAGTACAGATCATCGCCATTACGCTTAAAACGCTCATGATCGGCGACACGCACGTTGACGATCAGGTCGCCCGAGGGCTCGCCGCGAAGGCCGGCCTCGCCAAAACCACTCACGCGCAGCTGGCGACCGGTCGAAACACCGGCGGGAATATCGATGTCGATCTTTTCGTGCGAAGGCGTACGACCCTGACCGTCGCAGGTCTCGCAGGGATGATCGATGACCGTGCCCTCGCCATGGCAGTCGGGGCAAGGCGAAGAGGACTGAACCTGGCCCAGGAACGAGCGCTGGACCGTCGTGACATAGCCCGTGCCGTGGCAGCGGCTGCACTGCTTTTCCTGTGCGCCCTCGGCCCTACCGGTGCCGTTGCAATCCTCGCAGGGAGCAAGGCGGTCATAGCTGATTGTCTTTTTGCAACCGAGTGCCGCCTCCTCAAGGGTCACCGAAAGGGAGATGGCCATATCGCGGCCGCGACGACGCTCACGGCGATTTCGGGCGCCACCGCCGGCACCGCCGCCAAAGAACGACGAGAAGAGGTCGTCCATGCCCATGCCGCCAAAGATATCGTTAATGTCGACATAGCCGGAACCACCGGGGCCGTCCGCGGTGCCGTAACGGTCGTAGTTAGCACGCTTCTGATCGTCGGAAAGAACGGAATATGCCTCGTTGAGCTCCTTGAACTTGGCCTCGGCCTCGGGGTCGTCCGAAACGTCCGGGTGTACGGTACGGGCCTTCTTTAGAAACGCGCGCTTAATCGTCCGCGCGTCGGCATCCTTGTCGACGCCAAGTACCTCGTAGTAATCCCTATTTTCCGACACGACCGAATCCTTCCGACTTTCATTATTGTCACAGTGCGTCCTATACCCAAGCTGGGCCGGCCGCAAACAGAGGGTTTGATGTTATTGCATTGCGTAGGGCGAAAGCATGGCACGTTGCGAGCAGCTCGCAAACCAAACCGACACGAGCGCAAACATAAATCCGTTGGCGAAACCGTTGGCAAACTGCATCGCGCCGCGCTTCCACCACAGCAGGCTGCGGTGAAGTACCCCATCCGAAACCACCATGAACAGGCCCATGGCAAACGGAATAAAACACATCACGGCAAAGGCCGAGAACACGCCCGATATGGCCGACAGCACCAAAAACGGCGCCACGATGCCCATCAGGTAAAAACCGGTACGGGCCTTGCCTTCCAGGCGCTCGGCCTCAACATGGGCGCGACCGACCAGATCGCCACCCGAGGCGCCGTTGGTCCCGGCGTGACCCATACCGCCAATACGGACCTCGTCGCCATCGTGCGTACCGGCGGGAAACTCAATCGTCTGCTCGGAGGTCACACGGACACGGCCGCTGCCGCCGCAATCGGGGCAGGGGTCGGCGACGACCTTACCGGAACCGCCGCACTCGGGGCAGACCGACTGAAACGTGCCGGCACCGAACAGGAAAGACAGGTCGACATCGATGTGGCCGCGACCACCGCAGCTCGGACAGGTATGTGCATGCTCGGACGAAACAGAACCCGAGCCGCCACAGCGGCCACAGGTATCGAAGCGCGTATAGCGGACGGTCTTGCGGGCACCGCCCTTGGCCTCCTTGGCGTCGAGCTTGATATCGACGACCACGTTGGCGCCACTCTCGGGGTTGTAGGCCGCCTGGCCGCGACGGGGCTGGCCCCAGGCGCCACCAAAGGGAAAGCCGCCCTCAAAGGGGTTGCCATAGCCCGCGCTACCGGCGTAGCCGCCGCCATAGGGCGAAGCCGTAGGAGCGCCGGCAAAGGGATTACCCGAGCGCATGGCGTCGTAGCGCGCACGCTTCTGCTCGTCCGAAAGCACGGCATAGGCCTCGGAAACCTCTTTGAACTTTTCCTCGGCATCCGGTTCTTTATTGACGTCCGGATGGAGCTTGCGGGCCTTTTGCTGGAAGGCCTTCTGTATATCACGCGAGGTGGCGTCCTTGGAGACACCCAAAATCTCGTAGTAATCTTTTTCGTTCATCGTCGCCATGCGCGGCAACCTCCTGCTCACAGCAGCGTATATATTGCGGTAATTCTACCCGAGCGACCTAGGCTAGACCCCAAAACAGCTCGAACAGCACATTTCCATCGAGCCAGCCCAAGTGGGTGGGCGCTAAGCGGGCGCGGGCACGACCTGCGATAACGTCTTTCGAGGCGACGCGCTCCGCAAGCCCCTCAACGCCATCGGGCACCCAAGCGGCAAGGCCCAACTCGAGCGCACGGTCACAGGCCGCCGCCAGCTCGTCTGCAGCGATCACGCTTGCCGAGCGAACCAACAGGTCGGGCCCAATGCCGCGCGTCATGCGACAGGCGAGCATCAAATCCTCGGCCGCGGCCTCGCGCTGCGACAGATACTCGGGATCAAACGTCGTCGCGGCATCGTCGCGTTGCACCAAGCGCACGCGATAAGCATCGCCGCGAGCGGGCACGTCGGAAATCAGCCCGGCCAAGCGATCGAAATCCTCGGCATCGAGCATGCCGGCAGCAGAACGACCCAAACCCAGATAGCCCTGTCCGGTCCAATAGGCAATGTTGTGGGCGCACTCATGTCCGTCGAGCGCGTAGCTTGCCACCTCATACGGGTGATAGCCGGCCGCACCCAGACGCTCACGCGCTGTGTCCATGCACGCAGCCTGAAAATCCTCGTCGGGCTCGAGCGACTCGTCGCGACACGCCATGCGGTAGAGCGGCGTGCCCTCCTCGAGCGTGAGCGGGTACACCGATACATGATGCGGCGCCGCCGCCAACACGCCATCGAGCGTGCGCTGCCAGCTTACGGCAGTCTGCCCGGGAAGTCCGCACATCAGGTCGCAGGACACATCGAGCCCAGCGTCCTTAACCGCGGCGATGGCTGCAAGGGCGCAGTGCGAATCGTGGATACGGCCAATCGCGGCAAGCTCGGCGTTGTCGAGGGTCTGAACTCCCAGAGAAATGCGCGTAACGCCCACCCCGGCAAGCGCCACGGCAAGCTGCGAAGTTAACGACTCAGGATTGGCTTCGCAGGTAAACTCAACGGGCTTGCACCACGCAGAGACACGCCGGGCGAGTTCTACCAGACGCTCCCCCGCCAGCGACGGCGTGCCGCCGCCAACATAGACGGTGCAGACCTGCGCAAGCACCCCTGCGTCGCCAAAGGCATCGAGGCGCGCATACAGCTGCTCAAAATAGGCATCGAGCGCAGCGCTCAGGTCGCACGGAGCAAAACTGCGTGAGTCAAAGTCGCAGTATCGGCACTTTTGGGCACAAAACGGCACATGCACGTACAGCGCGGTAACGGCCACCGTTAGGCCTCCAGCGGAAGAGCGGGCACCGACTCGCCGGCGGCAAGTGCGGCCTCGCAGGCCACCACATCGCGCTCGATATCATCGACCAATGCCATGAACTCCTCGTAAGTGGAGCAACGCACCACTTGGGCGCGCCAGGCCGCAGCATGAGGCATCCCCTTTAGATACCAGCTTGCGTACGTACGGGCACGCGACATGAGCGGCAACAGCTCGTGCGTGAGCGTCAGGTGCTCGCGCAGGGCATCCAGGCGCTCGACGGAGCTGCGCACCGGCACCGGTATGCCATCGTGCGCAAAGGCGCGGGCATCGCCGAACACCCAGGGGTTGCCATAGATACCGCGCGCGATGAACACCGCACTGGCACCGGAGCTGTGCAGACGCTCCGCCGCATCCTCGGCCGAGAACACGTCGCCCGAACCGATAACGGGAATCTCGACGGCGTCGGCCACCTCATCGATGACCGACCAATCGGCCTGGCCCGTATAGAGCTGCGTGGCACAGCGACCATGTACCGCCACCGCAGCGGCCCCTGCCCCCTCGAGCATCTGGGCAAACGTCGCGGCATTGCGGTCTTCGGCGTAAAAGCCCTTGCGGATTTTTACGGTCACGGGCACGTGCGCCGCGCCCACCGCTGCCTCAACGATCTTCTCTGCCAGATCGGGCGTGCGCATCAGCGCCGAGCCCTCGCCCTTGGTAACGACCTTGCGAGCCGGGCAGGCCATGTTGATATCAATGAGCGACAGGCGATCGCCAACGCGCTCCTCGACGGCGGCGACGGCGCTCGCAAACTGATCGGGCTTGGAGCCAAAGAGCTGCACGCAAATCTGCTGCTCTTCGTCGGCCGGTAGCACCAGGCGCCACGTCTTATTGCTGGCATAGGCAAGGCCCGCCACGCTCACCATCTCGCTATAGGCAAGATGGGCACCGCGGCGGCGGCACATGATGCGATAGGCAGGGTCGGTCACGCCCGCCATGGGAGCCATAAGGAACGGCTGCTCGGCATAGGCACCCAGCAGCCGCGTACTGTATTCAGAAAGCGCCATGGGACCTACTCGTCCACCTTGAGGATCGCCATAAAGGCCTCCTGAGGGACCTCGACCGAACCGATGGCCTTCATGCGCTTCTTGCCCTCTTTCTGCTTTTCGAGCAGCTTGCGCTTACGCGAGATATCGCCGCCGTAACACTTAGCCAGCACGTCCTTGCGGCGCGCCTTGACGGTAGAGCGGGCGATGATCTTGTTGCCGATAGCGCCCTGAATAGGCACCTCGAACAGCTGGCGCGGGATGATTTCCTTGAGCTTGTCACACAGGCCGCGGGCCAGGCCATAGGCTTTGTCCTTGTGCACGATAAACGAAAGCGCGTCCACCTCATCGCCCGAAAGCAGGATATCGAGCTTGACGAGCTCGGAGGGACGGTACTCGTTGAACTCGTAGTCGAGCGAGGCATAGCCCTTGGTACGGCTCTTGAGCTGGTCAAAGAAGTCCAGGATGAGCTCGGCGAGCGGCATATCAAAGCGCATCTCGACCGATTTGCTTGTGAGATGGATCATGTCGGTCGTAATGCCGCGGTGCTCGATAGCAAGCTGCATGACGGCGCCCGTATACTCGGGCGGGCAGATAATCTTGGCCTTGAGGTAGGGCTCCTCGATGCGCTCGATGCGCGTAGCCTCGGGCAGATCCTGCGGGCTGCGAACATCAATCATCTCGCCGTCGGTCTTGTAGACGTGATAGTCCACCGAAGGGCTCGTGGCAATCAAATCCAGATTGAACTCGCGCTCCAGGCGCTCCTTGACGACCTCCATGTGCAGCAGGCCCAAGAAGCCCACGCGGAAACCAAAGCCGAGCGCCACCGAGGTCTCGGGCTCCCACACCAACGACGGGTCGTTGACATGCAGCTTATCGAGAGCGTCGCGCAGATTCTCGTAATCCTTGTTGTCGATCGGGAACAAACCCGTGTAGACCATGGGCTTAGCCTCGCGGTAACCGGGAAGCGGCTCGGGGCAGGGATTCAACGCCCACGTGAGGGTATCGCCCACGTGCACGGCCTCGGGATCCTTCAGGCCCGTGACCACGTAGCCCACCTCGCCAACCGTCAGTGCGTCGACCGGGGTCTCGGCGGGACGCTTGACGCCCACGCCATCGACCAAAAAGTCGCCCTCGGCCTGCATCATACGCAGGGTATCACCTTTCTTGATGGAGCCGTCAAAGACACGGACCGTGGCAACGACGCCGCGGTACTCATCAAAATACGAATCCAGGATGAGCGCCTTGAGCGGCGCGTTCACATCGCCCTTGGGCGGCGAGATCAAAAAGACGATGGACTCCAGCAGGTCGTGGATGCCCTCGCCGGTCTTGCCCGATACGCATACGGCATCGTCGGCAGGAATCGCCAGATCATCCTCGATCTCGGTCTTGACCTCGTCGGGGTGTGCCGACGGCAGGTCGATCTTGTTGATGGCGGGCACGATATCCAGGTTGGCGTTCATGGCGAGCGTCGCGTTAGAGACGGTCTGTGCCTCGACACCCTGCGTGGCGTCGACAACGAGCACCGCGCCCTCGCAGGCGGCCAGCGAGCGCGAGACCTCATAGGTAAAGTCCACGTGGCCCGGTGTATCGATCAGGTTGAACTGATACGTCTCGCCATCGTCGGCGTCATAGGAAACGCGAACGGCATTGGACTTGATCGTGATGCCGCGCTCGCGCTCGATATCCATTGTGTCGAGCAGCTGCGACTCCATGTCGCGCTCGTCGACGGTATGGGTGAGCTCGAGGATACGGTCACTGATCGTGGACTTGCCATGGTCGATGTGCGCAACGATCGAGAAGTTGCGGATGTGGGAAATGTCAATTGAAGTATTCATGCGGACTATCTTACCCGAGCGGTACAAAAAATGGAGCCTGGTCCATAAAACAGGCTCCATTTATGCGCGTAATCTGTGTGGTGTGAAATTTACAACTTAGGCGTTGATGCTGTTCACGAGCTTGGCAAGACCGGACTTGCGGTTGGAAGCCTGGTTCTTGTGGATAACATGCTTGGCGGCAGCCATGTCGAGACGCTTGGTGACGGTCTTGAGGGCAGCCTGGGCCTTCTCGGCGTCGCCCTCGGCGACGGCGGACTGGACGTGCTTGGTCAGCGTCTTGAGCTCGGACTTGACAGCCTTGTTACGCATGCGAGCTGCCTCATTGGTGCGGATACGCTTCTTCTGAGACTTGATGTTTGCCACTTCTGGAGTTCCTTTCGAGTTCCTTGCAAAAAATGTATGACACCTCTGAGACACGGTGAGGTCATGCAAGCGCCTACTATAGCACGCTCCCCCTCAAAGGGATAGAACGAATTTGTCAAATAGGCAGGTATCATCACGATTTTCTCAAGATGTTCGTAATCCAGAGCAAAAGCGCGGTCTCCGAATCGGCAGAACCCTTGAGCGCGAGCTCCACATCGACGGCACCCTCGAGCGCAGCGACAAGCTCCGCCATCGAAAAGCGGCGTGCCCAGGTAAGGTGATTTTTGACCTGCCAGGCCTGAAGCTTGAGTGTCGCGGCGAGCTCACGCCCCTGCCCACGAGAGTCGAGCGCCTTGGCGACGATCAACTCGCGGATGCGACCGCATAGCAGCGTGTAGGTCCACACATAGCTCTTGGCGGGCAGAAGCCCAAAGAGCTCAAGCGAGCGGCGCATATCGCGGGCCGACACTGCGTTGAGAAAGTCCCAGGGCTGAACTTCGGCCGTGCGCACGATCCAGCGCTCCACATCGGCAAGCTCAATTTGCGGCGCCTCGACCATCTGGACAAGCTTGGCCAAGTCGTTATCGAGCATGCGGGTGTTCTCGCCCGAGCGCGAAACGAGCTCCTCGGCGGCCGCCGTCGAGATGGACTTTCCGTGCTGCGTCGCCATCTGCTGCACGCGGCGCGGGAGCTCCCAGCGCTTGGTGCCCGAACAATCGATCACTGCCTTCTTGTCAATCTTGGCGATCGCCTTGTACAGGCGCGTGTTCTTGGCAAGCGAATCGGCTATGACGAGACAGACCGTCGTCGGGCTGGGGCTCGTCAGATACTCGACAAGCGGCTCGGAGATCGCTTTGGCAAGTTTTGAGCAGCCGTCAAGGATTACCAAGCGAAACTCGCTACCCATGGGGAAGGTGTTGAGCGATCCGATAATCGATTCGATATCGGGGTCTTTGGTCATATCGCGCTCATCGAGGTTGAACTCGACCATGCCCGTCTTTTCAAGACGCGCCTTCATACGCGAGACGGCGTGGTCGCGCTTGACTCCGTCGGTACCGACGATCAGATACGCCGGCAGCAGACCGGTTTCGGACATCGCGCTCCCCTCCCACAGGCTCTCGTGTTCGTACCGTGCCATTCTATCCCACGGGTTGGTCCCGCGCCAACGGCAGCATCATGGTCGCTGACATCGCATGGCAAAACCGGCTGCAGTCGGCGACACTGTGATGTCTCCATGTTCGATGGTGCATGCGAACGCGCCGCCCGCATCACGAATGGCATCGATGCAGGCATCGGATGGATGGCCGTAGCGGTTGCCCTCGCCCGCGCTCGCAATAGAGAGCTCGGGCTTAAGCGTTTCCAGCAGGTCTAGGTCGACAGAAACTTTTGAGCCGTGATGCCCCAGCTTGAGCACATCGATGTCACCAACCTCCTGTACAAACTCGCGCTCCTGATCGAGCTCGGCGTCACCAGTAAGGAGCACGCGCAGGCTCTTGCCTTCCTGAGCGTAGGAGAGCAGCAAGACAAGCGAGTCCTCATTGCCCTCGCCATCCACCGTGTCAAACGGCCACATCACACGAGCCCGAAATGCGCCGATATCGACCATGTCTCCGCGGGCCACCTGTCGATACGTTATGCCGGGGCGATTCAGGACCTCAGCAGGCGCACCTTCCAGCGCATCGGCCGCGACCGCAATGGTTCCAACCGAAAACTGATCGAGCACATCGGGAAGACCACCCCAATGGTCTTCGTCCCAATGCGTCACGAAGACAGCGTCGATATGGTGGACGTTATTGCGAACCAACGCCGACACCACGCGCTCATTGAGCCCACAGTCGACGAGCGCCACGGCGCCACCCTGACGAACCAGAATCGCATCGGCCTGGCCAACATCGAGGACCGTCACCGAAGGCGGCGCGCATCGATCCCAATAGACATACGGAACACCCGCTGCAAGCATCAGGCAAAGCAGCCCCACTGCCATGGGCCGCACGCGGGGGCATGGCCACCAGACCAAGAGGACCGCCAGCGCGAACGGCACCATGTATACCAAGGGCGTATCGGGCGGCACGCTAACGGATGCGCCCGGAACGGCGGCAAAGAGCTGTTCAAAGAACAGCGCACATCGGGCGACAATCATGGGCGCCACGAGCGCCCCGTGACGCAGCAGCGGCACAAGCGCGCAGGGCACCAGAACAACCGATACAGCGAGCAGCACGCTTATCACCGGACCGATCACGGCATTTGCAAGCGGGGCAATGAGCGAAAACGTCCCAAATGCGGGAATGGTTACGGGAAGTGTCGCCAGCTGCGAGCAAAGCGTGACAGACAAAATACTGGCGACACCCGATGGCACACCCAGCTCGCCCAAGGCGTAGGTAGCGTAGGGGCAAAAACAAAGGATGGCAAAAACACTGGCGCACGATAGCTGAAAACCCATCTCGAACAGTACTGTCGGCCGGAGCAACACAAAGATTGCCATGGTGACGAACAGAGCCGAGAGGCCATGCCGACGACGTCCGGCGCTGTTGGCGACAAGCGTCGCCGCCACCATGCAGCACGCGCGCACGGCCGAGGGAGAAGCGCCCGTAAAGACGGCATAGGCAGCGAGGGCCAGCACCAACAGCCCCCGCTGCAGCCCACGAGAGAGGCGGGTCTTTTGCATGGCGCTCTCAATCACAAACCCCACGATGGCAAGATGACTACCCGAGACAGCGATAAGATGTGCGGTGCCCGTTACCGAAAACCAATCGCCCGCCGGCTGGGCACGCAGCTCGGCCGAGCGTCCGCAGACAACGCCGGCAATGAGCGAGCGCGCTGGATCGGTCGCGGGCGCGATAACGGCAAGGAGCTCGTTTCGAAGCCAAGACAACGGGCCTGGAGGACCCTCGTCGATCGATACCAACCGGACGACTTTAACCTTTCGAAGCTCGCCCCGAAGCACGCGTGAGCGCCCATACGCATCATTCTCAAAGCGCGAAATTCGACCGATAGCGCGTACATGCGAACCGGCGCCAAGCTCACGATCACACAACAGCCGTACCTGACCCAAACGTTTTTCGCCCGCATACGCATCACAGGTATAGGAGTACGCACCGTCATTGATGGACGGGTCGCCGTACACAACAAACTCGAGACTGCTCGCAGCCCGATTATCCAACGCCCTCGAAGCGCGCAGCGCCCCTATCGCCCAACCCGCGGACACGACCGCTCCCGCCACGAGGCCGAGGGCCGCGGCATACAGCCATCGCCTCCACCGCACAAGGCGCATGCAGGACCGAGCCAATACGATGCACCCTGCTGCCGCAACGGGAATGGCCATAAGCAATGTGACGGGCGCCGCCCGCTCTCCCAGCAGCGCATCGGCCGCCATGTTAAGCACTAACCCACAGCTCGCACACAAGCCGGCACAAAGGGCTATCGTCCACGGCATCAATGGGCGCGGTGGCATCACATGCTCGCGTTCGGTCGCACTCATACGCAGATGCAATCTTTAATTTTGGCGAGTTTCTTCTCACCGATCCCCGATACGCGCATAAGGTCATCGACCGAGGCAAAGGCCCCGTTTTGCGTCCGTTCGTCGATAATTGACTGGGCCATAGAAGGCCCGATGCCCGAAAGCGTCTGCAGCTCCGCCGCACTTGCCGTATTGATATTCACAAGTCCCGACGAAGACCCTGTACCAGGGGTCGTGGAAGCGCCGCTTTCGGCGCCGCCGACGGCCGCAGCCGTTTGTTGCTCCCCTACCGTCGGCACATAGATCTTTTGACCATCGGTGATCTTGGACGCACGGTTAAGACCTGTCACATCCGCCTCGGCCGTAAGCCCTCCGGCGGAATCGATCGCCTGGGACACCCGTGCTCCATCTTTAAGCCGGTACACGCCAGGCCTCACAACGGCGCCATCAACATCGACGTACACCTCGGCAGCAGAAGAGCTCTTGGCAGACGGCTCATCGGCATCGTCAGGAGAGGCATCCCCGGCCGCGCGCGCACCCGAGGCGCTCGCCTCATCACTACGCTCAAACGATACGTCGCTGGAGTGACCACCAAAACCTGCCATCGCCAAGCCGCTCGCGGCGGCAATGACAACCAGGATCGCCACGACCATCGCCTTATGGTCGAGCAGCTTTTCTGCCCAGCGGTCCATCCGTTTAACCCGTTCGTGTTGCTCGCGCTGCGCCATAGCAAACACCTCCCAACACCATCGTGTCAGGAAACGAACGCCGCAGCCTCCGCACGCCCACGCCGGTTTTCGCTGTCAAACCAAAAGCTGACCAAAACCTTGCGGAAAAGTGTCCATTTATTCAGGCACACGTCGACAAATGAACCGTTTATCGCCTAATGCCCAGATAGAAAAAGACCGACGATGCAAAATCACCGCCGGTCTATACACAACATTACTCGTGATCTTGGTAAATCTCACGCGGAGCAAGCTCCGAATGTTTGCGTTTTAAGGTCTTAGGGGCCTTATACGTGTTGCTCTCGAAGTCGATATACTCGGTCTGTTTGAGCAAACGCTCAATCATCTCCTCGTGATCGAACAGCTCCCACGCCTCATGCACGGCTTCGAGTTTAGCGTGCGTCTCGGGACGGCGTGGCATAAACAGCGTGCAGCAGTCGGGAGCAGCCTCGGTCGAGATATCGAACGTACCGATCTCCTCGGCGCGCGCGATGATCTCCTGCTTGTCCGAACCGATGAGAGGGCGGAACACGGGGATCTTGACGGCCTCGTTGACGGCCATAATGTTCTCGAGCGTCTGGGAGGCAACCTGACCGAGTGATTCACCGGTCACGATGGCCTTGGCGCCCTCGATATGCGCGATGCGCTCGGCAACCGAATACATGATGCGACGGTACATGATCACGCGCAGGTTGCTGGGACAGGCGACCGAAATCTCACGCTGACAGTCGCCAAACGGCACCACGTACAGGCGGCCGATCTGGACACCCGGCTCAAGCGCACGGATGATGTCCTGCACCAAATACTCGCTCGTATCGGGCGTCTGCGGACGGCCGGAGAAATGTACCGGCACGCACACCGCGCCGCGACGCGCGAGCATCCATGTCGCCACCGGGGAATCGATACCCGAGGAAAGCAGCGTCACGACCTTGCCGGCAGAACCCACCGGCAGACCGCCCACGCCTCGCTCGGAGCGCGCGTACACGTAAACGCTACCCTGGACCACCAGCACGTGCACCATCGCATCGGGGTCGTGCATTTGAACCTTTTTATCGGGGAAGGCCTCACACAGTACCTCGCCCACCTGACGATTGATATCAATCGAGGTGAGCTCATAGTCGGTATTGGAGCGCTTGGCGTGCACCTTAAACGAATCGAAGGGGCCGAACTCGCGCAGCGCCTTGACGGCGGCGGCGCAGTACTCCTGAGGGTCGCGGTTGGTGTGGTACGCCAGGGACACACGGGCAACGCCGGGGACGGTGCGGATGACACGCGCCGCCTCGTCGGCCTGATGCTCGTTAAAGGTCACGAGGATATAACCGGAAATTCGAGACACGGCGTTCACGGAAAAGGCGGCCAAAGCCGCCTTAATGTTATCCATGAGGATATGCTCAAAATGTGCGCGGTTCTTGCCCTTCAGTCCAACCTCGTGATAGTGGACCAGGCAGACGCGAGCTGCCATTTAGGCTTCAGCAACCTTATGGCCGAGCGCCTTCTCGTAACGGGCCTCGTCGTAGGAGATATCGCCGTCGACGATCTCGTCCATAGCCATCGAGATGGTATCGGCGCCGGAGAGCGCGATGGTGATGTCATCGACATCCTGAACGGCAAGCACGCGGTTATGCTGGCCACGCAGCATGCTATTGATGTCGCAGGCACGCTTGGAGGCAAGCGAAGCGAGCAGGAAGCGGTTGTGATCGGTCTTCTCCAGAAGATCGTCAATGCAAGGCTTTACAACGGACACGGACCTCAGATCCTTTCATGCATATCGAGAACGCGAACGAGCTCGTCGGTCGCGCGGTCGAGATCGTCATTCACCACGACGTCGTCGTAGCGGTCGGCAAGGGCAAGCTCATGGGCGGCATTTGCCATACGCAGCTCAATCGTCTCGGGCGTCTCGGTACCTCGACCGACCAGACGCTCGCGGAGCACCTCGAGCGAGGGCGGCTTGATAAAAATCAACACGGCCTCGGGGAAACGCTCCTTAACCTGCAGGGCACCCTGAACATCGATCTCCAAGATGAGAGACGAACCAGAGGCGAGCTTGGACTGAACCTCGCTCACCAACGTGCCGTAGCAGTTACCGTGGACCTCGGCCCACTCAACAAACTCACCGTTTGCCACGCGGCGGTCGAACTCCTCGCGCGTCAGGAAAAAGTAGTTGACGCCATCGACCTCACCTTTGCGTGGTGCTCGCGTGGTAGCCGAAACCGTCAGGCCCAGGTTCGAGCGACGCTCGCGCACACGAGTGACGAGCGTGCCCTTGCCCGCGCCAGACGGTCCAGAAATCACAAAGAGCTTTGAATCCTGAGCGCTCACTTATTTGGTCAGCTGCTCGAGGAGCTGCTCGCGCTGACGGACGCCGAGGCCCTGGACGCGACGGGTAGCGGAGATGCCGAGCTCCTCCATGATCTTGGCGGCCTTGGCCTTGCCATAACCGGGGAGAGACTCGATGAGGGTGGAAACCTTCATGCGGGAAGCGATGGGGTCATCGGAGTTGAGCACGGACTCGAGGGACTTCTCGCCCTTCTTGATCTGCTCGCGAAGCTCAGCGCGGGCGTGACGTGCGGCGGCAGCCTTCTCAAGAGCCTGCTTGCGCTGCTCGTCGGTAAGCTGAGGGAGTGCCATTCGAACCTCCAAATAGTTGGGTTATATCTGATGCAATAATTGGCATTTTAGCACGTCAAACGCACTAAATGCCCAATCGACGGCATCATAGGTTAGACGATACCTGCGAAAAGTGCAATATACGCAGGTCAAAGTTGAGCCCCTGACCTGCGATTCCACACAAAGGATGGGAAAGTTTTCGCAGGCACAGGGGCTAATTTGTGCTAATGAGACCCAAAAGTGGTGACTTGAGGGAATCTTTTAGGCGACGTTTTCGACCAGCTCGGAAACGATAGCGTCAAATGCGGCAACCGGGTCGTCGGCACCGGTGATGGGTCGGCCCACCACGATGTGGCTCGCACCGCGCTCGATAGCCTGGGAAGGCGTCGCCACGCGGGATTGATCGCCCAGGGCGGCACCCACCGGACGAACGCCCGGAGTCACGATCAGCGCGTCGGGGCCGAGCAGCTCGCGCATCTCATGGGCCTCCATCGGCGAGCACACGATGCCGTCGATACCGTTGGCCTGGGCAAGCTTTGCCAGGCGGGCGGCTTCCTCGGCGACGGGCGACTCGACACCGATCTCGGTCAGCGCATCCTGGTTCATGCTCGTGAGCACGGTGATGGCGACAAGCTTGGCGCGATCCTCGCGCGCCTCCGCGGCACCCTCACGACACGCAGCGAGCATGGCGCCAGAACCCAGGCCATGGACCGAAAGCAGGTCGGCACCGGCAAGCGAGGCCGAACGGGCGGCACCGCGCACCTGATGCGGAATGTCATGGAACTTGAGGTCGAGGAAGACCTTAAAGCCCAGGTCCTTGAACGTCTTGACGATCTCGGGGCCCTCAGCGTAATAGAGCGTCATGCCGACCTTGAGCCAAGCGGCATGACCAGAAAGCTCGTGGGCGAGCTCGAGCGCACGCTCACGATCGCAGTCGAGGGCGACGATAACGCGGTCGCGGGCATCAGTCTCTAGCATTCGAAAGCACCTACCAGCTCGTTGATGTCCTTCACGCCCTGGGACTCCGCCCAGGCCTCGAGCTCGTGCGCGATCTTAATCGATGCGCACGGATCGACGAAGTTGGCCATGCCGACCGACACGCAGGTAGCACCGGCCAGGATAAACTCGGCCGCATCTTCGCCAGTCATGACGCCGCCGACGCCATTGATGGGGATATCGACGGCCTGGGCAACCTCCCAGACCATACGCACAGCGATGTGGTGGCACAGCGGGCCCGAGAGGCCGCCCTTGGGCTTGGCCACGCGGGACTTGCGGGTATGAACATCGATGGCCATGCCCTGGATGGAATTGATGACCGAAAGGCCGTCGGCTCCCGCGGCCTCAAGAGCCTTGGCAATCTCGGCGACGTTAACCGGAGCCATCTTTACGAACAGCGGCTTATCGGTCACCTTACGGCAGGCAGCCATGACGGCAGAAGCGCCCTCGGGCGAGGAGCCCATGGCGGCACCGCCGGCGGCAATATTGGGGCAGCTGACGTTGATCTCGTAGCCGGCAGCCCAGGGGCACAGCTCGACATACATCTCGAGCGCGCGGACAAACTCGTCAACGGAGTGACCGGCGACCTGGCAGATGACCTGGCAACCGTCCTTGGAGAGCTGCTCGAGCCACGGACCGGACTCACGGGCAAAGGCAGCCACGCCGGGGTTCTGAAGGCCCACGGAGTTGATCATGCCGCCCGGGATCTCGGCCATGCGGGGCGCGGGGTTGCCGGGCCAGGGCTCGGCAGCACAACCCTTGGTGGTGATGGCGCCCAGCTGGGAGACATCAAAGAAGTTCTGGAACTGCCATCCGTAGCCAAAGGTACCGGCTGCGGTGTTGATGGGGTTCTGCATCTTGACGCCGCCGAAATCGACGGCCATGTTCACGGTACCCACTAGAAGACCACCACCTTGGAAGCATCGAACACGGGGCCGCACATGCAGGCGCCCTTCATACCGTCGACCGTCTCGACATTGCAGGTGTTGCAGGCGCCAAAGCCACAGCTCATCATGCGCTCGAGCGACACCTCACAGTACGCACCGGCCTCGGCGGCAGCGGCGGCGACCTTCTTCATCATGACGGCGGGGCCGCAGCTGGCGACGTAGTCGTAGCCGCCCTCGCCAAGCAGCTCGGCGGCAGGATCGGTGCAAAAACCGTGCGTGCCAAGCGAACCGTCGTCGGTGCACACGTTGACCGTGGCTCCCAGAGCGCGGAACTCATCGATGCCCACGGCCTTGGACGCAGTGCAAAAGCCCAGGCACACGTCGACGGCCACGCCCTGCTCGGCAAGCTTGCCGGCAAGACACAGCACGGGCGGAACACCGATGCCGCCCGCAACGAGCAGCGCCTTCCTGGTGCCCTCGGGCACAAGCCAGCCGCGGCCGCCAGGGCCCAGCAGATTAGAGGTGGAACCATGGGCCATCTGCGACAGACGACGGGTGTCGTCGCCCACGACGGCGTACCACAGCTCAACGGTGCCGGCCTGGGCGTCGGCACGATAGAAGCTCAGGGGCACGCGAAGCAGCGAGGACGCATCGCCGGGCACGGCAATGTTCACAAACTGACCGGGCTTGAGCGCACTTGCAAGCTTGGGGGCCGAGATGACGAGCGAGAAGATGCCGTCGGCGATCTCCTGGTTCGAGACGACCTCGAAGTCGTGCATGCGTGCAGTGGAAGGTGTGGGCATAGACGCTCCAATCCCCCATGCGGTTGCATGGTCAAAACGAACAGAAAGCGCGGCACCGCAAGGGCGCCGCGCACATAAGCGATAAGGCTATGCTAGCAGATGCAGCCGTCGGCGAGCGTCTGCTTGCCGCCGACAAACACATCGGTGGCACGACCGGTAAGCGTGCGGCCGGCGAAACCGGAGTTCTCGGCGCGCGACTCGTAACCGTCCTCGCCGACCGTCCAGGTGGCGGACGCGTCGAACACGGTCAGGTCGGCAACGGAGCCTGCCTTGACCTGAACCTGGTCGAGGCCCAGGATCTCACGCGGCTTGATGGCCATGAGCTCGACCATGCGGCCCACGCTCATCTTGCCCGTGTTGACCAGCTCGGTAAGCACAAGCGACAGCGAGGTCTCAAGGCCGATCATGCCAAAGGGCGCAAGCTCGAACTCGCGGGCCTTCTCCCACGGGGTGTGGGGAGCGTGATCGGTGACGATAACGTCGACGGTGCCGTCGATGACGCCCTGACGGATAGCCTCGGCATCCTCCTCGGTACGCAGCGGCGGGTTGACCTTGAGCGAGGTGTTGTAGGTCTCGTCCAGGTCGTTCTCGGTCAGGAACATGTGGTGCGGGGTGGCCTCGCAGGTAACCTGAACGCCAGCGGCCTTACCGGCACGCACGATCTCCAGGCCATGGGCGGTGGAGATGTGCTGGATGTGCAGCTTGGCACCGGTCAGCTTGGCGATCTCGATGTCGCGGGCGATCTGGAGCTCCTCGCCGGCAGCCGGCCAGCCCTCGAGAGCCAGACGGGTCGATACCTTGCCCTCGTTGATCTGGCCGTGGCCGACCAGGTCCTCGTCCTGGCAGTGGCTCATAAAGACCTTGCCGAACATCTTGCCGTAGTCCATGCAGCGACGGAGCATGCCCGCGCCCTGCACGCCGCGACCGTCGTCGGTGAAGGCGACGGCGCCATGGGCGACCATGTCGCCCATCTCGGACATGGCCTCGCCCTTAAGACCGCGGGTCATGGCGCCCGACGGATAGACGCGGCAGTGACCGACCTCGGCAGCGCGGGACTTGACGAACTCCACGACGGTGCCGTTATCGGTGACTGGATCGGTGTTGGGCATGGCGCACACGCCGGTAAAGCCGCCCTTGGCAGCTGCGCGGGTGCCGCTCTCGATGTCCTCTTTGACCTCGTAGCCGGGCTCGCGAAGGTGAACGTGCATATCCACCAGGCCGGGGACGAGGTACTTGCCGGAAAGGTCGCGGACCTCGGCTCCCTCGACGGCGAGATTCTCGCCGACCTCGGCGATCTTGTCGCCGTCAATCAGGACGTCAACGACACCGTCAAGCTCGACGGACGGGTCGACGACGTGGGCATTCTTAAGAAGCAAGGCCATTATCGGCACCTCCAAGCAGCAGATACAGGATAGCCATACGCACGCAGATACCGGCGTAGACCTGCTCCAGGATGACGGAGCGTTGCGGGTGGTCGGCCATATAGGAGTCGAACTCGACGCCGCGGTTGATGGGGCCCGGGTGGCAGATGATCGCATCGGGCTTCATGAGCTTCTCGCGGTCCTTGGTCAGGCCGAAGAGCTTATGGTACTCACGAATGGTCGGGAACGGGGCACCCTCGAGGCGCTCCTGCTGCACGCGCAGCATGTAGACGACGTCCAGCTCGGGCAGGACGGAATCGAGGTCGCTCGTCACGTGGTCGCAGCCCAGGACCTCGGGCGCCGGCGGCAGCAGCGTGCCGGGGGCGACGGCGTAGGTCTCGCAGCCCATAATTTTAAGGGCGGGGATCAGCGAGCCGCAGACGCGGGAGTGCGCGATATCGCCGACGACGGCGACCTTCAGACCGTGGAAGTCACCCTTGTGCTCCCAGATGGTGTACAGGTCGAGCAGGGCCTGCGTGGGATGGTTGTGCTTGCCGTCACCGGCGCAGATGACGCTCGCGGGCGAGTTCTGCGTGACGATGTAGGGAGCGCCGGCGTGCTTGTCGCGTACGACGATGCAGTCGATCTTATAGGCGTTGAGGGTCTCGACGGTGTCGACGAGGCTCTCGCCCTTGACCGTGGAGGTCGAGGAGCCGCCAAAGTTAAGGCTGTCGGCCGAAAGACGCTTCTCGGCGAGCTCGAAGGAGCTGCGGGTGCGCGTCGAGGGCTCGTTGAACATGTTGACGATGGTCTTGCCCTTGAGCGTGGGGACCTTTTTGATCGCACGCTCGTTGACCTCAGAGAATGCCTTGGCGGTCTCGAGGATGAGCTTGATGTCCTCTTCGGAGTACTCGGTAATGTCGATCAGGTGCTTATGGTTGAACGCCACGGTACTACTCACCTCCCAGCGGCGCGGAGCCCACGTGGGAACCCGGCGCGACGTCGTTAATCTCGACGGCGGTGCGGCCGTCGACTTCCTTCATATATAGGTGCACGTTCTCCTCATGCGACGAGGGAACGTTCTTGCCGACAAAGTCCGGCGAGATGGGGAGCTCGCGGTGGCCGCGGTCAACGAGGACTGCCAGCTCGATGCGGCTCGGACGGCCCAGGTCCATGACGGCGTCGAGAGCGGCGCGAATGGTGCGGCCCGTATACAGGATGTCGTCCACCAGCACGACGCGCTTACCGTCGACGCTAAAGGGAATGTTGGTGGCGTGGATCGCGGGAGCGAAATTGGTAGCGTAGTCATCGCGGTAGAAGCTGATGTCGAGGCTGCCGAGCGGAACGTCGACGCCCTCGATCTCCTTGATCTCCTCGGCGAGTTTCTTTGCCAGAAGGTCGCCGCGCGTGACGATGCCGACCAGAGCGAGGTCTTCACAGCCCTCGTTGCGCTCGAGAATCTCGTGCGCGATGCGGGTCATCGCTCGATTGACGGCGGTCTCGTCCATGATGACCGCCTTGGGGGAAGTCGTGCCCATCGATCTCCTTCCTCACATGTCTTGACTGCTGACACAGTCAAAAAAATAGATGCCCGACCGCTCAAAGCGGACCAGACACCCACAGGAAGGGCTGCTCTTTGGCAGCTATATAATTCCATGTGGGTATCTCGTACCCCTTTAATGGTCAAGGGATAGTGTAGCCAACCTCGAGCTTAATTGCGAGCATAAATACAGAGCAATCCGTAAACGGAGCCCAATGCTCCATAAACCTATATGTATTTGTGGGACGAGCTTGAAAACACACGCACGAGCTGGCATAATCCCCTCTGCTGCACGCAAATCGGATCTACGTCCAGGGCCGTAGCGTGGGCACTATCGCCAAAAGAGGAATATCTCTGTGTAGATTGCGCACAGGGAGCGACTTCTGTGCTATAGTTCAGGCTTGTTTGTTAACGCGACATGTTCGTTTGTCGCCCAAGGAGGGTCAGTTATGTCCAAAGTTTGCGAAGTTTGCGGTAAGCACCCCGTTGCCGGTCGCTCCATCAGCCACTCTCACCGCGTCACCAACCGTAAGTTCCGCCCCAACATCCAGCGCGTCTACGTCGTCGTCGATGGTCACCGTCGCAAGATGAACGTTTGCTCCACCTGCCTCAAGTCCGGCAAGGTTGCGCGCTCCTAAATAAGGTCTTACCAACAAGTACCTCGGACTCTCCGGGTCAAAGACCTCGCGTTCATATAGAACTTACCAAAGGCGCCCTCCCCTACGGAGGGCGCCTTTTTGCACTCATTGGGGACAGACTTAGATGGGTGTTTTCACGCATTGGGGACAGACATGACGCACGCATGCGGCGTCCCGATCGGCTCCGGCCCCTATCTCACGCTGCATCCTTCCAGCCTGCAGTAGCCTTGGCCACGCTTGTGGCGCCAATACCGGTGATACGGGCAATTTGCTTGACCGTGAGATGTGCCCGCCTGAGCCTCAGCAGGCAGGCATCTCGTTCGGGGCGTGGCAGGGCCTTGAGCAGCGCAGGATCTATGCTCGGCAGGACTTCGCGCGCAACGGAAAGAGCCTCCTCATCGGGGATCCGCCGGCGCGGAAGAACCTCCACTGACCAGATGCGCCCGCCAACTTTCTTGAGATGCTCGCAATAGCGACGGGAGCCTCCGACAACATCGAGCATAGGGGCCGCATCACAGATGTCAAAGGGATCATAGCCCAGCTGATATGCCTTATAGCTTGACCAGCGGTACGCCTCGAGCGAGTCAAGCGCACCCTTCACGGGATTGAGATGAATATAGTCGAGCAGCTGCACTGCCTGCGTGTCCGACTCAACCGCGACCCGCGAATAGCGATTGTCAAACAGATGTCCCGTTCTCCCCGTTTTCCCATTGAAATACTTAGCATATGCCGTCAGCGCGCACTGCATTGCCTTTGAAAGGTTGTCAAATGGGTCATCAACCATCAAATGGAAGTGGTTGTCCATAAGGCACCAAGCCAACACCGCCACGTCATGGCGCGCAAACCTGTCCGAGATATCCGATAAGAAACGATAACGGTCGGAGTCATCTTCAAAAATAATCTGTTTGGAGTTGCCGCGGTCAAAGACGTGGTAATAGCCGGTGATCGAAACGGCACGGGCACATCGGGGCATAATCTCTCCTTTCAAAGCTGTACAGGCAACACCTAAAAGGAGAGAAGAAACGCAAAATGCTGAGCCTGTAACCTATTTATATCCAATGAGTGGCAACAACAGGCCCAGAACGGCAAAATAACAAATCGATGTCTGTCCCAAATGAGTGAAAGCACTCATGTAAGCCTGTCCCCAATGAGCGGGGCGATGCACTGGTAGATAGTTTAGTTAAAACGCTTCAGTTTATTGAAGCGTTTTAGTATGCCTTTTACGGGAATCTTACCGTTCGCCGATTAATTTCTTGCTATCATGCAAGACGTAGGGTAAATCTCCGATCGCAAGGAGACACAAATGGTGAAAAAGTCACCGGAAAACACTACTCCCGCAATTGTGGACAACGTAGAGGCGCTTGAGGCTAAGCTCGCTCAGATGCGAGAGGCCCAGGCGCTTTTTGCTACGTACACGCAGGAGCAGGTCGACAAGATCTTCTATGAGGCCGCCATGGCCGCCAACAAGGCTCGTATCCCGTTGGCGAAGATGGCCATCGAGGAGACCGGCCGCGGCGTTCTTGAGGACAAGGTCATCAAGAACCACTACGCCGCAGAGTACATCTACAACGCTTACAAGAACACCAAGACCTGTGGTGTCCTGGAGCGCGACGAGGCTTACGGCATCACCAAGATCGCCGAGCCCATCGGCATCGTGGGCGCCGTCATCCCGACGACCAACCCCACCTCTACCGCGATCTTCAAGACGCTGATCAGCCTGAAGACCCGCAACGCTATCATCATCTCCCCGCACCCGGCTGCCGCCAAGTGCACCATCGCCGCCGCCAAGCTCGTGCTTGACGCCGCCGTCAAGGCCGGCGCCCCCGAGGGCATCATCGGCTGGGTCGATGTCCCCTCCATCGAGCTGACCAACATGGTCATGCGCGACGTCGACATCATCCTCGCCACCGGTGGCCCGGGCATGGTCAAGGCCGCTTACTCCTCGGGCAAGCCCGCCCTGGGCGTTGGCGCCGGTAACACCCCGGTCGTCATCGACGACACCGCCGACGTGTTGCTCGCCGTCAACTCCATCATCCACTCCAAGACCTTCGACAACGGCATGATCTGCGCTTCCGAGCAGTCCGTGACCGTCATCGACACCATCTATGACCAGGTTAAGGCCGAGTTCCAGAAGCGCGGCTGCTACTTCGTCAAGCAGGGTGCCGAGATGGAGGCCCTGCGTGCCGCCATGTTCAAGAACGGCGCTCTCGATCACCGCATCCCCGGCATGGCTGCCGCCAAGATCGCCGAGCTCGCCGGCATCGAGGTTCCCGCCAAGACTAAGATCCTGATCGCCGAGGTCACCTCCACCGACCCCGCCAAGGAGGAGTTCTCCCACGAGAAGCTCTCCCCGGTCCTGGCCATGTACCACGCCAAGGACTTCCAGGAGGCCGTCGACAAGGCCGAGCACCTGGTGCTCGCCGGTGGCCCGGGCCACACCGCCTCTCTGTACGTGCACCCCGCCCAGGCCGAGAAGATCAGCCTGTTCGAGCACGTCATGAAGGCCTGCCGTATCGTCATCAACACCCCGTCTTCGCACGGCGGCATCGGTGACCTGTACAACTTTGGCATGAAGCCGTCTCTGACCCTGGGCTGCGGCTCCTGGGGCGGCAACTCCGTCTCCGAGAACGTTGGGGTGAAGCACTTGATCAACGTTAAGACTGTGGCCGAGCGCCGTGAGAACATGCTGTGGTTCCGCGCTCCCGAGAAGGTCTACTTCAAGAAGGGTTCCACGCCCGTCGCCCTCGACGAGCTCGGTACCGTCATGGGCAAGAAGCGCGCCTTCATCGTCACCGACCAGTTCCTCTTCAAGAATGGCAACACCCGCGCCATCGAGGCCAAGCTCGACGAGATGGGCATCGCCCACGACTGCTTCTACGACGTCGAGCCCGATCCGTCGCTGCAGTGCGCACGTCGCGGCGCCAAGCAGATGGCTCTCTTTGAGCCGGACGTCATCATCGCCGTTGGCGGTGGCTCCGCTATGGACGCCGGCAAGATCATGTGGATGATGTACGAGCACCCCGAGTGCAAGTTTGAGGACATGGCCATGGACTTCATGGACATCCGCAAGCGTATCTTCACCTTCCCCGAGATGGGCAAGAAGGCCTACTTCGTCGCCGTCCCGACCTCTTCGGGTACCGGCTCCGAGTGCACGCCGTTCGCCATCATCACCGACAAGGAGACCGGCATCAAGTGGCCGCTCGCAGACTACGCGCTGCTCCCCAACATGGCTATCGTCGACGCCGACAACTGCATGACCGCCCCGCGCGGCCTGACCGCTGCCTCCGGCATCGATGTCATGACCCACGCCATCGAGTCCTATGTCTCCATCATGGCTTCCGACTACACTAAGGGCCTCTCCGAGCGCGCTGCTAAGCTCGTCTTCGAGAACCTGCCCTCCAGCTTCACGAACGGTGCCAAGGACCCGCATGCCCGCGAGGAGATGCACAACGCCTCCTGCATGGCCGGTATGGCCTTCGCCAACGCCTTCCTGGGCCTCAACCACTCCATGGCCCACAAGCTCGGCGCTTTCCATCACCTGCCCCACGGCCTCGCCAACGCCGTCATCCTGACCCGCGTTATGCGCTACAACGCCGCCGAGGCTCCCGTCAAGATGGGTACCTTCTCCCAGTATCCTTACCCCAACGCGCTGCACAACTACGCCGAGATGGCCAAGTACTGCGGCATCGAGGGCAAGGACGACAAGGAGGTCTTCGAGAACTTCATCACGAAGCTCGAGGAGCTCAAGGACTTCATCGGTGTCAAGAAGACCATCGCCGACTACGGTGTTGACGAGCAGTACTTCCTCGACACCCTCGACGAGATGACCGAGCAGGCATTCAACGACCAGTGCACCGGCGCTAACCCGCGCTACCCGCTCATGAGCGAGATCAAGGAGCTCTACCTGGACGCCTACTACGGCCGCGAGCCCCAGGACTACGCCGTCTGCTAGTTTTAGCACGGTTATTTGCGGCGGGGGGGCACGGGGGTACGCACGCCCCCGCCGTTGCTTCTATAGCATCGTTGAAAGGATGCAATCATGCTGCTCCCCGATTCCAAGACCGAGCTCGTCCGTCGCGGCAACAAGGTCGTTTACGACCTGGGCGACAAGATCGTCAAGGTCTTTAACGAGACCAAGCCTGTCTCCGACGTGTTCAACGAGGCTTTGAATCTTGCCCGCATCAATGAGTGCGGCATCCGCAGCCCCAAGGCGCTCGAGGTTTCCCAGCTCGAGAACGCCAACGGCTGGGCGCTCGTGACCGAGAAGGTTCCGGGCACCACCCTTGCCGAGAAGATGACTGCCGAGCCCCAGCGCTTTGGTGAGTACCTCGAGATGTTCGTCGACCTCCAGATCGAGATCCACGGCTACACCTCCCCGCTGCTCAACCGTCAGCGCGACAAG
Organism: uncultured Collinsella sp.; assembly: GCA_937980385.1. Lineage (GTDB taxonomy): Bacteria > Actinomycetota > Coriobacteriia > Coriobacteriales > Coriobacteriaceae > Collinsella. The sequence continues at coordinate 89,341 of CALJPV010000061.1, read as the reverse complement.
TTCGCCCGCATGATCGACAGCCTCGATCAGCTCAATGCCACCACGCGCTACAACCTTCAGGAGCGTCTGGACGGTATGACCAAGGAGTTCAAGGTCTGCCACGGCGACTTCAACCCCTCCAACGTCATCGTCGGCGACGACGACCAGCTGTACGTCTGCGACTGGGCACATGCCACCCAGGGCTCCCCTGCTGCCGACGTTGCCACTACCTACCTGCTCTTTGCCCTCAACAGCAAGGATCAGGCCGAGGCCTACCTGGAGCTCTACTGCGACCGCGCTGACATGCCCATGCAGGTCGTGCGTCAGTGGACGAGCATCGTCGCCGCTTCCGAGCTCGCTCGTAAGCGCAACGTGAACGATGAGTTCCTGAAGAACTGGATCGACGTCGTCGATTATCAGTAATATCTGAGCGATTCATTTCGCATCGGAGGCACAAAGGAAAACCCCCGCAGTTCATATGGGCTGTGGGGTTTTCCTTTACCCGTTGAGCAGATTCAAGCAACAAAAAAGACTGCTCCGCATCTCATCCTAAGAGAGATACGGGGCAGTCCTGCAATTACATCTACTAGCAGAAATGTCGATTAACGGCGTGCTACCTTCACAAGTTCGGCGACCTTGGCGACGACCTCATCGATCGCCACATCCTCGCGCTCGCCCGTAGCACGGTCCTTGAGCTCAACGCTACCGTTCTTAAGGCCGCGCTTGCCCAGAATCACCTGATACGGGAAGCCCATAAGGTCGTTGTCAGCAAACTTAAAGCCGGGACGCTCGTCACGGTCATCGACGACAACCTCGATACCCTCGGCGCACAGGCCATCAACAATCTGCTCGCAAACGGTCGCGCACTCCTCCTTCTTAGGATCGAGCGGAATCACAGCGACCTCATAAGGGGCAACGGAGACCGGCCAGACGATACCGTGCTCGTCGTTGTGCTGCTCCACAACGGCAGCGAGCGAGCGGGACACGCCAACGCCGTAGCAGCCCATGATAAGCGGCTTTTCCTTGCCATCCTCGTCCATAAAGGTGGCACCCATGGCCTCGGAGTACTTGGTGCCCAGCTGGAACACCTGGGAGACCTCGATGCCGCGAGCAGCAGAGAGCGGCTTGCCGCAGTGCGGGCAGGGGTCGCCGGCGACGACGGTGACCAGATCGGCCCACTCGTCGACGGTAAAGTCGCGCTCGGGGCAGGCACCGGTAAAGTGATAATCGACCTCGTTGGCACCGCAGGCCCATTGCTTGGAATCGCGCAGACTCTCGTCGCACACTAGACGGATGCCCTCGGGCAGGTTAACCGGTCCGATAAAGCCCTTGTGCAGACCGTAGGTCAGGAGCTCCTCGTCGGTCATCATGCGATAGCCCTTGCCAAAGACGTGCTCGGCCTTACAGTCGTTGAGCTCATGATCGCCCGGAACGATGGCCACAACCGGCTTACCCTCGGCGTCGATGAGAGCCAGGGACTTGCGCGTACCGTTCTCGGGGAACCCAAAGAACTTGGCAACGGCCTCAATGGTGCCCATGCCCGGAGTCTCGACCTTGGTGAGCGTACCGTCGCCGGGGCCCTCGGTCACAACGACTTTGGTGCTTGCCGCCTCGTCATCGGCAGCAAAGCCACAATCGTCACAGTAGACCAGCGAAGCCTCACCGGCGTCGGCCAGCGCCATGTACTCGACGGAGGTATCGCCGCCGATCTCACCGGAGTCGGCAACAACGGGCAGGGCCTTGATGTAGCAGCGCTCGCAGATGTTGGCGTAGGCCTGCTTCATCTTGTCGTACTCCTCCTGCAGGCTTTCCTGCGTGGCGGAGAAGCTGTAGGCGTCCTTCATGATGAACTCGCGGCCGCGCATCAGGCCAAAGCGCGGACGGAACTCGTCGCGGAACTTGTCCTGGATGTGATAGAGATTCACCGGCAGCTGCTTGTAGGAACGCAGCTCGTTGCGCACCAGGGCAGTCACGGTCTCCTCGTGCGTGGGACCCAGCACAAACTCGCGGCCGTGGCGGTCATCAAAGCGCACGAGCTCCTTGCCATAGGCATCGATACGGCCGGACTCGCGCCACAGCTCGGCATCGACCATGATGGGCATCATGAGCTCCTGGGCGCCGGCAGCGTCCATCTCGTCGCGCACGATGTTCTCGATCTTGCGAATCGAGCGCCAAGCAAGCGGCAGATAGGAATAGAGACCGGCGGCCTCCTTGCGAATCATGCCGGCACGAAGCAGCAGGCGATGGCTCGCAAGCTCGGCGTCGGCCGGATCCTCTTTGAGCGTCGGAGCATAAAGCTTAGACATATACATTGCTCGAGTCATTTATTTCTCCTCAATAAGCTTGTCGACCTCGGCCATTAGCGCGTCGACAATTTGGTCCTCAGCTACTTTACCAATGATCTGGCCGTGCGAAAAGAGCAGGCCCTGACCTCGTCCGCAGGCAACGCCCAAGTCGGCGTCAGAGGCCTCGCCGGGGCCATTGACCGCACAGCCCATCACGGCGATCGAAAGCGGCGCGGAGTAGTTCTTAAGCCGCTCGGTGACCTCCTCGGCGATAGGAATGAGGTTGACCTGGCAGCGAGCGCACGTGGGGCACGAGACAATCTCGGGACCACGGCGGCGAAGGCCGAGCGACTGCAGAATACCCCAGGCGACCGGCGGTTCCTCGACCGGATCGGCCGTAAGCGAGACGCGCATGGTGTCGCCAATGCCCTCGGAAAGCAGAATACCCAGGCCCACAGAACTCTTAATGGTGCCCTGGAGCTTGGTTCCGGCCTCCGTCACGCCCAAATGAAGCGGAACATGGGGGATTTCGCGCGACAGGGCACGATAGGTGTCAAGCGTCGTGGACACGCTATGAGCCTTGGCGGAAAGCACGATATTGGTAAAGCCGCGATCCTCAAAATGTTTGACGAAACGCTCGCTCGACATCACAAGCTTTTCGGGCTGCGTAAGGTCATCGCGCTCGGCGATATCCTGCTCAAGCGAACCGGCATTGACGCCGATACGAATCGCACAGCCCACGGCACCAGCAGCATCGATCACCGCGTCAACCTTGGCCCAATCGCCGATATTGCCGGGATTGATACGCAGCTTGGCAGCACCGGCCTCAACGGCACCAATGGCGAGCTTATGATTAAAGTGGATATCGGCGACTATCGGCACCGGAGACTCGGCACAGATGGTGCGGAAACCCTCGAGCGCGGCCTCGGTGGGCACGCTCACGCGCACAACATCACAACCCGCCTGGGCGAGTGCACGAACTTGTGCAAGCGTTGCCTGCGCGTCGGCGGTATCGGTGCAGGTCATGGACTGAACCACCACCGGAGCGCCGCCGCCTATCTGCACGTCGCCCACAAACACGGGGCGCGTCAGCTCGCGCGGCAAAGGATGGGACAAAGACAATCCAAACACTCCCCTACAAAATAAATCGAAGGACGTCGGAACGAAGCATATAGACAAACAGCAACGCAAAGAGCGCGATGCCGACATAGCTGACAATTGTCTGTACCTTGAGTGGCAGCTCGCGACCGGCGACCTTTTGGATGATCTCGATAACCAGCTTTCCCCCGTCGAGCGGCGGAATGGGCAGCAGGTTCATAAAGCCCAGCGAGAACGAGATGAGCGCGGCAAACGTCAAGAATGTCGCGGGGCCGGCGGCAGCCGCCTGAGAAGACATGACGCTGATGCCCACAATCGAGGAGGACTGATCGAGTATCTCCATCGTATGCTGCGGCTGCAGCAGGCGCATCACGCCCTCAGCAGTCTGCTGAACATAGGAGAACGACAGCCGCGCCGACGTAATGGGGTCCAAATGGACCACTTGCGTGGAGGCATAAACGCCCAAACGCTCGTCCTCCTTGAGCGCGACAGAGGTCGAAAGTTTCTTGCCGTCGCGCTGGTACTCAATGGCGATATCGTCCTGACCGGCAGCCTTGCCGATCGCATCGTACACGTCCATCCAGGAAGAGCACGACACGCCATCGACACTAAGAATTGCGTCGCCGGCCTCGATGCCCGCCTTGGCGGCTATAGAGCCTTCTTCAACCTGACCGATCACATTGCTATCGACCGGCACCGATACGCCGGCGATAGAGTAGATACTCATAAGCAGCAAAAAACCCGTCAGGATATTGACGAGAATGCCCGCGAGCAGCATAAAGGCGCGCTTGAGAAAACTCTGGCCCAGATAGGTATGCGAACGCTCCTGCTCAAGAAACTCCGAAGCAGTGACCGGCAGCTCCCACACATCGCCCTCGGCAGTCGCATGCTCTCGATCGAACATGCGGCCGTCAAAGGTGGTATATCCTGCAGCGTCGCGCGGCAGCGTCTGGTACCTAACCGGATAATAGCTGGGCGAAGGCTTCTCCCCTTCCTCGTACCAAGGCGCAATGGAACCCCAGCCCAAAAGCAAGGCACAAGCCTCGAGAACATCCTCCTCGGGCAGCTCCAGCTCGACGGAAAGGTCTGCAACCGAAACGCGACCATGACGATAGATCGCCGCAAGCACACGGTCGGCGCACGAGACATCGGTCGGGTCCATACCGCAGATAGCGGCATAACCACCCAGCAGCAGCGGCGTCACGCCAAACTTGGTACCGATGCGACGCGACGTATGGTGAATGTCGAAGCGACACGGCAGGCCCAAGAAAAACTCGGTGACGCGCACGCCGCACGCACGAGCCGCTAAAAAGTGGCCGCCCTCATGTAGAAACACAAGGACGGATAGCATCAGCAGGCCCCAAAAGACCGAGGAGAGAACGCTCAGAACAGTATCCATAAAACGAAAAGCAATCCTTACGATGAGGAGCGGGTTGCAGCGAGCACCTTGGCGGCCTTGGCGCGAGCCCACGTATCGATATCGCGAAGCTGCTCAAAGGATGCAACCGTCTGCGCATCGTGTGCATCCATGCACGACTCGACGATACGATCGATATCGGTAAAGGTGCAGGCATCGTGCAGGAAGGCATCGACGGCAACTTCGTTGGCGGCATTCAACACGCACGGCATGGTGCCGCCTGTCTTGCCGGCACGCTCGGCCAGCGCCAGGCAGCGGAATGTGTCCATATCGGCCGCGTCGAAGGTGAGCTGCCCGAGCTCGCGGAAATCGATTCGAGGAGCTGGGGTATCCCAACGCTCGGGATACGAGAACGCGAACTGGATGGGAATGCGCATGTCGGACGCACCAAGATGCGCCATCACGGAGCCGTCCGCATACTCGACCATCGAGTGGATCTTTGACTGGCGCTGAACGACCACGTTAATGAAATCGAGATCGCAGCCAAACAGATGCATGGCCTCGATACGCTCTAGACCTTTGTTCATGAGGGTGGCGGAGTCGATGGTAATCTTAGCGCCCATGGCCCATGTGGGATGGGCCAGCGCATCGGCGCGTGTCACGCGATTGAGCTCGTCGCGCGTACGGCCAAAGAACGGACCGCCCGAGCAAGTAAGCCAGATGCAGTGGGCCTCGCGCGGATTCTCCCCCAGATAGCACTGATAGATGGCGGAGTGCTCGGAGTCGACCGGAATGAGCTGACCCGGTTGTGCCAACGGCATCAGCAGGTCACCGCCGACAACGAGAGACTCCTTGTTGGCAAGTGCGAGACGCTTGTTCGAGGTCAGGGCCGCATGGCTCGCTTCGAGCCCGGCAGCGCCCACAATGGCAACAAGGACACAGTCGACGTCATCGCGACGCGCGAGCTCACAAACCGCCTGCGCACCAACACCGAGCTCGGTGCCCTCGGGCAGCTCCTGCAGTACAGCGTCCGCACCGTGGGTGGTGTCGGCCACGGCAACGGCCGGAACCGAAAACTCGCGGGCGGCGGCAACGAGCTCCGATGTGCTGGAGTTAACGGACAGTGCCGTCACCTGCAGTCGATCGGCATGCTGACGGCATACATCGAGTGCCTGCGTGCCGATAGAGCCCGTACAACCCAGGATGGCAACGCGAAGACGTCCATCGGGGCCATACGTCGTCTGGAATGACATTACAGCACGCCTCCGATCATCAAAAGCAGCTGCGCGGTAATGCAGCCAAAGATAAGCGAGTCGCTACGGTCGAGCATGCCGCCATGGCCCGGAATCAGATTGCCGGAATCCTTGACGCCCACGCCGCGCTTGATGCGCGACTCGATGAGGTCGCCGATAACGCCCAAGATGGACACAACCACGCCGCAAAGCAGCGCATAGGGCAAGCTCAGCTTATAAAAATGCGTCGCCCACAAAATGAGCCAGATAAGAACCGAGCCCAAGATGCCGCCGACAAAGCCCTCCCAGCTCTTTTTGGGAGAAATCTTAGGGACCATCTTGTGCTTGCCGATACGGCTGCCCACGATGTAGGCAAACGAATCGGAGACCCAGAGAGACGCGCAAACACCCACCGAAAGCAGGGCGCCGGCAAAACCGGGCACCGCATCGCGCAGCAGCACGATGGCCGACAGCATAAAACCGGTGTAGATGGGACCCATGAGCGTCACAGCTACATCGGATATGCGGGTACGCGCCGACCAGACATACCAAATACCCACCGCAAGCATCAGAGCAAAAAGCAGGGCATTCAACAGCAGCGAGTCGCCCAGCGCCGAGAGCGGAAAGAGCACGGCAGCAGCGATACCCAGGCGCTCATTGGCCACCTTGCCATCGAGCTTCGTCATGCGGAAAAACTCAAAGCAGCACAGGCCGCTCATGACGGAAACGAAGATGGCGGTGGGAACGATACCCAAAACCAGGCAGAGAATAAATACAACGGCGTAGACGATACCTGCAGCGGCACGGGTAATAAAGCCGGCCAGCCACGAAGTCGCAGCCGCGCCGCTTTTGGCGGCAGGCGCCTTGGGAGTTGACGCCTTGGGAGCAGACGCCTTGGGACGATCGGACACGATTAAGCCTCCTCGGTCTTGCTCAGTCCACCAAACCTACGGTCGCGGCCCTGATAGGCCAAAATGGCGTTGACAAGACCCCAACGATCAAAGTCGGGCCAATAGGTATCGGTGACATAAAACTCGGAATAGGCAACCTGCCACAGCAGATAGTTCGAAAGGCGAAGCTCGCCGGAGGTTCGAATCACAAGCTCCGGATCGGGCAGCCCAGCGGTGTACAGGTGCGAAGCAACCATATCATCGTCAATAGCGGCGGGATCGATCTTTCCGGCAGCGGCATCGAGCGCGATCTGACGGACAGCACGGGTGATCTCGGCACGGGCACCGTAGTTGACGGCAAGCGCCAGCGTCATGCCGGTGTGGTCGGCACACTCGGCAAGACCCCGCTCAAAGACATCGCGGGTCTTCTTGGGCAGTGCGGAAATATCGCCCAAAAAGACAACGCGCACGTTTTCGCGCTTAAGCAGCGGCAGCTCATCGATAAACGTCTTGGCAAACAGATGCATTAAAACGTTGACCTCATGCTGCGGACGATTCCAGTTTTCGGTGGAAAACGCATAGGCCGAAAGGACGTCGACGCCCAAGCGCACGCATGCGGTAATGATCTCGCGCAGGGAGACGATACCGGCCTTGTGCCCCTCGGTGCGGGCAAGACCGCGCGCCGTGGCCCAGCGACCGTTACCGTCCATGATGCACGAAATATGATGCGGGATCTTATTGAGGTCAAGGTCGGAAAAACCGACGCCCGCAGGGGCGTCGGCAAAGTACTCGACCAGTTTGTTCTCGTCGTATTGCACCTTAGATCTCCATGACCTCGGCTTCTTTTTCCTTCAAAAGCTCCTCGACCTTGGCAACATACTCATCGGTATGCTTCTGGACCTTGGCCTGCTCGCGACGGACATCGTCCTCGGTGAGCTCTTCGTCGCGCTCGAGCTTGTTGTTAAAGTCACGACGAATGTTGCGAATGGAAACCTTGGCCTGCTCGGCATACTCGCGGCACTCCTTGACGAGCTCGCGACGACGCTCCTCGGTGGGAGCCGGGAACGGCAGGCGCACGACGGTACCGTCAGAGTTGGGAGTAATGCCCAGATCGGAAGCGCTGATAGCCTTCACGATGGCGTTGACGAGCGCCTTGTCCCAGGGCTCGATAAGCAGCATGTGAGCCTCGGGGGTCTTAACGGCGGCAACCTGGGTAACCGGCGTGGGAACACCGTAGTAATCGACCGAAATGTCGGACAGAATGTTAGCGTTGGCGCGGCCCGTGCGGACCTTGGAGAAGTTGTGCTTGAGGGACTCGAGCGACTTGTCCATGTGGGCGGTGATGTTCTCTGCCATGCTTAATCCTCCTGATAGACGAGCGTGCCGACGGGCTCACCCGAAAGCGCGCGTTTGACGGTGTCCTCGCCATCAATGTTGAGGACCAAAATCGGCATACGGTTATCCTGGCACAGTGCCGTGGCCGTGGAATCCATAACCTGCAGACCGCGGACGAGAACCTCGTAATAGGTAATCTTGTCAAAACGGACGGCATCGGCGCACTTGACAGGATCCTTGTCGTAGATGCCGTCAACCTTGGTGGCCTTAATCAGAATCTCGGCACCGATCTCGCAGGCACGAAGAGCCGCGGCGGTGTCGGTCGTAAAGTACGGATTGCCCGAACCGGCGGCAAAAATAACGACGTTGCCCTTGGAAAGGTGGTTGATGGCGCGACGGCGAATATAGGGCTCGCAGATCTCGTTCATCTGGATAGCGCTCATCACGCGGCAGGGAACATCGTTGTGCTCGAAGGCATCCTGCAGGGCAAGCGCGTTCATAACGGTTGCCAGCATGCCCATGTAGTCGGCCTGGGCGCGCTCCATGCCACCGGCAGCGCCGGCCATGCCGCGGAAAATGTTGCCGCCGCCGACAACGACGCCGACCTCATGACCAACGGCGAGCAGCTCCTTGACCTGCTTGGCAAGATGATCGGTAATCTTGGGGTCGATGCCATATTGGCCGTCGCCCATCAGTGCTTCGCCGGAAAGCTTCAGAAGCACGCGTTTATATCGGATGTCGGACAAAGCGATCCTCCTTTAATTAGACTCTCAATATGATAGCAAAGGCTCTGATAAGAGCCATGAAAAAGCAGGCTGTGAGTAAAACCCACAGCCTGCTCATTACCAGCTACAAGAGCTTATTTACTCGCCACGGACCAGACGGTCGAAGGCAACGACGGTAATGGTATCGCCGAGCTCCTTGGAGACCTGCTCAGCGTACTTCTTGATGGTGAGGGAGCTGTCCTTAATGAACTCCTGCTCAGTGAGCACGGACTGCTTGTAGAACTTCTCCAGACGGCCAACAGCCATCTTCTCCTGAATGGCCTCGGGCTTGCCGGACTCGGCAGCCTGAGCCATGTAGATCTGCTTCTCGTGCTCGACGGTCTCAGCCGGAACCTGATCGCGGGTAGCGCAGATCGGGGCGACGGCGGCAACCTGAAGGGCAACGTCGTGAGCGAAGGTCTTGAAGGACTCAGCCTGAGCGGTCTCGGCCTTCTCGAAGGCGAACTCGACGAGGACGCCGATCTTACCACCCATGTGGATGTAAGAAGCGAGAGCGCCGTTCTCGGCCTTGCGGGCGGCGAAACGAGAGATCTTCATGTTCTCGCCCATGATGTGAATCATCTCGGTGAGCTCGGAGGAAACGGTCTCCTCGCCCATCGGCTTCTCGAGCAGAGCGTCGACGTCAGCCGGCTCGGTGGTGGCGACAACCTCGGCGACCTTGGAAGCAAAGCCGGTGAACTTGGCGTTGGAGCCGACGAAGTCGGTCTCGCAGGAGAGCTCGAGCAGAGCGCCGGTCTTGCCATCCTCGGAGACGAACGCGGCGACAGCGCCCTCGTTGGTCTCACGGCCAGCCTTCTTGGCAGCCTTGGCGAGGCCGTTCTTGCGCAGAACGTCGACGGCGGCGTCCATGTCGCCGTCAGCCTCGACGAGAGCCTTCTTGCACTCCATCATCGGGGAGTCGGTCATCTCGCGGAGCTGCTTGACCATAGCGGCAGTAATCTGGGCCATTGTGGTTCCTTTCAAAGAGATGAAAAAGACTTAAATAGGACTGATTTACTCGGCCTTGGGCTCGGCGGCCATCTCGGCCTCGGAGACCTGCTCCTTACCGGAGCCAGCGAGGCAGGCGTCGGCCATGAGCTCGCACATAAGGGTGACTGCGGAGATGGCGTCATCGTTGCAGGGGATGCCGTACTCGACCTCGTCGGGATCGGAGTTGGTGTCGATCAGGGCGACGACGGGGATGTTCAGGCGCTGGGCCTCCTTGATGGCGTTCTCCTCGCGCTTGGTGTCGATGACGAAGAGAGCCTGGGGCAGACCCTTCATGTCGCGGGCGCCACCGAGGTTGGTCTGGAGCTTAGCGAGCTCCTTGCCGAGCACTGCCTGCTCCTTCTTGGGCAGCACTGCCATGCGGCCGTCCTCGACCATGGCCTCGAGCTCCTCCATGCGGTTGATGCGGGAGCGGATGGTGACGAAGTTGGTCAGCATGCCGCCGAGCCAACGCTGGTTGATGTAAGGCATGTTGGCGCGCTCAGCGGCGTTCTTGACGGCCTCCTGAGCCTGCTTCTTGGTGCCGACGAACAGCACGTTGCCGCCCTTGGCGACGTTCTTGACGAAGGTGTAGGCCTGGTCGGCGTCAAGGATGGTCTGCTTGAGGTCGAGGATGTAGATGCCGTTGCGCACACCGAAGATGAACGGCTTCATCTTAGGGTTCCAGCGGCGGGTCTGGTGACCGAAGTGGCAGCCGGCCTCGAGCAGGGTGCGGATATTAATCTTGGTAGCCATGTTAAACCTCCTGTGGTTTGCCTCCGCGCGGGGTCATCCTCCAAAACCAACCCGGACATGTGCTACCAAAGCCCGGGCACCACGGTATGAAGTAGCCGCGCGTGCGTGATAAAAACCTGTTGCCGTGAAGCAACCCGATGAATGATAGCAGGATTGCCTCTTCCTGCCAACCCGCAATCAAAACCACACACCTCGGTGCGGCGCGGGAGGCCCTTCTCCTACTCGCCGCGGGGGTGGGCCTGACTCACGGCGCGCTTGAGGCGTTCGGGCGTGAGATGCGTATAGATCTGCGTCGTGGACAAGCTCGCATGCCCCAGCAGCTCCTGAACCGAGCGCAGATCCGCGCCGCCCTCGAGCAGGTCGGTCGCAAAGGTATGGCGCATCGCATGCGGGGCGATGTCGGCGGGAATGCCGGCAAGTGCCGTAAGCATGTGGAACCGCCTCCTGAGCATGGCGGCACTCATGCGATTTCCGCGCGCCGAGATAAACAGCGGATGCACGCCGTTCGCACCATCGCCGCGCTTTGCCTGCGCAAGAAGCTGTGGCCTCCCATCCTCAATATAGCGGCGGGTAGCCTCGAGAGCGCGCCGATACAGGGGCACGATACGCTCCTTGCTCCCCTTGCCCCAAAGTCGCAGCGTTCGCTCAGACCAACCAATGGACTCCACGTTGAGCGCCGCGAGCTCCGAGATTCGCGCACCGGAGGCATAGAGCAGCTCGAGCATCGCCGCATCGCGCAGCCCCGCAGGCGTCGAGGTGTCGGGGGTCTTGAGCAACGACTCGACTTGCCGGGTCGTCAGCACACCGGGTAGATCGCGCGGCAGTTTGGGTGAGGATATCGCCGAGACCGCATCGCCCTCAACGATTCCCTCGGCAGCCATCCACCGATAGAGCGAGCGAATGGCAGACAGGTGTGCCGCAAGGGTCCGAGCCGCCACCTGGCCACGCGACAGCTCGGCCAAATAGGAGCGAACGGTCCGTACGTCGGCGACGCGAGCGTCGATGCCCTCGCGGTCGCACCACGCGGCGAAGCGCTCGAGCCGCGAGGCGTAGGCCGTTACCGTATTGGGAGCGAGCCCCTCGACGCGTGCAATGTAGGCGATGAACGAGTCGACGGCATCGTACAGGTCAAAGGCTATGACCTCTCGCCTCCAAACAGATCGGAGCGCGTTTCCAGATAGGCGTCCAAGGCCTTGAGGGCGCGATCCGCATAGGCCTGGTAACGATAGCGCTTGCTGCGACGCTTACCGTCCTCGAGCGGCGGCACGAGCCCAAAGTTGACGTGCATGGGCTGATAGCCCACCGTAGCCGGATCGGTCGCATAGCCCACGAGTGCGCCTAGGGCGCCCACGCGCGGCAGCTTGACGCCCACGGCACCGATAGCCTCAGCATAGGTGTTGAGCGCGGCGAGCAGACCCGTCGCCACGGCCTCCATGTACCCCTCGGTACCGGTAATCTGGCCGGCAAGACGCACGCTCGTGCCGGGAACGGCAAAGGTGCCGTCGAGCACGTGCGGAGCATCGACAAAGGTGTTGCGGTGCATGACGCCGTAGCGGAAGAACTCGGCGTTCTCCAGGCCGGGAACCATATGGAAGACGCGCTTCTGTTCGCCGAAGGTCAGGTTGGTCTGGAAGCCAACCAGGTTATAGGCGGTCTTCTCCTTGTTCTCGGCGCGCAGCTGAATTGCCGCCCAGGGACGGCGACCGGTGCGCGGGTCGGTGAGCCCGACGGGCTTCATGGCGCCAAAGCGGATGGCATCCTTGCCCGTGCGCGCAACCTCCTCGGCAGGCTGGCAGGCCTGGAACAGGTCCCCGCCCTCAAAATCCTTGAGCACCACGCGATCGGCCGTTGTGAGCGCCTCGATAAAGGCCTCGTACTCTTCCTTGTTGAGCGGGGCGTTGAGATAGTCGCCACTCCCCTGCTCCTCGTAGCGCGACTGCGAGAACAGCACGTCCATATCGAGCGTCGAGGCATCGACGATCGGGGCGGCCGCGTCAAAGAACGCCAGGGCGTCACCACCGACAAGCTTCATGACCTCCTCACTCAATGCCGGCGAGCATAGGGGGCCCGCGGCGATAACCACATGACCCTCGGGAATCTGGGTGACCTCACCGTGGACGACCTCGATATTGGGGCGGGAGGCAACCTCAGCCTCGACGAGCTCGGAAAACTTGACGCGGTCGACCGCCAGGGCGCCGCCGGCAGGAACGGCCGCACGATGAGCGCAGTCGAGCAGCACAGAGCCCATGCGCTCGAGCTCGGCCTTCAGCAGACCGGCGGCGGAATCGGGACGGGTCGATTTAAACGAATTGGAGCAGACGAGCTCCGCCAAGTGATCGGTATGGTGGGCAGGAGAGCTTACCTGCGGGCGCATCTCGCACAGCTTTACGGCGAACCCGCGATCTGCCAGCTGAATCGCGCATTCCGATCCCGCCAGACCGCCACCGATAACCGTCACCTGATCAAACAGCATCTGCAAACACCTTTCTAATTGACACGTTTTCCATTGTGACCGAAGGGCGTCTGGGCGTGAAGGGCAAACTTGGAGGGCGCATACCTTCCATCCATCATGCGCTCGATGAGGCCCTCGAGCTCGAGTGAGCCCAGGAGCTTGAGCACACCGACGGCATCGAGCGAGACGAGTGTGGCGATGTCTTCAACCTTGAGCGGCGAGGCGATGAGGGCATGCATCACGGCCCGCTGTGTGGGGTCATGATCTGCGATACCGGGCGCATCGGGACGCGAGTAGCGCAGGGTGCCGTATATGCGAGAGATAGCCATCTCGATGGACTCCTCGTCGATAATGCAGCAGGCGCCGTTGGCGATTAGATAATTGGTACCGCGAGACTCGGGAGACAAAATCGAACCCGGCACGGCAAGCAGCTCGCGCCCCAAGTCCATAGCGGTCTCGGCGGTAGAAAACGTCCCAGACGGCATGCCGGCTTCCGACACAAAGAGCGCCTGCGAAAGTGCTGCGATCACCCGGTTACGCCGCGGAAAGGCAAACTTACGCGGCCCCATACCCCAAGGCGAGATGGACACGACCGCGCCGCCCGTATCGATCGTGCGCGCGATGAGTCCCGCGCTCGAGCGCGGGTAGATTACATCGGCGCCTGTCCCCAACACCACGACATGTTTGCCGCCGGCATTGACTGCGGCCCAACCCGACGCCTGGTCGCAACCGACCGCACCGCCCGATACCACCGTCACCCCCGCTTCCACCGCGACCTTGGCCGCAAGCTCCGCGACGGCAAGGCCGTAGGGAGAGGCCTTGCGCGCACCGATAATCGAGAGCGCCGGTGTCGAGAGAACCTCAGGGTCGCCACGCACGAACAGCGTCTGTGGCACATCGGAAAGCTCCAGAACAGTAACGGGGAACAGCCCATCCCCGGGATGCAGTTCGTAGCGAGCCTCATCCATCACTGGTCCCTCCTTCCCTGATACATTGCGGCCTCGAGCACATGATCTTGCGTCACCCGCTCACTTTCGGCGACATCGGCAATCGTGCGCGCGATGCGCACCAGGCGCACGATGCCGCGCCCCGTGAGATGCGTGCGTTTCGACAATCCAAGCACGCACGTTTCCGCCGCCCGATCAAGCGCAAAGGTCGACACAACACCATCGATAGAGCGGGACTCGTCGTCCTCGGCCTCGGCATCCGCATCGTCCATATGGGTCTCGCGCCAGGCACGAAAAGCCCTACCGCGGACAACGTAGTCGCGCAGCTCGGCCGACGACATGCCCTCGGCGCCCTCAATAATCACCTGCGGATCGGGGCGGGTCACGTCGATCATCAGGTCCATACGGTCGGCCAAGGGACCGCGCAGCTTGGACCGGTAGCGCTCGACCATCGATGCCGAACAGCGACACGGGACCTCGCGATCGCCCAAAAAGCCGCAGGGACAGGGATTGCTCGCCGCAAGCAGCTGAAAGCGCGAGGGAAACGTGAAGGCACCGTCGACGCGTACGATCCTGACATAGCCGCGCTCGATAGGCTGACGAAGCGTCTGCAGCACACCGGTGGGAAACTCTGCAAGCTCGTCCAAAAAGAGCACGCCGCCATGGGCAAGGCTGATCTCGCCCGGATGCACCGGGCGCCCTCCGCCAATAAGGCCCGCTGTCGAAATGCTGTGATGGGGGCTTCGAAACGGCCGATGCCCCGCAAGCAGCCCATCGATGTTCTCACCCAAGACCGAATGGATGCACAGCGCCTCTTGCTGGTCCTCAATGGAAAGCTCAGGCAATATACCCGTCATGCGGCGCGCAAGCATGGTCTTGCCCGAACCGGGCGAGCCGATCATGAGAAGGCCCAGCTCCCCTGCCGCCGCAAGCGCTATGCCGCGCTTGGCGACCTCCTGCCCCAACACATCGGCATAATCGAGCTCAGGCTCAAAGGTGGCCTCGAGCACTTCAGAATCCAGATAATGCCGAGCCGCCTCGCCCATACCACGGGCAAGCTGTGACAGATGATCGATAAAACCGCAGTCGACCCCCGCAAGCGGAACATGTTGGTCGGACCTACCGGCGATAAAAGACAACCCAATGTCGCGAGCCAGCAGCTGAAACGCCACTTCGCCCTTGACGGGAAGCACCGTGCCATCCAAGCCGAGCTCGCCGGCAATAAGGCAGCGATCGAGATTGTCGCGGGGAATCTGCCCGTCGGCTGCAAGCACCGCAATGGCTATCGGCAGGGCAAAACCGCTACCGGTCTTTCGGATATCCCCCGGCGCCAAATTGACCGTAATACCCGAGCGCGGGATCTCGAATCCGGCGGAGCGCATCGCGCAGCGAATGCGCCCACGCGACTCCATGACCTCCATACTCGGAATGCCGAGCATCTGGATGCCCGGGATGCCGCCCGCAAGCGACACCTCGACCGTGACGGGAATCGCCTCGACGCCGCGGATACAGGCTGCGTGAACGGCAAAAGTTTCGAACGCCATCACGACACCTGCCAATCGAACGCGTTGTACTGGTGCTCGATCTCGACGATATGCCCGCCGCGAATGGTGACGCCCACGGCATCGAAGCGGATCGCCTTGAGCGGATAATGCTCCATGAGGTAACAACTCGCGATACGACGATAGCGCCGCTGCTTTTGGGCGTTCACCGCTTCCTCGGGAAACACCCGCGTATCGCAATCCAGCGCAACACGCCTGGTCTTGACCTCGGCCATCACCACCACATCGTCGAGCTCGTCGAGCAGTACCAGGTCGGCCTCGCCCTCCGAGCATCGATAGCCTTGTTCCAGCAATGCATAGCCGCGCTCGTTAAAGTAATCGATTGCGATAAGCTCGCCCAGCATACCGAGCTCGCGAGGACTGAGCCCCTTGATAAACTCAGGGGTGATCGACCCGCAATCGAGCTCCCCCTCTTCCCAACGCTCCTTGAGCTGCTGCGTCTTGCTCATTTTGGCTGCGGCACACATGGGGTCTCCTTTCCCACTCCCTGCATTGCCTCGATAATGAGGGCAGGTTTCATGCGGGTAAGTACCGGAAGCAAACCGAAAACCAACCAAATGCCGACAAATGAGGGGCCGCGCGCAACAATAGCGTTGCACACGGCCCCTACCAGCAGGTTTATAGAACCCTTAAGGTCCCAGTCTCCACAATTGGCCTAAAAAAGGCGCTCAGTCTGCAGAAAGTTTCCGCAAAAGCTCACACGGTGCAGCGGAGAAAGACCATGTTTGCGAATGGCCTCAATGTGTTCGGGGCTCGCATAGCCTTTCGATTCGGCCAAATGGTACTCGGGATACTCGGCGTCGTACTCGACCATCATCTCGTCACGCGTGACCTTTGCCATGATGGATGCCGCGGCGATACAGGCGATCTTGGCATCGCCCTTGACCACGTCGCGCTCATGGGGCACGGCGCCCAGGGGGTTGCCGTCCATAAGCACGCAATCGGGCTCAAGCCCCGTATCGGACACCGCACCCGCGACAGCGGCTCGAATGGCGCGGGCCATGCCCATCTGATCGATATCCGCAGGAGCGATATGGCAAAAGCCGATAGCAGTCGCCACCTCGGCAATCTTCACCGAGAGCAGCTCGCGGCGCGACGGCGTGAGCTTTTTGGAATCATTGATGCCCCAGATGCGCGGCTCCATCGGAAGACACACGGCACACACGGTCAAGGGACCCGCTACCGAGCCACGGCCCACCTCGTCGACGCCCACGACCACGCCATCACCGCCGAGCTCATGCATAAGCTCGTACATGTCGTTGACGCGCTCGCGTTCGGAAAGTTCCTTGGCATGGCGCTTAAGGGCACGTTCGCAAGCCTTGATTACCTGCTGGCGCGGATCCTCGCAATAATGCTCCACGAGGGCGGGAATCTCCTCGAACGTGGCGCTCGCCAGCTCGCCTGCGACCTGAGACGCCGAAACCGAGCTCGTCATGTTGGCCATACCATGCCCTCCTTGCATGCAAATAGGATAAAAAGAAGGGCCACCCGAAGGTGACCCTTGTGTCCAAACGAGTGGACAGACGCTGCGATCTTCTTAGCGCTTCTCTGGGATGCGAGCAGCCTTGCCCACCTTGTCGCGGAGGTAGTACAGCTTGGCGCGGCGGACGCGACCATGACGAACGACCTCGAGCTTGGCGATCTTGGGGCTGTGAAGCGGGAAGGTACGCTCAACACCGACACCGAAGGACATCTTGCGGACGGTGAAGGTCTCGCGGGCACCGGCGCCGGCCATGCGGATGACGTCGCCCTGGAAGACCTGGATGCGCTCGCGGTCGCCTTCCTTAATGCGGTAGTGAACCTTGACGTTGTCGGCGACGCGAACCTGAGGAATGTCCTCGCGGATCTGCTGACGCTCGATTGCGCGGATGTAATCCATGTGCAATTCCTTACTCTTCTAGAGGTGCCGTACCACCTTGGCCGGCACGTAGTTGAACAAACGTATTCGAGTATACACGCGCGGGTTTCTGCTGCAAGAACAATTTTTTACGCAGACAAAAAGACAAAACCCGCACATGATAACCGCCCGCCTCACGAATGAGACGGGCGGCGTGAAGGGGGCTACGCTAGGCGCCCAAACCCAAAACGTTAGGCGGAACGCTTGGCCTCGAGCTTGGCCTGGGCGGCAGCCAGGCGCGCGAGGGGCACACGATAGGGCGAACAGGACACGTAGTCCACGTCGGCCACGTTAAACAGGCCCTTGATGGACTTGGGGTCGCCGCCGTGCTCGCCGCACACGCCAAAGTGCATGTCGGGGTTGGTGGCGCGACCTTTCTCGACGGCCATGCGCACCAGCTCCAGTACCGCCGAGTCGATGGTCTCGAAGGGGTTGTCCTTCAAGATCTTCTTGTGCATGTACAGCGGGATGAACTTGGCCTCGGCATCGTCTCGAGAGAAGCCGAAGGTCGTCTGCGTGAGGTCGTTGGTGCCAAAGCAGAAGAAGTCGGCGTGCTGCGCGATCTCGTCGGCAACCATGCAGGCACGCGGCAGCTCGAGCATCGTGCCCACGGGAATATTGAGCTCGACGCCCTCCTCGGCGGAAACCTCGGCGATCACGCGCTCGATGACTTCGCGAGTCTGAACGTGCTCGGCCGTAATGGAAACGAGCGGAACCATGATCTCGGGGCGCGGGTCGACGCCCTCCTTGATAAGGCGGGCAGCAGCCGTGGCCACGGCGCGAACTTGCATGAGTGGCAGGTCGTCAAAGACAACGGACAGGCGCACACCGCGCAGGCCGAGCATCGGGTTGGACTCGACCATGCCGTCGATACGACGCAGGCGGGTGCGCAGAGCGGCAAGCTCTTCCTCGTTGGCGCCAGCGGCTTCCTTCTTGGTGATGGCGACCTCGAGCTCACGCGGATTATCCAGGAACTCGTGCAGCGGCGGATCGAGCAGGCGAACGACCACATCGCGACCGGACATGGTCTTGAACATCGCCAGGAAGTCCTCGGTCTGAACCTTGAGCAGGTCGGCCAGGGCCTGCCGCTTCACGGCCTCATCGTCAGACAGGATAAAGCTCTGGATGATGTTCTTGCGGTCGCCCAGGAACATGTGCTCGGTGCGGCACAGGCCGATGGCCTCGGCGCCAAACTCGAGCGCAAGCTCGGCATCCTCGGGATTGTCGGCGTTGACGCGCACATGGTTGGCACGGCCGCCGGTCTCGTCCAGGCGAATCTCGTCGGCCCAGGACAGGATGGTGTCCAGGTCGCCGGTGAGCTCGGCGGAGACTAGGTCAACGGCGCCGTCAACGACGATACCCTGGGTGCCGTCGATGGAGATGACATCGCCCTCGCGCAGCACGCGGTCACTGCCCTCGATACGCACGACCTTCTCAGCAGCGTCGATGTGGAAGCGCTCAACGCCGCAGACGCAGGGCGTACCCATGCCGCGAGCGATAACGGCGGCATGGCTCGTCTTTCCTCCGTGGCTGGTCAGAATGCCCTCGGCGGCAACCATACCCTTCAGGTCGTCGGGGTTGGTCTCCCAACGAACCAGAATGACCTTGTGGCCCTCGTTGGCGCGCGCGACGGCGTCATCACTCGAGAACACAACCTCACCCACGGCGGCACCGGGGCTGGCGTTCAGACCGCTGGCCAGCGCCTCGTACCTCTTGGAAGCGTCAAACTGCGGGTGCAGGAGCTGGTCGAGTTGCGCGGGATCGATACGGCTCACGGCCTCTTCGCGGGTGATCAGGCCTTCCTCGACCATTTCGATGGCGATGCGCAGGGCGGCGGTGGCAGTGCGTTTACCCACGCGTGTCTGGAGCATCCAGAGCTTGCCCTGCTCGATGGTGAACTCGATATCGCACATATCGCGGTAATGGTCCTCGAGCGTCAGGAACACGCGCTCGAGCTCCTCACCTGCAGACTCGAGGCCCGGGGTGGTCTTGAGGTCGGCAATGGGCTCGGTGTTGCGGATGCCGGCGACGACGTCCTCGCCCTGGGCATTAACCAAAAAGTCACCGTAGAACTCTTTGGTGCCGTCGGCCGGATTACGCGTAAAGGCGACGCCCGTCGCAGAGGTCTCGCCCTTGTTGCCAAAGGCCATGGCCTGCACGTTGACGGCGGTGCCGAGCTCGTCGGAAATACCATGCTGCTTGCGGTAGATGCAGGCACGCTCGTTCATCCAGCTGCCAAAGACGGCCTGGATTGCAAGGCGTAGCTGAAGCTCCGGGTCGTGCGGGAAAACGGGCTTGCCATCGGCGACCTCGAGCTCGGGATACAGGGAGGCATCGACGTTCTCGGAGAAGATGCCCTTAAAGGTCTCGACGAGCTCCTGCAGATCCTCGGCCGAAAGCTCGGAGTCGACGCGGACGCCGGCGACCAGGCGTGCCTGGGTCAGCGCGTTCTCGAACAGGTCGGCGTCAACGCCCATAACGACGTTGGAGAACATCTGAATAAAGCGGCGGTAGCTATCCCAAGCAAAACGCGGATTTTGCGTCTGGGCGATGAGCCCCTGAACGGAGTCGTCGTTGAGGCCTAAGTTGAGGACCGTGTCCATCATGCCGGGCATGGAGAACGGAGCGCCCGAACGAACCGACACGAGCAGCGGATCGGAGGCGTCGCCGAGCTTCTTGCCGCAGCGGGCCTCGAGGTCCGCCTCGGCAGCAACGATCTCATCGAGTGCGCCCTCGGGCCACACGTTGCCGGCACCGGAGTACTCGACGCAAGTCTGGCAGGTAATGGTAAAGCCACCGGGAACCGGCAGGCCGATGCGGCTCATCTCGGCAAGGTTTGCGCCCTTGCCGCCAAGCACGAAGTTCATGGACTTGTCGCCCTCAGTGACACAGGTGCCCTGGGCGTCGGTTCCAAAACGGTAAACCCTCTTGCAATCGCTCACGATACTTCCCCTTCCATGCGCTCTCGCGCACGACCGTGGTGACGAATCGACCCGCCGGATGCGGGCCGTGAGGGAACTATACGGCGGACGTTGAGCGGGCTTGCGTAGAGGGCGAGGGGTTTGGTAAACGTGATAAATGCGGCGGTAAACGGTAGGTAAAAGTGGTTACCTTATGAAGATACCACTGCAAGAAAATTGCAGGTCAAATGCAAGTTCTTTGCTAAATCGCTTTACCAATATCGTGCATTATTTTTAGATAGTATTTTAAGGACGGTGAATTTTTAGCTACCCCAATGAGTTAGCTTTGCTGACCTCGGCGGGCGGCGCGGCGGGCACGGGCTTCTTGGATTTCCATCAAATGACCGATGATCTCGGAGGCGCTCTCCTCAATCGCTTTGCCATCGGTACGCACCACAAAGCAGCCCAGACGCTTCATGAGGGCACGGGCTTCCTCGAGCTCGCTGCGCACGCTCTCGGGCTCGGCATAGGAGCCGGCGACGGCGCGAGCATAGTCATCGCCCAAGCGGCTATCGCGAATCTCAGAGATGACGTCAACGGTCGAAATCAGGCCAAACAACCGCATCGGGTCAATCTCGTAAATAGACTTCGGCGGCTCCATGCCATGTGCCAACGGAACATTGGCAACCTTGTAGCCCTGATAGGCCAAATACATCGACAGCGGCGTCTTGGACGTGCGCGATACACCCAGCAGCACGATATCGGCCCCCGACAGATCATCGGAACCGCGCCCGTCATCGTGCTCAACGAAATACTCCATGGCCTCGATACGATGGAAATAGCGGTCATCGGTCTTGTGAATCACGCCCGCGACGCCCTTGGGCGGCACACCAATGAGCGACGACAGCACGGCGAGCGCTGGGCCGATCAGGTCAACCGAACGAATATGCAGCATGCCCAGGTAATCGAGCACGCGGGCGCGAAGCGCCGGATCGACAATGGTGTGGAACACGGCAATATCGCGATGGTCCGCATCAACGCGCGGGCCCACAAACGACTTGACCTGCTCCATCGAGTTCACCTTGGGCAGGCGCAACAAACGAAAAGCCCCTTCATCAAATTGCCCGGACGCCGCAAGCACCACCTCACAAGCGGTATCACCGAGCGAGTCGGAGATAACGATAACGGTGGGACGAGCGGTGACCGGGCAATCCATGCGGGGCTCCTTTTGCGCTTACGCGCAGGCTGGCTTACTTTTTGCGGGCAAGCTCACCGATGTTGGCGATGCCGGAGAAAACGGCCTCGAAGCGGTTGAGCAGCTTAAGGCGATTATCGCGGAGCTGCTCGTCCTTGTCCATGACCATAACCTCGTCGAAGAAGCGGTCGATGGGGGCACGCAGAGCTGCAAGGGCGGCAAATGCGGCCGGGTAATCCTCGGCAGCAAGGGCGTCATCGACAGCGGTCTGAGCAGCCTCGGAGGCGTCGGCGAGCGCGAGCTCGACCTCGCCCATCAGGCTGCGGTCGTACTCCGCACCCAGCTCGGGCTTGGAGATGTGAGCGGCACGGGCATAGGCGGTAGCAAGGTTGTCAAAGGTCTCGGCATCGTTCTTGCGAGCCTCGTCGAGCGCGGCGCAGCGGGCGAAGAAGACGGACGGAGCGATGATGTGCACCGCGGAAACGGCGGCGACGGTATCGGCCGGAATCTTCTCGTCGCGGGCCATGCTCACCAGGCGGCCATGGAAGAAGTCACGGACCTGTTGGGCGACCTCGGCGGCGTCGAACTCAATGCCTTGCTCGCTATAGAGCTCAAGGGCGAAGTCGATGAGCGACGTGGGGTCAATCGGCAGGCGATCGCGCAGGATGTTGATGATGCCGATGGCGGCGCGACGCAGCGCGTACGGGTCGGAGGAGCCGGTCGGGGGCTCGCCGATGGCAAAGATACCGGCAATGGTATCGAGCTTGTCGGCGCAGGCCACGATGCAGCCAGCGGTGCCCTCGGGCAGCTCGTCACCGGCAAAGCGGGGACGATAATGATCGCGAATGGCGTGGGCGACCTCGTCGTTCTCCCCCATCGCGATAGCGTAGTAACCGCCCATCACGCCCTGCTGGCTCGTGAACTCGACGACGGCGTTGGATACCAGGTCTGCCTTGCACAGGTGCGCAGCGCGAGCAGCGTCTGCGGCAAGGTGGGCGCCCAGATGGGCCTCGCGGGCGATAGCAAGCGCGAGCTGCTCGATGCGCTCGGACTTGGCGAGCACGCTACCGAGCTTCTCCTGGAAGGCAACCTTGGCCAGACGCTCACGGAACTCATCGAGGGAGATCTTCAGGTCCTCCTCGTAGAAGAACTTTGCGTCGTCCAGACGGGCGCGCACGACGCGCTCGTTGCCGTCGATCACGCGCTCGGCGTTCTCGGGCTTGCTGTTGGAAACGACCACGAACTCACGCGTGAGCTTGCCCTCGCCGTCATAGATCGGGAAGTAGCGCTGGTTGGTGAGCATGGACTCGCAGATGATCTCGTGCGGGACCTTGAGGAACTCCTCGTCGAAGGTGCCAACGAGCACCGTCGGCCACTCGCAGAGGTTGATGACCTCCTCAAAGACCTTCTTGGGCGTGTCGACATGGCAGCCGGGGCGAGCGGCCTCGACTTCGGCGATACCGGCAAGGATAGCCTCACGGCGACGCTCGGCAGAGAGCACGCCGGCGTCCTCGAGCACCTGCTCGTAGACGGCGGGGCTGGCGACCACATGGTCACCGGGGCCAAGTACGCGATGACCACGCGTGGTGTTACCACTCGTCACGTCGGCAAACGACACGGGCACGACGTCCTCACCCAAAAGACAGCAAATCCAACGGACCGGACGAACAAAAGTCGCGTGCTCGTGGCCCCAGCGCTGGCTGCGGTAGTTGGGCCACTGCAGGCCGGCGATGGTCTTCTCGCACAGAGCCGTCAGGATCGGCGTAGCCGGAGCGGAGGGAATGTTCTTCTCGGCGAACACGTACTCGCGGCCGTCGGTGTCCTCGCGACGGACCAGGTCCTCGGCAGCCACACCGCACTTGCGGGCAAAGCCCTGGGCGGCCTTGGTGGCGTTACCGTCGGCATCAAAGGCAATGCTTGCCGCGGGGCCGCGCTTGACCTCATGGACCTCATCGGTCGCGGTGGCGACGTTGGCCACGAGCGCAGCCAGACGACGCGGGCTCGAGATCACGCGGACCTCGCCATGGGCCAGACCGGCCTCGTCGAGACCCTTGGCAATCATGGTGCCGAGCTGCTTGACGGCATTGTTCAGCGGTGCGGAGGGCATTTCCTCCGTACCGATTTCAAACAGGAAATCCTTAGCGTCTGCCATGGCTTACGCCACCTCGCCTTCCTGGTCGGCATTCTCGTTGACTCCGGCGACCTCGGCCATATAGGCCTCGCAGCACGCCTTGGCGACGGCGCGGACGCGCAGAATGTAGTTGGCGCGCTCGACCGCGGACAGCGCACCGCGGGCATCGAGCAGGTTGAAGGCATGGCTGCACTTCATGACGCAGTCGTAAGCGGGCAGCGGCAGCTTGCGCTCAAGGCAGGAGTGGCACTCGGCCTCGTAGTCGTCAAACTTCTGACGCATCATCTCGACGTTAGCGACCTCAAAGTTGTAAGCGCTAAACTCGCGCTCGTTCTCCAGGAACACGTCGCCGTAGGTCATGGGCGTGCCGTCGGGCAGATAGCTCCACACCAGGTCGTAGACGGAGTTGACGCCCTGGGCGTACATGGCGATGCGCTCCAGACCATAGGTGATCTCGACGGGCACGGGATCGACCTCGATGCCGCCCACCTGTTGGAAGTACGTAAACTGCGTGACCTCCATGCCGTTGAGCCAGACCTCCCAGCCAAGGCCCCAGGCGCCCAGCGTCGGACTCTCCCAGTCATCCTCGACAAAACGGACGTCATGGTCGTTGGGGTCCAGACCAATGGCAGCCAGCGAACCCAGGTAGAGCTCCTGAGCGTTGACCGGCGACGGCTTGATGAGCACCTGGAACTGATAGTAGTGCTGCATGCGGTTGGGGTTCTCGCCGTAGCGGCCGTCGGCGGGACGGCGGCAAGGCTGAGCGTAGCAGGTGCGCCACTCGGCGGGGCCGAGCGAGCGCAACGTGGTCGCGGTGTGGAAGGTACCGGCACCGACCTCGGAGTCATAGGGCTGCATAATGACGCAGCCCTGCTCGCCCCAGTACTGCTGGAGGCGCAGGATGATGTCTTGGAAGGAAAGCGATGAAGCGTTCATGCCTCTAATATCCCCTCGTCGAAACGATTACACGGTTAGGTACTGTACTATAGCGGTTTTTAGTCGATAGCGCCGATGCGGTTGAGCGGCCAGTAGCGTACGAGCGCCACGGCGATCAAATCAGAGCGATCAACGGGACCAAAGTAGCGTGAGTCGGCAGAGTTTTCGCGGTTGTCGCCCATCACCCACACGCACCCGCCGGGAACGGTGTAGGGATAGCTTACCTGAGCGCCGGGAGCCTGGGCCGAAAGCGGCCAGCTCATGCCAGTCGTGTAGCCCTCGTCGAGCGCCTGGCCATCAACGACCACCTTGCCGTCCTGAAGGTCGACCGTCTGGCCGGCCGTGGCAATAACACGCTTGACGAGAACATCGTGCTCGGAGGTGCCATCGGGGTTGTGGAACACCACGATATCGCCTTGGCTGACGGGCTGGCCGAGCTCAAGGCTCACCTTTTGCGCCAGGATCTGGTCGCCGATCTCGATCGTGGACTCCATGGAGCCGGTGGGCACCACAAAGGGTTCGACCACAAACGAGCGAATCAGGAAGGTGGCGACCAGTGCGATCGCGACGACCACGATCCACTCAAACGCACCCTTTAGCACGGAATGCTGCGATGGAACCATTCTCACTCCTCGCTCTGCGAATACGATGCGTCCAGGATGTCCTGCGCGTATGCGCGCTCCTCGGGCGTAAGCCGCGCCGTCTCGATCAGGTCGGGACGCCAGCGGCAAGTGCGCTCGATGGCATTCTTACGGCGCCAGGCGTCAACCTTGGCGTGGTCGCCGCTCACGAGCACCGGCGGCACGCCCTCGCCGTTGAACTCAGCGGGACGGGTGTACTGCGCGTACTCGAGCAGGCCACCGTCCTCGGCAGTCGAGAACGACTCATCGACGTTGCTCATCTCGTCACCAAGGGCGCCGGGAATCAGACGTACGACGGCGTCGGCAACGACCATGGCGGGAAGCTCGCCGCCCGTAAGCACGTAGTCGCCGATCGACAGGCGCTCATCGGCATACGCATACGCGCGCTCGTCGACGCCCTCGTATCGGCTGCACACAAACAACAGGCGCTCGCTTTTGAGCAGGCGCTCGGCCACATGCTGCGTAAAGGGTTCGCCGCAGGGCGTAAAGAACACCACGGTGGGCTTGGGACCCTCGGAGCCAATAGCCTCGATGGCCTCGGCAATGGGTTCGACCTTCATGAGCATGCCCTGCCCGCCGCCGTACGGCTCGTCATCGACGGTACGATGGCGGTCGTGCGTCCAGTCACGCAGGTTGTAGGCCTTAAAATCAAAAAGGCCGGCCTTGCGGGCACGGCCCAAGATCGACGTGGACATGACGGGCTCAAACATCTCGGGAAAGACCGAAAGGGTCTCGATCAGCATGTTTTCCTCCCTACTTGTCCATATCGATCAAACCATCCATAACATGGACGGAAATTGTCCCCTGATCGGGAAGATCGAGCACAACCTGCTCGATCACGGGAATCAGCACCTCGCCGTACCGATCGCCCTCGACAACCCAAACATCGTTGGCGGGCGTCGACATGATCTCGACAATCGTGCCGAGCGAGCCAAAGCGCTCGTCAACCACCTCGCGACCCATCAGGTCGGTATAGGCGGCGTCGAGCGAATCGAGCTCAAAGTCGTCACGATTTGCCAGCACATAGCATCCGGTGATGCCCTCGGCGGCCGTCAAGTCGTCTATGCCCTCAAACGAGACCAGATCGCCATCGCCCGTATCGGTGACGGACACGACAATGCAAAAACGGTCGCGCTTGAGCGCCGGCGGCGTCAAGGCGACACGCATACCCGGCTCCAATACAGAAGGAAGCCCCCGCAGCGGCTGCGCGAGGACCTCCCCCTTCCTTCCGTGCGGCTTGACCACACGGGCGATGTTTTTGTACTGGGACCTCAAGGTCCTAGCCCAGAACCTCTACCTCGACTGCAGTGTCGAGGCGAGCGGCCAATGCACGGGCGAGCGTGCGAATGGCCTTGATGGTACGGCCACGACGACCGATGACCTTAGCGACGTCATCCTCGGCAACCGAAACCTCAATCGTGGAGGCGTCGTCACCGTCGATGACCTCAAGGCTCACGGAATCCGGGTCGTCGACGATCTGAACAACGAGATATTCGACGAGATCGGCGATGCGATCTGAGAGCATTGCCTCACCCTCGAGCTGTGCAGCGTCAACCTCAGGCACGATTTACTCCTCGGCGCCCTCAGCGGCCTCAGCGGCAGCCTTAGCGGCCTCGGCCTCTTTGGCGAGCTGCTTCTTGGACTTCTTGACGACGGTCTCGGTCTTCTCGCCCTCGTTGGCGGCCTTGACCAGAGCAGCGACAGCGTCGGTGAGCTGAGCGCCCTTGGACTGCCAGTCAGCGATCTTCTCGAGATCGAGGTTGATGGTCTTGGGGGCGGTCATCGGGTTGTAGCGACCGACCTCCTCGATGATACGACCGTCACGCGGGGCGCGGGAATCGGCGACGACGACACGGTAGTACGGACGCTTCTTAGCGCCGTGACGAGCAAGGCGAATCTTGACTGCCAAAGGAAACTCCTCCAACCAAGCAGCTTTAGGCTGCAACTACAAACAAACAGTTGAACATAATACGCCATCGACGCGGGCAGGTGAAGTCCGTGAGACCAACTTCTTCGGTATAGTCGAAGGCAAATCCATATCTTAGACAAGAATTCGCGATTTGCAAGCACATCCACGCACCCCACATGAGCTGCGCGGTATACTCATGCCATGAAAAGACGCGAACATACATACGGTTATGAGGATGCTGCGGGCGTCACGCCGCCGCCCTGGACGGGACCGGCGGTGGGCCTCATGGATCTCGATGCGTTTTTTGCGAGCGTGGAGATGCTCGATCATCCCGAGTGGCGCGGCAAGCCGCTCATCGTGGGCGGCGATGCCGATTCCCGCGGCGTCGTTTCCACCTGCTCATACGAAGCACGTCGCTTTGGCGTGCATTCCGCCATGCCCTCGGCCGAGGCACAGCGTCTCTGTCCGCAGGCCATTTGGACGCACGGGCATTTCGATCGCTACCACGAGGTCAGCGCGCAGGTCATGGCGATTCTCGCCGACGAGACCCCGCGCGTTGAGCGCGTATCCATCGACGAAGCCTTTATCGATATCACACCGGGCCGCTTTGCGCCCGAAGACCCACTGCTGGTTGCGCGGCGCATCAGTGATCGCGTGGCGGCGCTGGGAGTGACCTGCTCCATTGGCGTGGGCTGCAACAAGACGGTTGCAAAGATCGCAAGCGAGCGGGACAAGCCGTTTGGGCTGACCATCGTGCGCCCCGGAACCGAACAGCGCTTTTTGGCCGCGCTGCCGGTATCTGCCATGAGCGGCATCGGACGCTCGGCCGAGGAGCGGCTGCGCCGCATGCGCATCTATACGCTTGGTGAGCTGTCACGTGCATCGGAATCCACCTTGGCCTCTATTTTTGGAGTCAACGGCGAACGCATGCGCCAACGTGCGCTGGGGCTCGAAATCTCCGAAGTCACAAGCCTCGATGAAGAGCGCGAGGTCAAGTCGGTCAGCAATGAACGCACCTTTGCGAACGATTTAACTGAGCGCGGGGACATCGAAGCGGCGATTGCGCTGCTGGGAGAGTCGGTCGGACGCCGCCTGCGCCGTCAGGGACTAACAGGCGCCACGGTGACGCTCAAACTCAAGTATTCGTACGGAAACGGTCGCTCGGCACAGCGCCGACTTCCCCACCCCACCGATGACGAGAACATCTTTGTAGCGGTGGCGCTCGAGCTGCTCGACAACATCTGGCAGGAAGGCATGCATGTGCGCCTGGCGGGCATAGGCATGAGCGACTTCGATCATCAGGGCGGCATCCAGACCGACCTGTTCTGCGAAGTCGACGACCGCGGAGCCCAATCCAGCGACCGTCGCAACCTCTCCGTCACCATCGATGCCGTCCGAGACAAGTTCGGCGATACCGCCCTATCCTTCGGCCGCCAATCCCGCTTCAACGATTAGTCCCTATAGCAAAAAGAAAACCGGGCAGCTGCAAGTAGTGCAACTGCCCGGCATACGGCAGAGGGTAGCTAAAAAAGCCCCGTCCCAAATGAGCTACTAGAGGAGGTCGAGGGGAAGCTGGGGGGCGTCGCCCCAGAGCTTTTCGAGGCGGTAGAACTCGCGCGCCTCGGGGGTAAAGACGTGGACGACAACCGAACCGTAGTCCATGAGCATCCAGGTCTTCTGCTCGCGACCCTCGATGGAGAACGGGTGCTCGCCGCAAGCCTCGGCGACCTTCTCCTCAATCTCGTCAACGATCGAATCGACCTGGCGGTTGTTGGTGCCGGTAGCGAGGACAAAGTAGTCGCACACATCGGAAAGCTCAGTCAGATCGAGCACCTGAACGTCCTCGCCTTTTTTGTCGTAGGCGGCCTGCGCGGCGGCGCGGGCGACATCCTCGGCGGCGACACCGCTCGCGGACAGCGAGGCGGCAGTGCGGTCGGACGTGGCAACGAAGCTCTTGTGCTCCACACCTTCAAGAATCTGCTCGTCGGTCATGGTCTCGTCGGCCATGGAATACCTCTTTCTAGACGCACCCGAGCTAGCGCAGCTGGGCGTAATGGTTGTAAATCGTAATAGCTGTGGGATAAAGATAACGCCCGGTCTGGATCACATAGACCAGACCCTGCGCAAAACAGGAGAAGAACAACTCGTCGAGCGAGGACTTCCCCACCATCTTGCGCAGCGCATGGGCATAATCGCCGTGACGGTTGGGTTCGATGGCATCGGCCACAAAGACCACCATATCGAGCGGCGTCATGTCGCAAGCGCCCACGGTGTGACGGTCGACAGCCTGAAAGACCGCCGGCGACAGCTCGGGAAAAAGCTGCGGAAGCTCATAGGCGGCAACCGGGCCATGCAAAAGCGGCGTCGCGGCAGACGGAGAGCCGGCAATCTTGATGCCATAATGCAGAGCGCGCGTGACCAGCTCGTCGTCGGAGAGCACCTTGTCCCAGTCATGGATCAGGCCGGCGGCAGCGGCATCAAAGCGGTCGACACCGTACACCTCGGCTAGGTGCAACGCAGTCTCGGCAACCCCGAGCGAATGCACGTAGCGCTTACGCTTATCCTTCATGCGCACATCGAGCAATTCGTGGATACGCGTCAAGAGCGCGCGCTCGTCGTCCTCAAACTGTTCTTCTACCGACAACGTTCTCCCCCATCAATCAAAATCGTCTTGCCCAAGATCGGCATACAGGCCACGCTTGCGGATATAGCCGAGCACGGACTCGCTCGTAAGATAGCGCACGCTCATGCCGCGAGCAACCCGCTTGCGAATGTTGGTCGAGCTAATCGCCAGCGCCGGAATCTGGATATACCGCACGTCAAACGGCAGGCCCGATTCCTTAATCCGCGCCCGGGCCGTATCGATGTCAAAGCCGGGACGCGTCGCAGCGATAAAGGTTGCCAGTTCGGCAATCTCATCTGCATTGTGCCAGGTCACAATATCGATTATCGCATCGGCACCCGTAATAAAGTAAAGCTTCACCTGTGTCGGGTAAAACTCGCGAAGGGCACGCAGCGTATCGGCTGTGTAGGTGACACCGGCACGATCGATCTCGAAGCGGCTTGCCAAAAAGGCCGGGTTCGCGGCGGTCGCGAGGACCGTCATGGCATAACGGTCCTCGGCCGGCGTCACCGGTTTGTCGAGCTTAAAGGCAGGAGAGCCGGCCGGCATAAAAAGCACAGCGTCCAAGTCGAGTGACTCGCGAGCCTGCTCGGCAGTAACCAAGTGCCCGTAATGAATCGGGTCAAAGGTGCCGCCCATAATGCCAAGCCGAAACTCGTGCCCATCCTTGATGGGCAGTTCAGGCAATCCGATTCCACCGCGCAGCGACATGGCTTACTCGCCCTCCGGGGTCTCGACAACGTCGACTTCGGTAGTGCCTTCGGAGCCCTCGGTGACATCAGCCACGTCAGCGCCCTCGGACGCCACGTCAATAACCTCAACGCCTGCATCCTCGAGCTCGTCCTCGAACTCCGAGAAGTCCTCGGCACCCTCAAAGTCAAACGCGCGCTGGCAAATGCGAACCTCGTCGCCGGCACGGCAGCCGGCCTTTTCGAGCGCATCGTCAACACCCATGCGGGAAAACTTATGCTGCAGGTAGATGACGGCTTCCTCGTTTTCCCAGTCGGTCTGGATAACCAAGCGCTCGATGGCGCGGCCGACCACGCGGAAGGCGCCGGGCTCTTCCTGGACAATGCGGAACCGCTTCTCGCGTTGCAGGCGGCGACGCTCCCACTCATCATCGCGAAGATCGACAGGCTCATCAGAGACCGCCAGCTCGGCGCGGAGCTTAGCCACCTGCTCGCCCACGGCAAGCATCAGCGTGTTGAGACCGGCACCCGTCACAGCGGACACGGCAAAGAACATATGGCCATCGTCGAGCGCCGCACGCTTAAGGTCGGCGATCTTATCTGCCGTACCCGGGGCATCGCACTTGTTGGCGACGACGATCTGCGGGCGCTCCGAAAGCTCGGCACCATACTGCTCAAGCTCACGGTTAATAATGCGATAGTCCTCGACCGGATCGCGATCCTCAAACCCGCCCGTCATGTCAACGACATGCATGATCAAGGCCGTGCGCTCAATGTGGCGCAGGAACTGATGGCCCAGGCCACGACCCTCGCTCGCGCCCTCGATGAGACCGGGGACGTCGGCAACGACGTAAGAATATTCGCCGGCACGCACCATGCCCAGATTGGGCACAAGCGTGGTAAACGGGTAGTCGGCAATCTTGGGACGGGCAGCGCTCATACGCGCGATGAGCGAGGACTTGCCGACCGAGGGAAAGCCCACAAGCGCGGCATCGGCCATGAGCTTCATCTCAAGCTCAATCCAGTGTTCCTCAGCAGGCTCGCCGAGCTGGGCAAAGGCCGGAGCGCGACGCACTGACGTCACAAAGTGGGTGTTGCCCAGACCGCCGGCACCACCGGGCGCCACGACAACGCGCTCACCGTCGTGCACCAGGTCGGCAATCTCGAACATCGGGGTCTGCGTCTCGGGATCGAGCTCGCGAACTACGGTGCCCATGGGGACCTTGAGAATCAGGTCCTCGCCGCTCTTGCCGTTGCGGCGGGCACCCTGGCCATGCGTTCCGCGCTCAGCACGAAAGTGATGCTTAAAGCGGTAATCGATCAGCGAGGAAAGCTGAGCGTCGGCCTGAATGACGACGTTGCCGCCACGACCGCCGTCGCCGCCATCGGGGCCGCCCTTGGGAACAAATGCCTCGCGCCTAAACGACATGCATCCGGCTCCGCCGTCGCCGCCGCAAACGTTAATTCGGCTGATATCGGTGAACTGTGACAACAGAATCGCCTCCTACAAAAAAGAGGGAGACCCTTGAATCCTAAAACTCAAGTGCCTCCCACATATGTGCTCTATGAAGGGTGAATTACGCGTTCGCGAGCGGGCGTACGCTGACCCTGTGCTTGATACCCTTGTGGAACTCAACGGTACCGTCGACCAGCGCGAACAGCGTGTCGTCCTTGCCACGGCCAACGTTCTCACCCGGGTGGATGTGCGTGCCGTGCTGACGGACGAGAATCGTGCCCGTGGTTACCGTCTGGCCGGCATAGCGCTTCGTGCCAAGGCGCTGACCGCGGGAGTCACGGCCATTACGGGAGGAACCGAGTCCTTTTTTGTGTGCCATTGTGTATACCTACTCTTTCGTTACGAGTGTAATCTACTCGGCGACGGGAGCCTCGGCAACAGCCTCAGCCTCTGCCTTGACAGCCTTCTTGGCGCGGGAGGTAGCCTGAACCTTCACGATCTTCAGCTTGGTGAGCTGCTGACGGTGACCCTTCAGACGACGATAGCGCTTGCGCTTGTGGAACTTGAAGACCAGCTGCTTCTCGCCCTTGAACTGCTCAACGATCTGAGCGGTAACCTTGGCCTTGGCCAGCTTGTCGGGATCGGTGACGATCTTCTTACCATCGTTGAGGAAGATAACCGGCAGGGTGATCTTGTCGCCCTCATTGCCCTCGATCTTCTCGACGGTGATGACATCGTCGGTGGCGACCTTGTACTGCTTGCCGCCCGTGTTAACGATTGCGTACATGTTTACTTGCCCTTCATGCATCAGTTAGTGCAACAGCCGAATATAGTAGCAGGCGATAATACCCCCGTCAACGAGTATGTGGAGCAAATCCACAAGTTCGCACAGGTATGGGGCTGACGAGTCGGCCCTCGTCGTCCTCGCATGCTTGATTCTGACGCTCGACATCGTAGGAGCAGATGGTCACGAGGTCTTGCATACCGGTGGAAACAATAGGTGCATCGACGCCCGGGGTCAAGCCCTGCAACAAAACATCAGCTGCGGAAAGCAAAATTTCCGGACGCATGGACCCCTCGTTATCGGCATGGCTGTCGAGCATGAGCACCAGGTGGTCCGGACGCTCCCCCGCCTTAAGCTCATAGCCCACGAGCGTATGATCCAAGTCCAGGCGTTTGCTCTTTTTGCCGCGTGCGTAGTCGATGCCATGGCCCGCGCGCAGCGTATCGATTGCGCGACGCACCTCGTCGGCGGACGCCGGCGCCTGGGGATTCAGATGCAGGTCGATGCGGTACGACAGACGCGTGAGTTGCGCCGTCAGCGCCGGCGTGCGCACGTCGATGTAGGCGGCCTCGATGGGGGCCAGATCGGCCGGAGATGCCGCCGCCAGGCGCTCAAATGCCTCGTCAAGCGCGACGAACTCGGTCATAAACAGGTCATACCACTCGCAAGTCGACGACGTTCCTACCGGCAGCGCCGACGAAAAGCCCACGCGCATGTGCGGAGAGAAGCCCTGCGTCACGGCATAGGGCAGCCCCGCGCGACGCACGATGCGCTCAATGGTATGAATCACTTCGAGATGGCCCAGGTACTTAAGACGGTCGCGCTTGCCATAGCGAACGCGAAGCCTAAAGAGCGTGGGGTTGTCGGTCAGGCGCTCACTCATGCGCGATCACCCACCAATACGTTCTTGGCATGGAGCGTGGGGCAGATTCCGCAGCCGGTGCACGAGGTGCGGGTACAGTCGGGCGTCGTGACGCCCTCCAACGAGCGGCGGTATTCGCGCTCGAGAAAGCCGCGCGAGCAGCCGGGGCTCACGTGCTCCCAGGGCAGGCGCCAGTCCAGTTCGTAGGGCAGGTGCACAAGCTCGTTGAGATCGATGCCGTTTTTGGCCGCAGCCGACTTCCAGTTGTCGAGCGAAAAATGCTCCACCCAGGCGTCAAAACGCGAGCCCGCACGCCAGGCGTCCATGATGACCGGCGTCATGTCGCGACCGGCGCGAGACAGCGCGGCCTCGACAAGCGAGGTCTCGGCATCGTGGTAGTGCACGCGTACGGCGCGGTTGCGCACGCTCGTGATGATCAGCTTTTGGCGACGCTTGACGTCGTCGTAATCGAGCTGCGGGCACCATTGGAACGGCGTGGCGGCCTTGGGGATAAACACCGACACCGAGATGGATACCGAGATGGAGCCGCGGCGCGCCTTGGGAACCACGGAGCGGCCGAGCTCGAGCACGTGGTCGGCTAGGTTGGCGATAGCCACGATATCCTCGTCGCGCTCGCCGGGAAGGCCCATCATGAAGTAGAGCTTCATGCGGTTCCAGCCCGCCTCGAAGGCCGCCTTGGCCGCACGGTCCAAGTCCTCCTCGGTCACGTTCTTGTTGATGATGTCGCGCATGCGCTGACTGCCGGCCTCGGGGGCAAACGTCAGGCCGCCCTTCTTTTCGCCGGCGACCGACTCGGCCATATCCACGCCAAACGAATCCAGGCGCTGCGAGGGAATGGACACGCGAATGCCCGTATCTTCCAGACGGCGGTTAAGGCGACCGAGCACATCGCGGATGCAGGAGTGGTCGGTGGTCGAAAGCGAGGTGAGCGACACCTCGTCATAGCCGGTCTTTTCCAGGCCCTGGATCACCGAGGACACGATCTGGTCGGCCGAGCGCTCGCGCACCGGGCGATAGGTCATGCCAGCCTGGCAAAAACGGCAGCCGCGAGCACAGCCGCGCAGAATTTCGATCGACAGGCGGTCGTGAACGAGCTGCGCGTAGGGCACGCACGACTGCGACAGCGGATTGGTAGCGCCAAAGTCCTCAACGACGCGCTTATAGACTACCGGCGGGACGTCCTTGCCTTCGCGCGGCACGGTGTAGCCATGCGGCGAGCAGGGCTCGTCATAGCGCACCTCATACAGAGACGGCACATAGGTACCGGCGACCGTCGCGAGCTGCTCGACAATCTGAGCGCGCGAAACGCCCTCGTCGCGCAAGCGGCGATGCAGCTGGCAAACCTCGAGCAGTGACTCCTCGCCCTCGCCAATGAGGATGGCATCGAAGAAGGCCGCATACGGCTCGGGGTTATAGACCGAGGGGCCACCGGCGACGATGATGGGGTCGTCCTCGGTGCGGTCGGCCGCAAGCAGCGGAATGCCAGCGAGATCGAGCGCCTCGAGAAAGTTTGTCACGGCCATCTCGTGCGGCACATGCATGCCGACGATATCGAACGAGGCCACAGGCGCCGCGCCCTCGAGCGACAGCAGCGGAATCCCCGCCTCGCGCATGGCATCGCCCATATCGGGCCACGGCACATAGCCGCGCTCGCAGGAAATGCCCTCGGCCTGATTGAGGATGTTATAGAGAATGGCGATGCCCTGGTTGGGCAGACCGACCTCATACACGTCAGGGTAAATCATGCAGCAACGATAGTCGGCATCGGCCTTGGAGAGCGTGCCCCACTCATGGTCGATATAGCGGCTCGGCTTCTCGACCTTTGCGAGCAAGGGCTCAATCAGATGAAAACAGTCTTGGTACACAGCGCGCAAAAGAAACCCCTAAGCAGCGAGATCAGATGCGTCCTCAAAGGGACCCATGGGACGAGTAGCGCCGGCAACCGTGGTCACCAGGTCGCGAACACGCGAGAACGTGGCGGCGGCCACCTCGTTGGCACGGCTGTAGTCGACATCGCGCTCGTACAGCGAAACGAGCGCACGGCCCATGCCATAGGTTCCTGCGGCGGCGGTCAACGCCTTGACGGCAAACCCAATATGAGGCGTCTGCTTTACCAGGGCGCGGGTGACGGCGCGGAGCACCAAGCCGCCGGCAAGCACGCCCGCGACCTCATAACCGCGCTCGGGCTTAATACCGCGTCCAAAGATGGCCGCGAGCTCAAAGAGCATGCCCACCTGCGCCAGCGCCATAACGGGATAATCGGCCCCCGGCAAAAACACCAGCGCACCCGTCGCCATATTGGTAAGCGCGCACGAGGTGATGATGCGGTTGGCGGCGGCGATACGCATAAAGGCAAAGTTCGCCGCAAAGGCTGTCTCCTTGTCCGTGCGGTCGAGAATCCAGCGAGCGAGCGTCTCGAGCAGATACGTCTTATCGGTAGCCGCCACCGCGCCGAGCATGGGCGTGGACTCCTGGATAAAAGGCACCTCGACAGCGGACTCGGCCAGCACGCACACGGGGGCGCCGGCAATCACGAGTTCCTGCACGGCGCTCTCAAGGCGGTCAGACCCGCACGAAAGCACCAGCACCACATCGGTATCGGTCTTGGGGACGATACGGTCCTCACCCAGGCGCTCAACGCGCACAATGCCCGACGTCGTCTGCGGCACGAAGGCATCGCGCACCGTCTCGACCAAAAAACGCGAGGCAGACGAATCGAGGTAGACGGACACGCGAACCGGCGTGTCGGAATCCTTCTTGGTGGTCGCGCCCATCTTAAAGACGCGGGTCAGCTTGTCCACGGGAATCTTCATAGCAAACCCCTCCAGCGGTTACGCGGCGCCCGAACGATGCCGCCATATGGATTGTACGATACCCACCGTCAGCAACTGAATCATCATCGAGGACGAACCAAAACTAATAAATGGCAGCGGAATACCGGTAATCGGCATCATGCCGATGCACATGCCGATGTTCTCGAAGGTCTGGAACGCCCACATGCCGACGATGCCCACGCACGATAGGCGCAAGAACAGCGACTCGCACTTAAAGGCAACGCGGATCGTCGAGAAAATCAGCAGCACGTAGAGGCACAGGAGCAAAAAGGAGCCGCAGAAGCCGAACGTCTCGGACAGGAAGGCGAAGACGAAGTCGGTGTGGAACTCGGGCAGAAAGCCACCGGCAGACTGCGTCGCATGGCCCAGCCCTTTACCGAAAAAGCCACCCGAGCCGACGGCAATGAGCGACTGCTGCAGGTTGTAGGCATCGTCCGAATCGGCATTATCGGGGTCGATAAAGACGGTCAGTCGGTTCATCTGGTACTGCTTGATCAAAACGTCATGGCCCAAAAGAGAATCGAGCACCGAATCGAGCGCCAGGATGAGCGCCACCAAACCCACGAGCAGAGCCAAGGTCGACAGCACCCATTCGCGGCGCGCACCGCTCATGCAGATCACAACGGCACCCGACACCAACACGACCAGGCCCGAACCCAGGTCGCCCATGGCGACGACGGCCAAAAACGGAACGGAGAGCATGCCGCAGAGCTTAATGTAGTCGCGAGCGGTATCGATGCGGCCGTTGTACTGCGAACCAAGCGTGGCGATAAAGAAGATCGTGATGAGCTTGGCGAGCTCGACCGGCTGGAAGGTAAGACCGATACCGGGAATCTTGATCCAGCCCGTCATGCCCAGACCGCCCGTATAGGACAGACCCGGAATCTTGGGCGAGAAAATCACAATGAGGTCGATGACGAGCAGCGCCGTCGAGAAGTTAGAGATGCCGCGCAGATCGGTACGCCAGACGAGCACCGCAAGCACCGTACCGATGCCGATGCCCAACAGGTGACGCGAGAATGAGGCGTCGGCCTTAAACTGCGAGGCCGACCAAATGATGATGGCGCCATAGGCTACGAGCGCCAAGGTTGCCAGCAGCACGCCGACGTGCACCTTCTGGCGAAACGTGCCGCGCGAGGCCGAAAGCTGCTTGTTGACACGGTCCAGGCTGCTGCGGGAACCGGTTTTAGTTGAGCGGAACAGGTCCGCCGGCGAAAAATCCATCGCAACCTCCTATCGAACCGAGGAATCGCCCGGGGCCGTCGACGTGTCGGGCTCGTCATAAATCGCACCGAGGACATCGCGCACGACGTGCAACGCGGTATCGGAGCCGCCACCGCCCTGTTCCAAGATAGTGGCAATCACGTACTTGGGGTCATCGGCCGGCGCGTAGGCGCAAAACCACGCGTAATCGTCCTCGCCGCTCTTCTCGCCCGTGCCGGACTTGCCGTAGACCGTAGGGGTCAGAGAGTTAAAGTGCGCGGCGGTCGAAGTCGACGCGGAGTAAATCACGTCGTGCATGCCGTTGCGAACAAGAGCCAAATCCGAATCGCTGTTGATCTTGGCCTGAAGGCGTTTCTTTTTGCCTTTGCCGTTGTACTTGTAGGCGTCGCCGTCGCCATCGCGCGACACCGCCGACAAAAACACATGCGGCACATACTGCTTGCCGCCGTTGGCAAGGCCCATGTAGGCGCAGGCCATCTGCAGCGGCGTCACCAAAATGTCGCCCTGGCCGATGGCGATGTTCGTCATATCGCCGGCATTCCACTTGCGGTCCTCGGCAGATGCGTCGGTAAAGTAAGACTCTTTCCACTCGGCATCGGGAATACGGCCCGTGCCCTCACTCGGCAGGTCGATGCCGCAGGTCTTGCCCAGGCCCCAGCGACGAAAGACCTCCTGCAGGCCCTCAGGGTGCTGGTCGTTGTAGAAAAACGCCTTGCCCATGTCGTAGAAGACGGGGTCGCACGAGTTGGCGATACCCGATTGCAGCGTCATGGTGCCGTGACCGGAGTGCAGCCAGCAATACTTGCCCCACGACTTGCCCAAGCCCGTCCAATAGCCCGTGCATTCGGTCGTCTGACCCGAGGTGTAGGTTCCAAACTCAAGACCGGCCAGGGCCGAGAGCGGCTTGATGGTCGAAGCCGACATGTACTGGCCGCTAATAGCACGGTTGAGCAGCGGGTGCGAACCCTCGTCGTCGTTGAGCTCGGTCCACACGTCATTGGAGACGCCGCCGATAAACACCGAAGGATCAAACTTGGGCTCGCTGGCCATGCCCAGAATCTCGCCGTTATTGGGGTCGAGGCACACCACGGCACCGTTGCCGGCGTCGCTGTGGCCTGTGGTCTTAGCGAGCTCAATGGCACTTGCAAGCGCCGTCTCGCAGGCTTGCTGAATCTTGAGGTCAAGCGTGAGCTTAATGTCGGAGCCGGCCTTGGCGGGCACGGCGCCGGCCTGTCCGGTCACGTTGCCCGAGGCATCGACCTTCACCGTCTGCTCGCCGCGAATACCCTGCAGCAAGTTCTCGTAGTAGCTCTCGACGCCCGCCTGGCCCACGATATCGCCCGACTGGTACGTAATCTGACCGGCTGCGCTATCGTTATCGCCCGAAGCCTTCTTGTTCTGCGCCTCGAGTTGCTCGGAGGTAATGGTGCCGGTATAGCCCAAAATGTGACAAGCCGTCTCGCCGTACGGGTACTGGCGCTCGGTGCGCTCGGCGATCTTCACGCCCGGGAACTCGCCGGCATGCTCCTTGATATAGGCAACCGTGGAGCGGCGCACGTCCGTCGCGATGGTGTGCAGACTCTGAGCGCCCTCGGAATTGTCCTGGATATTGCGCAGCACCGCGACGTAGGGCATACCGAGCACGTTGGCAAGATGGCGCACCAGCACGGTGTCATCGGCCAGGTCGCGATAGGCGACGACGGCAAGCGAGGCACGGTTTTGCACCAGCGCGACGCCGTTGCGGTCCAAGATGCGGCCACGCACGGCAGGCGTGGTAACGGTTCGAGTCTGGTTGCTCTTGGCCTGCTTATCGTAGTAGTCCGACGAGACCATCTGCATGCCCCACAGCTTGACGGCGAGCGCGGCAAACATCGCGCCCACGCCGGCGGTGAGGATGGAGAAGCGACCCTTGAAGGCGGTCGCGGCGGTATTGCCCTCGCCCTCGGTGGCGCGCGGGTCCGTTCCATGCTGCGTATCGTAGGTAAAACGGGAATCGCCGCGGCGCATAATGACCAGCGCGAACACAATGGCCACGACCAGCACGATACCGGCGATGATAACCGTCATCTGGGAAGACATCTATGAGCCTCCCCTATTTGAGCTTGCGGGTCTTGGGCTTAAAGCGCATACCCGTCTGATGACCACCGCGTGCGGAGAATCCGTAACCGGACTGCGGCACGACACCGGACATCAAAAACGGAATGGCAACCAGACCCATCAGGATCGAAGACGGCAGGGCGTGTCCAAAAACAGCCACCACAAAGCTCGTCTCCAGACCCATAAACAGCAAGATGATGCTGTAGACCACGTTGATGGCAAGCGCGAAGGCGCCCACGGTAATACCGCGCGCGCTCGGGGAGCCGCCCGTCTGACCGGCTGCGCTGTGCACCAGGGCAAAACTGCCCACCGTCAACAGCAGCGACATAATGCCCACCGGAACGGAGGCGGAAAGATCATAGAACAGGCCACTGCAAAATCCACAGACGACAGCCCGCGTGGGATCGCCCGAGAACACGCTCAGACACACAAGAATGATCATGAAATTGACGCGACCGCCCGCGATGGAGATTTGCGGCGCCAGGCCTGCCTGCAGCAGCACGCACACAATAGCGGCGATTACAAACGTGCGGGAGCTCATCCCCTGCTCGTGTAGATCCATGGACATGCCCCCTATTCGCTCGAGCCGGAATCGGTCGTCTCGGACGTGACGGAACTGTCATCCGAGCTCTCGTCCTTCGTCTTGGTAGCAGCATCGCGCGACGTTCCCTGCGGCGTGCTATTAGCGGTGCTCACGTCCTCGTCCGAGGCCGACTGCTCGTCGGTCAGCGAGGTGATGACGAGCACCTCCTCGTTATTCTCTGCCGTGGTCTGGGCACGTACGACGATGGTGTAATACACATCGTTGGCCGACTTCTCCACCGACGAGACGGTTCCAAGCGGCAGGCCCTTGGGGAACACGCCACCGATGCCCGAGGTCACGATGATGTCGCCAACCTTAACGTCCGAGTCGACGCTCACGTACTCAAGACGCAGCGTGCCGTCAGCCTGACCCTGCAGCATGCCCTGGGCGCGCGTGTCCTGCACCATAGCGGACACGCCCGAGTTCTCGTCGCCAATCAGGCGCACGGTAGAGGTCTTGGC
The DNA here is from genome assembly GCA_937980385.1 of uncultured Collinsella sp. Taxonomy (GTDB): domain Bacteria; phylum Actinomycetota; class Coriobacteriia; order Coriobacteriales; family Coriobacteriaceae; genus Collinsella. The sequence continues at coordinate 48,454 of CALJPV010000061.1, read as the reverse complement.
CGATACCTCGATAATCTGGCCGATAACACCGGCAGAACTCGTCACGGGCATGTTGATGGTAAGGCCGTCAGCGGAACCCTTGTCGATTGTGACCGTCGAGGTCCAGGCATCGCCCGACGCACCGACGATACGGGCAGCGGTCGACTTAAGGTTGTAGGTCGATTGCAGCCCGACCAGGCCTTCCAGGCGCTCGGCAGTCTTTTGAGCTTCGGAAAGCTCGGCGACCTTAGAGGTCAGCACCTCGTTTTGCTTCTTGAGGTCGTCGAGCGACTCCTGCGAAGCCGTGAGGTTGGAGAACACGTTGCCGATCGCGTTGAAGGGAGCCGCCACGGCCGAGCCCAAAAAGCGCACCGGCGAGGTAATCGTCGTCACGCCCGAGCGCACGGCATGAATCGGCCCGGCCTCGCCCTCACGGATATAAAACGTGAGCAGCAACACCGAAATCAGGCTGAAAACAATCAACGGGCGCATACCCGTTGATTGTCGCTTGGTATTCAGATTTGAAGAGAAACCCGAAGATCGTGCCAAATGGAATCCACCTTTTGGAAATTAAGCATTAGTTTGGACGAAGCCACCGTCAAAGGCGTTGGCCTCGAGCACGCGGGCGCAGCCGTTTACGACGTTATCGAGCGCCGTGGGGCTGACGTTGACCGAAACGCCGGTCTCGTCGCGCAGACGCACGTCGAGGCCACGCAGCAGGGCTCCGCCGCCGGTCAGCAGAATGCCGTAGTACATAAGGTCCGAGGCAAGATCGGGCGGTGTGGCGTCCAGAGCGTCCTTAACGGCCTTGGCCATCTCGTCGAGCGGCTTGTTGAGCGCGCGACGAATCTCCTCGCTCTCGATACGCACGGTCTTGGGCAGGCCCGTGATAACGTCGCGGCCGTTGACCTCGACGTCGAGCTCATCCTTGAGCGGCACGGCGGAGCCGACCTTGATCTTGATATCCTCGGCCGTGCGCTCGCCGATAGCAAGGTTGTAGGCATCGCGAACATGGGTGAGGATCGCTTGGTCGAACTCGTCGCCGGCAATGCGAATGGACTGCGACACGACAATACCGCCCATAGCGATAACGGCGACCTCGGTGGTGCCGCCGCCGATATCGATGACCATGGAGCCCGTGGGCTCCTCGACGGGCAGGTCGGCGCCGATGGCAGCCGCCATAGGCTCCTCGATCAGATAGGCCTGGCGAGCGCCTGCCTGGATCGTGGCCTCAAAGACGGCGCGCTTCTCGACCGACGTGACGCCGGAGGGAACGCAGACGACGACGCGCGGACGCGGAGTCCACGGATAGCGCTTCTCGGAAGCCTTGTCGATAAAGTAGCGAAGCATGGCCTCGGTGACATCGAAGTCGGCGATGACGCCGTCCTTAAGGGGACGAACGGCAACGATGTTGCCGGGCGTACGGCCGAGCATGCGCTTGGCCTCGATGCCGACTGCCAGGATGCGCTCGTCGTTCTTGTCGATAGCGACAACGGAGGGCTCGCGGATGACGATGCCCTTGCCGCGCACGGAGACAAGCGTATTGGCGGTGCCGAGGTCGATGGCGAGATCGCCCGCATAGCTACCGAAGAACATATCCATCAAAGAAAACAACGCAACTCCTGATGTGTTGGATGATTGCTGGAAAACTACTAGCCCATCATACTAGCGCAAGCCCGGCACCTCACTTGCGGTGAAGCGCCGGGCAGAGCCAAATCTCATAAGGTCACTACTGGTTGTCAGCGGCCGAGAAATCGATATCGAAGGAGGAAACGGCCCAACCGATATGGTTGTCGGAGCGCACGAATTTAACGGTGTACTCCTGCTCGCCGCCCTTGGACAGCGAAGCCTTCACCTTGGCGGTGGTCTCGGTCATGGACTGATCCATACCCTCGATGGAGACGGTGGCGCCCTGCGGGATCGAGGAGATAATCATCGCCTTGGCGTCCTCGGACAGGCTTGAGGCCAGGCATGACTCGGCCTTGGCGGTATCGCCGTCACCGGCAGCCTGGAACAGGTCGGTGACAACAGACTCCTGCGAGGGGAAACCCAGGCCGCGCGTGTAGGCAAAGCCAAGACCGCCTGCGGCAATGACGATCAGCAGAAGCAGCACCAAGAAGACCTTGAGACCCGTGTGGCGATGGCGACGACGGACCTTAGCCTCCTTGCGGTCCTGCTGAACCATCTCGGACTCGGACAGGGTGAAGAAGCCGGTGTCCGAGGGGTCGGGCATAAACTGACCGGTAGCACCCGTGGGGTCGAGCGGGTCGACGGCGGGAGCATCCATCGCGGGCGCCGGCGCCGTGGCCATGGCCGTCTGGGCCGAAAGCGCAGCAAGGGAATCGTGCACGCGGGCAAGCTCGTCGGCCTGCTCGGGCGTAAGCTGGTAGATGCCGTCGGCGGTGGCGGCGTTAAAGGCATCGAGCGCGTCAGAAGGGCGACCGGCGGCAGAAAGCGCCTCGCCCATACCGGCGTTAAGCGCACGCGTGTCGTCGCGCGGACCGGCAAAGTCGATGGCCGTGCGGTAGGTCTCCACGGCGTCTGCCGGACGGCCGAGCTTAATGAAGCAACGACCGAGCTCGCCGAGTGCGGCGGCAGGAGCCGGATTGGCGCCGTCAATAGCGGCCTGACGGAAGGCAGTGCCGGCATTGGCATAATCGCCCGACTGGAACAGGGCGTTGCCCAGACCCAGATAGGCCTTAAACGGCGTGGCATAGGATGCATCCTGCGTTGCGGCGGAGAATGCCTGGGCTGCGGTCACATAGTCACCCACGGCAGCAAGCGCCTTGCCACGGTTGGTGAGCAGCGCGCCGCGCTTGCCATAGGTGCCGTCGTTGAGGGCGGCGGCGTAGGCCTCGGCGGCCTCGGCATACATGCCCAGGTGCATCAAGGCGTTGCCGCGCAGATGATCGGCCTCGCCCATAATCTCGCTGGGGGTCTTTGCCGCACCGAGCATCTGGGCGGCAGCGGAATAATCACCCGCGCGATAAGCGGCGCGGCCCTGTTGGATCAGCTGGCTATTCAAGGAAGTCCCCTTTACTCGTGAACGATCTCGACGTGGACGATCTCGTCGCCGGCACGCAGCTGCGAAATCACATCGAGGCCCTCGACCGTGGTGCCAAAGACGGTGTAGCCGGAGTCGAGGTTATGCTGAGCGCCCAGGCAGAAGTAGAACTGCGAACCCGCGGAATCGGGATCCATCGAACGTGCCATGGCAAGCGCGCCGTCGACGTGGCTGTTACGCGGGTTGGTAGCGAACTCGCCCTTGATGCAGTAGCCGGGGCCGCCGGTACCGGGCATGCCGTCGGGGCCCTCAAGACCGGCGGCGACATCGGCGCCGGACATATCGCGGGTATTGGGGTCGCCGCCCTGGATCACAAAACCGGGCACATAGCGATGGAACTTAAGGCCGTCGTAAAAACCCATCGTGGAAAGCTCGCAGAAGTTCGCCACGTGGATGGGGGCGCCCTCGCCGTCAAACTTGACCTTGATGGTGCCCTTCGACGTCTCGATCACCGCGCACTCATCGCCGGCAAGCTGATACTCGGGCGTGTAGAGCTCTTTCTTAAAACCAAACATGTGGTTCCTTCCTCGTGCGTTTAAAGCATATTTGGTCAAATTGTAGCAATAAGCACGGGCTTCCATCAATTGCGCACGCAGGTTATGCCGCCGGAGGGCAACAAATTACGAACGTTGCTGCGGTCTCCATGCGCTCACATTGGCGTCGTACTGGTTAAGCGCGCTGTTGCCGCCTTGTGCGATGGGCGCCAGGATCTCGCTCTGACGGGCGCTCAGCGACTCGCCGTCGGGAATGGACAGCGAGATATCCCAGCTCTGGCAGATCACGTCGACACGCTCGTACATCCACTGGGCAAGCTGCTTTAGATGATCGATGTCCTCCACATAGACGGTGTCGTCCTGAACCTTGAGGTTATTGAGCTCATCCTGGGTCTTTTTAATCTGATCGCGCAGGGCATAAGCGCTCTGCGACAGCTCCTGGCGGGTGGAGAGCGGCGTACGCAGATAGCCGTTATTAAACGAATCGATGACCTCGCCGATCTGATCATCGTCGCTGTACGACACGATGGTCTGGTACAGGCCGTCGAGCCTGGCGTAGAGCTGGTCGTCGGTTAAGACGGTCACGTCCTGAACGACCTCGGACGCATCCTCTTGCTTGGACTCTTTCTCGGTGGCCTCGCCCTTTTGGCGCGACGGGAAGGTGGTCTTGGCGGCCTGGCCAAACTGGTCGTAGAAGCCGGGCATGACGCCCATAGGATCGGCAGTCACAAACCAATACGCACCACCGCACACGGCGGCGAGCACCGCGATGACGATAAGTGGTTTGGGGATATGGCGCTTGTGCTTGTGATAGGCATCCTCGTCGGGATGGACCTTGCGCTTGGGCTTTTGCTTTTTGGGCTGGACATCATCGCGCAGGGACACCGGTGTGGGGATATCGACCTTGGGGATGCCAAAGTCCTTATCGAAGGCAGGCAGCACGCAGGTCTCGTTGGGATCAGCGGCATCCGAGAGCACCGCGGCGGCAGAGGCCGGCGCATGGGGCACCTCGGTATCGATCTGCTCCTGCGTCAAGCGCGGAAAGCCGGCCGTGCGGCCTGCTGCCAGATCGGATGCAGCCGCGTCTTTGGAAAGGATGCCCGGGGCGGGGCGCCCGCACTTGGGACAGGTGCGATCATGCGGGGACAGGCGTGCGCCACAACCATCGCAGAATACGAACTCGGTATGCTCGGGACCGTCGCCCGGACCAACGTATGCGTTGCAATAGGGGCAGAACGAGGCGCCGTCCTCTATGGTCTTAAGGCAATGCGGGCAGATCACGGCTTCCTCTTTTCGGAGCAATTCATACAGTCGAGGTTAGAGCATAACATCGCCACGCCCCCACAGGAGCAAGGCACCAATTCAACATCGCCAGGGTAGTCTTTGTGGAGGGATGATTTTTCTGGGACGGGGATTAGAAAATCATCCCCCGGGCGGCTGAAGCTAGGCTTTATTTGCGGGCTTTTTCTTCTTGCTCGGCATCGAGACCTTAATGCCCTGGGCGGACTTGGTCACACGCGAGCGAGTGACGCCCGTGCCCTTCTTTTTCTTGGGCTGGGCCTTTTCCACACCCTCGAGCGCGCGAACCTCGGCCTCGCGAGCGGTGCGCTCCTCACGGCGCTGCGCCATATCGGCGGCGACACGCTTGGCAAAACGCTGGGCAGTTGAGCCCGTCGAGCTCACCTTGCCGCCACCACGACCCAGACGGACGCGAACGCCACGGCCAAAGCCGGTGGCAGCATGGCGACGACGCGGCTTAAGCGAATCCATCATCGTGGCGAGCTTAAAGAACACCGTGCAGGTAAAGACGACGATCGCCAGCAAGATAACGGCCTCGCCCATCGACAGGTTGGCGATGGACAGCAGCTGCGGGAATCCGATAACACCCGCCAGGATGCCGACGACGACAAACACAAAAAGCACCACACGCAAGGGCGTAAGCGGCTGCGAGATACGCCAGATCAGACTCACGCTCGCCGCACACGACGTAAGCAGGCACATGGTCGAAAGCGTGAGCTGGTTAAAGCCAAACACGCGCGCTACAAAGATATCGAGCGCCGCAGCCATAATAACCGCCAGTGACGCCGGCAACGCACGCTTGAGCACGTTGGTCAAGAATGACCCCTTCACGCGGGCGTTGTTGGGCTCCAAACCCAGCACAAAGCCCGGCGCGCCGATGCAGAAGAAGTTGATGAGTGTCATCTGAATCGGCTCGAAGGGATACGGCGGAAACGCGATGCACAGCGCAGCCAGGCCCATCGAGAACAGCGTCTTAGTCAAGAACAGCGCCGCAGAGCGCTGCAGGTTGTTGATGGAGCGACGGCCCTCAGCCACCACGGCGGGCATCGAGGCAAAATCATTGTCGACCAGCACGATTTCGGCCACGTTGCGCGCGGCATCGGAACCGGCGGCCATGGCCACGGAGCAGTCGGCCTCCTTGAGCGCCAGCACGTCGTTGACGCCGTCGCCCGTCATGGCAACGGTATGGTCGCGACGCTTGAGCGCCTGCACGAGTTCGCGCTTTTGCTGCGGCGTCACGCGACCAAAGACGTGATAGCGGTCCACCGCCGCATCAATCTTGGACGGCGTATCGAGCGTCGTGGCGTCGACGTAGGCATCGGCCCCCGGAACGCCCACCACGCGCGCGATCGATGACACCGTGCGCGGGTCGTCGCCGCTGATCACGTTGAGGGTCACACCCTGCTCGTTAAAGTAGCCGATGGTCTCGGCAGCCGAGGTACGGATCTCGTCGCGAATGGTCACAAAGCCCACGGGCTCGGCCTCGCCCGCCATATCGCCGTCGGGCGTAAAGCCGTCCACACGGGCCACAACAAGCACGCGGCAGGTGTCGGCAAGCTCGGCCACACGATTCTCGACCTGCGCAAAAACGCGCTCCGAAAGCACAAATTGCGCTGCGCCCATCACATAGGAGCCCTGCGCAAACGAGGCGCCGCTCCACTTTTTGGACGAAGAGAACGGAATGACCGCCAGCGGCTCGGACACCTCGACCGGGCGGTCAGCGTAATAGTTGAGCAGCGCCTGACAGGTCTCGTTGGCGTCTGCCGAGGTGGCACGCGCCACGTTGGCGAGCGCAAAATCGAGGACCGTGGTCTCGACGGGGACAGATGCCTCGCTCTCTCCCGCGCCCATGCCAGCGCCCTCGATCGGCAACGGATAGGTGCCCTCGACCTCCATGCGACCCGACGTAATGGTGCCCGTCTTGTCCAGGCACAGCACGTCGACGCGCGCGAGCGTCTCGATACAGTAGAGCTGCTGCGCGAGTACCTTGCGGCGCGCCAGACGCACCGTGGCGATGGCAAGCACCGACGAAGTCAGCAGCACCAGGCCCTGCGGAATCATGCCCAAAAGAGCGCCCACCGTAGACAGCAGCGCCGACGAAGGCACGCGACCGGCAAGCAGCTCGGAAAAACACCACGAAAGCGCGCTATCGCCCGGCGTACCGGCGGCATCCCACAGCTCGCTCACGCTCGAGGCAAAGAGCGCCAGGCCGAGCGGAATCATAATGAGGCTCGCAAAGCGCACGATGGCGTTGAGCGCATTCATGATCTCGGAATTGACCTTTTTGACGTACTTGGCCTCGTTGTTGATCTTGGCCACGTAGTTGTCGGCGCCAACATGGATCACGCGGGCGCGCAGCAGGCCCGAGTCGATAAAGCTGCCGCTCATGAGCTCGGAGCCGGGCTGCTTTTTGATGAGATCGCTCTCGCCCGTCAGCAGGCTCTCGTTCACGAGTGCCTCACCCGAAACCACCACGGCGTCGGCCGGAATCTGGTCACCGCGCCCCAAGCGGATGATGTCATCGAGCACGATCTGGTCCAAGTCGAGCTCCACCTCGGCACCGTCGCGCACCGCGATGGCCTTCTTAGAGGTCAGCAGCGTAAGCTTATCGACCATCTTCTTGGAGCGCATGGACTGAATGACGCCGATGGCGGTATTCAAAAACACCACGAACAGGAACGTGAGGTTCTTGAACGATCCGGTCAGCAACACCAAAATCGCCAAGACAGCGTTGATCAAGTTAAACAGCGTGCAGAGGTTCTCGATGATGAGCTCTTTGACCGATTTGGTCTTAAGCTCCATGTTGCGGTTGATCTTACCGGCGGCGATGCGCTCCTCGACCTCGGCGGTCGAAAGCCCGCGCTCGATATCCGTTGCTGCCATACCACGTCCCATCACGTCGCGTCGGTATAAGAAAACCGCCCGGACCATGCGAGGTTCGGACGGTCTTACGTTCGATAGTGCCCCATGTTGGATTCGAACCAACGGCCTTCTGCTCCGGAGGCAGACGCTCTAATCCCCTGAGCTAATAGGGCGAACGGTTGGCATTATACCCAAGTGCGCCACGGGCTAACAAAAGAATAGAAAAAACTTTGCAATTACGTGGGAGACACGGCGCAGAGGCTCACTTTAGAACGCAAAAGTGAAACAATTAGTATAAACTCTCATGCACATATATAACGGCTCGCGATGCGGGCCGTTTTTGCAAGAGCTATCCATCGAGGTGAGAGGCACACCATGATTGCGATTTTAAAGCAGAGCGCCAGCGACGAGGCCGTCGGCCATATCGTCAGCTGGATTGAGAAGAAGGGTCTCAAGACCGACGTCTCGCGCGGCGAGAACGAGACCATCATCGGCCTAGTGGGCGATACGACCAAGATCGACCCGTTCCTGCTCGAGTCCATGGATGTCGTCGAGCGCGTGCAGCGCGTCTCCGAGCCCTTTAAGCGTGCCAACCGCAAATTCCACCCCGAGGACTCCGTCATCGACTGCGGTCACGGCGTCAAGATCGGCGGCGACCAGTTCCAGGTCATCGCCGGCCCGTGCTCCGTCGAGGGCGAGAACCTTATCCGCATCGCACGCCGCGTAAAGGCCGCCGGCGCCACGATGCTGCGCGGTGGAGCCTACAAGCCCCGCACCTCCCCTTACGCCTACCAGGGCATGGGCCCGGTCGGCCTGGACCTGCTATGCGAGGCATCCGCCGAGCTCGACATGCCGATCGTCACCGAGATCATGGACCCGCGCGACGTGCAGGTCTTCCTCGACAAGAAGATCGACGTCATGCAGATTGGCGCTCGCAACGCCCAGAACTTCCCCCTGCTCAAGGAGGTCGGCAAGACGCAGACCCCGATCCTGCTCAAGCGCGGCATGTCCGGCACCGTCGACGAGCTGCTCATGGCTGCTGAGTACATCATGAGCGAGGGCAACGACAACGTCATCCTGTGCGAGCGCGGCATTCGCACCTTCGAGACCCGCACCCGCAATACCTTCGACCTCAACGCCGTGCCGGTGCTGCACCACCTGTCGCACCTGCCCGTCGTCGCCGACCCCAGCCACGCCACCGGCTACACCCGCTATGTCGAGCCCATGGCGCTAGCCGCGACTGCCTGCGGCGCCAACGGTCTGGAGATCGAGGTCCACGACGACCCGAGCCACGCTTGGTCCGACGGTGCTCAGGCCCTCACCCCCGACCAGTTCGACGACACCATGCGCCGCATCCGTGCCATCCGCGAGGTCGTCTGCCAAGAGACCATGGAGTAGGCCATGGGTACGGTGAGAAACGCACGCGTCAACCAGGGCGGCCCCAAGTGCGCCGGCATCGTCGGCTTGGGTCTGATCGGTGGCAGCTTTGCCCGCGGCTATGCGCAGGCGGGCGTTCGCGTGCTTGCCTGGGACCCCGACGATGACGTGATGACGGCCGCCAGCATGGGCACCGTTGCCGGCGAGCTCAACGACGAGACACTCGGTGAGTGCGACATCATCGTCCTGGCATGCTATCCCGAGGCATGCATCGAGTGGCTCGAGGCACACGCCCAGGCGCTCGCCGACGCCACCGACACCGAGGCCATCATGGGCCCCGTGGTGATCGACACCGTGGGTGTGAAGGGCATCGTGTGTGAGCGGGCCTTTGAGCTCGCACGAGAGCACGGCTTTTACTTTGTGGGCGCACACCCCATGGCGGGCACCCAGTTCTCGGGCTACGCTCATTCCAGCGCCGACCTGTTCCAGGGCGCACCGCTCGTGCTCGTTCCGCCCGCGGTAGACGATGCTCTTAAGCTGGAGCTCTTGGGCCAGGTGCGCGAGATGGTGCGTCCCTTGGGGTTTGGCAAGTTCAGCGTGACAACCGCTGCCGAGCACGACCGCGTGATCGCCTTTACGAGCCAGCTCGCGCACGTGGTGTCCAACGCCTACGTAAAAAGTCCCACCGCCCAGGTCCACCACGGCTTTTCTGCCGGCAGCTACCGCGACCTTACGCGCGTGGCCCACCTCAACCCGCAGATGTGGTCCGAGCTCATGATCGACGACGCCGACGCGCTTGCCTTCGAGATCGACCACCTGATCGACTCGCTCGGAGCCTACAGCCGCGCGCTCAAGGACCGTGACCAGCGCTATCTGGAGAATCTCCTGGCCGAGGGCGATCGCATCAAGCGTGCACTCGACGACGAGAGCGCTCACTAGACCACCCATCACGCCAGGTCGAAAGGACCATAGCTTATGGCGATTACCATCGATATCGACACCGCACGCCCCTACCAGGTACACGTGGGCACTTTCTTGCTGGAGCAGGCAGGGCCGCTCGTTCGCGCCACCGCCGGAGGCACCCGCGCCGTCATCGTGACGGACACCAACGTGGGTCCCCTCTACCAGATGCCCGTTAAGCAGAGCCTTGAATCCGCAGGCTACGAGGTGAGTATCTGCACCTTCGAGGCTGGCGAGGCCCATAAGCGTGCCGAGACCTACGTTGCCATCCTTGAGTTTGTGGCCGAGCATGAGCTATCCCGCTCCGACGTGATCGTGGCACTCGGCGGCGGCGTTGTGGGCGACGTGGCTGGCTTTGTGGCCGCCACCTACATGCGCGGCTGCAAGTTTGTGCAGATCCCCACGAGCCTGCTCGCCATGGTGGACTCGTCGGTGGGCGGCAAGACGGCCATCGACCTGGTCGCCGGCAAGAACCTGGCTGGCGCCTTTTGGCAACCAAGTGTTGTTATCGCTGACGTGGGATGCCTTGCCACCCTCACGCCCGAGCAGTTCGCCGACGGCTGCGGCGAAGTCGTCAAGCACGCTGTGATCGCCGATCCGGAGCTTTTCGCGGAACTGGAGAAGACACCGCTCACGCTGGAGCTGCTGAACCGCGACGTGGCCCGCGTGGCGCTCATCATCGCCCGCAATATCGACATCAAGCGCGCCGTGGTCGTTGCCGACGAGCGCGAGACCAACCAGCGAAAGCTGCTCAACTTTGGACACAGCGCCGGACATGCCGTCGAGGCCTGCGAGCACTTTGAGCTGGGACACGGCAACTGCGTATCGATTGGCATGGGCATCATCACGCGTGCCGCGGCCCTGCACGGCATTTGCGACGCCGAACTGCCCAGCCGCATCGAAGAGCTCTGCGCCCGTCATGGCCTCAAGACCCGCTGCGAGCTTTCGGCCGACGCCATCTTTTCCGAGGCGCTGCACGACAAAAAACGCGCCGGTGACACCATCGACCTGGTGATTCCGCACGGCATTGGCCGCTGCAGCATCGACCGCACGCCGCTTTCCACTTTCCACGAACTCATTGCCGAGGGCCTCGGCCAGAAGGGAGACGCATCCGCATGCTAGCCCGCATCACCCCGTCCCCGCTCAAGGGCACCGTTCCCGCCATCGCGTCCAAGTCGATGGCACATCGCCTGATCATCTGCGCTGCGCTTGCCAACGGCGAGACACACGTCACCTGCAACACCACCTGCGCCGACATCGAGGCCACGGTGCGTTGCCTTACGGCACTCGGCGCCCGCATCGAGACCGTCGAGGACGGCTTCCAGGTCCACCCCACCATGAAGAGTGTTGAGTTTGGCCTGCTCAAGGCCCTTGCCGGCGGCACGCTTGACTGCGGCGAAAGCGGCTCCACGCTGCGCTTTATGCTGCCCGTCGCCTGCGCGCTGGGTGCGGATGCCACCTTCGTGGGCCAGGGCCGCCTGGGCGCCCGCCCGCTCTCGCCGCTCTCGGACGAGATCATCGCCGCCGGCTGCGACCTACAGGGTCTGGGCGGTTTTCCGCTCAAGACGAGCGGACGCATGCGCCCGGGCACCTTTGTGCTGCCGGGCAACGTAAGCTCGCAGTATATCTCCGGCCTGCTGCTGGCAGCCCCGTTGCTCGCCCAGCCCTCCTGCGTGCAGGTAACGGGCCTCATCGAGAGCCGCCCCTACATCAACCTGACGATCCAGGCCATGAAGGCCTTCGGCGTCGAGGTCAACGTCGAACGTATTCCGTCCAAAGACGGCCAGCCCGAGGTCACGAACTTCCGCGTAAGCAGCGGCTCGTACCGCACGCCCGGTGACGTGGCCGTCGAGGGTGACTGGTCCAACGCTGCCTTTTGGCTGTGCGCCGGCGCCATCGGCTCCGATCCCATCACCGTCGAGGGTGTGTCCCTGAGCTCGGCCCAGGGCGACCGCAACGTGCTTGCCGCGCTTTCGCGCTTTGGCGCCCGCATCGTGCGCTCCACCAACGCCGCCACCGTGCAGTCCGACAAGCTCGCCGGCTTTGAGATGAGTGCCCACGACATCCCCGACCTGGTGCCCGTTATCTCGGCCGTGGCATCGCTGGCGCAAGGCCGCACGTTCATCCGCGATTGCGCCCGCCTGCGCATCAAGGAATCCGACCGTCTGGCCACTACCACCCGCGAGCTCACCGCACTGGGCGCACAGGTACGCATTGCCGGTGACGACCTCATCATCAAGGGTGTCGACGCCTTTACTGGCGGCGAGGTCGATTCGCACAACGACCACCGCATCGCCATGATGGCCGCCATCGCCGCGAGCCGCGCCACCGGCGAGGTCGTGATCCACGGCGCCGAGGCCGTCAACAAGTCCTATCCCGATTTCTTCGACCACTACCGCCTACTGGGCGGCAAGGTCACGCTCGAGGAGGAATAGCATGTCCTCGACCTTTGGCAACGTCTTGCACTTAAGCATCTTCGGCCAGTCGCACTCCCCCGCTATCGGCTGCTCGCTCGATGGCATTCCGGCAGGTATCGCCGTGGACCAGGAGCAGCTGCAGGCCTTCCTTGACCGTCGCGCCCCCGGTCGCGACGAGACCGCGACCAAACGTCGCGAGGCCGACGCCGCGCATATCATCGCCGGTGTGGTCGATGGACACACCACCGGCGCACCCATCGCAGCGATTATTGAGAACACCAACACGCGCTCCAAGGATTACTCCGAGCTGCGCCGCAAGCCCCGTCCGGGACATGCGGACTTCCCTGCGCGCTTGAAGTACCACAACATGCACGACGTCGCGGGCGGTGGGCACTTCTCCGGCCGCCTAACGGCTCCCCTATGCATCGCCGGCGGCATCGCGCTGCAGGCGCTCGAGGCCCGTGGCATCAAGGTCATGGCGCACGTCGCGCAGATCGGCGGCATCTCCGACCTGCCCATGGACGACATGGTCTATCGCGAGGCCGACCGCAAGGCGATCCTTACGAACGACCTGCCCTGCATCGACGCCGCCGCTGCCGGTCGCATGCGCGAGGAAATTCTGGCCGCGCGCGATGAACTCGACAGCATCGGCGGCATTGTGGAGTGCGGCATCTACGGGCTTCCCGCGGGCATCGGTGACCCCATGTTCGATGGCATCGAGAACCGCATCGCGCAGATTGCGTTTGGCATTCCCGCCGTGAAGGGCGTGGAGTTTGGCATGGGCTTTGCCGTGGTCGCCATGCGCGGCAGCGAGAACAACGACCCATACCGCGTTGATGCAGAGACCGGCGACATTGCAGTCGAGTCCAATAACGCCGGCGGCATTCTGGGCGGCATCTCCACCGGCGCACCCGTCATGTGGCGTATGGCCGTGAAGCCGACGCCCTCCATCGGTCGCGAGCAGCAGACCGTAGACATGGACGCCATGGAAAATGCCGAGCTCTCGATCCACGGCCGCCACGATCCCTGCATCGTCCCCCGAGCCGTCCCCGTAGCCGAAGCAGCCGCCGCCCTCGCCATCTGGGGCGCCCTCCTCGAGGACGCCGCCCAGCTCTAAAAATCTCCGGGGGGCCAACTCCGGCCCCCCACGCCCGTCCCAGAAAAATCACCAACACGTGAAAGGGGCCTCCATGGACCTTGCTGACATCCGCCAGGCCATCGATGGCATCGACACCACGCTCCTCAACAGCTTTGTCGAGCGCATGGACATTGCCACCGAGGTAGCCAAGTCAAAAATCGAGATGGGCAAGGCCGTCTTCGACCCCGCCCGTGAGCGCTCCAAGCTCAACAACCTCGCCAGCCGCGCGCCCGAGCGCTACGAGGCGCAGACCATCACCCTGTTCCGTCTCCTCATGAGCATGAGCAAGGCCGAGCAGCAGCGCTACATCAACGAGCTCAAGGGCATCACGGTGTCGCAAAAGGCCCGCGCCACGGCCGCAGCCTTTGACACGCCCTTCCCCCAGACGGCCACCGTCGCCTGCCAGGGCGTCGAGGGCGCCTACAGCCAAATCGCCGCGTGCAAGCTCTTCGACGTGCCCGATATCGCCTTCTTTGATACCTTCGAGGGCGTTATGCGCGCCGTACGCGACGGCTTTTGCGAGTTTGGCGTGCTGCCCATCGAAAACTCCACTGCCGGCTCGGTCAACGCCGTCTACGACCTGCTCGCCCAGTTCGATTTCCACATCGTGCGCTCACTGCGCCTCAAGATCGATCACAACTTGCTCGTCAAACCCGGCACCAAGCTCACCGACGTGCGCGAGGTCTACAGCCACGGCCAAGCCATCGCCCAGTGCGCCGGCTTTATCGAGAGCCACGGCCTGCATGCCACCAAGTACCCCAACACCGCCATGTCGGCCGAGATGGTCGCCAACTCCGAGCGCACCGACGTCGCCGCTATCGCCTCGCGCAGCTGTGCGGCGCTCTACGGCTTGGAGTTGCTGGAGCCCAACATCCAGGACTCGGACAACAACTACACGCGCTTTGTCGTCATCAGCCGCGAGCCGCGCGTCTATCCCGGTGCCAACCGCACCTCGCTCATGATCACTACGGCCAACGAGCCGGGCGCGCTCTATCGCGTACTCGAGCGATTCTACGCCCTCAACATCAACCTCATCAAACTCGAGAGCCGCCCCATCCCCGGGCATGACTTTGAGTTTATGTTCTACTTTGACCTGGACTGCCCCTTTGGCAGCAAGGCCCTCGACGACCTGCTCGACTCGATCGACGACGTATGCGAGAGTTTCACCTACTTTGGCAGCTACACGGAGGTGCTCTAGATGACCGATACCGCCGCAACCCGCCCCTACGGCGTGCTGGGCCGCGTGCTGGGCCACAGCTACACCCCAACCATCTACAAGGAGCTCGCAGGGCTCGAGTACGTGCGCTTTGAGCGCGAGCCCGAGGAACTCCAGGCCTTTATGGCGGGCGACGAATGGGAGGGCACCAACGTGACCATCCCCTACAAGCGCGCCGTCATGGAATACCTGGACGAGCTGAGCCCGCTGGCCGAGCGCATGGGTAACGTCAACACCATCACACGCCTGCCCGATGGCCGCCTGCGTGGCGACAATACCGACTACTTCGGTTTTCAGTGCCTGGTCGAGGAGTTGGGCGTTGAGGTTGCCAGCAAAAAGGCCCTCGTGCTCGGTGCCACCGGCGGCGCAGGCACCACGGCCAGCATGGTGCTCGGCGACCTGGGCGCCATCGTCGTACCCGTGGGTCGCACGAGCGAGGTCAATTACGACAACATCGCGCAGCAATCCGATGCCGCGCTGCTCGTCAACTGCACGCCTGCCGGCATGTTCCCCCACTGCCCCGACGCCCCCTGCACGCTCGAAGGCCTCGATGCGCTCGAGGGCGTCATCGACATTGTCTACAACCCCGCCCGCACGGGTCTGATGCTCGAGGCCGAGCGCCGCGGCATCCCCTGCATCGGCGGCTTACTCATGCTTGTGGCCCAGGCGGCACAGGCTGTTGAGCGCTATACCGGCCAGGTTACGCCGCGCGAGCGCATCCTGGATGTGACGGAGCGTCTGTCCCGCCGCGAGCAGAACATCGCGCTGATTGGCATGCCGGGTTCGGGCAAGACCCGCGTGGGCGAGCAGATCGCCCAGCTCACGGGCCGCGAGCACATCGACCTCGATCGCGCCCTCGAGGAGCGCCTGGGGATGCCCTGCGCCGACTATATCGTCGAGCGCGGCGAGGCGGCCTTCCGCGAGCAGGAGACGGTAGCGCTGGCCGATATCTCCAAGCGCAGTGGTCTGGTGCTCTCCACCGGCGGCGGCGTGGTCACGCGCGACGAAAACTATCCGCTGCTGCACCAGAACAGCCAGATCGTGATGCTCAACCGCAAGCTCGACGAACTCGCCCATAAAGGACGCCCCATCACCGCCCGCGATGGCATCGACAAGCTCGCCGAGCAGCGCATGCCGCGCTACCGCGCCTGGGCCGACTACATCATCGACTCACGCGACTGCGCCGCCAACACCGCCCGCGCCGTCCTCGACACCCTCCCACCCGCTCTCTAACAAAAACCACCACAAAGGGGACAGGCACCTTTGTGGTGGTTTTTCATTCCGCCTCGCCAAATCGACCAACTGCAAAGGAAACAACCATGAAAGCACTCGTCATCAACGGTCCCAACCTCAACATGCTCGGCATTCGCGAGCCGGGCATCTACGGCAGCGACAACTACGACCACCTGGTCCAGATCTGCCAGGAGGCAGGTGCCTCACAGGGTTTTGACGAGGTCGAGGTCTTCCAGTCCAACCACGAGGGCAGCATCGTCGACAAGATCCAGGAGGCCTACGGCAAGGTCGACGGCATCGTCATCAACCCGGCGGCCTACACGCACACCAGCGTAGCCATCCTGGACGCGCTCAAAGCCGTCGCCATCCCCGCCGTTGAGGTCCACATCAGCGCCGTCGAGACGCGCGAGGACTTCCGCCAGGTGAGCTACGCCCGCCTGGCCTGCTTCGCGACCATCACCGGCGAAGGCTTGCAAGGCTACGCGCACGCGCTGGAGCTGCTGAGGGAGCGTCTCGAAAAGTAGCCTCACGAGCAAATCCATCAGCGCGATTCATACGCTAATAATGCCAGTGCCGCCAACAGCAACCTCGCTACTGGCGGCGCTTTATTACTGGCATATAATCGTTGCAGTCACACAACGTCTGGAGACGCGCATGTTAAGCATCCATCTGGGAGATTACCCCGGTTCCATCTACGATACCGAAACCTATTTTAGGAACTCATACTTGGACTCATGGTTCGAAGACCCTATGGCCGCGCAGATCATTAAAAGCGTGGACGGATCAGAGCTCATCGGTCCCCACAACATCGTAAGCAAGCAGCTGGGCTCGATCACCCCACTCGAACTCTCCGGCGGCGTCAAGACGCTGCTGCTGGTGCGCAACCTCCCAAATATGGTGTTCAACGCATCCACCTGCGGAGACAATTGCGCCCGCTGGCTGCTCAAAATTGGCAAAGAGCAGGATGTGCTGGTGACCCTTTACCACATCATGAAATTCCCCTGGAAGAACTTTGAGATTCGCATCGATAACGACGACCGTATCGTCAGAAACATGCAGGAGTTTGTCGGCGCCACGAATGACTTTTTGGATGTTGATGAGTAATGAAGGGGACGCATACCGTTGTCGTAGAGCGTGCAAAGGTCAAATACACACTCACGTTTAAGCGCAATATTTCCTTTATACGCGGCAACAGCGGCACGGGCAAAACGACGCTCATTTCGATGATTCGCGACTACAACGACCGAGGACCGGAAAGCGGCGTTACACTCAGCTGCGACGTGCCTTGTGAAACGCTTTCCGGCAGACGCTGGGAGCGCGAGCTGTCGATCATCGAAGATTCAATAGTCTTTCTAGATGAGGGCAACGAGTTCATCTACTCAAAGGACTTCGCTAAAGCCGTTAACGGGTCGTCCAACTATTTTGTTCTGATATCTCGTCGCGACGCCAACGAACTCCCCTACAGCGTCGACGAGATCCTAAAACTGGTCAACACGACGAGCAAGGTAATTAACGGCCGTAAAAGCGACAAACGTTTTTACTCGGTGACCAAACCGCTATATACCCACACGGCAAACATGCTGTATCAGGACCTTAACGTAGGTTTTGACAATCCCGATGCCGTAATTGTCGAGGATAGCAAGTCTGGCTATCAATTCTACAGCGCCCTTTGCAACCGACTGGGAATCCCCTGCTACACCGCTACCGGCGTAGCAAACCTAAAACGAACGATTCACGAATGTCCCGAGCAAAACATCCTTGCCATAGGAGACGGCGCAGCGTTTGGTCCCTACATCGAAAAGGTACTAGGGCAGCGCGTTTACAAGAACGTTCGCTTGTTCCTCCCGGAATCATTTGAGTGGGTGCTTTTGCGATCTGGCCTCATCCCCAACAACGACATTCCAGAAATCCTCAAGGACCCTTCGAGCTATATCGAAAGCCGCAACTATCTGAGCTGGGAGCGGTTCTTCACCGATGTGTTGGTCAAATACTCGGCAGACACTCGTTATGCTTACAAAAAGGCGAAGCTCAATGAGCAGTACCTGAAGCCGCAGGCAATGGATGCAATTGCAAGCGTCTTGCCCGAGTGCCTGAAGGCAGAATAGCGAGCCCTTAAGATCATTTGGAAACCAGGCTACGCGCATGCGCTGGAGCTGCTGAGGGAGCGTCTGCTACACTAATATTTGGGCCAAATGAGTCAGTAGCGTTTGTCCCTAAACTAAAGTAACTGTCCAATTGACATACAAAGGAGCATATCCATGTCCCAGTACGATTACCTTGTCGTCGGTGCCGGCCTTTCGGGTGCCGTCTTTGCCAATGCCGCCAAGCGCGCCGGCAAGTCGGTCCTGGTCATCGACCGCCGCGGCCACATCGCCGGCAACATCTACACCGAGGACGTCGAGGGCATCCAGGTCCACCGCTACGGCGCGCACATCTTCCACACCTCCATGAAGGACGTCTGGGACTACGTCAACCGCTTCGCCGAGTTCAACAACTACGTCAACTCGCCGGTCGCCAACTTCCACGGCAACATGTACAATATGCCCTTCAACATGAACACCTTCGCAAAGATGTGGCCGGGCGTCGTCACGCCGGCAGACGCCAAGGCCAAGATCGCCGAGCAGGTGGCCGCCGAGAACATCGGCGAGCCGCAGAACCTCGAGGAGCAGGCACTGTCGCTCGTCGGCCGCGATATCTTCGAGACGCTCGTGAAGGGCTACACCGAGAAACAGTGGGGCCGCGACTGCAAGGACCTGCCAGCGAGCATCATCAAGCGCCTCCCCTGCCGCTTTACCTACGACAACAACTACTTCAACGACCGCTACCAGGGCATCCCCATGGGCGGCTACACCAAGATGGTCGCCAACATGCTCGAGGGCGTCGAGGTGCGCTGCGGCGTGGAGTACAAGGAGCTGATCGCCGCCGAGCCCGATATCGCCGCCAAGACGATCTACTGCGGCCCCATCGACGCGTTCTACGACTTCAAGCTGGGCACGCTCGAGTACCGTAGTCTGCGCTTTGAGACCGAGACCCTCGACGAGCAGGACCACCAGGGAGTGGCCGTGGTCAACTACACCGAGCGCGAGATCCCCTACACGCGCATCATCGAGCACAAGCACTTCGAGTTCGGCACGCAGGACAAGACTGTCATCACGCGCGAGTACCCGGCAGACTGGAAGCCCGGCGACGAGCCCTACTACCCCATCAACGACGCCAAGAACGAGGCCCTCTACAAGCAGTACGAGAAGCAGGCTGAGCAGGAGGGCGACGTGATCTTCGCCGGTCGCCTGGGCGGCTACAAGTACTATGACATGGACAAGGCCATCGCCGCCGCCTTCGAACTCGTCCGCAACGAGCTGGGCGTGGAGCCGACGGAGGCGTAAGGAACGAGGGCACTCAACCAACCACCATAAGCAAACAGAATGCCCGGCGCAGTTCATTCGCTACTGCGCCGGGCATTCTTCTTAACCAACTAGTCAATTCTTTCTGTGCGCCTCAAGTATCGATCAAACTGAGGCACGGTAAAATCAACCTCTCCCCTTGCAGCAGAGTAAATCATGCCCTTGCTAATTAATTGAGCTCGCAGGGGTCCAATAGATGAAACGTCTCTCTCCATATAATGAGCCACATTTGCAAGCGTGCAAGGAAGCTCACCGCAGCGCACCATAGCAATCAAAAACTCCTTTTGCTTTGGGGTGCAACGATCGTAGCGAACGCTAAAGAACCCCTCGTCAAGGCGGATATCCGTTAAAGAGGTGCATTTGAGCACGGTCTCCAACGAGATGCATTTGCTTTCAGACGATGTCCAAATTGTTGAACAAAGCTCTTGAATGAAATACGGATACCCCTCTGTATAGTCGATAATCGCATCGACCGCCCCATCGGAATAACTTACGCCAAGCTTTTGTGCGGGCCTGACAATAGCCTCAATCGCTTTGTCACGAGGAAGCGAATCGATCTTCACGAAGTTGAACTGCCTCTCGGAATAGGTCTTGGCTTCGCCCAGCATCTTCAGAAGCTTGGGCAGGCCGGCGCAGCCAAACATAACAGGAAGGCCAAGCTGGGTCGCGCGATGAAGCGCACAAGCCAAGGCTTCGAGTTCTTCTTTACTGGCATACTGCAACTCGTCAATTCCAATAAAAATCGAAGATCCTGCAGCTTGAGCATATTTTCCCAGAACGACGAGCACATCGGTAAAATCGCCAGATAGATTCTGAGACGAGGCGAGAGCCTTCCCCAGAGCCTCTTCATTAAAGCCCAAAGACAGTGAGCCATCGCCCGCATCAACAGATAACGTTAACGATGTAAACAAGTTCTTAATCTGCTCTAATTTACTCTTAACGAGTTCAATTCTATTGAGCGAAGCCGATAGCGTACAGCAAGCCGAAGCCAAAGGAGCAATCAAACCCTTCTTCTCTTCGACCTCAATATGGCGGACAAGAATACCTTCACCCTCGGCTATTGATTCAATCGAGTTAAGCAACACCGTCTTGCCGACACCCCTAAGGCCGTACAAAACGAGCGAACGGCTCTGATAGTTTGCAGCGAGCGCCTTGAGCTGAAGAGAGGTCGATTCGAGGATATCGTCACGCCCGGCAAGATATTTGGGCATCGCGCCGGCACCGGGCGTATACGGATTGCGATAATCAATCATTGCAGGCTCCTAGGAAAAACGATCGCCCGCTATCACTAGAAGGCGTACCGTAACACCAGAAAGAAATCGGTGGACCGATAAACCACCATACACCATACTAATATACCGATAAAGCAAGAGGGACAACAAAGGGCACACGGCAAGAGGAGCCAAAAAGGGGTCACAAGTCATCCCCATGTCTTGCGGCCTGTGTTTAAACAATTGCTCGCCCACGTGTCCAAAAAGCAAAGACCCGGCATTAAACCGGGTCTCTAAAACTCATATGGTGCTCCATGGCGGATTCGAACCGTCGACCTTGGGATTAGAAGTCCCCTGCTCTATCCAACTGAGCTAATGGAGCATAAAGCCGGGCATCCAAGCGAGTGCAAGTTCGCACGGCTAATAAATTATAGCCTACTTGAACTGGTCGTGGTACGCCTTGCAGACCTCATCCACGGGACCATCCATACGCAGGTCGCCCTTCTCGATCCAAACAGCACGCTGGCAAATGCGCTCAACCTGCTCCATGGAATGAGAAACGAACAAGACCGTGACGTCACCGCTCTCAATAAAATGCTGAATACGGCGCTCGCACTTCTGCTGGAAAAAGACATCACCAACAGAAAGCGTCTCATCAACGATCAAAATATCCGGCTCGGTAATCGTAGCAATAGCAAAGGCAATACGCGCAACCATACCCGAGGAGAAATTCTTCAGGGGCATGTCGACGAAGTCTTTAAGCTCAGCGAACTCAATGATCTCGTCAAAACTAGCGTCGATAAACTCCTTGGTGTATCCAAGCAGCGCACCGTTAAGGTAAATATTCTCTCGAGCGGTAAGCTCGGGATCGAAACCGGCGCCAAGCTCAATCAGCGGTGCAATATTGCCGTGGACCTTAACCTCGCCTTCGCTGGGCTCCAAAACGCCAGCGATGATCTTGAGCATCGTAGACTTACCGGAACCGTTAGTACCAACAAGACCAACGACCTCGCCGCGATGCACATCAAACGAAATGTGCTTAAGCGCACGGAATTCTTCAAAGAACAGCTCGTGCTTTGCGAGCTTAATAAAGTACTCCTTGAGGTTTGTAAGCGACTCAGACGCCATATTAAAGATCATGGTGACGTCTTTGACCTCAACAGCAAGGGGCTGCTTGCTGTAATCAATAGCAGATTCAGTCATGAACAGCACTCCTTAGATGTAGAGAATAAACTTGTGCTCGGTCTTATGGAACACGGTATAGCCAATAGCAAGAGCAATAACAGCCCAAACAACACACAGCCCAAAGGTAAGCGCAGAAGGCACGGTATTAAACAGGAAGATATCACGCATAAACTGAAGGTAGTTGTACATGGGATTCACAACCACAAGCACCTGGATCCAATGTGCCATTTGGCTAATGTAATCGGTCGTCCAGAAAATAGGCGTCAGATACATCCAGGCCGTGATAACAACAGTCCACAGATGCATAACATCCCGGAAAAAGACCGCCAGCGCCGACAGCATCATGCCCAAGCCCATGCAGAAGCACATGAGCAACAGCAAGCAAACTGGCAGCAGAATTAAATGCCAGGTAGGGACAACACGGAACCAAACCATAACCAAAGCCACAGCAACCAAAGAGAAGGAAAAGTTGACAAGAGAAAACAGCACCTTCTGCACCGGGAACACCCAGCGATGGACCTTAACCTTCTTGAGTAGCGAAGACGCCCAAATGATGGACATGAGCGCCTGGTTCGTCGACTCAGACATGACGGAGAACGTAATGTTACCGACAATCAGATACAACGGATACATTTCGGGCGTAATTGATCCATTGCGGCTCTGGCCAAAAATCGTAG
This sequence comes from uncultured Collinsella sp., assembly GCA_937980385.1. Lineage (GTDB taxonomy): Bacteria > Actinomycetota > Coriobacteriia > Coriobacteriales > Coriobacteriaceae > Collinsella. The sequence goes on along the minus strand of CALJPV010000061.1, from coordinate 25,941 downwards.
AAAACACGATCGACATAACAACCATCATCAGCAGCGGGTTAAGCACAGACCATGCCACGCCCAAAACACTGCGACGATATTTGATCTTAAAATCTTTGGTGACAAGCTGCTTAAGAATGAACTTGTCCTTTTCAAAATCATTTTTAGCGTGAGAGGCCGGTTTAGCCACCGCTTTCTGACTCTCTACATTGTCAGCCACGGACCATCTCCTTGTCTCGTAAAACATAACATTGGAAAGTATAGCCCTCCCACGTTGACGATAATCCACCGCAACAAATCTGGAGAACTAACCCATATCTAATCAAAGGGGCAGGCGATAGGTATACTTTCGACCAGATGAGTCATTAAAGGAGGTCCTACATGGACTATTCGAATACCGCCGTCATAATCCCCTGTTACAACGAAGCGCTGACGATTGGCAAAGTTGTCGACGATTTTCATCGAGAGCTGCCCGGAGCAGTTGTCTATGTTTACGACAACAACTCTTCCGATGACACTTCGCATATCGCCAAGCAGCACGGGGCTAAGGTGCGCCACGAGCCCAGGCAGGGCAAAGGCAACGTGTGCCGTCAAATGTTCCGCGATATCGATGCCGAGTGCTACTTAATGGTCGACGGCGACGATACATACCCCGCCGAAGCTGCCAAGTCACTCTGCAATCCCATCCTTAACGGCGAAGCAGATATGACCGTTGGCGATCGCCTGTCAAACGGCACCTATGCCGAAGAGAATAAACGAGCCTTTCACGGCTTTGGTAACAACCTTGTTCGCGCCATGATCAAGTGGATTTACGGCTACAGCTTTGACGACGTGATGACCGGCTACCGAGCCATGAGCAAACCCTTCGTCAAGACCTTCCCCGTTTTGAGCGAGGGCTTCCAGATCGAAACCGAGCTCTCAATCCACGCCGTCGATCACCGCTGGCGAATTCAAGACGTACCGGTGGAGTATCGTGATCGCCCTGCCGGCTCCGAGTCCAAGCTCAACACAATTAGCGACGGTATTAAAGTCATCGCAATGATTGGAACGCTCTTTAAAGACTATCGTCCGCTCAAGTTCTTTAGTCTTATCGCGATCATCTTTGCCATCATAGGGCTCGCTCTCGGTATACCAATCGTCGCAGAGTACTTCCAGACCGGATTAGTCCCTCGCTTCCCCACCGCAATGCTCGCCGCCTCGTTCATGTTCTTATGCGGGCTAAGCCTGGCAACGGGGCTCATTCTCGACTCGGTTGCGAAGGTAGAACGAAAGCAATGGGAGCTACAAGCCTATAAAACCTATTCGAAATAAGATGAGGTCCGGACTTAATCCGGACCTCATCTTATTTAAGACCCAAATACTGTTCCCAGAACTCTCGCGAAGTCATGTACGGCATGGCATCTTTCCATGCCCCCCTGACATTCTTGCCTTCTTTACGATATCGCTCCATCAGTTCGTGCTCTCGGCGGCGAATACTCTTGAACCGTGCTCGATCCATTGTGCGGATCGACCCCTTCTCGCGCGTCGGATCCAGAAAGACCAGCGTCTTACAACGCGTCGAGTTGCCCTCAAGCGTGCAGCTGCCGTTCTTAACCACATAGCCTGGCTTCCCACGCAACAGCGCATCGGGAAGATAGTGCTTATCGTAAGGAATTGATCTCCAGTACTTCATAAATTTCGAAGGATGGAATTCCAGATTAACATTAGAGAGCACCTGCTCCGTGACCCCGGCCTTGCGAAGAAGCTCTGGATCCATTTCGGAAACAGGGATCAGTTTTTCATTTAACTTGCCCTTGCCGATCATTGTCGCGGCGCCATCAAGCTTCTGGAGATACTCAGGGCCACGCAGATAATCCTCAAAGCCATCGAGAATAAATTCGGCAGCCTGATAGTCCATATCGCGCAAATTCTGACGTACCCCTCGCTGTATACGAAGGACAAACAACTTCTCATCAGCACAATCATCGAGAGCAATCATGGCAAAGAAGTTGCGGAAGTACTGGTAGCAATCAACCGAAGCACGGAAGCGACCCTCAAAGCTTGCATGCCATACGCAAATGCAATTCATGGTCATATAGACAGGCTTATTGCGCATGCCAAACTCAACGTCGTCGCAGCGGATAAAGAAAGGCATGGGAAGGCCGTTCTTTTCGATAGCCTTCACCGGAATGCAGCTATACCACCAGGCTCCGTAAGCCTGGTCAACCTCGACGTTTGTACGTTCGTTTTCGAGGATATCGGACAGCTTGCCAACATTCAGATCCTCTTTTACGCGACGATAGGCGCCAGAAGAAGCCACATATGAAACATCTTCGAACTGGCGGGTGGGATCTTCCATCGAAAGCATGGCACCGTTAATAAAGGCATCCTTATATTTGCCTTTAGCAAGAGAGAGGAGATTGAACGTACGAATCAAACTCTCGGGCATGATGGAAACATCATCGTCCATCAAAATGATATGGGTGAACTGAGCAGGAGTTTCAGTGGCTGCCATCATTCCGCGCGAAAAACCTCCTGAGCCACCCGTGTTGGGATTCGGGAGCACGGTAACCAACTCGTCAGATAGTGCCGCGGAATCGAGGGTCTGCCCATTATCGACAACAAACATGTGGAAGTGGTCGTGGATTGGGCCGTCCTCTTTTGAGATGCCGGTTTTAACGAGATCGATGTTGGGAATGATATATTTCTCATTTTTAAACGTTGTCGTAGACAAAGCGAGGTCAACACGATTTACCTCGTCCTCATCCACAGTTGCGGTATAACAGCCCTTAACCAAAGTCGCGGTAGTCGATTCCACGGAGGATATAGAGAATCCAATAAGGTCAAAATTCTCCAAACAGACACTAATGGCCAACGAACTCGGTCCATTCTCAGTAGAAAAAGGGGCCTGTTTAATTTGTACTGGATCGAGTGACCCATGTTCTACGCCATAAATGCGCACAAGCCCCGATCCATCAAGAACCAAATTCAGACAGACCTCATCGAGCTGCGCGTATTGTCTCCATTTCAAAGCGGATAATCCGTTGACATACGTCATAAAGTCAACGGTTCCATCTATCTGCAAGCAGCCCCCCGGAAGGGTGCGCACAATGCCGCCGCGTTCAACCCGATAATAGAGCTCCGAGTGGGAAATCGCGTGGTCATCAACGCAGCGCACTATGTTGGCTAACTTATAATTAAGTTTCAAAATAAACTCCCATACTTACCTTCAAGAAGATACAAGCAATCACATTATCGCCTAAATTGACTATAAGTCGCACACCTCTGCAGGCATCTTCAACACCTTATGGAAAATGTGAAACATCGCGTATGTCTATATAATGAATCAAGATTATTTACAAGAAATGGAGATTTAAATGCCCCTGATGAAGTTCGCGAATGTACTCTTGGAGCACAACGCACGCGCGGTCAATTATCCCTCTTTGTATTGTCGTTCAACTGAACCCATTGTCTTTCTTCCCGATAGTGATGCCTGGGAGCTCCACGGAGAAGGCGAATATGACTTCAGCACTTATTTCAACGCGCTTTCGATTAATAAACTTAATACCTATACAAACGCGCAAAAGTATTATTTGCACCTCGAACTTAAGGGTGCTTCGTGCGAGGTAGTGCAAACGACCTCTGATAGATTCTCATCTAGTCCGATTGTTCTTGATGCAACAAAAAGAACCGTAGAGAAATCCGACTCCTTTACCGCCCTAGATATCGAATTAACGACGAATAAAGATACGATACTGGTCGGGTTTATCATTCGCACCACGGGTCCTGTACAAATTAAAAACAGCTATTACTCGGTCTCGACCGATCAACCGCTAAAAGAAATTGAGCTTGTCTTAGCGACTACGACATTTAAGAAAGAGAAGTACATCACATCAAATATCGACTTAGTAAAGTCGGAGATTCTTGATAGCGCTGATCCAATCGCCGACCACTTTAATATGCACGTAATAGATAATGGCAGAACGCTCGATTCATCAGCCTTGGAAAACGAACACGTCCACATTCATCCAAACCAGAACGTTGGTGGCGCAGGCGGCTTCACTTACGGAATGATTCTTGCCAAGGAGCAGAAACCGAAAGCAACTCACGTTCTACTTATGGACGACGACGTGGCCGTATCTCCGGAGAGCATCAAGAGAACTTATAACCTGCTAAGGATAGTGAACAAAGACTATTCCGAAGCGATGATTAGCGGCGCGATGCTTAATTACGGCATTGCAGATCAACAGTGGGAAGACACTGGCTATATGACTCCCCTCGGCTCTTTCTCCCCCGCAAAACAGCCCTTATACCTATCCCGTTTTGAAGACATTGTTTATAACGAGACGTTTAGAATCCCTAAAAACATTCGAGAGACCAACGCCCGTTACACGGCATGGTGGTACTGCTGTATACCGATAAGCACAATTGAAGAGAACGGATTGCCACTTCCCTACTTTGTTAGATGTGACGATGCAGAGTACGGCGTTCGATGCAATAAACCCTTTATGACGATGAACAGCATCTGCATCTGGCATGAAAGTTTCCATGTTAGATACAACGCGGCAGTTGAGCGCTACCAAACAACGAGGAACACGCTTATTGCCAAATTCACCACTGGATTCGGAGCAAACTCTGATTTCATGTACGAATTAAAAAATAACGTTCGACTCGAGCTCAAAAAGTATGGTTATAAAAATGCCAGCTTAGTTCTTGATGCATTCGAGGACTTCATGAAAGGACCCGATTTCTATAGCGAAATCGGAATTGCCGAGAAAACGTTCATGGAAGCAAACAAGAAGAAGGAAGCAATGGTTCCCTTCAGCGAGCTAGAGAGACAAGCTCGCGAGATTGGAATTGAAGACTTTTCCATTGATGATATTGATAGACAATTGATTGCGGGAGACAAGCCACGATCGATTTCGCAAAGACTGATTGATTTTATTACCGATAATAAACAAAGGATACTAACCGGAGATGGTTCTGGATTTGCAGTCATACCTGTACACGGTTGGGAATATCCCGCCGGAGCAATCCGGGGGAAAAAGTACCTTATCGTTATTGACTGGTACAACCGAATGGGATGCATAAGGACAAAAGACGCCGAGAAGTACGCCAAACTTCTTAAGCGCTACAAAGCCGATGTTAAACAATATAAGAAATGTGAGAAAGAACTCGCTGAAGCCTACTCTAATAGCAGACCAATCGTCACATCAGACGAGTTTTGGAAAAGATATCTAGGAATCTAGATCTGTCAATTATGCTGATCCTCTAGCTGATTGGACTTTCGTGGCTATCGCTATTGCTTTTATTACAATCACTTTTTCCATATTCGCACCTGGCTATTTATTAACCAAATGCCTCGGATACGACAATGTAAAATCGATAGCGATAGCACCTCCTGTTAGCTGCTGCATTCTCCTAACTTTAGGAGTAGTTCTTCATATACTCAGTATTAATGCAGGCATCATATCGATGCTCCTAATTCCAACGGCCGCTTTGCTTGTAATCTATTCGCTCATAAAACATAGATACGATTCCTCTAACAACAAAGCAGATCAACTTCTCATCCTGAGTCTTTACGTGCTTATTGGTATTCTATTGGTTCTCTTAGTTCTATTTAAGCACCAGCATGGCCTTGACGCATTTCAACCAGACAATGACAATGCGACTCATTTAGCCATAATTAAGAACATGGCATCGAGTAAAATCTTATCAGTCTTATCCACAAGCGCTTATTTTGATACCTCAGTCAGCCCGGATATAAATACTGCAGGTGTCTTTTACCCTTCTATATTTCATCTACTCGCAGCACTTTCGATTCTTACTTCAGGCGTAACTGTCCAGGCGGCTGAAAATATAACAGCAGCAGTAATCATCGCAATGGTATATACGTCGGGTTGTTATGCGCTGTTCAGAGCAATTGAACCCAACAATAGAAACTTAACAATCGCTGGCGCCGTGGGCTGCCTGTTAATCGTAGGATTTCCCTGGAGATTCATTGTTTGGGGCCCGTTATACCCCAATTTATTGTCCCTTTCCCTAATTCCCGCAGCGCTCTCGGTGGAGATTGAAATCTGCAATACGATTAAAGAAAACAAACTGGAATTGTCTCAAGTTCTTTTGTTTTTGCTGACGATAATTGCAGTATGCGGATCACACCCAAATGGACTCTTTACCCTTGGTGTACTTAGTATTGGATTATTGTCTGACACCCTATTTAGTAAAGTAAGAGCTACTAAAAAGGGGAAGTTCATTCCAGTATTTGCCACGCTTGGCTTCCTTGTCTGCGTCATAGCCATATGGACCATCTGTTTTCTGCTTCCAGCATTTCAAGGCGTTGTAAACTACAAATGGCCAGCAAATCAGACCTTACACAAGGCGGTCATTTCCCTTTTATTTTTTGGGTTTACCCGAGATTCTAGAGATCCAATTTTGCTAATTCTGCTCTGCATCGGAATAGTATGCATAATGCGAAGAAAAGAATTTCGCTGGATAGTTGCGTCTTATCTGCTTACCGCATTCATGTTTATTGTTGCAGTAAGCAGTGATGGAGTAGTAAAACAATATCTTTGTGGTTTTTGGTACTGCGATCATAATAGGATTGCGGCCTGCACATCTTTAGCCGCTATGCCCTTAATCTGCATTGGACTAGCTTCATTATTTTCATTATTGGAAAATAAGGTATCGAATTGGCATAGCAAAAAAACCATAGGAACGCCAATAATAAAACTGAGCGTATCGGTTTTGATTATCCTGGTAGTCTGCTTCCCGTTTTTCGTTGATAATTGCCTGGGCTATCCAACAACTTTTCAAGACTACACGAGGCTTCTTGATTACAAGTTTGACAAAAAGTCCCCAAGTGTTTATTCATCTGATGAAGTAGACTTTGTTGAGAAAGCTGACAAGCTCATTAAACCTGAAACAAAAGTCATCAACATTCCATTTGATGGAAGCTGCTTTGCTTATGACATTCAAGATCTGAATATATATTATCGAGATCCACACGTCAGCGGCGCAAAGAGTACTTCGGAGACAGAACATAGCTGGCTCTACAGAAAACAGTTGTCAAATTATCTGAACTGCCAGCAAATCAGAGATGCACTTAAGAATGACCATATTGAATATGTTCTGATGCTTGATGACGGAGATTCTAAAGATGAACCAGAAAGATTCTTTATAGGTTATAACGAAAATGATTGGAGCGGCATAACATCGATTAACGAAAATACACCCGGTTTTAGCCTTGTCTTAGCAAAAGACGATATGAAGCTATATAAGATTGATTTTTAATAGCCCATACTGAGCATTCAATCGCCTGAACACTGCCGAATATCGCGAAACAGCACCGTTGTTATTACACTTGGGCACCGGGACCGACATTGGACTCGGTGCCTTTTATTGCTAGCGGCCGATCCCGCAGCGCCATCTCATCTTTGCATCGCCCATGCAACCCAGACCGCGCTGTACACGATTCTGTTATAGGACAGAAGCCAGAGAAAATGGACGGCATGAAGGTCGAATAGGGAATCTGGGAATCGCACGGAGTCGGAACCGTGTCGACCAATCGACAACAGATTCATGATAGTACCGGCTATTTAGCAGCTTGAGCTTTAGACATCAGAAACCGTATCAAACGTTGCACTAACAACGCGATGCAGACGTCAGCAAGTATTCGAACAAAAAGCACACCAAGCCACGCCAGCCCTTGGCCACGAGCGCCAACCGTTTCTACGATTTGCCCCCATCTTAATATGTCATCTTCTGCAACATGAACCATCAGTACATACAGCGTAAGAGAACCTAACCGGCTAAGAGTTTTCCATAATTTTGAGGAATTATGCCCTCCCTGTTCGATCAACGCCAAAAACAAAACGAGGCACAGAGAGCTTGCGATTGCACCAGCGATATTGCGAACAAAATCAACAACTGACCTTCCGTAATCACACATGGCCATCGAAAATCCATTAAAACCAACAACAGCCCAGAGCCAAGCAACAAACAACGCAGGAATTACGAATTCAGCACCGATTTTCTTCGTAAACCAGCCACGTTTATTTGCATAAGTTCCCAACATTACAAAGGGAACGGCGCACAATCCACTTTGAATATCGAAAGGAAGGAAGACTACGTGAGCAGAAAGTAGTCCCAAAAAGAAACACAGGATGGAAAGCAATATCGGTCGTTTTGTCTTAAACAGTTTGATCGCAATCATTCTCGCCCAGAATAACGCAAGAAGAAACCATGTTCCACCGATACGCACACGCAAAGGCCAAACTGCAAGTTCAGCCGAGGGGACATCGCCCGCGCCATACACACTAGCAGAGAGCCAATCCTTGAAGAGTTGCTTCGTTGATCCCATATCATGCAGAAAGAGGTTTGATGCGCACATAAAAGCGATTATGAGAATTGAAGAAACCGCATAAGGAATGATCAACGCCCTGACCTCCTTTGCAAGATCATAACGTCTATCGACATGTAAGAAATAACCACTCGTTACGAAAAAGACTGGTAGATGAAAAGTAAACGCCGAAGCGAATATGAACTGTGCTCCGGTGCCTAAGCCCAAAAAGCGAATCGCAGTATGGCCTGCGATGACCGCGATAATTGCAAGTGCCTTGGCAACGTCAATAAACTCAATCCTGTGCTTAATTTCTTTATTCGAAATACTTGATGCCAATTGAATCCCATCTATCGAAGCACGCATGACGTGCGAGGGCGCGAACAGCCGAAATTACTAGCGTGAACGCAGTCTACGCCCCGTCAAATTAACATAACAAAACAGGCAGCATGGTAACGAACGCTCCAATATCAAACAGCAAATGCTATTTATCTAAAGCAACCGCCTGAACAAGAGAGTTTAACCGTTCCTCCAACTTGGCCAAGCGCAGTGAATTGCAGAAATCCCGCACAACGAGAACGGCAATCACGTACAAAAAAACTAAGTTCGAAGGCGAAACAAAACCAAAAAGGGCTGAAAAAGCGATTGCTATTTCAGGAAAAATGCCGAGAATCACAAAGCTCAAGCTAAACAACAGCCAGAATAGCGAATCCAGAGCTTGCATCTGGGACATCTTAAGCTTTCGGACTACAAATAACAAAACAACGGCAGCGCTGACAATTAGCAACACGCGAAGTGATATAGACATAACGATCACCTAAACCACTGAACAATAAGAAGCGTTACGAATACCCGGAGCATATACTGCATAGATTTAACCGGATTTAAGTAGCTCTCTCCACCTTGGCGTTCACGCATCGAGACCTGAACTTCGGAGACCGAGTATCCTTGTTTTAAAAACAAAGCAAGTGACTCTGGCTCGGGATTAAGAGTGTTGTCGTAATAGTATCTTTCGAGTACAGGACGGCCAAACAGTCTGAAGCCAGATGTGGGATCACTAATGCGATGACCAGTCAGCATCTTAATCAATACAGTGATCATGCGTGAACCAACCATGCGCATCGATTTATCTTTGCGGACAGTCAGAAACCTAGAACCGATGACGATATCTGAACCAGTCTTTACCGCTTTCTCAACAAGAGCATCCAAATACTCAGGACGATGTTGCCCGTCAGCATCAAACTGAACCATATAGTCATATCCATGATCGACAGCATATCGAGCCGCGGTCTGAAATCCAACTGTAAGACCACAGTTAATTGGCATGTTAATAATATTGCAGCCGATATTCTCGCAGATAGAAAGCGTGCGGTCATGAGATCCGTCATTAATAACTACAAAATCAAACCTAGGCGCGACTTGCCTAAGCTCGATTATGGTGTTTTCTATGCACTCTTCCTCATTATATGCCGGAATGGCAACAAGGGTTTTTGGACAATAGGACACGCAAATCCATTCTCGCTGTTATTAATATCCCCAACATATTAGCGTACGCAATCAACGAATATGCACATTAGCCGAATTTAACATCCCGCCAAGAAGACGCCAAGCATCCGAACAAAGAACAGGCAGCAGAAGTAAGGCGAATACTTAAACGGGCAAACCCAGGTGTGTGTCCACAACGAGTAATGAGTCGAATCCAAGCCGGTGCCTGACGGAAAAACAAATTCACGCTATAACATTAGACATAAAACTAGAAACTCAATAAATAGGTTGCTAGCGAAACTATAATGTCGTAACTATTTTATGAACTGGCCATAACGATTCAATCATTTTGTAAGTGGACATCGGCAAAATCAAATTTGTAGAAACGCCTCCATTTGTTACCTCGACTATCTCTTCAATCTCCTCAGCCTTATCTACAACCAAGAATGAAATATCGGCGTAGTCAAACTCAAGATTCTCTAGCAGACGCCATTCTCTTTCATGGGAATAATCAAGGTAGTCTTGTTCGAATCCATTCTTTTTGAATTCAGCTTTCGTATCCTCCGGTGCATACTTCGGAACAAAAGGCGTGAAATAGGGACTGGGGACAAAAAGTTGGACCTTCAAGGTCCGGTTTGAAGCCTCCCATTTTTCGTGTCCAAGAAATGGGAGGCAGTTCAGGAGGGGCCGCAGGGGCGCTCGGCTAACTGCGGGAATGGCCTATTTGCTCAATGTGCTCGGCCGAGATTGGAAATCAACCGTAAAGCAACAACCCCAATTGTTGGGTTAAAACAATTTACGAAATACAATCCTGAGCCAACCCCACAAAATCTCTCGCTAATCGAATTGAAGACAACTGCATTGCCATGCTAAACGGACTTGAGCGATCTGCTGAAAAGAAGGTATTTCTTCTTACCGCAAATGCGGAGACAAAGATATCAACGTGAGGTTACCTTCATCTAAGTGGCCTCAAAACAAAAATGTCAACCTTATCAAACAAAATCACAAATTACCTCCTTTCGATAAAGTTGCATTTGGATAATAAAACCGGGAAAATATTTTATAGTAAGTTATTCCCGCACCCATCAGAGGTTATAAAACATGAAGGTTTCGGTCATCGTTCCTGTATACAATGTCGAGCAGTATCTTGCGCGATGCCTCGACAGCATACTTGCTCAGACGTACGACGATTACGAAATCATTTGCGTAAATGATTGCAGTCCGGATAACAGCTCAACGATACTGAGCGAGTATGTTTCAAAGCATTCGGACCGCATTAAGGTAATCACTAACGAAGTCAATCTTGGCCTGGGCCTTTCAAGAGAGAAGGCCCTTGGAGTTGCTTGTGGCGAATTCGTCATGTTCATCGATAGCGACGACTACATCAAGCCCGATTACCTGCAGCACTATCTCGATGCTACAAAAGACGGCGACTACGACATTGTGGTTGGAGGGTATATTCGAGACATCGACGGCAAGCTGACCGAACATTACCTAAGCGATACGGTCTGGAGCTCCACCACCTATGCCATCGCTTGTGCGAAACTATACCGGCGGTCTTTCATATCGGAGAATGACCTGCACTTCACATCAATCAAATGCGGTGAAGACATCTACTTCAGTCTATCAGCATTTTATTGCAACGCTAAAACTAAAGTAATTCAATACGCGGGCTACTATTACGTGCTGAACCCCGGCTCAATCACTGGTTCAATGAACTACAAAAAGAACCACGAGAGAATTATGGCCGAGCTCTTTGACACCTTCCTCAAAAACCATGAGCTGAGCAGCATCCCCCAGGACAGACAGGACGTTATCGAGTACACCTATCTCGCCAATATGATTAATGCCCTCATTTCGTTCAATCATGGATGCGGCATTTCCCTTATGAAAGAGAAGTACGCTTTTGCAAAGGCAGACGCAGAGTCAAAGTTCCCCAACTACCTATCCAACCAATACGTTGGACTGTTGAAGCCTAAGGGCCAAAGAACAAAAATCCGACTTGGAGTCGGAGTGGTAATTCTTCTTGAGAAAATTCATATGGCTCGCTTCCTCTTCTATCTTATTGCCCTCATTTAGATAAGGAACGAATAAGGTGCTCGACCACATAGCTATATTTTCCGCCTTTTACCCACCACACCTTGGCGGAGTTGAACAGTTTACTCATAACCTTGCAACACAGTTGACAACACAAAACATCAAAGTAACTGTGGTGACATCCTCAACCGAAGGACTCTTCCGGATTTCAGATGGAGAGGTAACGGTTATTGGAATTCCTTCGAAATCAATCATGGGCGACCGTTTTCCTCTAATGATTCCTTCGAAGGCCACTTTCAAACAGATTAAAGAGCTTACAGAGGCTCCATTTGATGGCATTGTCATCAACACGCGATACTATCCGATTTGTCTTCTGGGATGTCGCATCGCATGCGCCCACAACCTGAGACCCGTTCTAATCGATCACAGTTCGGGTCCAATTTCTAACGAAAAGTCTCCTCTGGGACTCGCGATGCGTACTTATGAAGCAATCAACAATCGTCTGATTAGGTCCAAAAGGCCTATCGGCTGCTCAGTTTCAGAGCGAGGGCTATCTTGGCTTAAGAGCATAGGCTTTGATGCCCAAGCTGTTATACCGAACTCAATCGACTGCGCTGAATATAGGAGCACGGCCAAACCGGACAGCTACAGAGAGCTCCTATCGCTGACCGACAACGAATTTCTTGTCACATATGCCGGAAGATTGATCCCCGAAAAGGGCCTGCCTAAACTTCTGGGGGCAGTATCCTCCCTCAACGCCGCGGGAGCATGCGTCCATCTTGCAGTCGCGGGAAGTGGCCCTCTTGAGGACAGACTCTTTGAAAACCATAAGACATGGCTTCATTATATGGGGCGTCTGTCAAAGCAGGAGCTGTCGGGACTACTGAGAGACTCTGACTGTTTTTGCCTTCCCACTGAGTATCCAGAGGGGCTTCCAACGGTTCTTCTGGAGGCGGCAGCCCAGCATTGTGCGATTGTCGTCTCGGATTGTGCCGGAGCAAGAGAGGTCGTTCCGTCCAAGGAGTACGGCACCGTGCTTAGCGTAGTAAGCGAGGATGAGATCGCAAAGGCGATCCTTGCTTACTGTAACGATTGCGGTGCGGCCACGACGTGCGGCGATAACGCGGCGCTTCATATTGAGCATTGCTTCTCATGGGTGGCAACCGCAAAAAAGCTCATCAAAATCTTAGACGCCTCTTGAGGTTACGTACCAATTTAAACTGCCTTGGTGCAACTCTGAACAGTACGCACCAAGGCAGTCCGATTGATTATTTTGAGGCTCTAAGTATCATCTTTCGCTCAATCAGGGGCATCAAGCCTAACACATTAGCAATGCGCTTGACGAACAGCTTGATACGTAAGTTGAGCAATTGCGCAGAGGATACTTCCAGGCGGTAATCGAGTTCTTCTTCCAATTTCTTAACGCTGACATCCGCTCGGAAAGCAAGATCAAAAAAGAATTCAGCCTGCTTTGCCCTCAAAGAAGCATGGAACTCCGAGGGCATTTTTGAAATCAGCTCATCGATCATTCCTAGCATTCTCTTATCGAACTTAGCAGTTGCAACCGCATTTGCCGAACGCCTGCCAGTCCATGAGGAGGCAACAGCAACACGATACAACCCCAAAACCTCAGGAAGGCAGACGACGGAACCGCATGTTGAGAGATAAAGCATCATGGGCCAATCACCTACAGGGCAATTGCTAGGCCGCCACTGCAAGTAATTCTTCATATCGGTCGTTCTGGAAAAATAGCCACATGTCGGCAGTGCGGCTCCGCCACGCATTATGAGGTCTTGCGTTGAAAAAGTCATCACTTCGGCACAGTCGCTGGCAATGCCATCAATTTTGCCCGTGGTGTCGTTGTAAAGCTCTGCCGAGTGAGCACACAAAGCGACCCCGGCGTGAGACTCCATGTAGTCAAATTGCGTTTGAAGTTTGTCCGTGCCAATCCACGCGTCGTCACACTCAAGCTCGGCAATGTACTTTCCAGTTGCGGCAGGAACCAGAAAGTCACACAAAGGCGACTTCCCCTTTGAAAACTGATTTTCACCTGGGAAAATACACTTAATGATGTCTGGATGTTGTTCCTGATATCGAGAAATCAAATCTCGAGATGCGTCCGTCGACTTATCGTCATAAATTAAAATTTCAAACGGAAATGAAGTCTGCTGAGAGAGGACAGACTCAATCGCTTGAGAGAGATACCTCTCGTGGTTGTAGCAGATCATCAGGACGCTGACCTGAACATCATTACTTTGCGACATGGTAAAATCCAATTCCAATTCTGAGCAGAGAATTCCAGGTTAGAGAGACAAATCGCCTCTACTGCCCCTGGGCCCTGTAGCGGGCCTCGGTAGCCTCCTTGGCGGGGCGCCACCAGGCCTCATGCGAGACGTACCAGTCGATGGTCGCCTTCAGACCCTCAGCGAAGTCGGTATGAGCAGGCCTCCACCCCAGCTCGCGCTGGAGCTTGGTGCTGTCGATGGCGTAGCGGCGGTCGTGGCCCGGACGGTCGCGCACCCAGTCGAAGTCGTCGGGGTCGCGGCCCATGGCCTCCAGGATCATCCTCAGGACGGTGATGTTGTCCCTCTCACCGTCGGCGCCGATGAGGTAGGTCTCGCCCATGCGGCCCTTCGTGAGGATGTCCCAGACGGCAGAGCTGTGGTCCTCGGTGTGGATCCAGTCGCGGACGTTCTCGCCCGTGCCGTAGAGCTTGGGGCGCTGGCCGTCGATGACGTTGGTAATCTGGCGCGGGATGAACTTCTCCACGTGCTGGTAGGGGCCGTAGTTGTTAGAGCAGTTGGAGATGGTTGTGCGCAGGCCGTAGGTGCGCGTCCAGGCACGCACGAGCATGTCGGAGCTGGCCTTGGTGGAGGAGTACGGGGAGCTCGGGTGGTACGGCGTCTCCTCGGTGAACCTGGCTGGGTCGTCCAGGGCAAGGTCGCCGTAAACCTCGTCGGTGGAGACGTGGTGGTAGCGGATCCCATACCTCCTCACGGCCTCGAGCAGCTGGAAGGTGCCCTCCACGTTGGTGCGGAGGAACGGCTCGGGGTCGGCGATGGAGTTGTCGTTGTGGCTCTCGGCGGCGTAGTGGACGATGGCGTCGTGGCCAGGCACGAGCTCGTCCAGGAGCCTAGCGTCGCAAATGTCGCCAACCACGAGCTCGACTCTATCCCCCCGCAGGCCGGCGATGTTGGCCGGGTTGCCGGCGTAGGTGAGCTTGTCCAGCACGGTCACGTGGACATCGGGGTGGTTGTCCACCACGTAGCGCACGAAGTTGCTGCCGATGAAGCCGCAGCCTCCGGTGACGATGATGTTTCTGGGCTCGAAGCTATCAGACATGCTACCTCCCATCCTCGTCGGCTACGGCCAGCAGGTACTGGCCGTAGGCGGTCTTCCTGAGCGACTCCCCCAGGGCGCGAAGCCTCGACGCGTCGATGAAGCCGCGGCGGTAGGCGATCTCCTCGATACAAGCGATGAAGTAGCCCTGGCGGCTCTGGACGGCCTCCACGTACTCGGCCGCCTTGAGCAGGCCCTGGGGCGTGCCGGTGTCAAGCCAGGCCATGCCGCGGCCCATGAGTTCGACGGAGAGCTGGCCCCGCTCGAGGTAGGCGTTGTTGACGCTGGTGATCTCCAGCTCGCCGCGCTCGGACGGCTCAACGGCCGCCGCGATGTCAGCCACCTGTCCGTCGTAGAAGTAGAGGCCCGGCACGGCATAGTTGCTCTTTGGGCGCTCGGGCTTCTCCTCGATGCCGACGACGCGCCGCTCGGAGTCGAACTCGACGACGCCGAAGGCGCGCGGGTCCTTAACCGGGTACCCGAACACGACCGCGCCGCCCTCGGCCACCACCTTTGCCTTTGCGCGGTTTAGCACGCGCGTGAGGTCCTGGCCGTGGAACATGTTGTCGCCGAGCACGAGCGCACACGGCTCGCCCGCCAGGAAGTCCCGACCGATGGTGAAGGCCTCGGCGAGGCCGCGCGGCTCCGCTTGCTCCGCGTACTCGAGCCTCATGCCGAGCTCGGAGCCGTCGCCGAGCAGCTCCCGGAAGGCGGGAAGGTCGCGCGGCGTGGATATGACCAGCACCTCGCGGATTCCCGCGAGCATCAGCACCGAGAGCGGGTAGTAGACCAGGGGCTTGTCGTATATCGGCAGCAGCTGCTTGCTGACCGCCTTTGTTATCGGGTGCAGGCGCGTGCCGGAGCCGCCCGCAAGGATTATGCCTTTCACAACCCTACTCCTCGGGTCTCATGCGCAGGGAGGCGAACCGGTCGACGGCCATCTCGGCCTTGTAGGCCTCAAAGAGCTCGCGGCAGCCGAACCTGGGCTCGTAGCCAAGCTCGTCCTTTGCGTTCTGGACGTCCATGAGGAAGCCGCCGCCGCAGGGCTTCTCGGGGCGGTAAACCACCTCGGAACGGCCCGAGGCGGGCGCGAAGACGTCTGCGATGGTCTCAACCTGCTCGCGCAGGGTCACAGGGATGCCCGTGCCGATGTTGTAGAGGCCGCCGTCCCTGTCGGCCAGGGCGGCCAGGCACAGCTCTTGGCTGAAGTCGTCAACGTAGACCATGTCCTTGGAGTACTCGGGGTCGCCCCAGACCTCCAGAGGCTCGCCCGCCATGGCGCGCTCGATCATCGTGTAGACGGGGCGCTTGGTCTTGACGCCATTAGGGAAGTAGTAGTGGTAGGGACTGTAGCTGTAGATGGTGGGGAGACGGAACACAAACTTCTTGATGCCGTACTCCTGGCGATAGTGCTCCATGACCTCGAGAGCCGCGTTCTTGGCGATAACGTACATGGCGTGGTCGCCGGTATAGCTGAACGCCGGCGGCGTGTCCGGCGCAAGGATCCTGCCTGGGGCTGAGGCGAGGGAGATGTCGAACACGGTCTGGGTGAAGATGACCCTGTCAGCACCGACCTTGCGGCACCACTCCAGCACGTTGTAGGCGCCCATCGTGATCGAGCTGAGGTACAGCCCGCCGTCGTAGTCCCTCATGTAGGAGGGAATCTGCGCGGCGAGCAGCATCACGGCGTGCACGCCGTCCGTGGGAAGGGCATCGAAGTCCCCCGGCCTCGTGACGTCAACCGAGTAGTACTCGACGCCCATCCCGGTGAAGACCGGGGCCTCGGGGCGACGTCCCACGGCGACGATCTCGTACTCGGCGGGGTCGAAAAACTCGGAGGCATACTTGGTGAGATATGAGCCGACGTTTCCAGTGGCTCCAAAGATGACGATCTTCTTCATAGCATGAACCCTTCTATCTGAGGACGGACTTGACGCAGGAGGCAACGTACTCCATGTCATCACGGTTATATCTCTGGTCGACGGGGAGCGGAAGGACGTCTCGGGCGTACCTGCGTGCCCAGCTCGATGCGGGGCACTCCGCCAGGACGTTCGGCCAAAGCGTGGGAACGAACACGCCCGCCTCCGCGAGCCTGCCCCTGAGGCCGTCGGAGTCCTCCACGAGGAGGGGGTACATGTACGGCCCCTCGGGCGACCCGGCGGCGAGCAGGTTGCGGCCACCGAGGGCCTCGTCGAGGCTGGCGTAGTTCTCCTCGCGGCGACGCCTCGCGAAGGCGAAGTCGATGGCGCCCATCAGGCGCCTCGTGGTCTCGGACATGGCAGCAAGCGGCTCGCCGTCGATGGACTCCTCGGAGGCCCGGTAAGCGCCGTACCACTCGGCGCTGCCGTCCTCCGCCCTCCCGACGACGTGCGCCATCCTTGCACGCGACGACGCCCTCGGAAGCTCCCGGCCGAGCCGCAAGCCGTCGCGCGTGACGAGGTAGGCGCCGTCAGGTACCCCGAAAAACTTCCTGCAAGTGTATATGGTGTCGACGCCGTCCCAGGGCTCGCGAAAGAAGCCCTGCACCTCGTCGACGATGAGCCTGTCCTCCGAGGCGGACCGGGCGCGCTCGACCTCCGAGGGGGAGAGTCTGCCGTAGTAGTCCGCGACGTAGAGCCACTCGCCTTCACTGACGGCCAGGTCGGTGGGAAGGGCCAACCCCTCTCCCACCTCGAAGGTCCTGACGGCTATCCCCTCGCGCACGCAGGTCCCGCTCACCGCGTCGCACATGAGGTCCGGCAGGGCGATGCGCTCAATCCCCCGAAGCTCGGCCAGGTAGGCAAGGCAGTTCCTCGCACTGTTGAGCGCCACAGCCCCGGGATGGTAGGGCTCGCCCTGGTAGCGCTCCAGCTCAAGATATCCGCCGATCTCGCGGCTCACGCTACCTCACAACCGCCCGCATGGACTCGCCGGGCGCGGCCCTGAAGGCCTCGAGCTCCTCGCGGGATCCAAACCTGAGCATCACGGAGCCGAAGGCGTGGTTGGCGGCGGTAAAGGCCTCCACGCGGGCGCCGGGGGCGACCCACAGCTGCTCCTCGGCGACATGCGCCTCCCTGAACCCGGGCGCGTACTCCACTCCCGCGAACTCGCCCGCGTGGTCAGAGTGCAGCATCTGCTGGAACCAGAAGCCGTCGTAGGCTGGCATCGACAGCTCGTCCACAGGCAGGCCAAGGGCGGCCTGGACGCTCGCCCTCACGAGGTCGGTCGCTCCCCCCGTCGCGAGGCGCAGCATCTCGCAGAGGCGGTTGCCACCACCGCGCGGCGAGCTTTCCATGATGTAGGCGCGCCCGTCGGTCGCCACGCGGGTCTCGACGTTGAAGACGCCGCTCCCAAGGCGCAGGAGGTCGGCCAGGCGCTGGAGCTCGGAGACGAGCTCGGCCTGCGCCCAGGCGGGCATGGAAGCCGGCATGGCGTAGGCGGCCGGCGTGTAGGGATTGGGGACCCCGGGGTCGAAGAGCTGCGAGGTGAAGGAGACGCACCTGAACTCGCCGTCCACGAGGAAGGCGTCGGCGTCGGAGCTGTCCCCCGACTTCTCAAGGAACTGCTCGACGATGCACCTCCCGTCTCGCGAGAACGACAGCGCGTAACCGACCGCCTCGCGGAGCCCCTCCGGCCCGTCGACGCGGGAGCAGCCCTTGGAGCCGGCCGAGTCGACCGGCTTGGCGATGACCGGGTACCTGAGCGAGTCGGCCGAGGCCGCGGCCTCCTCGGCCGAGGAGAAGACGTGGAGCTCCGGGCAGTTGAAGCCGTTGTCGCGCAGGAAGGAGCGGTAGCGCTCCTTGTCCTGCAGGACCGAGACCGCCTCGTAGGAGCCCTGGAACGGGAGCCCGAGCCTCTCGGCGGCGTAGGCGGCCGAGACGACGCCGGGGTCGGCGGCGAAGGACATGATGCCGTCGGCGCCGACCGACTCAGCGGCGGCCAGCACGGCAGTCTCGTCGACGATGCTCGCATTCACGTAGCCGTCGGAGAAGCGGTGGGCGTAGTTGTCGGGCAGGTAGTCGCACGTGACGACACGGGCACCCAGCTCGTGGGCGGCGTCGATGACGGGGATGGCGTACCGGGCCCCGCCGAGCAGCAGGAGCGTCTTTGGCATGGCTAGTTCCTTCCGGTCGACTCGACGACGTCGCAGATGCGGTCGACGTCGGCAAGGGAGAGATCGGCGTACATGGGCAGCGTCAGCACCTGGGCGGCCATCCTCCTGGCCACCGGGGTGCGGTCGCTGGAGTAGACGCTCCTGTAGCAGGCGTAGTCGCTGATGAGCGGGTAGAAGTACTTGCGGGCGCCCACGCCTGCGGCGTCAAGGGCGTCAAAGACGTCGTCGCGCGTGGCCCCGAAGGCCTCGGGGTCGAAGATCACAGGCAGGTAGGCGTAGTTGGCCCTCACACCCGGGGCGGGGCGGAACACCCGCACGCCCGGGACGGCCTCGAGGCGGTTCCAGTAGCGCTCGGCCACGGCGCGGCGCTTGGCGACCTCCTCGTCGAGGTGGCGCAGGTTGCAAACGCCCATCGCGGCACAGAACTCGTTCATCTTGGCGTTTCCACCGACGTACTCCACGTCCTCCGGCCCGGTGATTCCGAAGTTCTTCCACTGGTTGAGCGTGTCGTAGAGCGAGGTGTCCCTGAAGCAGACGGCGCCGCCCTCGATGGTGTTGAAGACCTTCGTGGCGTGGAAGCTGAACATGGAGGCGTCGCCGAAGGAGGCAGCGGATACCCCGTCTCGCTCGACGCCGAAGGCGTGGGCGGCGTCGTAGACGACCCTGAGGCCGTGGCGGTCGGCGATGTCCTGGATGGCGTCGACGTCGCAGAGGTTGCCGTAGACGTGGACTGGCACGATGGCGCACGTGCGGGGTGTGATCGCCTCCTCTATGCGCTCGGGGTCGAGGGTGCAGTCCGACTCGCGGACGTCGGCGAAGACGGGCGTGAGGCCCTTTCGTGCAATAGCGTGGGTCGTGCTCGCGAAGCTGAAGGGCGTGGTCACAACCTCGCCGTGCAGGCCAAGGGCCTCGAGTATGCACTCGAGTGCGTTGTGCCCGTTGGTGAACAGGCACACGTTGGGCGTCCTCAGGCGCTCCTTCAGCGCTTCCTCGAGCTTCCTGTGCTCCTCCCCCATGTTGGTGAGCCAGTGGCTCTCCCACAACGGGCGAATCTCCTCGCAATACTCTTCGAACGGTGGCATTGAAGAGCGGGTGACGAGAATCCGATTACTCATCTGACCTCCAATAATTCGTAGCCTTGATTATTTCCTAGACCTCAGAAGGTCGACGACGCTAGACCTAAGATAGACGAAAACCTCCAGCCTCAGGACGGCGGACAAGCCAAGATACGCTGCGGCCATGACGAGCGCCTCGACAAAGATCTTTAGAATCGGGTTGATCACCAGTCCGCCAGCGACCAAACTCAGTCCTCCCGCGATCATCGAAAGCCAGAAAGAGGGCGCGATGTCGCGCAGCTGCTCCCCGTAGGAGTATCCAATAACGCGCTTATTCGGGAAGCTGTTGACGAAGGTTGAGATTATCCCGGTGAACATATAGGTGCCCACCATGACGTAGACATCCCTGAAGACAAACGCAGCAATAAGAAGACAGGCGGTTCCGTAGCACTTCTTGATTAACTCGAGCTTAAGGAAGAGGTCGGAACGCCCCATCCCGTTGAGCGTCTGCAGGTTGGTCGTGTGAATGGGAAGCAGGGCGTAGGTGAAGCAATACATCCTCATGAACGGAACGCACGGAAGCCATTGTTCACCAAGCACCAGGCTCACGATTGGCTCCGCGGCCACCGCGAACAGCGTCATCGCGGGCGCAATGAGATACGTGGACGTTTTGAGGGCCCGCCTGACCAGACGCTTAACCTGCGACAAGTCAGACTGGATGTGAGCTACCGCAGACAGCATCACGGGCTGTATAGCCCCATCCAGTATGTTTCCCAGGGCTTGGGGGTATTTCTTTCCCTGACTGACCAAGCCAAGGCTCGAAGCAGAGAACTGCTTACCAATTATCAAATCGGAGAGCGACTGATAGCCCTGGTCCAGAACGCCCGAGACAAGCAGCTTCCACCCAAACCCAAGCATGGTTCGGGCACGGGATGGATCAAAAACCATTCGAGGAAGCCATTTAACGCTATGCGCGAGAACGATGCAGTTGCAAAGGTGATACGACACCTGCTGGATGACAAGCGACCAGAGCCCGGCGCCCAGAAGAGCCGAAGCAATTCCCAGAAAACCAGAAACCAGGCCCGCAATGAGCGTGGCATCAAAGACCTTGCGGAATTCGAGTTCACGCTCTACAAGCGCGACCTGAACCGAGTTGAAAGAGCTGACCACGAGAATCAGGCACATGGCTCGAAGCGGCCAAACCAGGGACGGCATTACGTAGAAGATGGCAATCCCAGGAGCAGCAAGGAAAACAATCAAATACAGCACAAGAGAGACGCCGAAGCACAGCCAAAATACAGTTGAGGAGTCTTCATCGGTAATTGAAGGAGCCTGAATCAGTGCCGTGTTGAGCCCCGACTGAACAAGCACGTTGCCGATATTCACAAAGACAAGCATGATCGCCAGCGTTCCAAAGTCATCTGGCGAGAGCAACCGGGCGAGAATAATCTGGACGATTAACTCGACAACCGCTCGACCGCCCCTCTCGAAAAACTTCCAAAAAAGAGAAGAGAGTGTCTTAGCCTTAAGCGAATTCTGCGCCATTCAATCCCTCTTCTTAGGTGCCAATACACGAATAACAGCCACATAAATAACAGTCGATAAAATCGATGATAAACCATAGCACATCAAAATGACAATTAATTACAAGTTCCGACAAATGCAAGATAGCTACTGCATAGGAAAAGAAGCGATTTCATGCCTCAAGATAAAAGGCTCTGTTAGACCAGGATTGACATACATATGTCCCCACGGTGCCATATCGTTAGCCCTGTAGACGCGCGGCGATGGGGGGGCAGCCTGAACGCCGACGACCTGGTAATCACCTTCAAGCGGAACATGGCAAAGCTGAGCGGGGCGGAGCGCCGCCGCGCGATCGAATCCGTCAGGGACGCGGTCCGCGCGGCGGCGTTCGACGACGCGGCCGGCTCCTCCTGCGAAGTCGAATGCTGCCCGCGCTGCGGGTCCGCCGCGGTCGTGAAGAAGGGAAAGGCCGGGAACGACGAGCAGCGCTACCTCTGCCGGGGCTGCGGCAGGACCTTCGGCATGGGCAGCGAGCGCATCCTGGGGACGAGCAAGCTCCCGAAGGAGACCTGGATGGCCTACGCCGAGTACTTCGTGCTCATGCTGCCCCTGCGCGAATGCGCGAGGCGCTGCCGCGTCTGCCTCAAGACCGCCTACACCATGCGCCACAGGCTGATCGAGTGCCTCTAGGCCAACTCCCCCTCGTTCAGGGTCGAGCGGGGCTGCGGTTGCAAGCTCGACGAGACCTATTTCCCCGAGTCGTTCAAGGGCAACCACACGAGGGAGTCGTTCACGATGCCGCGCCCCTCCCGGCACCGCGGCAAGCAGGTGCACAGGCGCGGGCTGCCGCGCGAGCGGATCTGCGTCATGACCGGAGTGAACGACTCGAACGAGACGTTCCTCGAGGTCACGGGACGGGGCGCCCTTTCGAGGGAGCGCGCCATGGACGCGCTGAGGGGCCGCATCGCGGCCGACTCGGTCGTCGCGACCGGCAGGGCTGCCGCCTACGTCGGGGTCCTCGCCGAGCTCGAGGTCGCCGCGCACGCGGCCTACGACCCCATGGACCGCTCCCGGGGAACCATCAACCGGATCAACGCCGTCCACTCGCTCCTCGGCGCCTTCATGGAGCCGTTTAAGGGCGTGTCGACGAAGCACCTGGGCGACTACCTCACCTGGTTCAGGTGGTGCCGGACCTTCATGGCGCCCAATTCCGGCGCCGCCGAGCGCGCGGTCGCGCGGCAGCTCGCGCACGGCACCTGCAGGAGCCGTGTCCGCGACATGTTCAACGTGGAGCCGCCCTACATGGACCACTGGGCCGCGCCCGCCGCATAGAGGCGGTAGAATGGTCGCACCGCGATACACGAGGAGAGGTGAGGCCATGCCGTCGAACATACCGGCCACGATGATCCGCATCGACCCGGAGGTCAAGCAGGAGGCCACGGCCATCCTGGACGAGCTCGGCCTGTCCATGTCCACCGCCGTCAACGCGTTCCTCAGGGCGCTCGTCCGAGAGGGCGGAATGCCGTTCGAGATGAGGGTCAAGACGCCGGCGCCCGAAGGGGAAACGGCGAGATAGCCTGCGGTAACGTAAAATTTCTTTCACAAATTGAAAGCTGAATACATCTAGGAATGAAAAGGCATGGTCGTCAGCCATCGGTATGATTTTCAGCGACCAAGCATAAAACGTACCGAGGAGGCATCGCAACCATGTCCGGCAACATAGTATCAGTCGACGAGGAGTCGTTGAAGTCCGACCTTCGCGAGCTAGTGAGGTCAGGTTTCACCGAGTCGAAGGAATCGTGGAAGGAGTTCCTCTTGTGGCTGCGCGGGCACGGGCTGTCGGGCGTGAGGCTCGTCACAGGCGACAAGTCGCTGGGGCTGCTCGGGGCGCTCGAGGAGGTTTTTCCCGACGCCAAGTACCAACGCTGCACTGTGCACTTCTATCGAAACGTGTTAGGGAAAGTGCCGCGGCAGAAGAGGGTCAAGGTCGCCAAGATGCTCAAGGCTATTCACGCGCAGGAATCACGCGAAGCGTCGGAGGCGAAGGCGGCTGACGCGCTCGAGGCGATGAAGCTGGGCGCGGCCGCCAAGGTGGTGCGCGAGGGCTGCCGCGAGACGCTGGCCTACACCGATTTCCCGATGCAGCATTGGACCAGGATCAGGACCAACAACGCCATCGAGCGCTTCAACAGGGAAATACGCCGCCGCACCCGCGTGGTTGGCACCTTTCCCGACGGGAAATCGGCCCTGATGCTGGTGACGCCAGGCTGAAATACATAGTCGAAAACGAATGGGGCCGCAGGCGCTACCTAGATGTATCGCTGCTCGAAGACGAGGAGGGCAAAGCGTAGGACGAGAATGCCGATGGCCTCACCTAGACATCAGCGAATTTGCGAAAGATTATTGACGGTATCTAGCCTGCGGGTCAGCCTGAAACGGCAGGGCCCGGTGAGCAACTCGTCCGGTCTCGGGCGCATCGCCCCCTTGCCGAATTCAGGTCCGGCAAGGGGGGACGACCATTGAGCAATCGCAAAAAGATGATGGGGCGAAATGTCAATCCTGGTCTAACAGAGCCTTACTTAATCAAAACAACGCTCTGGTTGTATTCACTTTTATTTGCATTGTTAAAGCAGGGACCAATTAAATTGCCTGGAAGAATCTGGTGCCACATCTTATTCTCATAAGGAGTATCGCCCCAGAAAAAGCCTATATGACAATCGATCGCCCCATTCGTCTTGAAGAAAATAATATCGCCTTTCTGCGCATAGCCGCTATTCAGCATATCTCGAACAGTTCTAAACTCATACATTTTGCACCCTGAGTCACAAGCATAACCATACCAACGCCAAGCGTTAATATAGCCTCCCCCACCAGGCCCGCCGGCCCATGGCGAGTGTGCGTTATTCCTTCCTACCGCTGCAACATCCCCGCCAACAGCAGCATAAGCATGAGCAACAAATCCGGTGCAGTTCATACCCGTATAGCCATCCCATCTTGGACTTCCGTTGGGATAAAGACATGTGTCATATGAGAAGCCGCCGGAATAACGCGTACCCAGATAATAAGAATCATACTGATGCGAAGTAAGCCATGTAAGCAGGCTGATTCTACTAACCCCAAGAACAGTCGAACTTCCGATGGGATTGTAATAAACCTGCGTAGACTTGGAATGAACCGATCCGTCAGGATAGGTAACATCACAGTACAAAGCATAATAGCCTGAATTTAAGCCCAAATCGGAAGGGTTAAAGTAGGCATCATTAGTGGTTGATTTCGCCCTGAGAACACCCCATTGACTCCAATCCGGTTTCGCCCAGACAAATTTAAATTCGAAAAGACCAGATCTCTCCGCATCAAGGGTTCCCATATCAGCACGAACGCCCCATGAGCAATCTCCGTCAGTGGATATAGCTGTAATTCTCGAATAGTCCCAAACACCGATATGAATCCTGCGAGTATTTACCTTGCCGTCAGAGCCGCTCACATCACAATAAATATCATACTCGCCAGGTTTATCAGGAGTCCAAGATAGGAAAGCATCGGAACCATTCTGAGCAATGCCCCAATTTGACCAGTTGTTCCTACTCCAAACATATTTATAGTTTAGGAAGCGAGTATCGCCTGTGCACTCCGTTGTAACGGAAACCCCATCGCCAGGCCTGATAAATGTATTGGAAACAGAAATACCGTCATAAGACCAGTCTTCAGGAGCAAAGTAGCAGTCTTTTTTACATGTAAGGGTTTGACCAGTTGTTGTATCAATTACATCAACATAGATTGAAATGTCTCCTGTTCGCGAAACAACCCAATTAAATGAAGATTTATCCTCTCCAGATTCTATAACGCCCCATTCATTCCAATTGTTTCTCATCCAAACGTACTTATATTTAACGCCTCTATTATTACGAACTATCAGATTGGGAGTAATAGAAACTGTATCCCCAGCGGAAACCGACCCGTCAGAAGGCTCCACGGAGATTGAAGTGAAATTAGACAAATTATTGTCCACATGCACGGGGAACTTGCGCGTGGTGACGCGGCCAGCCGAGTCGATGGCGTCCACCCAAATGTTGACGTCTCCGGTCACCTCGGGGGTCCAGGGGCAAGAC
>CALJPV010000060.1:0-21647 GCA_937980385.1 uncultured Collinsella sp. | reverse complement strand
GCTGCGCACTTCGTGCGGCGGGAGCTTCTTGCGTCCTGCGGAGTGCGGCGGAAAGTTAACCTATGCCGGACCCTGCGGGAATCCAGCTGCGTTCGAACAAGCAACCAACATATATATCTGAATTTGGATGTGGTGGGCACTTTGTTGTTAGGCGCTTTGAGGTGCGAGTGACACTTTGGGGTACGCGGAGCCCTGGGTTGGGTCGATGATTTGGGATGAGCTTCTTACTTAGGTGAAGAGGGGCTTTATGGCTGAGAGGTAGTCTTTGGCTACGTCGGCTTTATCTGCTTGGAAATTGTGCCAGGCCCACCATTGGACCATTCCTACAAAGCTTGAGGCTATGTGGTGTAGTAAGAAACTGCGGTCCATGGTGCCAGCGGGGCCTGTGGAGTCGGCGGGGACGGTTTCGGCTGCTCGTGACATGATGGTCTTGCGGAGACAGTCGGCGAAGACGCGTGAACCGGCGCCGGCTACCAGTGCCCGTACGCCCTGACGGCGCTCCCAGAGGTTGTTGAGGATATGCTCGACCTGTACGAGCGGGTCGTCGAGGGGTGTACCGTCATCGTCGAGGGCATGGGTGCAGATATCGCGCACGAGTTCAGCGAGCAGGTCATCTTTGCTTTTGAAGAGGCCGTAGAACGTGGCCCGACCTACGTGGGCGCGAGCGATGATGTCGCCGACGGTGATCTTGCCGTAATCTTCCTCGCACAGGAGCTCGGAGAACGCCGCAACGATGGCGGCACGGCTTTTTGCCTTGCGGGCATCCATGGCTATGCGTCCGCGTCAACGAGCAGGCAGCGGAGCGTACCGGAACAACCCTCGTAGGGGCGCTTGCCAGCGCCGTAGCCGACGGCTTCGATGCGGTAGCGTGAGGGCAGCTGGTCGGACGTACGCAGCGCGGTGACGATAGCGGCGCCCGTGGGCGTCACGAGCTCGCCGGCGACCGGTGCGGGCGTGAGGGCGATATTGCCTGCTTGGCATAGGTTGACGACGGCGGGCACCGGGATGGGCATAAGGCCGTGGGCACAGTGGATGGTGCCGTGACCCTCGGAGAGCGACTCGACAACAATATCCTCGATACCCAGGTCATCGAGGCAGATGGCGACCGAGCAGACGTCGACGATGGAATCGATGGCGCCTACCTCGTGGAACATGACGGTCTCGGGCGTTTTGCCGTGAGCCTTGGCCTCGGCAGCAGCGAGTACGGAAAAAATGGCGAGGGCACGACGCTTGGCGCCATCGCATAGCTGCGAGCCATCGATGATGGCGGTGACGTCGGCTAGCGAGCGGTGATGATGGTGGTGGGTGTGGTGATGATCCTCGTGCTCATGGGCGTGGCCCTCATGGTCATGCTCGTGGCAGTGCTCGTGTTCGTGTTCGCCATGATCATGATGGTGGTGCTCATGCTCGTGCGTGTGCTCGGCAGCTGCTTCGTTGCCGTAGAGCCAGGCCATGTCGTGGTCGTGGTTCTCGAGCTCCTCTGCCAGCTGAACGTCAAAGTCGCAGGCGTCGATGCCATGCTTGTTTACGCGCGTTACAGCGATCGAAAAGCCGTCGACCGGCAGCGTGGCGAGCTGTTCGCGCAGGTGTTCCTCGCTGGCGCCCAGGTCGAGCAGGGCCGCGACGGTCATATCGCCGCTGATGCCCGAGGTGCCGTCGATGATAAGCGTATGCTGATGGTTGGACATGGAATGCTCCTTAACGGGCGCGGGGTGTGCCGGCGCTCAGATGGTTGATAAGACTTGCCTGGTAGGCGGCACCAAAGCCGTTGTCGATATTGACGACCGAAACGCCGCTGGCGCAGGAGTTGAGCATGGCGAGTAGCGCGGCTACACCACCAAAGCTCGCGCCGTAACCCACGCTGGTGGGAACGGCGATGACCGGACAGCTCACCAGGCCGCCGACAACGCTCGCCAGTGCGCCCTCCATGCCGGCAATGGCGATGACCACCTGTGCCTGGGCAAGCTCCTCGGCATGCGCGAGCAGACGGTGCAGGCCGGCGACACCCACGTCGTAGAGGCGGTCGACCTCGTTGCCATAGAACTCGGCCGTCAATGCGGCTTCCTCGGCGACGGGCAGGTCGCTCGTGCCGGCGCAGGCGACGACGATGCGTCCGTTGCCGGTAGGGGAGGGCTTGCCTCCCACGAGGGCGAGCTGTGCGTCCGGGACATATCCCAGGTCGATGCCGTTGTCGAGGAGCTCCGAGGTGCGGTCTGCCTTTTCGGCGTCCAGGCGCGTGACCAGGATGCGCTCCTGGCCGGCATCGTGCAGCGCTTCGATAATGGCGGCAATCTGCTCGGCGGTTTTACCGGCGCCGTAGACAACCTCGCCGGCTCCCTGGCGCACCCCGCGCGAAAGATCGAGCTGCGCAAAACCCAGATCGGCGGTTGGCGCCGTCTGGATGCGCGTAAGCGCGTCGGCAGGGGCGACTGATCCGCCGGCAACATCGCTCAGCAATTGCTCAAGATCTCGCTTATCCATATATGTTCCCTTCGACGGCGCAAAGTCTAGCACTCAAAGGGTATGTTTCCGAACACTAAGACAAAATTGTTCGGAAACTATAGGACAGACTGATTCAATTGTTAGACGGATCGGCTAGTCGCGCAGGATGATGTCCATGGCGAGCATCAGGTTGCGCTCGTCGATGGCAAACGGGGCGGCTTCGCGCGTCTTGGGCTTGGCGCAAAACGCGATGCCCGTGCCCGCGGCCTGAATCATGGGGATGTCGTTGGCGCCGTCGCCGATCGCGACGGTGTGGGCCATGTCGACACCGCACTCAACCGCCCAATCCAGCAGCTGGATGAGCTTGGACTCCTTGGTCACAATGTCTGCCGCCAGCTTACCCGTGAGCTTGCCGTCTGCGACTTCCAGGCGGTTGGCCAGGCAAAAATCGATGCCCGCGGCGGTCACGATCTTGTCGGCGACCTCGTGGAAGCCACCGCTTACCACGCCGACCTTCCAGCCCTTGCTGTGTGCCGATCGCACAAGCTCCAGCGCGCCGGGGGTAAACGTCACGCGCGCAAAGGTGCGCTCGAACACGCTCTCATCCAAGCCGGCAAGCAGCCCCACGCGCTCCTCGAGCGCCTGCTTAAAGTCAAGCTCGCCGCGCATGGCGCGTTCGGTGATCTGTGCAACTTGCTCGCCCACGCCGGCCTCCTCGCCCAACAGGTCGATGACTTCCTGGTTGATGAGCGTGGAGTCGATATCCATAACGATGAGGCGTGCGGTCATGACGGGCCTTTCCGAGTGCGGTTGTATTGGGGCACATTGTCGCACGCGGCGCGCCTTGGCGACGGCCAGGCCGCGTCAATTGTTTCGTCTCCGTCAAGTCTTTGGGCAAGAGCTACTTTTTCGCGGCACATCGACGCGGGTGCGATAAGATAAAACGCCATGTCTGGCTGCGCGGTTTACGCAGGCTGGGCAAATCTGTACGACGCCGCCCGGAACGACACGGGGCGGCACAGATCCATAAAGGAGGATCACTGGTATGAGCCAGACCCGTCCCATCGATGAGCATTCCATGCACACCCGTACCTGCGGCGAGCTTCGCTTCGAGAACGTGGGCGAAGAGGTCACCCTCACCGGTTGGGTGAGCCGTCGCCGCGACCACGGCGGCCTTATCTTCTGCGACCTTCGCGACCGCGAGGGCATCACGCAGCTCACCTTCGACCCCGAGCACTCCGACGGCGACGCCTTTAAGATCGCCGAGACCATGCGTCCCGAGTGGCCCATCAAGATTCACGGCGTCGTGCGCGCCCGTGGCGAGGAGACCACCAACACTAAGCTCGCGACCGGCGAGATCGAGGTCTTGACCGACCACGCCGAGGTGCTCAACACGTCCGTCACCCCGCCGTTCCAGATCGAGGACGGCATCGAGACCAGCGAGGACACCCGCCTGCGCTACCGCTATCTGGACCTCCGCCGTCCCGAGATGATGGCCAACCTCAAGCTGCGCTCCGACTTCACCTTTGCCATTCGCGAGGCGCTGCACAACCGTGAGTTCATGGAGGTCGAGACGCCCTCCCTGTTTAAGTCCACGCCCGAGGGCGCCCGCGACTTCATCGTTCCCAGCCGTATTCAGCCGGGTAACTTCTACGCCCTGCCGCAGTCCCCGCAGCTCCTGAAGCAGCTGCTCATGGTCGGTGGCGTCGAGCGCTACTACCAGGTTGCCAAGTGCTTCCGCGACGAGGATCTGCGCGCCGACCGTCAGCCCGAGTTCACCCAGGTCGATATCGAGATGTCCTTCGTGGACCAGAACGATGTTATGAGCGCGCTCGAAGAGGTCCTGGCCGATGCCTTCGGCCGCATGGGCGTCGAGATGCCCACGCCGCTGCGTCGCATGAACTACTGGGAGGCCATGGACACCTATGGCTCCGACAAGCCCGATACCCGCTATGGCATGCACCTGGTCGATCTGACCGACATCTTTGCCAACTCCAAGTTCAAGGTCTTTGCGACTGCCGCGAACGAGGAGGGCTCTGTCGTCAAGGCCATCAACGCCAAGGGCGCCGGCGCCTGGGCACGTGCCAAGATCGATAAGCTCGCCGGCGTGGCCTCCACGTTTGGCGCCAAGGGCCTGGCCTGGATCGCCTTCCGTGAGGACGGCTCCATCAACAGCCCCATCGTCAAGTTCTTCTCGGACGAGGAGATGGCGGCTCTGCGCGAGCGCATGGACGTCGAGCCTGGCGACCTCGTGATGTTCGCCGCCGGCCCGCGCCTGCTCTCTGACGAGATCCTGGGCGGCATGCGTTCCCACATGGCCAATGCGCTCGAGATCAAGCGCGAGGGCCACGACTTCCTGTGGGTCGTCAACTTCCCGCTGTTCCACTGGGATGAGGACCGCAAGGCCTACGCTGCCGAGCACCAGCCCTTCACGCTGCCGACCGAGACCGACATCGCCAAGATCGAGGCCGACCCGCTGGCGGCCGGTTCCTGCACCTACGACTTTGTCATGGACGGCTTTGAGGCCGGCGGCGGCGGTATGCGTATCCACAACGCCGAGATGCAGATGTCTATGCTCAAGCTCCTGGGCTTCACCGAGGAGCGAGCCGAGTCGCAGTTCGGCTTCCTCATGGAGGCGCTCAAGTTTGGTGCACCCCCGATGGGTGGTTTTGCTCTGGGCCTGGACCGCGTGTGCATGCTGCTCACCGGCTCCGACTCCATCCGCGACGTCATGGCGTTCCCCAAGACGGCCAGCGGCTCCGACCTTATGTCGGGTGCTCCGAGTGCCGTTTCCGGCGCCCAGCTCAAGGACGTCAGCCTGCGCCTGATGTAGGCGAGCGGCTACCTATTGCCAGCAACGAGGGAAGGACGTGTGCCTCCCCTCGTTTTTTGTGAGACGGGGGTGCGCCGGTAACGTACAATAACTACCACGTGGCTGGGTTTGCCGGCCGAATGTGCGATGTCGTGGGAGGGGACATGGTCGAGTTTACGAAGACGATTAAAGATCCGTTGGGACTGCATGCCCGCCCGGTTGCGCTGCTCTATGACATCATTGCCAAGCATCGTAGCGACGTGTCAGTCAGTATCGGCGATCGCCATACCGATGGCCGCGACGTTATAGGGCTCATGGCACTCTGCGGCGAATGTGGCGAAGATGTCGTGTTCCGCGTTTCGGGCGTGGATGAGGCCTCCTGCGTCACGTCGATCAGAAACCTCTCGCTTTAACCTCAACAATGTGACAAAGGGACTGTCACTTTGTCACATTTATATTGGCATCAAAAGGCACCGCAAAGAGATGGCTTTGCGGTGCCTTTGTTTCGTATAGGAAACTTTTTCGAAATCTGAATGGGGACCCTTTCCAAAAAGTTAACCACGTGCTAGTTTACTAAAGCGAACATAGACGTGGTTAACTTTTATCGCGTCGATGTTGAGGACGAACTGACGTTAGGAGCCACTCATGTCTTGCGGACCGCAGATGCCGGCCATGCCGCTTTCGATGGTAAAAGCGGGCGAAACCGTGCGCGTGTCTCGTGTAAAGGGCAATGAGGACATGAAGCACCACCTCAAGGACCTCGGTTTTGTCGAGGGCAACGAAATCCACGTGGTGAGCTCGAGTGGCGCCAATATCATCGTCACGGTGCTGGGCGCACGCTTTGGCATCGATTCCAAGGTCGCCATGCACATCATGACCGTCGGTTAGTCGACGGTATTTCTGTACGCACTGAAAGGGGGACAAGTAAATGAAGACGTTGGGTGACGTTAAGGTGGGTGAGAGCTCCACCATCGTCAAGCTTCACGGTGAGGGTGCGCTTCGCCGCCACCTTATGGACCTGGGGCTCATCAAGGGCACTTCGTTCAAGGTCGTGAAGGTTGCACCGCTCGGTGATCCGGTCGAGATCAACGTGCGCGGCTACGAGCTTTCCATCCGCAAGGAGGAGGCGGCCGTCGTCGAGGTCCAGTAAGGGCCCGAGGCGTATATTTCTGCAGATAAAGTTAGGTTTTTCTAACTTGATGCTGCAACTTTGAAGCACTTTATCCAGCCTGCGCGGAGAAAGCAGCGCAGGCACACAAGGAAGAAGGATTGAATGGCGGATTCTCAGATCCATGTCGCGTTGGCGGGTAACCCCAACTGCGGCAAGACCACGCTTTTCAACCTGATCACCGGCGCCAACGGCTACGTTGGCAACTGGCCCGGCGTCACGGTTGAGAAAAAGGAGGCCAAGCTCCTAAGCGACAAGAACGTTACCATCACGGACCTCCCTGGCATCTACTCGCTTTCCCCCTACAGCCCCGAGGAGCAATGCTCGCGCGACTACCTCATGAGCGGCGAGCCCGATGTCGTCGTTCAGGTGGTCGATGCCACCAACCTCGAGCGTAACCTGTACCTGGCGCTTCAGGTTATCGAGACCGGCCTGCCCGTGGTCGTTGCCCTCAACATGGCCGATCTGGTCGAGAAGAATGGCGACAAGATCGACACCGACAAGCTCTCCAAGAAGCTCGGTTGTCCGGTCATGATGATCTCGGCTCTTAAGAACAAGGGCATCAAGGAGCTGTTCGAGCAGGTCAAAAAGTCCGCTGCTTCTAAGGGCCAGGTGCCGGAGCACAAGTTCGATTCCTCCATCGAGGATGTCCTGACGCACATCGAGAACAACCTGCCGGCAAGCGTTCCCGCCAACAAGCGCCGCTACTATGCCGTCAAGCTGTTCGAGCGCGATGCGGACGCCTGCAAGCTCATTAACCTCACTAAGGAGAAGGCCGCTCGCGTCGAGGAGCTGGTCGCCCAGTGCGAGCAGGACTGCGACGATGACGCTGAGTCCATCATCACCGGTGAGCGCTATGGCGTCATCGCGCACATCATCGATGAGTGTCTCACCAAGGCTCCGGCCAAGATGAGCACCTCCGAGAAGATCGACCGTGTGGTTACCAACCGTATCCTGGGCCTGCCGATCTTTGTGGTCATCATGTTCTGCGTGTACTACATCGCCGTTTCCACCCTGGGCGGCACGGTGACCGACTTCACCAACGACCAGCTCTTTGGCACCGACGGTTGGTATGTGCTCGGTCAGGGCCGCGACGCCTACGATGCGGCCGTCGAGGCCGCGGGCGACAACGCCGACTCGGTCGACCCGGCGCAGTACGGCCCCTATGTTCCGGGTATTACCACCATGGTCCACGACGCCCTTGTGGCGGGCGGCACCGAGGACGGTGGCCTGGTCGATTCGCTGGTCTGCGACGGCATCGTCGGCGGCCTGGGCGCCATCTTCGGCTTTGTGCCGCAGATGTTCCTGCTGTTCGTCATGCTGTCCTTCCTGGAGGACTGCGGCTACATGGCCCGCGTCGCCTTCATCATGGACCGCGTGTTCCGCCGCTTTGGCCTGTCCGGTAAGTCCTTCATTCCTATGCTCGTGTCCTCGGGCTGCGGCGTCCCCGGCGTCATGGCTACCAAGACCATCGAGAACGAGAAGGACCGCCGCATGACGGTCATGACCACCACGTTCATTCCCTGTGGCGCCAAGCTGCCGATCATCGCCCTGCTCATGGGTTCCATCATCGGCGATTCTTCCACCACCGCCGCGTGGATCAGCCCGCTCTTCTACTTCCTGGGTGTCTTTGCCGTCATTGCTTCGGGCCTCATGCTCAAGAAGACCAAGCTCTTCGCCGGTCGCCCGACGCCGTTTGTTATGGAGCTTCCTGCCTACCACTTCCCGGCGATTCGCTCTTGGGCGTTGCATGTGTGGGAGCGCTGCTGGGCCTTTATCAAGAAGGCCGGCACGGTCATCTTCGCGTCCACTGTCGTGGTTTGGTTCCTGTCCAACTTTGGTAGCTACAACGGTTCCTTTGGCTTCCTGCCTGCGATGGACGGCATCCCCGAGGAGTTCATGGACTACTCCGTGCTTGCCATGCTCGGCAACCTGGTCGCTTGGATCTTCGCCCCGCTTGGCTTTAGCACCTGGCAGGCAACCGCGCTGACTGTCTCTGGCCTTGTCGCTAAGGAGAACGTCGTCGCCACCGCCGGATCGCTGCTGTCCGTCGCCGACGCGGGCGAGACCGACCCGAGCCTGTGGACCGCGTTTGCCGGCATGTTCCCCACCATGGGCGCTTGCGTTGCCTTTGGCGCGTTCAACCTGCTGTGCGCTCCGTGCTTTGCCGCCATTGGCACCATCCGCAACCAGATGGACTCCGGCAAGTGGACCGCTATTGCCATCGGCTACGAGTGCGCTTTCGCTTGGGTCATCGGCCTGTTCATCAACCAGTTCTATAACCTGCTTGTCCTTGGGCAGTTTGGTATCTGGACGGTTGTGGCCATCGTGCTGCTGGTTGCGATGCTCTTCCAGATCTTCCGTCCCATGCCCAAGCACGCTTGGACCGACGAGGACGAGACCAACACCGCTTCTGCTGCAGTTTCCGCTTAAGTCCGAATAAGGATTAACCCCTTTCCACGAGCCCGGGTGTCCCAGCGACACTCGGGCTTTTTGGTGGGGGAGATGTGGCGTTTCCGCAGATAAAACTGATCAAAATAAGCCCGTCCCTTTTTGGTGGGTGGAGAATGGGGTAAAGTAAGTGGTGGTTAACTAGAGGAGGCTTGCTATGGCACCTATCGATATTGTTGTACTGGCTGTTATCGGTATTGCGTTTGTCGCGGTATGCGTGCGCATCTACCGCAAGGGCACCTGCGCCGACTGCGCTCAGGGTGGCGTTTGCACGGGGCATTGTTCCAACAAAAAGACGTGCGCCGCACTTAAGGGCGTGGACAAAATCGCCGAAGACTTGGGCCGCGGTATTCATTAGCCGACCGGCGTTTGGGCATGTTTGACTACGGATACGGCAGTTGCTGATACGATAGGTACGTTAGCAACTGCCGCCGAGCGGCTCAAACGAAAGGAAGCCTGTATGGAGTCCTCTGCCTACCCGATGCTCTTTAGTCCGATCAAGGTCGGTACAACCGAGGTCAAGAACCGCGTCTTTATGCCGCCGGTGTCCACCAACCTGGCCGATCATGGCTATGTGACCGACGACTTGGTCGATCATTACCGTGCCCGCGCCAAGGGCGGCGTGGGCCTGATCATCACCGAGGTCGTGACGGTCGAGCCCACCTATACCTACCTGCCGGGTGACATGTGCTGCTACGACGACACGTTTATCCCCGGCTGGGAAAAGCTCGCCGCGGCCGTCCACGAGTACGGCTGCAAGATCATGCCGCAGCTCTTCCACCCCGCCTACATGGCCTTTAACATTCCGGGCACGCCTCGCCTGATCGCTCCGTCCTTTGTGGGCCCGTCTTACGCCCGCGAGGCACCGCGCCCTATCACGGTCGACGAGATTCACGAGCTCACGCATCAGTTTGGCGACGCTGCCGTGCGTATGCAGAAGGCTGGCGTCGATGGCGTTGAAGTCCATGCGGCACACGCCCACGGCATGCTCGGCGGCTTTTTGACTCCGCTCTACAACAAGCGTACCGACGAGTATGGTGGCTCGCTCGACGCCCGTATGCGCTTCTTGCTCGAGGTCATTGCCGAGATTCGCGAGCGCTGCGGCAAGGACTTTATCATCGACGTCCGCATCTCGGGCGATGAGTACACCGATGGCGGCCTGACCCTCAACGACATGATTTATGTCTCGCGTCGTCTGGAGAAGGCCGGCCTCGACATGATTCATGTGTCGGGCGGCACCACCATCAAGCGCGGCTCTGCGATTCCCGCCGCCGGCACGCAGCAGGCCTCGCACGCCGCTTGCTCGCGTGAGATTAAGAAGCACGTGAACATTCCCGTCGCCACCGTTGGCCGCATTAACGAGGCATGGATTGCCGAGGAGCTGATCGAGGACGGCGCTGCCGACATCTGCATGATGGGCCGCGCCAATCTGTGCGATGCCGAGTTCTGCAATAAGGCCGCTGCCGGCAACGCCGACGACATCCGTCCCTGCATTGGCTGCCTGCGCTGCCTGAACGGCATTATGTTCGGCAAGCGCATCTCCTGCACCGTCAACCCCGATGTTGAGCGCGACGAGGCCGGTTACGAGCCTGCCGCCGAGGCCAAGAACGTACTGGTTGTGGGCGCTGGTCCTGCGGGCATGGAGGCGGCGTTCATTGCCGCCAAGCGCGGCCACAACGTGGTGCTCGTGGATAAGCAGGACGAACCGGGCGGCGAGATGCGTATCGCGGCCGTTCCGCCGGCCAAGCAGGAACTCACCCGCGTGATCAAGTACCAGTATCGCCGTCTTGCTGAGGCGGGCGTGAAGTGCGTCTTTGGTACCGAGCTTTCGGCCGAGGACATTCAGCGTGACTACGCCGGCTACGAGGTCGTCCTAGCTTATGGCGCCGAGCCCATCGCTCCGGCCTTTATGCAGGGCTTTAAGCAGGTTATGACGGCTGACGACCTGCTGGGCGGCAAGGCCTTCCCGGGCAAGAAGATCGTCATCGTGGGCGGCGGCACCGTCGGCTGCGAGACGGCCGATTACCTGGCCCCGTTGGTCAACGACCTGTCGCCGGCCAACCGCGATGTCACTGTTATCGAGATGACCAAGACGCTCGCCGCCAACGAGGGCGGCGCCGGACGCGCGGTGCTCATCACGCGCATGCTCTCCAAGGGCGTTCACGTGCTGACCGAGGCCAAGGTGACCGAGATTACCGAGGACACCATCAGCTACGAGAAGGATGGCGAGGTCCACACCATCGCCGATGCCGATACGCTGGTGCTGGCGATGGGCTACCGTCCCAACACCAAGCTGGCCGACGACCTGGCTGCAGCCGGCGTTACCACCCACGTGCTGGGCGACGCCAACAAGTGCGGCAACATCCGCGACGCCATCGGCGATGGCTACAAGGTTGCCTGCGAGCTCTAGTCAACCCTTTGTGCGTGGGGGACAGGTTGCTTTGTACCAACTTGGTGCATGTAAACCTGGCCCCATTGCACCATTTGATAAAGCGCAAGCGGCCGCCGCTTTTGCGTTTTATCAAAGAAAGATCATGGTCGAGCCCTAAAGGCCTTTTGTCTGTGCGTCTTCCGCAATCATGTTGCGGTTGTAGACCAGGTGCAGATACATCGCGTCGTGCGCTGCGGTGGGGTTGCGCGCCTCGATGGCGTCGGCCACACCGTGGTGCGTGCGGATGGTCTCCTCGACGAGCTTATTTGCCCGTTACGTCGATAAAGAGGGGAACGGATGCCTTGAGCACGCCCATCGGACAGGTAACGACGAGGTTGCCGCCATCCCAGGGTGGCTTCATGGAATAGCGCCCGTACGCATCGAATTTCTCCTTTCATAGATGTGCGGCACAAAGAGCCCCGAGTTCATACGAGCTCGGGGCTCTTTTCGTTTGGATTGCAGACGTATTGACAGACGAAAACAGTCTGTGTCCGGTATTGAGCCATACGAAAGCGAAATTATGCGTCTTAATTCCGTACGCAAATAAAGACGAAAACCATTTGCGTCTTGGATAAATCAGTACGCAAACAGTTTTCGTCTTATAATACGGTTATGAATGGTACGAAACGAGGGGGTTGTTCATATGGTTGTTAGAGAAAGCCCTACAGTCGAATACAAGGAAAGCGTTACGCCGACGTTTCTTAAAACGGTGAGCGCCTATGCAAATTACGGGACGGGCAAGATTGAGTTTGGCGTTGATGACGAGGGCGTGGCTGTCGGCCTTGCAGATCCGGTCGCAGAGTGTCTCCGCATCGAGAACATGATTAATGACAGCTTGGACCCCGCTCCCCGTTACACGCTCGAGCCCGATGAGAAACACGGGACCGTAATCCTTACGGTTTATGAGGGCCAGGACAAACCCTATCGAAGCAAGGGAAAGGCCTACAGGCGAAACGATTCGGCAACGGTGGAGGTCGACCGGTTTGAGTATGGCAGGCTGACGCTCGAAGGCAGCAACGTAACGTTCGACGCGCTCACATCGGCTCGCCAGGACTTGAGTTTTCACACGCTCGAGCATAAGTGTGTTGAACATCTCGGCATTTCCGAGCTAACGCCGGATATTATGCGCACACTTCGCTTGCTCGGCAAAGATGGCTATACCAACGCTGCGGCGATTTTGGCGGATAGGAATGATTTTACGGGCATCGACTGCGTCCGTTTTGGCGATACCGAGGATGTGATCTTGGACCGTGAGACGGCGACAAATGTATCCGCAATTGAGCAGGTGGACAGGGCGGTGGCTATGTTTGCACGCTACTACCGTTTTGAGCGTATCGAAGGGATGGAGCGCGTCCAAACCGATCGAATTCCTCTCGAGGCGTTTCGCGAGGCTGTCGCAAACGCTTTGGTGCATCGGACGTGGGACGTTCGAGCGAATGTTCAAATTGCCCTGTACGACGATCGCGTCGTTGTGACTTCGCCCGGATCGCTGCCTGCCGGTTTGACGACGGAACAATATCTGTATGGGCAGATATCCGTGCTCAGAAACCCCATCATTGCAGAGGCCTTCTTAAAGCTGGATTACATCGAGAAATTTGGTACGGGAATTGCGCGCATTAGACGTGCCTATCGCGATTCGATCAATCAACCAATTTTTGATGTTCGCGGCGGCATGGTGGCCGTCACATTGCCCGTTACCGATGCCTTTGAAGGGTCCGAGGAAGAGGTCCAGGTTCTCAAGGCCTTGTCGGGTGGGCGAATTATGTCGCGAAGCGAAATTGAAAAACAGACGGGGCTGAGCCGCATGCGGACGTTGGCGGCACTCGAATCTCTGCTTGAACGGAATATAATCGTAAGGCAGGGAACCGGGCGGGCCACGAAATACGAGTGCTCATAGTCCAAAAGAGCCATGGTACAAGACGGGCCCCAAGCCAGCGTTGGCTTGGGGCCCGTTATATCCCGGATGGTAACGGGCCGATTATTGTCAAGTTATAGCAAAGTATAGCGACGTACAGCAAAGTATAGTGAGATATAGCAAGCCGTATAGCGCGCCTTGATTATCAACCCTTGATTATCAACCGTCCGTATTTCACAGCAACTTATAACAGGCTCGGGGTGCCAATTTGGGGTGCAGTAGTGCTGCGCCACGAAAAAGGCCTATCTACTACGTTTAAGCCGCAGGGGTCAACCATAGTCGGCTTTTTCGAAAATCGACAAGCTGTCTACCTGCGGTTTTGTTTTCACGGTTTTCGGTATGGCCGAGGCTATCCGTGTTAACGTAGTAGATGGGCCACTTTTGTGGCAAGGGGGCCGATTTGCGGGCCAGGGTAGCTAAAAGAGCCCCGTCCCAAAAAGACTGATTGGGAGCTGGGGCGTGTCGATGCGATAGTATTACGTGGTGAAATTCGACAAACCGTGGGCTTCATCCGAGGGCTTTATGGAACAACACCAGCATTATCAGAGCTTGCAAGATCAGGCATACAACGCACTGCGCTCCAAGATTATCTATGCCGAGCTCAAGCCCGGTACGCGCCTTTCAGCGATTGGTCTGGAAAAGGAGACGGGAATCGGGCGCACGCCCATTCGCGAGTCCTTTGTGCGCCTGCGTGAGCAGGAGCTGGTGGAAACGCGTCCAAAAAGCGGCACCTACGTCTCTAAGATCAGCATGGAGCGCGCCGAGAACGCCTGTTTCTTGCGCGAGAAACTCGAAAGAAGCGTGCTTATTAAATGCTGTTCGGCCGTCACGCCCGAGCAAAAACATCGGCTCGAGCAGATTCTTGCCGAGTCCGAGTCGCTCGACCATAGCGAGACGCGTCGCTTTTTTGATCTGGACAACCTGTTCCATGAGACGTGCTTTGAGATTGCCGACCGCCATATGCTGTGGGATTGGATGAAGAGCGTCAATACGCATTTTGAGCGGTATAACTGGCTGCGTATGGTGTCGCAGGACCTGGATTGGGAGCCGATTCGTCGGCAGCATCGCCGGATTCTCGAGGCCATTAAGAGGGGCGATACCGACGCGGCGAGCTATCTGGCCGAGACGCACTTGCACCTGATGCCCGAGGAACAGGGCCCGGTTATCGCATTGCATCCCGACTATTTTGAGCTGTCCAAAGACTCGTCTATCTAGCCCATCACTGCATCTGCTCGAGACGCAAAAACGATGCCGCTCACCTACGGCGTTTTGCAACCGAGATTTTTAAAAAAATGCCTAAAATGGCTCAGACTGCTGACAATTGGGAAACGGGGTGCGCCATGGCGCAGATGAGAATCAAGGACATTGCCGCCGAGGCGGGTGTGAGCCCGGCCACGGTCTCGCGCTATCTCAACAACCGTCCCGGGCAAATGACCGAGGAGACCCGCGCCCGCATCGCCGAGGTCATCGAGCGCACCGGCTATCGCCCGCGTGCCGCCGCACGCAATCTGCGCTCCTCGCGTACGAACCTTATCGGCGTGATTCTGGCCGACATCGCCAACCCGTTCTCGAGCGCCATGCTTGAAGGACTTTCCGCCAGCGCCGCCGCGCGCGGCTGCTCGCTCATGACGGCCATTAGCGGCAACGACCCCGCTAAGGAGGCCGAGTCGCTCGCCAGACTTATCGATGCTGACGTGGACGGCCTGGTCGTCAACACCTGCGGAGGCAACGACAAGGCGATCGCCGCGGCCGCGGGGCGCCTGCCCGTTGTGCTGCTCGACCGCGACGTTGCCGACGGCGGTGTCGATCTGGTGACATCTAACAACCGTGAGCTGGTCGCCGGCCTGGTAGACGCCTTGACCGCCGCTGGCAGCGAGCGCCTGTGCCTGCTCACCGAGGCAAGCGACGACAGCCCCGTGCGTCGCAAGCGCGCCGAGGCCTTTACCGACGAGCTTTTGCACCGCGGCCTTGCCGGCGAGGTCGTCACCCTGGCCGACGGGGGCGCCACGGGCGTCGGCCGCCTGGACGAGACCATCCGCGGCTATGCAGGTAAAAAGCTCGGCCTCATTGCTGTCAACGGCTTGGTTTTCCTGCGTCTGACCGAGGCGCTAGCGCAGCTGGGACCCTCGCTGCCGGCGGGGCTCAAGATCGCGACGTTTGACGACTACCCCTGGAACCATGTGCTCTTTGGTGGCGTGACCACGGCCGCGCAGGACACCCTCACCATTGCCGAGCGCGTAGTCGAGCGCCTTTCCGAGCGCATCGACGTTGTTACCACCACCGTGGGCGAGGCCGCAAAGCTCGCCCCCAAGCGCATCGAGATTCCCGGCCACATCGAACACCGCGCATCAACCTCGCGCTAACCATTCGTTCGCAACTGCCTGTTCACACACGTTTTTTGAGCGCTTGATACGCTTTAACCCTGCGGAAACATTTTTCTGCGATAGTATCTGCGATATAGACCAGTCGAAACCCGCCCGAAAGAAAGGGGAGCGACATGAACCAGCAGAACATCGATTACGTACTCCGCTCCGTAGAGCAGCGTGACATCCGCTTTGTACGTCTGTGGTTTGTCGACATTCTCGGCCGCCTCAAGAACTTTGCCATTAGCCCCGAGGACCTCGAGGTCGCTTTTGAGGAGGGTATTGGCTTTGACGGCTCCGCCATCGAGGGCTTTGCCACGCCCGAGGAAGCCGACATGCTGGCGTTTCCCGATGCTTCGACCTTCCAGATTTTGCCGTGGCGCCCGAGCCACAACGGCGTCGCCCGCGTGTTCTGCGATGTATGCACCCCTGACCGCAAGCCCTTCGCCGGCGATCCGCGCGATGCCCTGCGCCGCATGTTCCGCAAGGCCGAGAAAGCTGGTTATCTGCTCAACGTGGGCGCCGAGCTGGAGTATTACTACTTCCCCGACGAGCACACCCCTGAGCCGCTCGACAACGTGGGCTACTTCGATCTTTCGGTGAGCGATGCCGCTCGCGACCTGCGCCGCAACACGGTCCTCACGCTCGAGAAGATGTCCGTGCCCGTGGAGTACACCTTCCACGCCGCCGGCCGCTCGCAGCATGGCATGAGCCTGCGTCACGCCGAGGCCCTAAGCATGTCCGACGCCATCACCACGGCCAAGCTCATCATTAAGCAGCAGGCCTACGAGAGCGGTTGCCACGCCTCCTTTAT
Organism: uncultured Collinsella sp.; assembly: GCA_937980385.1. GTDB lineage: Bacteria > Actinomycetota > Coriobacteriia > Coriobacteriales > Coriobacteriaceae > Collinsella. The sequence goes on along the minus strand of CALJPV010000060.1, from coordinate 5,251 downwards.
GCCCAAGCCGTTGGCGGGCGAGGACGGCAGCGCTATGTTCCTGTGCCAGTCGCTATTCGACCACGACGGCAACAACGTCTTTTGGGGCGAGGACGACGAGAAGTACCATCTTTCCGACGTCGCCAAGCACTACATGGCCGGCATCCTGGCGCATGCCCGCGAGATTAGCGCCATCACCAACCCCACGGTCAACTCGTACAAGCGCATCACCACGGGCGGCGACTCCGTGCCGCAGTACGCCACGTGGGGCCTGCGCAACCGCGCGAGTATGGTCCGCATCCCGGTCTACAAGCCCGGCAAGCAGCTGTCCACGCGCATCGAGCTTCGCAGCCCCGACCCCATGGCCAACCCGTACCTGGTCAACGCCGTCACGCTGGCGGCTGGTCTGGACGGCATTGAGCGCAAGCTGGAGCTCCCGCCCGAGGCAACGGCCGAGACGCTCAAGCTCACCGACCGCCAGATGGTCGAGGCCGGCTACACGCCGCTGCCGCGTTCGCTCAAAGAGGCGCTCGACGTGTTTGAGGACTCGCAGTTTATGAAGGATGCCCTCGGCGAGCATATCCATAGCTTCTTCCTCAAAAAGAAGCGCGACGAGTGGCATAAGTTTGAGTCTACGATCACCGAGTGGGAGATCAAGCACTACCTGGCGAACTCCTAATCGCGCTGGCTTGTTCCAGTACGATTGAGCTCATTTCTTTGGAGGCCGATATGTCCGAAAAGAGTGCCCTGTTCATGGCGCGCACGACGCGCTTCCACGAGTTTGCCCGCAGCTTGACGACCACCCTGGGTGTCGAGGTGAGCCTGGCAACCCCCGATTCGCCGACTGCGGCGCACGACTTTGACCTGCTGATTCTCGATTCCGACGGCATCCGCAGCGACCGTATCGATCAGATTGCCAAGTGGCTTGACGATCGTGGCGGCGTCCCCATGTTGGTGATCGTCGACGACGAGGCGCTCGGTACCTTGCGCCTGCCCAATCACGCGCATGCCGACTTTGTATGTCCCACGGCGACGCCCAACGAGCTCAAGGCTCGTGCGCAGCGCCTGATGGGCGAGGAGGAGACCGTTACCGCCGACGATGTGCTCAACATCGATAACCTCGAGATTAACCTGGCCACCTACCAGGTGACGCTCGATGATGAGCCCATCGACCTGACGCTGATGGAGTACTCGCTGCTGAGCTTTTTGGCCACGCACCCCAACCGCGCCTACAGCCGCGAGGTGCTGCTGCACCGCGTGTGGGGCTTTGAGTACTGCGGCGGCACGCGCACCGTCGACGTGCACATCCGACGCATCCGCTCCAAGGTGGGCCCGCAGATCGCGGCGCACATCACCACCGTCCGCGGCGTGGGCTATCTGTTTAAGGACTAGATTTCCACCACAAAGGGGACAGGCGCCTTTGTGGTGGTTTTGACGCAGGTGCGGGTTCCTTTAGGGCCTGCAACAGAACTTAAGCATTCCTAAAAGATTGCGTTCTCATACACTTGCGCCCGCATATTGGGGTACAACTCAACGTGAACAATGATGGCCCGCCACACGTTTGGCGGGCCTTTGGTTATTTGACGAAAGGATCGCAGCTATGAGCGAGTACGATTCCCAGCGTCCCCAGGATGCGGGCAACGCCGGCGAGACCCAACAGCAGCCGCGTGTGCAGGTGGAGTCGACGCCTGCCGGCAGCAACATTCCTTACGTGCAGGCCTACGACACGCAGACCGGAAAGCCGCTGGGCAGCCAGCAGGTTGTAAACAAGCACACAGTGGTCAAGACCAAGACCAAAAAGCTGCCGATCTTTATTACGGCACTCGCCGGCTGTGCATGCGGCGCCCTGCTGGTCATTGCGCTCATTATGAGTGGCACGCTCAACATTGGCGGCGGAAAGAATGCCGTGACGGCGGGTGCTTCGGGTTCATCGACGCAAAAGATCACGATCGACTCCGAGGACACCACGCTGGCCGAGGCCGTTTCTGCCAAGGCCCTGCCCTCCGTCGTTTCCATCACCGCTACTTCGAGCGGTAGCCAGAATGGCTCGCTTTCGCAGTCTGCCGACGAGTCGGATGGCTCGGGCAGCGTCGGCTCGGGCGTTGTACTCGATACCGAGGGCCACATCCTCACCAACAACCATGTGGTCGATGGCTATGACCAGTACGTGGTTACCATGGACGACGGCACCACCTACGAGGCCGAGTTCGTGGGCAACGACGCCTCGAGCGACCTGGCCGTCATCAAGCTCAAGGATGCCGACGCCTCCAAGCTCACGCCGATCGAGATCGGTGATTCCTCCAAGCTTAACGTGGGCGAGTGGGTCATGGCGATCGGCTCGCCGTTTGGCAACGAGCAGTCTGTCTCCACGGGCATCGTCTCGGCGCTCTATCGCTCCACGGCCATGAGCTCTACCAGCGGCAACACCATCTATGCAAACATGATCCAGACCGATGCCGCCATCAACCCGGGCAACTCCGGTGGCGCGCTCGTCAACGACAATGGTGAGCTGGTGGGCATCAATTCGCTCATCGAGAGCTACTCGGGCTCCAGCTCGGGCGTGGGCTTTGCCATTCCCGTCAACTACGCCAAGAACATTGCCGACCAGATCATCGACGGTAAGACGCCGGTGCACCCGTACCTGGGCGCCACGCTTTCGAGCGTCAACGCGCTCAACGCCCGCACCAACAAGCTGAGCACCGATAGCGGCGCGTATGTGGCGAGCGTCGTTGAGGATGGCCCTGCTGCCAAGGCCGGCATCCAGGAGGGCGATGTCATCACCAAGCTGGGCGACGACGAGATTACGAGTGCCGATGGCCTGATCATCGCCCTGCGCAGCCACGAGGTGGGCGAGAAGGTCGAGATCACGCTCATGCGCGGCAAGGAAGAGAAGAAGGTCACCATCGAGCTGGGCTCTGACGAGGAGCTACAGAACCAGCAGCAGGACGACAGTTCGACCGACACCGGCAACGGCGGTATTACCGACGAGCAGCTGCGCCAGTACCTGGAGGAGCTGCTAGGCCAGCAGGGCCAGGGCCAAGGCTACAGTCAGGGTTTCTAACGAGCTGTATTGCGCATATCGAAGCCAGAGGGGCTGTCCCGCCGATGCGGGGCAGCCCCTCTCTTCTTATTGATCCGTTGGGGACGGAGGAAAACGGATCAATTAGAGCTGGCAAGGGCATGGTTTGATCGCGCGCTCCGCCCCGGTCCGTCGGATGCCGATTCGGTGCGGTTCGAAAGGGCTATTCGGCGCCATGGTGACCGGTGGTACTCTAGTATCCGTTTGAAATCGAGCGAAGGAGTGCCGCTATGGAGCAATCGAGCCTGTTTGGTGACGGCGTGGATATCGATACCGAAACGCCCGCGAACACGGATGCCGCTGCACCGGCCGATGCCCGTGCCCAGGCGGCAGCGCGTGCGGCCGAGCTGCGTCACGAGCTCGATTACCACGCCTATCGCTACTACATGCTCGACGCGCCCGAGATCACGGACGCCGCCTTTGACAAAATGCTCGTTGAGCTGCAGGAAATCGAGGCGACCTACCCCGACCTGGTGACGCCCGACAGCTATACCCAGCGCGTGGGCGGCTACGTGAGCGAGCAGTTTACGCCGGTTACGCACATGGCACGCATGTATTCCATGGACGATGCCATGGACCTGGACGAGCTCGACGCTTGGCTCCAGCGCACCGAGGATGCGCTCGGTGCCGGTAGCGTCACCTATACCTGTGAGCTTAAGATCGACGGTCTGGGCGTGGCGCTTACCTACCAAAACGGCACCTTTGTGCGCGCCGCCACGCGCGGCGACGGCACCACGGGCGAGGACGTGTCGCTCAATGTGCGCACCATCAAGGATGTGCCCATGCACCTGTCCGAGCCGGCGCTCGCCCACATGGGCGCTGACCGTGAGCGCACCATCGAGGTGCGCGGCGAGGTCTATATGCCCAAGGGCAGTTTTGTGCGTCTGAATGAAGAGGCCGATGCCGAGGGCCGCGACCCCTTCGCCAACCCGCGCAACGCCGCTGCTGGCAGCCTGCGTCAGAAGGATCCCAAGGTTACGGCACGGCGCGATCTGGCCACCTTTATCTATGCTATCGCCGATACCGATCCACTGCACGTCCACAGCCAGCGCGAGTTCCTCGATTGGCTGCGTAGCGCCGGCTTTAGCGTCAACCCCAACGTGGCTCGCTGTGCCACGCCGGCCGAGGTCCACGAGTTCTGCGCCCAGGCGCTCGAGCATCGCGGTGACCTGGACTACGACATCGACGGCGTGGTCGTAAAGGTCGACAGCTTTCAGCAGCAGCTCGACCTGGGCTTTACCGCCCGCGCACCGCGCTGGGCCATTGCCTTTAAGTTTCCGCCCGAGGAAAAGCAGACCGTCCTGCGCGAGATTCGCATCCAGGTGGGTCGCACCGGTGTGCTCACGCCGGTCGCCGAGTTCGATCCGGTGACGGTTGCCGGCTCCACCATCGCGCGCGCCACGCTGCATAACATCGACGAGATCCGTCGCAAAAACGTGCGCGAGGGCGACACTATTATCGTGCACAAGGCGGGCGACGTAATCCCCGAGGTCGTGGGCCCGGTGCTCGACAAGCGCCCGGCTGATTCGGTCGACTGGCACATGCCCGAGGTCTGCCCCGTGTGCGGCAGCCCCGTGGTTCACGAGGATGGCGAGGTCGCTTACCGCTGTGTCTCCATCGACTGCCCCGCGCAGCTCAAGGAGCGCCTGCTCCACTGGGTGAGCCGCGGCTGCATGGACGTCGACGGCCTGGGCGACGAGATCGTCGACAAGATGATCGCCGCCGGGCTGATTCACGACGTCGCGGACTTCTACCAGCTCACGGCCGACGACATCGCAGGCCTGGACACGGGGCGCGTGTACGCCAGCTCCAACAGCAGGAAGGGCGTTAAGAAGGGCGATCCCATTCCGGTGGGCCTCAAGACGGCCGAGAAAATCATCGCCGAGCTCAACAAGTCCAAGAGCCAGCCGCTCGGTCGCGTGCTGTTTGCCCTGGGTATCCGCCATGTGGGCAAGAGTGTGGGCGAGGTCATCGCCGAGCGATTCCTGTCGATTGACAAGCTCATCTTGGCGAGTGAAGAGGACATCGCCGAGTGCGAGGGCATCGGTCCCAAGATTGCGGCGAGCGTCAAGCAGTTCCTGGCCGTGCCCGAAAACCTTGCCGTGCTGGAGCGCCTGCGTCAGGCGGGCCTGTCGCTCGAGGTCGACTTGGGCGCTGCGCACGCGCAAGCCGCAGCCGACGCTGGCGTGGCGG
>CALJPV010000059.1:0-5471 GCA_937980385.1 uncultured Collinsella sp. | reverse complement strand
AGCAGCTGCTTGGTGTCCTTGGGCAGGCAGTAGCCGCCGTAGCCGAAGCTGGGGTTGTTGTAGTGCGATCCGATGCGCGGCTCCAGGCAGACGCCGTCGATGACGTCGCGGGTGTTGAGGCCGCGGACCTCGCAGTAGGTGTCGAGCTCGTTGAAGTAGGCGACGCGCAGCGCCAGGTAGGTGTTGGCGAAGAGCTTGACGGCCTCGGCCTCGGTGGTGCCCAGCACGAGCTCGGGGATGCCAATAGTTCCGTCGGCGTTCACGCGCTCCAGCTCGGCGGGGTCCGCCCCTTGGGCGAGAAGGCGTGCGAAGCGCTCGGCGGCCGCGACGGCGTCGGCGTCCTCTTTGGGCGCACCGACCACGATGCGGCTAGGGTGCAGGTTGTCGTAGAGTGCCTTGCTCTCGCGCAGGAACTCGGGGCTGAAGAAGATCTTGCTGTCGCCCAGCCTCTCGCGAAGGCCCGCGGTGTAGCCGACGGGGATGGTCGACTTGATGACGATCCAGGCGTCCGGGTTCACCGAGCGCACGGCGGCGATGGCGGCCTCGACGGAGCTCGTATCGAAGAAGTTCCTGTCCGAGTCGTAGTTGGTGGGCGTGGCGATGACGGCGTAGTCGGCGCCCGTATAGGCCTCCGCCACGTCGACGGTGGCGTGTAGGTCGAGCTGGCGCTCCCCCGCCTTGGATTCCGCCAGGAATCGCTCGATCTCGTCGTCCTGGATGGGCGACTCGTAGTTGTTGATCTTCTCGACCTTCTCGGGCACGATGTCCAGGGCGTGCACCTCGTTGTGCTGCGAGAGCAGGACGGCGAGGGACAGGCCGACGTAGCCGGTACCGGCGACAGCGATCTTCATGTCATTCTCCAATTGTCAAAGAACAATAATTCACATTAAAAATGGCCCCTGTTACAGGGCCATGATTTCCTAAATGTTGTAGTAGCGCTTATACCACTTGGCGAAGGCCCTCAGGCCGTCCTCGAGCGGCGTCGCGGGCTTGTAGCCGAGATCGCGCTGGAGCGCCGTGGTGTCGGCGTAGGTAACGGGAACGTCGCCGGGCTGCATGGGAACGAGCTGCTTGTGAGCCTCGAAGTCATAGTCAGCGGGCAGCACGCCCTCCTCCACCAGCACGCGCTGCAGCGTGTCGACAAAGTCGAGCAGGTTCTCGGGGTGCGAGTTGCCGATGTTGTAGACGCGGTGCGCGGCGAGGGGCAGCCCGTCCTCGCCCATCTGAACTTCGGGGGCGGCGTCCATGACGCGCTTCACGCCTTCGACGATGTCGTCGACGTAGGTGAAGTCGCGGCGGCAATCGCCCATGTTGAAGATCTTGATCGTATCGCCGCGGCGAAGCTTCTCGGTGAAGCCAAAGTAGGCCATATCCGGCCTGCCCATGGGGCCGTACACGGTGAAGAAGCGCAGGCCGGTCGCCGGGATGGAGTAGAGCTTTGAGTAGGCGGCCGCCATGAGCTCGTTGGACTTCTTGGTGGCGGCGTAGAGCGAAACAGGCGAGTCGACGCGGTCCTCCTCGGAGAAAGGAACCTTCTTGTTGCCGCCGTAGACCGAACTGGAGCTGGCGTAGACGAGGTGCTTGACCGGGTGGTGGCGGCAGGCCTCGAGCACGTTGAAGAAGCCGACGAGGTTGCTCTCGAGGTAGGCGCGCGGGTTCTCGATGGAGTAGCGGACGCCCGCCTGGGCGGCGAGGTTCACCACGACGTCGAAGCCGTTCTGGGCGAACAGGCGCTCGATGAGGGCGGCGTCGCACAGGTCCCCGCGCACGAAGGTGAAGCGGGCGTCCGTATCGACCTCGGCCAGCATGCGGAGGCGCGCGTCCTTGATGCCAGGGTCGTAGTAGCTGTTGAGGTTGTCGAGTCCGACGATGGCATCATCGGACTCCTCGAGCAGCTTCTTGACGAGGAAGGCACCGATGAAGCCGGCCGCTCCGGTGACGAGAATTTTATTTGACATATCGCTCCTTTGGATGATCGAAATAACTAGTCGCGAATTGAAAGTACTGAATTGAGAAATGATGAAAAAGAATCTATATAATTGTCAGATTCAAAGAGTTTTAAGGCCTTTTCTAGCGCAGCTCGTTTCATGCTTGTCAACTCATGGTCAGTCAAATTGCATGCGCTTGTGATTCCGTCTAGAAGAGCTTGATTGCTTAAATCTGGGATAACAATTCCATCAATCATATTCTCGAGAATAAGATCGGCTCCTCCGACCGCGTTGCATAACATCGGAACACCGTTCGACATGCACTCAGCGAATTTTGTTGAAAATCCGGCGCAAGAATATAAATCAGGAGTTCTAAATAGAATTCCAAAGTCAGATTCTTGCAGCATTTTGATTACGCTGTCATGGGAAACACGACCGTGAAAATGAACCTTATTAGATCTGGCAATGTTTCCCATTAAACTGACTGCCTGGTTTAAATCAATTCCAATTACATCGAGTACTGGTTGAGTGATTGCAGGAATAGCGTCATTACTTATAAGCGAAATAAACTCTGTAAGTGAGTCTTTTCCCCCAGCGGGAGAACCTGCATAGACAAACTTGGTTATAGTTCTCCGCTTCAATCCTTCTAGAGAGCAAGGGTCACTAAGTGAGTCTCCGGCCCTATTTAAGGGTGGTAAATAAAAAACCTTTGGATATCCTTGGGAGGAGTAAAGTGAATCGAAATGTTTTTTAAAAAAGGGCGAGATTGCGATAACTCCATCTAGCAATCTGTCCACTTCAGCCACCCGTTTAGAACGAGATTTCTCCACAAGCCAAGCAGCTAAATCTCCTGTAAATTTCGGAGTAAACCAATCGGTCTCATCAACGATTACGGGAACGTTAAAATCATGGCAATGATTTAAAACCCGTTTTGCAAGCTTATGTTGTATCCCGTAATAAATAACCAAGTCGGGCTGTATTTGATCGAAACATCGAGTGAAGGCTTTAAAGCTGAAGGAAGAAGAGATCCGCTCGTAATACTTTTTGGCTATTTGATGGTGCCCGAATTTCACCTCATACGGAAAATCAAAGGGATAGTCGTAATTACTGCTTATGGCGTTGGATGACGGCTCAATTATTCCAGCAAGAACAAAATGGACGTTGAAGCCACATTTAACCAGCAAATCGGAAATTGCGAAAGCATGTTTTGTAGGAGCATTATCCCCCGGAATTGATTGAACTAAATATAAAACCTGTTTATTCATTCTGTAGTTCATTCCTGATCGATTCATTAATGCCGTTAACAAAAAACGGTTAATTCCGACGAAGGGACAATTTGTCCATAAGCAAATTAAATCCTTCGATATTCATCAGCTTAGATAGCACGATGTAACACCCTAAGGATCCGAGAGGGGCAACGATTAACGAAATAAGATTCCCGTTTGAAATGTGGATTAATAATAATGCGATCACCACGGAAAACAATGTGGCAATTGACGGCTTAAGAACGTCAATAAGCTGCTCAAATATGCCATAGCCGAGCACTTTTTTATTCGGGGTCATGTTAATTAACATTGAGACAAATCCGCAAAAGGCACTTGAAAGGGAGATCGCAAATACACCAAAAGGAATCGACATAATTAAAACGATGAACGAAATAGCTTTCTTAATGACCTCAAGCTTAAAACAAAGGGCGCCTTGACCTGCTGCTTTAAGTGCCTGCCAATTCATAGATTGGAGGGGCTGAAATAAGTAGAACAAGCACGCAACTTGAAGATACGGGACGCATTCCGCCCATTTTTGACCCAAAAGAACAAGAACTAGAGGATGCGCACACGCAGCCAAAATTCCCATCATGGGGAAAACGAGATAGGCAGAAAGCTGCATCGCTTTTCTAAGAACTGATTTGAGCGCGTATTGGCTGTCTTTCTTTTCAGCCATTAGAGGCAACATTACATTACTAATTGGAGTGTTTAAGTTGCCTACAATTAAAGCCGGGAATTGGTTGCCGCGATTAAAGAAAGCCAAGTCTGCGGAGGAATAGAATTTACCGATGACTAAAGAACGACCTTCTGTATAAATAGAATTAATAAGATTGGCACTTGTAAATTGTATTCCAAGGGGCAACAGCTCTCTTGCTGAACCAACCACGAATTTTAGTCTAGGCGTCCATTTTGTTAACCAAGCCATTAGTACCGTTGTCATCAAAACTGTAAGTATCTGCTGAATGATTAGCGCATAAATACCAAAACCCAACATTGCAGCTACGATAGCTGCTAATCCTGAGATCAAGGAGCTGAGGAACGATGCAGAAAATTGCAATCTAAATAAAAAGTTCTTTGCGATATAGGCCTTTTGAATTGCATTCAGTGCCGAAAGAGGAAGACGTAATGCCAGAACTCTTAGGTAAAGACACATATTTGCATTTCCATAGAAGTCTGCAATGCTTGGAGCCGCAAAAAATATCAATACATATAAGATGCTCGACAATGCAATTGAACATGACAACATTGTCGAGTAGTCAATTTGATTGATATCAGACTTTTGTATCAGCGCTTCGCCTAGTCCATTTGTGACGAGCACGTCTGCCAAATTTGTAAATACAAGCAGCAGCGAAAGAGTACCGTAATCACTCGGGGACAGCAAACGCGCCAAAATTAGGGAAATAACAAATAGGGTACCTTGCGTGGCAAATCTCTCACCTATTGCCCAAAACATACTGGTTGCAGCCTTGTTCGAAGCCATTATTTTTCACCATCCGCATTGCGCATACGATTAGATCTTTCTGGTTCAATGTTGTTTAGGGCAAAACCAAAGGATGAAAATAGAAGCACGACCCCGACATTAATTGTGTAAGAGTAGTAAGTTGATAATCCCAGAATCGCCATGAGATAAAAGAGGGCAACAAATTTGCACTGGCTATTTTTGGAAGAACCACATAGGCATCGCAACAGGACGTACAAAAGCGGAACAACGGCTAAAACGCCAAAATGAAACATCAAATAAATTATTTGATTATCAAAAAAAGGATAATTTGAATTCGTGCCATATCTATATCCAGCGCTAATTCCGTTGCCGAATATAAGCGATGCCGGTTCAACCTGGCTATAGAAAATATCATATTGGTTAGACCGTGTATCTTCTCCGATTCTGTTTAAAAACGAATCAAGAACTTCAGGATAGATCAACGACAATGCCAAAAGTGCCGTTCCAGTTGCAAAAATAACAATTACTGTTCGTTTAAAAACTTTGTCAATTCCTTTAGCCATAAAAGTTGCAACAAGCATGACTAGCATTGGTTGGATTAACCAACTTCTGGTTGCCAGCATTAATGCGGTGATGCAGGCCAGGATGCCTATGCCCATCGTTATGAAATAGGCGTGTTCATCATTAGATTTAAGCACCACGGTTGACCAATATAAACTGATGCCAAATGCAAAATAGTCCCTCGCAGGACACCATCCGATATAAGATCCAAAGCCACAAAGATATTTAAATTTAATAATTGATTATTCGACTTGTGTTAATAATCTTCTCATTACA
>CALJPV010000058.1:0-9691 GCA_937980385.1 uncultured Collinsella sp. | reverse complement strand
GCCCGCGCCGAGGCCGAGGCCAAGAAGAAGGCCGAGCAGGAGCGCCTTGCCCGCGAGAAGGAGGAGGCTGCCCGCGAGGCCCAGCGCCGCGCCGTTCCCGCGTCCGACTCCGGTTCGCGCTTCCGTTCGCTGCTCGACCAGATCGCCGCACAGGAGACCGTGCTCAAGGAGAAGAAGGACGCCGAGGCAAAAGCCAAGGCCGAGCGCGCCGCCGAGCGCGGCAACCGTCGTGGCGGCAATAACGACCGTCGCGGTGGCCGTCGTAACGACCGCAACGCCTTCGACAACAACTCTGAGCGCAACGCCTCCGAGAGCCGTCCGCACAGCCATCGCACCAACGCCAGCAACAACGTCGCTGCCGGCATGGACTTTCCCAACCCCGATAAGCAGGGCAAGGGCAAGAAGCGCAAGGGCGGTCACGGCAACGATGAGGACCACTACAGCCGCATGGCGCGTGAGGCCGAGGAGTACAGCCGCGAGAAGGTGCTCGAGGAGGCCCGCGCTGCCGTCGAGGAGGCCTCTCGCGAGTCCACCGGTCGTCGCAAGAAGCGCAAGGAGAAGCGCGAGCGCGAGGCTGCTAAGGCTCAGGAGGAGCGCAAGATTGAGGAAGCGCTGGCCCAGGGTGTGAACCCCGAGGAGCTCGACGCCATCAAGGTCTCCCAGGGCGTTACCGTCCAGGAGCTCGCCGAGGCGCTCGACGTTCCGGCCAACGACATCATCAAGCGCCTGTTCCTGCTGGGCACGCCGCTCACCATGACGCAGTCCATGTCCGACGACCTCGTCGAGCTCGTTGCCGACGACCTTGGCCGTCAGATCAAGATCATCACCCCCGAGGAGGAGAACACCTTCTCGTTCTACGACGATCCCGCCGACCTTAAGCCCCGCGCCCCGGTCGTCACCGTCATGGGTCACGTCGACCACGGCAAGACGAGCCTGCTCGACGCCATCCGTCACACCGGTGTCGCTGCCGGCGAGGCGGGCGGCATCACTCAGGCCATCGGCGCTTCGCAGGTCATGATCAACGATCGCAAGATCACCTTCATCGATACCCCTGGTCACGCGACCTTTACGGCCATGCGTGCCCGCGGCGCCAAGGTGACCGACATCGTCATCCTGATCGTGGCTGCCGACGACGGCGTCATGCCCCAGACCGTCGAGTCGATCAACCACGCCAGGGCCGCTGGCGTTCCCATCGTCGTCGCCGTCAACAAGATCGATAAGCCCGGCGCCAACCCCGACCGCGTGCGCCAGGAGCTCACCGAGTACGGCGTCATCCCCGAGGAGTGGGGCGGACAGAACATGTTCGTCAACATCTCTGCCAAGCAGAAGATCGGTATCGACGACCTGCTCGAGACCGTGCTGCTTCAGGCCGACGTGCTCGAGCTCAAGGCCAACCCCGACACCTTTGCCTCCGGTAATGTCCTCGAGGCCAAGCTCGACAAGGGCCGCGGCTCGGTCGCTACCGTGCTGGTAACCCGCGGTACCCTGCACGTGGGCGATACGCTGGTCGCCGGCCTTACCTATGGCCGCGTCCGCGCCATGCTCGACCCCAAGGGCCGCGCTGTCACCGAGGCCGGTCCCTCCGACGCCGTCGAGATCCTGGGCCTGCAGTCCGTGCCCAACGCCGGCGACGAGTTCCGCGTGTTCGAGGACGAGCGCGAGGCTCGCGCCCTGGCCGATGAACGTTCGCTCAAGGCCCGTATCGAGGAGCAGAGCCGCGTGAAGCACGTCACGCTCGAGAACCTCTTCGAGACCATCGCCGACGCAGAGGTCAAGGAGCTCAACCTGATCATCAAGGCCGACGTTCAGGGTTCCATCGAGGCTCTTCAGGACTCGCTCGACAAGATGGATCAGTCCGAGGTCCGCATCAACACGATCCACTCCGCCGTCGGTGCCATCAACGAGACCGACGTCGTCCTGGCCGACGCCTCCAACGCCATCATCATCGGCTTTGGCGTGCGTCCCGACGGCAAGGCCCGCTCCGCTGCCGAGCGCGAGGGCGTCGAGATCCGTTGCTACGACGTTATCTACAAGTGCCTCGAGGAGCTCGACGCTGCCCGTATCGGCATGCTCAAGCCCACCGAGGTCGAGGTCTCCACGGGTACCGCGACCGTCCTGGACACCTTCAAGGTGCCCAAAGTTGGTATCGCAGCCGGTGTCCGCGTCGAGGAGGGCGAGATTGCCGCGACCGATTCCGTGCGTCTGGTGCGCGACGGCATCGTGGTCTTCAACGGCAAGATCGCCTCGATGCGCCACTACAAGGACGAGGCCAAGAGCCTCAAGAGCGGTTCCGAGGGCGGCATTGGCCTGGAGAACTTCCAGGACATCAAGCCCGGCGACCAGATCGAGGGTTACCGCATCGACCAGGTTGCCCGTACCGAGTAGGGGGTAGCGCTATGAAGCAAACGCAGGCAACCCGCCGTCTGGGCGAGCAGCTCCGCGAGAAGCTCGGTTATATCCTGCTCTTTGAGGTTTCCGATCCGCGTCTCGACCTGGTCACCCTGACCGCGGTCGAGGTCGCGGTGGACCGTTCGTTCGCGCGCGTGTACGTGTCGTGCGATGCGAGCCGCTATGATGAGGTCATGGAGGCGCTTGCCAGCGCCAAGGGCCGTATTCGTAGCCTGTTGGCTCGCTCGCTCGATTGGCGCGTCACGCCCGAGCTCGATTTTCGCATCGATCGCTCGACCGATGAGGCCGAGCGCATCACGCGTGCGCTGGAAAACGTTCCGGCCACGCTTGCGATCGAAAAGGACGAGGACGGCTACCCCATAGCGGATGCCGCCCAGGAGGCAGCTTTAGATGACTAACTCCGCCGATCTCGCCTCGTGCGAGTCTGCAGATATTAAACGACGCATCCTCGAGCTCATCGAGGGTGCGTCCTCCATTGCGATCTCGGGTCACACCTCTCCCGACGGCGATGCCCTGGGCTCCGTGTTGGGCCTGGGCCTTTCGCTTATGAAGGTGTTCCCCGACAAGGACATCGCCCTGCTGCTGGCAGACGACGATCCCGTTCCGCGCATCTACCGTTTTATGGAGGGTGCCGATCTGCTGGTGCCGGCATCTGCCTACACCGGTAACCCGGACCTGTTCATTTCGGTAGACGTGCCGGTCGTCGAGCGCCTCAATAATTCCGCCGAGGTGTTGCGTCGTTCGGCCCACGTGGCGTGCTTTGACCATCACCCGGCGCGCGAGGAGTTTGCCGAGGTCAGCCTTAGGTGTGTCAATGCCGCTGCTTGCGCCATGATTATCGACCGCTTTTTGGCCGATTGCGGCATCACCGCAAGCGACAGCATCGCTACCTGCCTGCTGTGTGGCCTGGTCACCGACACCGGTCGTTTTCAGTATCAGAACGCCGACGCCGCAGCGTTTCATGCTGCTTCGCGCCTGGTGGCGCACGGTGCCGATCCGGCGCGCGTCGCGCTCGAGGTCTATCAGAGCATGCGTGTCGAGTTCCTGCACCTTAAGTCCATCGTCATGGGTCGCATCAAGACGGTTGCGCACGGGCGCGTCGCGTATAGCTATGCGTACGAGAGCGACCTTAAGGACTGCGGCGTCACCTCGGACGAGTGCGACGGCCTGGTCGATGTGGTGCGCGCGGTGATGGGCGTCGAGGTCTGCCTGTTCCTTAAGGGCATCGAGGGCGATACCAAGGTGCGCGGCAACCTGCGCTCCAAGGGCGATCTTGATGTTTCCGAGATTGCGGCCAACTTTGGCGGAGGTGGGCACCACGCTGCCGCCGGCTTTACCAACGCCGGAACGATTTCCGAGACGCTCACCGCGGCACTTCCCATGCTGGCCGAGCTGGTAGGGGAGGATCCCGCTTCGGTGACCGTCGAGCTCTAACTTTTTGGATGGTACATGGCTCGTCGTACACCTTCTCAACTTAATATGCTGCTCGCCGTCGATAAGCCGGTGGGCTGCACGTCCCACGACGTGGTTTCGCAATGCCGGCGTGCCCTCCATGAGCGGCGCGTCGGTCATGCCGGAACGCTCGACCCCATGGCATCGGGTGTCATGGTGGTGGGCGTCGGCCAGGCCACGCGTCTGTTGGGCATACTCACGCTCGAAACTAAAAGTTACGTCGCCGACATTTCGTTTGGCGTCGAGACCAATACCGATGATGCGGAGGGCGAGGCCGTCCGCACGGTGCCCATAGCCGCCGACCTGCGCGATCCGGCCTATGCTCGCGAACGCCTGTCCGCCATGCTGGGCCCGCAGATGCAGGTGCCGCCGGCGTTTTCGGCCATTTCTGTCAACGGCGTGCGCGCCTATAAGTCTGCGCGCGAAGGCAATGCCGTTGAGTTGCCCCCGCGTCCGGTCGAGGTTTATTCCGCCGACCTGATTGCCGTGAACGGCGAGGGCGACGCTTGCGTTTGGACTGTGGCGTTTTCGGTGAGCAAGGGCACCTATATCCGTGCGCTCGCTCGCGACCTGGGTCGTGCCTGCGACAACGCGGCACATATTTCTGCATTGCGCCGTACGGCCTCCGGCGTTGTTTCAATCGGTGCCTGCCATGCGGTCGAGGAGCTTTCTGCCGAGTCCGCTGCCGGCTTTGCCCTGGATCCCATTGCGGCACTGGGCGCCACGCGCGTCGACTTGCCGGGTGATCTTGCCGACGATCTGCTGTGCGGACGTCGTATTCCTATTGAGTGCGCGCTTGCGAGCTTCGATGCGTCGAAGGCGCCGTTTGCGCTGGTGCTCGATGGCGGGCTCAAGGCGCTTGCCCGTATCGAGGGCGGTCGCTTTGTTATGGAGCATGTCTTTCCGCAGGCGATCGGCGGTGTTCGATGATGCTGGCCTCTCACGAGCTCGCGCGTATTTTTTTCGCGGGCGAGTCGGATGAGGCCCGCATCGTCGCCGCCGATGCGTTTGATGATTGCGCGTGCCTGGGCGCCGCGTCCATCGCCATCGGCGTGTTCGACGGCGTGCATCGGGGGCATCACGAACTGATCGACGCGGTCGTTCGCGATGCGCGTGACCACGGCTGCAAGGCGGTCGTGGTCACCTTCGATCCCGACCCGGACGTCGTGGTGAGCCCTTCGCCTGCTCAAAAACTGATGACGACGGCCGACCGTCTGCATGCCCTGGCTCTCACCGGGGTCGATGCAGTCGTGGCTGTTCCCTTTACGCCTGCGGTGGCGGCTCTCGACCATGCGGGCTTTCTTAAGCTGCTGTCGCGCGTTGTCGAGATCCGCTCGATTCGCGTGGGTAGCGACTTTAGGTTGGGCCGCGGCGGTGCTTCGGGCGTTGCCGAGATGCAGGCATGGGGAGCCGAGCGCGGCGTTGACGTCTATGGCCATGAGCTGCTGTGCGTCGACGGGAAGACGATCTGCGCCACCCGCATTCGCCAGGAGCTCCGCCAGGGTCATGTTGAGCTTGCCGCTGAGCTGCTCGGCCGCCCGTACATGCTGCGAGGTCTTGTTGCCGGCGGTCGTCACCAAGGCTCCGACATGGGTTTTCCCACGGCAAACATCCAGGTGCCCGAGGGCATCCAGGTTCCTGCCGATGGCGTCTACGAGGGCCTGGTGCTGGTCGACGATACTGTGTGGCCTGCCGCCGTCAACGTGGGCCTGCCGCCGACGTATGCCGACGATGCCGCCTCGGCGCATCTCGAGGCCAACTTGATCGGATATGCGGGCGACCTGTACGGCGCCTCGGTGTCGCTGGCGTTTACGCGCTGGCTGCGCCCTTCGCGCGTGTTCGATTCGCTGGACGAGCTTATCGCGACCGTCGAGGGTAATATTGACGATATTCGCCACAACTTGGGTGAGCAGGGGGTGAGCATCCGTGATTAGCGATGAGGAAAAAGACCAGGTACGCGCTGCGTCCGATTTGGTTACCATCGTGCAGGAAACGGTTGAGCTCAAGCCCCGCGGCCATGAGTTTTGGGGTTGCTGCCCCTTCCATGGCGAAAAGACCCCGTCGTTTCACATTATCCCCGCCACGCAGGTGTGGCACTGCTTTGGCTGTGGCGAGGGCGGCGACGTCTTCACCTACATCATGAAGCGCGAGAACCTGAGCTTTCCCGAGTCGATTCGCTACCTGGCCGACCGTGCCGGCATTGAGCTGCACGATACCGGCGCCCATCGCGAGCGCGGTACCAAGCGCGCCCGCATCTATGACCTGTGCGCCGAGACCGCCCAGTTCTATCACACCATGCTTATGCGCGGTAAGGACAGCCGCCCGCGCGAGTACTTTGCCAGCCGCGGTATGGGCGGCGACGTCTGCCGCCGTTACTGCCTGGGCTTTGCGCCGGGTCGCAACGCGCTGGTGTCGCATCTGTCACAGGCGGGCTTTACCCCGCAGGAGATGATCGACGCCAACGTGGCCGTGAGCCGTGGACGTGGGCAGCTTGCCGACCGTTTTTACGACCGCGTGATGTTTCCCATTTTTGATGAACAGGGTCATAACATTGCCTTTGGCGGGCGCATTATGGGTGACGGCCAGCCTAAGTACCTCAACACCGCCGAGACGAGCGTGTTCCATAAAAAGCGAAACCTCTACGGCTTTAACTGGGCTAAGGAGTTTATCGTCGCGCAGGATACCGCCATCGTGGTGGAGGGATATACCGACTGTATCGCCTGCTGGGAGGCGGGGATTAAAAACGTCGTCGCCACGCTGGGCACGGCGCTGACGGAACATCATGTAAAGACGCTCACGCGCTTTGCCAAACGCATTGTCTATATGTTCGATGGCGACGCCGCCGGTCAAAAGGCCGCGCGACGCGCGATTCAGTTTATCGAGCAGGATTCGATGGACCTGCGCTGCGTGGTGCTTCCCGACGGCAACGACCCCATGGAGTTCATCACCGCGCATGGCGGCGAGGCACTGCAGACGCGTATCGACGCCGCCGAGCCCCTCATGGACTTTGTGTACCGCTCACTGCAGGAGTCGAGCGACATTACCACGCCGGGCGGTCGTGCCAAAGCGCTCGAGGATGCGCTGACGCTTATCTATCCGCTGCGCGATAGCTACATGATCGATACGTACTTTATCCAGATTGCCGACCTGCTGGGTTTGGATCTGGAGACGGTGCGCTCGAGCTCGGGCCGTGTGTTTCGCGATGTTGCCAAACGCGAGGACGCCGAGCGTCGTCGCGAGCAGAACTACGAGCGCCAGCGGGCGCAGGCCGAGCGTGCAGGCGGCGCGGGCGGTCGGGCGTCTGGTTCGCAGGGGGCGTCTCGCGGTGCTTGGGCGTCGGGGGCGACGCCGCCGGTGCCCACGCCGGTCGAGGAAGAGCCGTACGACTATGTTCCGCTCGAGGCCTACGGGGCCGCGCCGGTCGAGGTCGTCGACGATATGCCGCCGATTGATGTGCCGGTTGGTATGGATGGCGCGGCGCCGGTTGCCGATGCAACGGGCGCGTCTGCGGCGCCGACGATGCCGATCGTGCTGACCGACCTGGAACGAAAGTCTTTGGCGGGGGAGCGCGAGCTGCTGACGATGCTCACGAGCTATCCCGACCTGTTCCGCACGTATGCCGACCGTATCTGCTCGATTGAGTGGGTGGATCCGCGCCACGAGTCCATCGCGTGGGCCGTGCTCGCGACGCCGCCGGGCACCGATCCCACGGCGTGCATGGATGCGGTGCGCGCGGTGTGTCCCGAGGCAGCGTCGCTTGTCAGCGCCGGGCGCATTTCGTCGACGAGTAAGCACCCCACCGAGACGAACATCGTGTTTATGCTCGATACCCTCGAGCTCTACACCATCAAACGCCGCATGCGCGCCGCACAGGCAAAGCTTCGTCAGGATCGGTCGCTCGACGATGAGGCGCGCCGTGTGCTGACGATGCAAGCGATGCAAGATTCTCAGCGCCAGCGCGAGCTTCAAAAGTCGATCGGTGGCGTGGCGGATCCGTTCCGTTTGATCGGTTTGGAGACGGCGGGCGCCGATCAGGCCTAGATGTTGTGGTCAACCAGCGTATTTGCGCCTATATCCAGTCTGAATTTTGGGTATAGACGTCAATGTGTGTGCTAAAGTAATGAGTCCTGTGGACTATGAAGGGAGAATCTGTGCCAAAAAAGAGTGAGAGCACGGGTACTGGGCTGGAATCCTACGTTGCAAAGCTCATGGGCAACGGCTCAAACAGGACTTCGGTAACCGAGGACGAGATTCAGGTCGCCCTGAAGGATATCGATGTGTCTGACGAGCAGCTCAACGCGGTGTATTCCGCGCTGCGCAACAGCGGCATCCAGATTATCTCCGCGAGCGGAAACGACGACGCCCCCATGGACGTCGACGATGACGATAACGATAGCGATACCGACGATTTCGATGACGACGAGCACGATTCCGGCTCGCTCGACGATCACGAGCTTAAGATGGCCCGTCAGGCCGACGCTGAGATGGGTTCTTCCAAGAGCAAGAAGAAGCGCACCGTGCGCACGTCCCGTTCGCGTTCGCGCGTGCGTGGCATCGATGCCTCCACGGTGATGCTGACCGGCGACCCGGTTCGTATGTACCTTAAGGAGATCGGTAAAGTCGACCTGCTGACCGCCTCCGAAGAGGTCGATCTGGCTATGAAGATCGAGGCCGGTCTCGATGCCACCGAGAAGCTCGAGGCCGCCGATGCGGGCGAGATCGAGCTCACCCGCGCCGAGATGCGTCGCCTGACCCGTATCGAGAACGTCGGTCTCGAGGCCAAGCAGGCGCTCATCAGCGCCAACCTGCGTCTGGTCGTCTCTATCGCCAAGCGCTATGTCGGTCGTGGCATGCTGTTCCTGGACCTGATCCAGGAGGGCAACCTCGGCCTGATCCGCGCCGTCGAGAAGTTCGACTACCAGAAGGGCTTTAAGTTCTCCACGTACGCCACATGGTGGATCCGTCAGGCCATCACGCGTGCTATCGCCGACCAGGCCCGTACCATCCGTATTCCCGTGCACATGGTCGAGACCATCAACAAGCTCGTCCGCGTGCAGCGCCAGCTTCTCCAGGACCTGGGTCGCGACCCGACCCCCGAGGAGATCGGTGCCGAGATGGACATGAGCGCCGACCGCGTCCGCGAGATCCAGAAGATCTCGCAGGAGCCCGTGTCGCTCGAGACCCCTATCGGCGAGGAAGAGGATTCCCAGCTGGGTGACTTTATCGAGGACTCCCAGGCTATCGTTCCGCCCGATGCCGCCAGCTTCTCCATGCTGCAGGAGCAGCTCACCCAGGTGCTCGACTCGCTTGCCGATCGTGAGCGCAAGGTTATCGAGCTGCGATTTGGCCTTGTCGACGGACATCCCCGCACGCTCGAGGAAGTCGGTCGCGAGTTTGGCGTCACGCGTGAGCGCATCCGCCAGATCGAGTCCAAGACCCTGGCCAAGCTCCGTCATCCCAGCCGCTCCAGCAAGCTGAAGGACTACATCGAAAGCTAGTCAAGCAAGAAGCGCCCTCAAGCACATCTGCTTGGGGGCGCTTTTATGTAGTCATTGGGTAGTCATTGGGGATGTCCCCAATGACTAGGTCGGAAAAATTCTCAAAAAAGTTCTTGCCCTTCGCCCAATCGTCCGTATAATAAATTTCGTTGCTTGTGAGCACGCACCTATTCCTCGGTAGCTCAATGGTAGAGCACGCGGCTGTTAACCGCGCTGTTGTAGGTTCGAGTCCTACCCGGGGAGCCAGAATTTCTCAGCCCATTCCGTTGGGCTTTAAATTCCTCGGTAGCTCAATGGTAGAGCACGCGGCTGTTAACCGCGCTGTTGTAGGT